>JAKAQR010000064.1 GCA_021819725.1 Actinomycetes bacterium
AGCTCGGGGAGAGCACCCGTCTTGTTGCCTTGGGTGGGACCGTCACCTCTTGGGTTGTCTTGTTCTCCACCGTTTCATCGTAGGTAGCCATTCCAACATCTCTGCCTTCTCGCCCTCAGTGATTTATTTTTTAAGCCGCGCACACACTGATACTGAGACCTAGGGCGTCGTGTCTATCAGTGGTCGATGATCGCGTGTGCATCGCTAATCACGAAGTCGATGAAGTCGGCGATGGCGACGTGGAGCCCGTGGCCGGTCGCTTGGTTGAGTGTCCGCGCTTCGTTGCGGTGGATGACGAGCACGTCGCAGATCAGACCGTGCCAGCGGTTCGGGAGATTTGCCAGCGCGTATCCGTCGACGACGCTTGGCTCCAAACCCTCTCCAAGTGTTCGAGCTTGTTGAGGTCGAGTGGGAATGCTTCTGACTCGAGTTGCCGCAAGAGGGAGAAGCGATCTAAACCGTTACAGCGCAAGGTTTCTCAAGGTGTGGCGCCCCATCGTTCTCGGTAACCCGCGATGGGGTGCATTCGACCGATCAGTCTCCAGAGATACGATGCGACAAAGTTCGGAGCGCACCAAGATACGCTGACGACTGGGAGAGTTGACGGGAGCCCTGCATCGTGATTGATATGTATCCTCATGATTGACACTTCAGCAACGGCACGAATTTCAATCGAGAGGGAAAACATCTCGTGAGCGATGGCGGCCGTAGCTATGCACTCAGTAACGCAGATGCCGCCGATCGCGACTAGCATGCCATCTGGTTGCTTACTACCCTCAATACGTAAACGAATTACGGATCCTCCGGGATCGGGCGGATTCACCAGTGGTTGTTTCGAGCACGCCACGAGGACAATCGAGTCGGGCCTATCGAGAACGTCGTTGATTCTCATCGACGCGGACGAGGCTCCTATAGGGGTAACTAGCCTCACGTTGCCAGAGGCGCGAGCTAATATTGTTCCCACCAAATCACCGTTCTGGTGAGTGGGGGAGTTCGCCCAGCCAAGACTTGACAGAAGGATCACCATTGGTGGCCGCCCGCTTTTGGGCCTCGCCGACTGCATTTTGGAGTATTGCGCAATGTGCGACGCAAACAGAGGTGAAAACGCTTCGTAACTCGCAACTACGGCTTCCCAGCCGACTTCAATCGATCCCCATGCCCACGCTGAACAAACTTCCTCAGCGACGACTTCGACCGTATCCAAACCCCCCAGGCAGGCATCCATCCGATTGGAGTGGGCTTCATCTGGCGAGAATACAAGCGTCCCTCGATTGGCGAGAATGCGATCGGCTTCTTCAATTGGTGAAAGGCAATCCTCAACCCGATGTTTCTTTCCGGTCGCGGTGTTGTCCATCAATGGGGTCTCGCGCTTTTGAGTAGCAATTCGGAACGTCGCCTTGCGAGCGATTTCGGTGATGTCATGCTGAGGCTTGCCATCCGGGTCAAGGAGACCCTCGGTGAGTTCATCGAGCCAATCTGCAATTTCGATCTGAATTTGCGGATTATCAAGGTCAAGATTGGAGAGCTTGTGCGCTGCAGATCCTCGCCTGTCTTTCCCTCTCAGCGGTGGAGCAGGCCAGCCCTTGTCGGCAACAGAGATCCAGGCAACTCTTGCGCCGCGATCGGCCGCCCTGAACGCCTCTGTCGCGGCTTCCGCCGCAGAATGCGGGTTTGAGTCAGAGTAGATGACGCGAAATCCAAAAGAAGTCATGATCGCGGCGATGTCATCAGCGGAGAACTGAGATTTAGCCCCCATTCTCGCCCCGTTGGCGTTAACGATCGGCAGCCATCGAGAATCTGCTCGACGGTGCATGACTTGTGAGTGAGCTAGTCCCGCTAGGGTGACGGGTGTCTCAAACTCTCCATCGCCTATTACAGTGACCACAAATCTGCCAGACCAGGTTGCAATAGCTTGTCCGACAGCAATGGCCGGACCCAGTTCGCCCCCCATGAATGGGACATCCCTTAGGCCAATTGTCTCCGAGGGAGTCCCATTTCGTTGGCCATACTTAAGACTTGTTTCTGAGATCTCAGAAGCCTCATTCCTATCTCGAATGGCTTCATGACCGAACGCGAAACTCGTTGCGTGACCGGTACCGATAACCAAGAGGATGCCATCCTCCTCGGGACAGTTTGGTAAGAGATTTCCGACGGCCCACGCGATACCTGGATTGCAACCCCAGTGACCAACTGCCTTGGATCGCTGTGGGTGACTCGACGGCTGCCAGGAGAGCCCCAACGAGTGTGTCGCAGCTAACGCGGTGCACAGTCGCCAGTATCGATCAGCCAAGGCAATCGAGTCCGTAAGGCGATTCACCGCGTGGCCACGATCACCTTAGTCCGCAATGTTCCGGAGAATAGTCCTGAAGGGTTCAACTCCAAAAGTCGATTCCCTAACGACTCTTGGAACAATTGAACCTTGCTTCCGAGCTGCGCTGACGAAGCGTACGATGTTGACATCTGTAACCCGATTATCTCCTCAATCGTTAATTCGATCGTCGAGCTCATCTCGTACGTCGTGACGCGACTAAAGGGGGAGCGACGTACAACGACTTCGTGTCGATCGGTCGGATGCTCGTACGTTCCTCCCGCTGCACGGCGCTTGCCGCCCAGAATCTCTTGGATGACGTTCTTTGCGACTATCGACCAATCATCGCACTCTTCTCTCCACACGCTCGACGTTGAATTCGATATGAGGAACACACCGCCGACAGGGTCAATCACGGTATTGAGCGCTAATAGGAGCCTTTCACGATTTGTCCAATGAAACGATGCCCCCATGCAACAAACTCGAAGAGCCGGTAGATGCATAGATTCGACTGTGGTGTCAGTTCCAAGTGCCCACGCGATGCCTCGCACTCCAAGAGCGGCCTGTTGTCTTAGTCCTTCGGCGAGCATCTCGGCGTCAGGATCAAGTGCCACGACCTGGACCTTCCGCTGTGCGAGCGGGATTGCAATCTGTCCGGTGCCACAACCGAGGTCAAGAACTGTCGTAGCGCTATTCAGAGAAAAGCGATCGACGAGTAGTTGGATCGCTGTGCTGGGATAAGGATGGCGGAATCGCGAGTAAAGCGCGGCAGTACCTTCGAAAAGGCCCGGCACTTTGTCAATATTGTTCTCCAACGTGACCAGCCCTTTCCTTTAAGAAAGCGATTGTTTGCTGAATTCGTTCAATTCTAATCTTCCGATCTTTTGCTTCTCTTACTAGAGAAACCAAATGACGTCTTTCGGAGAAGGGAAGACGGTCCATGGTTAGTCCTTCGCGCGCCATGGCGGCAATCATGTCGCTGGGCGGTGAAACAGTACGTCGGTCTCGGACCGGAGTGATCTAGCCAAGCAGGAGCGTGTCCGCCCTCACCGCGGTGCTAGCGTCGATCACTAGAGCAGGCGGCTCGCTCTTTCGTCTTATGACGGAGGTTCGGAACTGAGATTTGGTCGTTTGAAGAATGCAGTGAAACCTGGTTCGGTCGTCAACCAAAGTGTTGAGATTTGGAGCTTCGATGATGATGTGCCCGCCCCAGGCGACGGGTCGCCCCGCAATTAGTGCCACGGCACTCGGATGTTTTGGCCCCAGCTCTGTTAGTGCGGTCGCTAGCGATGGAAGACTGATTCCTAGGGGCCCGAGCAGAAGTGTGCCAAATCCCGCCCGCTGCGGTGCGGCAACATCAGCGTCAGCGTTGTCGCCGACGACGAGCGCGAGCATCGGATCGAGTGGAAAGCCTGACCGGAGCTGAGTCCAAAACTCCTGATCATGCTTTAGAGCTCCAACTTCGTGTGAGGAGAATGTTGTCGAGATATATACATAGAAATTTCTCTTGGAAGCGGAGGCACAGAGCCCAGCGCGTTCGTGGCAGCGATGATTGCCCGTCCAAGTTCTCTTGCTGTACTAAGTAGCTCCTCGGCACCCTCGATTATCGTCGTGGGGCCACCACCTTCATAAAGAGCGCGTCGAGATGACTCGGTAGTTTCACTATTCAAGCTGAACTGCGTCGCGAGAGCGTTACTGGCGAGCAAGGGGTCCGCACCGGTGAGAACGGTCCGAGCAGCGGAGAGCGCAATCTCTGATCGAGCACGGCGATGCCCGAAGAACTCAGTACCTCGATTACGCGACTATACGCTCCGGCCGGTCTCGAAATAAGAGTGTTGCTTATATCCACTATCAGTAGCGGCTGTAATTCGTCTTTTGCCATTGTCGTCATTAGACACTGCGATTCAGGGGCCCTGCCCATCCCGCGTAAGTTGGACTGGACACTACGACGTTGCCGCTCGCATCTATAACGGGGAGCAGAGGGCTCGCTAAATGCGCTTGGTGCTTTTGTTCGATTGATAGCTGATATTCAATTTTCCATATGGGCGCCCCGGTGATGGAAGCGTGAACTGCGGGAATGAAGCCGACTCCGTGGGGTGCAACGAGCTGTTTTGACGCTGCGGCCGCCTTCGTGATTGCAAGGAAGTTCGTAGAGCCTCCGCAGAATACAGAGTCCGGTTGCCAGATATCGACACGCCAGCGTTCAAAAGAACTGCGGTTTCATGTGGGCCGTAGCAGTGTTCCTCGGCGGCGTGCGCTACGCCGAACTCTCCGGCAACTGCGCGATGAATTTCGCTTGGGTGGTACGGCTCTTCTACCCAGGCCAGGTTCGCACACATCTGTGTGCACAGCCTTCGGACCTTAGTGGCGCAGGTCTTTCCGTGAAAGTCAAGTGCGAGACGGAGGTCACCGCCTGATACCTCGGCAAGGAGATCTGCCTTCTCGGCGGACAAGTTAGTTCCTCGCCATTTCTGAATCTCCCAATACTCGGACACGATCCTCGCGATCTTGAGTGGCGGTTCTATCGTACGTATTCCACTCAAGCTGAACAGCAAGGATGTTTTAGCTGACCATCGTTTCGACGGTCAGCGAGATAACGGGGTCTTACAACTCTTCGTTCCTCTCAGGATGCAATGCTCATTCAAATGCGCGACCGGACGACAAAGGGCAATCCGGTCTTTCCTTCTCAAGCCACCGAGGATGCTCTGCACCCGCTTCCTCCATCAGCTTGATCCGCTGGTCAAGTGATGGTGGGATGACTTGGGTGACTCGAACCTTGGGAGGAGATGCCAATAGGGCAACCGAGTTTAAAGGATGGGTCAGTCTCGCACCCTCCTAGGGGGTGGCAGATTTCAGCGATAACAGGTGGCAAGTTTCAGCGAGAATGGGTGGCAAAGTTAGCGAGAATACACAGTGAGCCGTCGGCAACGATCCGACCCCTCGCCATGGCGATCACCCGGTCGGCATAGACGCTGGCTTCTTCGAGGTAGTGAGTGGCCAACAGAAGCGTCTTACCCACCGCCACCGCCGCCGTCGCCCGCCAGAACTCCCGACGTCCTTCCGCGTCGATCACTGCAGTCGGCTCCTGGAGAACCAGCAGGTCGGGATCCCCCACGACGGCCATCGCGAAGCGCACCCGCTGGGTCTGACCCCCGACAGCTTGGTGGGCTGGCGACCGGCGACCTCGGCCAACCCGGTCAGCTCGAGCACCTTGTCGATCCGAAGGGGACGGGAGTACAGCGACGCGACCAGCTCACAGACGCTCAAGTACTGCAGAAGCGAGCCGGTCTGGAGCGTTGTCACCACCGAACCAGCACGAACCGCCAACCGAGGATCCTGGCCGAAGACCCACACGACACCCTTTTCGGGGCGAACGAGACCGAGGATCATGTCGAACGTCGACGACTTCCCCGCCCCATTCGGGCCGAGGAGCGTTACCGTCTCGCCGGGTGCGATCAACACATCCAGGCTGGCCACCGCTCGGACCGTGCCATAGGACTTGGTGAAGCCGGTCGCCCGGATCCCTGCGACGTCGCTGTCGTGCGCGTTCATGGACTGCATCTTCCGCGCTGGGCGGTACTGGCCGGTAGTGAGGTTCCTCACCTCTCACCGATGACATGTGTCATGAACCCCGCTTCGGTGTCACGAACGCCACCCAGGAGACACCCGTCGGTACCAACCATGTCCCGCACTGCGCAGCCAGGTCCGATCAATCTCCCTGACACTGGCAGGCGATTCTCAGACTCAGGCGGCGGCGCTGCGGTAGCTGAACGTCGCCCAGGTGACGGTGAGAGCGTACGGCGGGACGAACACGGCGTACGTCTCCTAGTTGGCAGCCGTCGCGTCCCCGGCACCAAGCTCGAAACGTCGGCGGATCCCCTCGGCGGCCGACAGCTCGCCATCGGCTTCAGGATGGCAACGGTACCCAGGGGCAGATACGGGCGGCGGACCACTCATTGGCGTTCGGGTTGTCCTGTGATGCCGTGCCGGTGGGCGTAGACGATGGCCTGGGCCCGGTCGCGGCTGTCGGTCTTAAAAAATATCTGATTGATGTGGGTCTTGACCGTGGACCTGGACACGTACAGCGTAGCAGCTATCTCCGTGTTGGACAGGCCCTGGGCGATGAGAGCCAGGACCTGGCCTTCACGTTCGGTGAGCCCGTCGGGCAGCGGGCCTCCTTGTGCATCCTGGCTGCGACTCTCCCGGCCGGTGGCGTGGACGAGTCGGGCGGCGACGCTGGTATCGAGCATGACGTGCCCGCTGGCGGCTGCCTCGATCGTCCGGCGGATGTCGACGGCGGATGCGTTCTTGGTGAGGAAGCCAGCGGCGCCGGCTTCCAAGGCAGCGAGAATGGAGTCGTCGTCGGTGTAGGTGGTGAGCACTACCACGGCGACAGAGGGGCTGCTGGCCTGCAGTCTTCTGGTGGCTTCGACGCCGTCCATGCCAGGCATGCGCAAGTCCATCAGTACCACGTCGGCGTGGTGCTTGTCGGCCAGGGCGACCGCTTCGGCCCCGTCGGCGGCGGCCCCCACTACCTGAATGTCGTCGATGGCGCTAAGGATGGTGACCAAGCCTTCCCGGACGATCCGCTGGTCGTCAGCAACGATCACAGTGATCGGCCTGCCAGCGGTGGAGTCAGCTGTCATGCCGGGACCCGGGCGGTGACCTGCCATCCCCCGTCGGCTGGGCCGACTTGGAGCTGACCACCCGCCAGCAAGACGCGTTCACGCATCCCACTGAGACCGTAGCCGCCGCCTCGTGTCGGCTGGTCAGGCGTCGCCAGTTGGGGATGTGAGTTGCGCACGGACACGGCCACATCCCCGGGCTCGAAGGCGACCCGAACCGCCACGTCCGCGCCCGCGGCGTGCCGGGCGGCATTGGTTAGCGCCTCTTGCGCTACCCGATACAGGGCAAGACGGGCTTCGGCCTTGATCGGTCGCACTGTACCGCACACCTCCAGTTCGGTGTTGTGCAGCGCGCACAGCTGCTCGAGTTGTTCCACCAGGGGCATTGTGTCGTCGCGCAGCGCCCGCACCGCCTGATAGGCTTCGTCCAGCCCCGCGCCGACCAGCTGGCGGCTGCGTTCGACCTGGGCGAGGAGCTCCTCACGACCAGTGCCCTTCCTCGCCAGCGTGTCCAGGGCAGTGAGCTGGATGGACAGCGCACCGAGGGTGTGGGCGAGCACGTCGTGGAGTTCCCGTCCGAGACGGAGGCGCTCAGTGGCCAGCTCCGCCTGCTGGCTCGCCACCTCGGAGCGCTGGATCGCGGTGGCGAGCAAACTGGCCTGCTTGGCGCGCTGGGCAATGGCGCGCGGGTATGCGCCGGCCACCATGCCCGCCAGGGACACCATAACGGCCTCATCCAGGCGTCCTGGGAACCGTCCCTGTACGGCCGCCGTGACAGCAAACGCCGCAGGCCCCGCTGCGGACACGACGGCGGCCGGCAGCAGATCGAGCATGACCGCCGCAGAGGCGGCCGCGACACCTACGAAGATCAGCCCGTACTTGTCGGTGACCGCCAGCATCCCGCCAGCAACACCCATCACGGCCGCGACAGCCGGAGCCAGCAGGACGGTACGCGCTGTGGCCAGCATCAGCCAGGCCGCCCCGGCCAACGCCAAGGCGGCAAGCGCCGTGACTCCTGACCGGCTGGCAAGCCCCCCGACGGTGACCCACATCGACACGCCAAGACCGGCCAGGAACACCGCTGCACGCGCCCGCGGGTCGGGAATCAGGCCGCCCACTCCGAAACCCAGGTGATCCGGCGCCGGGCGCCATCGCTCTTTGGCGTTCATCGGCACCGATTCTAGCAGACTGGGTTCAGCGCCTCCGGCTTCTTGAGCTGCTAGCCGCCTGCTCAGGTTCCCGACGGCCGCCGCCGAGGGCGAGCATGCAGATGGGGCTAACCGTCGCGCCCCCATCTAAGCAGCCGTCGCAACTACCGGGACCTCTTGATCCAGACGGGCACGCCGGCCGCGGACCCACAGTCCGATGCTGCGGAACAGGTCCATCCCGAGAGACAGGAAGATGAACGCGTTCGCGAGCGCGCTGTCGCTGAGCGAATGGTCGACGAGGAACCGGCCCAGCTCGGCAGGGAACAGGTATTGCGCGCCGTACGCGAAACCGAGCCGAGCTGCCGTCACGGCGATCCAGATGGCCGCGTACCCAAGGCCGGCGTGACTGACCGCGGCCGGCCGGGACTGGGTGCGGGCCGTGCGCAGCCAACGCGACCGCCAAGCCGGTTCATAGCCGATGGAGACCACCGCTGGAGAGACCGACGCCAGCCCGAGCAGCACCCCCGCCAGCGCCCCGGCGCCCTGCAAAAGCAGGTCGTTGTGCGCCGTGGGCAGCGTAGTGAAGAAGAACGGGACGATGGCGACAATCGCGACAACCGGGCGCAGGATCCGGACCCAACTGATCTTGCGCCGGCCGAGATCCGACTCCAGGACCACAGTCAAGACCGCCAGCTGAAGAATGAGGATGTTTACTGTCATAGGTTCATTATCGCCGGTAAACCGAGACCTGCCATCGGAGCCAGGGATGATCCCCGGGTGGAACTCGCTGCCACCGGGTGGAGAGTCGTATAGACCCCCGGGCCGAGGCCAGCGGCGCCCCATCGCGCCGGACGCGATGACAACGCGACCGCACGAGCGAGCCTCTGCTCTTTTGGGCAGTCAGGGTCCATAGGCACGACGGAAGTGAGCAGGGTGCATCAGGAATACGCGATCGCATCGCAGGGGTCCGCCCGGGGTTGTTCGGCGACCTCAGATCGAGAACCCGCGGTGACTGACCCTAGGCTCGCTGGAGTGGAGAATTTAACTCCTTTCACTCCTCCGGTTGATTACTTCCAACTGGTGGACAACAACGTGGACGTTGACGTGTTCATCGCCTACTGGCACCAGGGAGGCCACGAGTAGTGTGACCCCACAAGCGATCCCGAGTACTCGCTGTGATCGGGTCACGTCGAGACGGAACTGACCGGAAGAAGCGACTATCACGAATGGCGCTCCTTGACCGGACGGTTCACCGGGCAGCTTATTCAGACTCCAAGGGCCTCATGGCCACTGCGGACGTGTTCCCCGCTCCTGTGGCCGGTTCGTCGGCGTGATAGTTACCTGAGCGCGATCAACCGCGCTGGTCGATACCGCGAGCAACACTCTGTTCTGAACGCTGAGAGCGCCCGGTCGGCGACGAAGGAGCACGCCGCATCTCCTGAGACGCAAGCTCCGCTGGCCGCCAAGCTGACCGCCCCGAGAGGGTGATCTCGCGGTAGGCGTCTAGGCGGCGACGGGCCTTTGTGAACCAGGTGGCCATGTCGGTGTCGATGGCAGTGACGGCGGTTGGACCTCTCGGGGAGGAGGTGACCCAAGGATTTGTCGGAAGAGCCTACTATTTCAAGATCATCATCCCCTGCGCCGCAGTGGTAGTACCCGACTGTGAAGCGCCGCTGCGGGTGCGAGGTTGTTTCCAGCTCGTCAACGAGGGTGAGAGCAAAATCCTCGAAAGAGATTTGGCTTCCTTCCGGACCGGTGAGGAGAGAATCGTCGCCGATGCGAAATTTCCCGGTGCGCTCGCCAGGAACGAATATCACGGAGGGGGAGATGAGGGTCCAGTTGAGTTGCTCTTCTTCGCACAGCAGGTTGAGGAAGGCCACGCCGGCCTCAGCTTCCGGTCTTATCTGCTTTGGAATGCGCTCAGTGTCGATCAGTTTCACACCGGGGGAGACCTCAAGGCTTCTGACTCCTCCCACGACCACACATAGCGACGAACCCCGGAGGCGCGGACCAAATCGATGAGCTTACGGGGAGCGATTTCCGGGAAGCGTAACGAACTGACGATGGCGTCATATCCTGCGAGAAGGGCTGAAAGGTCCCTCTCGTCTGACACGTCGCCTTTCTTTGCCGTGACGTTTGGATGGGCGGGTATTGCTCCGGGGCGGCGCGCGACTGCTGTCACCGTGTGGTTACGGCTGAACCGCCCCGGGTTTTACAGAGACTCGGTTAGTTGTCAATCAGGTAATTTCCTGACTGTCTTCGAGCATCGTAGAGAGCTTCGTATTCCACCGGCGGACATCATTGGCAATCGAGGAGTGAAATCGTTTCGTTGTTGAACCAATCCACCCACTTACAGGTCTCCCATTCGACCGGGATCTCGTCGTCTGAGAGACCGATCGCATGGATGAACTCCGTCTTGTACAGGCCATTGAAAACTCTTGAAGCCAGAGCATTGTCATAGCGCTCACCCGTCGTTACGACGTCAAGTTCGTATACCAGCCGCCAGAAGAGTTGTGCGAGTAGGCCACAGAGAGATACTGGACACCTCGATCGCTTCTGATGAATAAGATCCTCGGTATCTGGTCTCGGGACCATAGCCATCGCTAGCGCATCGGTAGCTAGGTCACTCTCCGAGGGAGTTGGCTACCTTCTTACCCGACGATCATCTCACGAGTTGACGTCGATGACGTAAGGCTACCTACGCCCACCTGAGCTCTTGTCTTGGGCAGAGGTGATATCGGCACACCCAACGAGTCCAAGGGAGATCATGTGGTTCGGCCAACACGAAGTGTCGCGCAGATGAGGTCCTTCTCGCTTCTCGAGCGACTCATCAGCGATGGTGGTGATCACGATGCCCTTACCCTTAAGTGGCGCCCTTAATGCCCAGCTCACGCATAAGTCTCTCCACTCGGTGCAGCGAGCCACTTGGTGACCAGCTCGCATTGGGCGCAACCTGAGAGCTTCTTGGCCCCATAGACGCGGTAGTTGGCCTCGTAGGTCTCGGTGATGAGGACCTCCGAGCTCCTCGTCCCTGAGGGTTCTCGTCGCTTGTAGTCATAGTAAGTCGAGGAGGCGAAATGCAACACTGTGCAGATCGGCTGGACCCCCCACTTGTCCTTGTTCGCGGACGATGCGCCACGACTTGTTTCGTTTGGTGCCTGGTTGAGGGATCGAGCTTTGCCGCGTGAGAAAATCGATGCCGCGCGCGAGGATCTCTCATCGCCCGCTTTCAGTTCAGCGTTCTCGCGTTGGCGCACCCGCTCCTTGGCTTCGGTTGTTACTCCTTCGCGCTCCCCTGTATCGATCTCTCCTTTGGCGTACCTGAGTGACGTAGGGTCTTTTGAAACTACTCACGATACGGGACACGGTTCTCCCTTAAAACAAGGAGAATATAGGTATGGGAGAAACGGAAGATCAGAAAACTAGGAATGAGAAGACTCGTCGACAATTTGACGACGAATTCAAAA
>JAKAQR010000004.1 GCA_021819725.1 Actinomycetes bacterium
GCTAACGCCTTCTCTTTGCGAGTGAGCTCGCGTTCGAGATGAGCCACCTTGGTCCGTTCAGCCGCTAAGTTCGCACGATACTCCTTGGCAGCGATGCTTGAGCGGTCATTGGCCTCCTGACAGGCAATCTTCCAGCGTTCGAGGTCCTCGGCCAAGATCCCCTGTTCTCGGAGGTAAGTGCCAAGCTCGAGCTCGGTCATCGCCTCGGTCCGCAGCACGATCTCGTACTTGGCCCTTGACGAGAGCGTAACCGACGGGTTACCCGAGGCTGAGAACTTACCAACGGCCCCGGTTCGCTTCAGTGAAGCATTCCAGGTGTAGAGCGTGTTGAGGGGGATTCCTTCAGCGTTGGCAAGTTTTGTGATTGCACCGTCGGGAGTATCCCCATCACCCCCAAGTTCTAGGAGCCTTCTCAGTACTCGTTCCTTCTGTTCTCTCGGGTATACCTTCATCTGACTCCTCGTTCCCCGCCCTTGATATGACTGTAGTGGATCTCCCTTCAAGGGCTCTGATGGCTAGGGCGGTGGACGACTGGTGCTCGTCGGCGACAAGTATCAACACATCTATGGATGGGCTGGGGCGATGAATGCGATCGACGAGCTGGCGACCAAGTATCCTGATGAGTCACTGGTGCTACCGCTTTGTCGATCATATCGATTCGGTCAAGACATTGCCGACTCAGGGAATGTCTTCCTCAATGCGATGGGGGCTAGCTACTCCCTCATTGGCATGGGGCCTCCAGGGGAGGCTGTTGGCTATGCGGACACGACGACGGTCCTCTTCCGCTCAAACCTGCGGTTGATCATGGAGATTCTCTCTCTTGTAAAAGCTGATCCTGGGGTTAGGTTCCATGTGGTAGGTGGCACCAAGGATATCGGATACATGCTGAACGATCTGGCTGGCCTCTTCGAGGGCAGGCTCGCCAAGAGCGGAGAGTTGTGCGGCTTTACTGACTGGGAGGAACTGACCGAGTTCAGCGAGACCCCGCTCGGGTCTGGATATCGCCCACTTGTCAATCTTGTAGAGCGCATGGGCGGAGCGGTTGGCGGTGTATTGCGAGTACTCAACATGAATGAGAGCAATGCAAAGAAGGCTGAAGTTGTTCTTGCGACCGCACACAAGGCAAAGGGGGCACAGTGGGGATCCGTCACGCTCTCTCGTGAGTTTCGCAACGTCTGGGAAGCCTCGGTTTCGACACGCGGCGATGATCTTGCCTATGCACTCCCTGATCACGAGGAGATGGCACTCCAGTACGTGGCTGCTACTCGCGCTGAGACATTGTTGGCCGATTCTGGGCTCGTACCGTTCGTGAACGATCATCTCCGCCTGATGCGCTTTGGACGCACACCAGAGGGTGCACGGATCATTCCGAAGGCTCGGCGGCAGCCAACCCATGTGGGGCGGCCGCGAGACTCGCGCACCACAGACGCGAGTGATTTGGCTAACGCAAGGACCAACAGGTATGTAGGTTCGTTGTTTGACGGCTAACCATTTAGCAATGAGGTATGGGTCTTTACCACTGAGCGAGCACAGAGGGCCGTGCGATGGTACGATGAGCCCCCCGCTTGCCTCCCCACCGTGGGCACCTCGTTCAAATATCGGTTATCATTAGCGTTGTGACCGCAAGTAGTCCGTACCGTCGTTCTCGCTCTGCCGGCGACGGAACGATCACGAAGTCCAAACCTGGCACCTACCGCGCAGAGCTTCGTTGGACAGACGCATCAGGGGCCAAACGCCGCTGGACGAAAACGACCCGCAGTCTCAGGGAAGCGAATAAAGCCCTGACTGAGTTCAAGCGTTTAAGAGACTCTGGTGATGAACCAAGAGCCAAGACTAAGACGCTTGGGGGCCTCCTCGATGCATGGGTAGAGTTCAAAGCCTCCGAAGTGTCGGTCGGGACGATCGATCAATATCGGTACGCGCTTCGGCATATCAAAGCTGGGCTCGGCGGCGCTGAGCTGAGTAAGCTCCAGCCGCAGGCGATCGACGAGTTCCTTCGCTCGAAGCTCGGCGAACTCTCCCCACGATATGTGAAGTTGCTCCGAACGGTGCTCAGCATGAGCCTGGATCAGGCAGTGCGGTGGCAGCTCCTTGCATCCAACCCTGCAAAGCTATCGGCATCCATCAAACAATCACAGGTCAGAGGGCGATCGCTTACCCCAGATCAAGCTAAGGCACTTCTACGCGCGACCCAAGGTGATCGTCTCCGCGGGTTATGGGTATTGATGCTGGCCACTGGACTCCGACGCGGAGAGGCCATCGCACTTGAATGGCGAGACTATGACACCCAGGCGCACACCTTGCGAATCGAGCGCAACCGCAAGAAGTCCGGATCCGCTGTTATCGTTGGAGATCTCAAGACCGAACGTTCTCGGCGTACGCTCCCACTCTCAGAGTTCGTTGTCCAAGAGCTGGAGGCACACCGTCTCACCCAACTCGCAGAACGCGAACACCTCGCCAGTCTCGGAGTGCAATGGAGGGAACCGGCGGCGATGTTCACGACCGCTTGGGGGCAGTGGCTTGATCCTGACAACATTTCCAAGGCATTCAAGCGATTGGCCGAAAAGGCTGGCCTAGGCGCTTGGCACCTCCACGAACTGAGGCATTCGGCAGCATCACTTCTCTTAGCCCAAGGCGTCCGTCTTGAGGAGGTCAGTGAACTCGTCGGCCATGCGTCGATCCGTGTCACAGCAGACGTGTACGGCCACCTCCAACCCGAACGATTAAGAGCAGCCACCGAGGCACTGGGCGGCTACCTTTCGGGGCTTGATGATGAGTGAAGCCACTTTTGAAGCCACTCAAAGAGAACGGTCAATAGAATGAGTACCGACTTTATAGGATTTGAACTGGACTTATATGGTCGGGCTGGGGAGATTTGAACTCCCGACCTCTTGACCCCCAGTCAAGCGCGCTAACCAAGCTGCGCCACAGCCCGTGCGCCCATTCTACCGAACGCACCGCGCCAGAAGGTCGTCGAACACAATCCTTCTCACGTTCGATCAAGATCAGATCTACTCACGTACCCCGAACCGTCGTTTTGACCCCTCACCAGCATCCTCTGTTGCTGCCAGAATACCAGACAGTCGATTCGAGATCTCCATGGTCGCCTCTTCCTGCTGCTCAGTGGCACTATTGATGCGAAGAAGCATCTCGCGCACTTGTCGATTCGCGGTAAGGATATCCTCTAAGGCAATCGCAGCCGCTTCTGCGTTGGTTGCGCCACGCAAGGCTTCTTGAAAACTCTCCTCGAAGCCTTCACCGACCTCAATTGTTCCAGAGCGCACCTCGGCCACTCGATTGGTGATTTCGGACGCGGCACCTCGTGCTCGACTCGCCAACTGGCGAACCTCATCGGCGACTACCCCGAATCCCCGACCAGCCGCACCAGCGCGGGCAGCTTCAATCGCCGCGTTCAAGGCGAGGAGATTTGTCTGATCTGCAATACTTTGGATAGTAGACACCATGGCGTCAATCAGCTTTGTCTTCTCGGAGAGGCGTGCTAACGTGACCGAGGTCTCGGTCATGCGCCGCGAGATCTCATCGATTGTCCCTTTTGCCGCAAAAAAAACATCCCGACTTTCAGCGGCTCTCCCATTCACCGAGTCTGCGGCTTCCTTCACGACGCGGGTGTTTGCAGCTACCTCACCAGCGGTCACTGAGAGTTCCTCCACCGCAGCGGCGATCTGACTCACTGCTTCTGTGACCACCGAGGATCGGTGTTGATCCGACTCACGGCGTCGCTGATCGTCGCGCGTACGAGTGGTTACTTCACGCCACTGTACAAGAAAATACTCATCCGATCTGCTCTCAGCGTTGCGGACAAGGTGGATCCTGGCCACGAACGCTCGTCCCTCAACGTTGTAATCGAGCTCAACGTGATCGAGCGTCTGCGTCGTGCGCAGACGCTGCAGCTCCCGGCGAGCCCGATCAGGATGTTGAAAAAGTTGATGCAGCTCCCCAGCTCCGCCAACGGAACTCAGTCGCAGCTGTCGCTCGGCATAGGGAGTCACATACGTGATGTGCGCGTCGCTATCAGGAGTCGCGAGTGCAACGAGCACCTCAAGGTGGTCAAGCACCTCCCTTTCTGGTACACTCGAACGCCGTAGGCCAGCAAAAGCTCTTCCCATGTGAGCTTCATCGGCACAATTGCGATGAGCTTGACCCAGACCGACTATCTGCTGTTAGGCAAAACAGGCCAACGGGCCGCCGTGATAGGCAATCATCGCCCCGAATGCAGCCACCACATCTACCGACCCTCCAGGTGGTGTCCCCGTCAACTCAGCCATAGCCCGGTACAGATTGCCAACGATACGCTCAGGGTCATGCCAGTCGGCGAATTCACCCAAGTCGACACTTTTGGCGGCCTCCAACGGCTGAACACCAGCCTCGATGGCCTGACCCGCCACTTGTTCGACAAATCTGAGGTAACGTTCGATATCCCTAAACACATCCATACCGCACGGTTCGCCATGCCCAGGAATGACCGTTTGCACATCGAGGGAGCGCAAGGTTTCAAGGGAGTGAAGCCAACCTTGGACCGAACCCATCAGGGCAAAAGGAGTACCACCGTTGAAGGCGAGATCGCCAGCGAACAGGATGCGGTCATCCGGGAAGTAGACGACGCAGTCACCGAGCGTATGTGCTGGATGTCCAAGGTGTCGAAGTTCTACTCGGTGTTCGCCCATCTGCAATGCTAGTTCCGAAGCAAAGGTAAGATCAGGAAGCCGAAGCTCGATATCTCCCCAATCTACTGGCGTAAACAATCCCGGTGGCGGCACCGCAAAACCATTGGCCATCTCCTCGGGGACCGTCACGTGGCTCACCAGAAAGCTTGGATCGATCGTAGCATTTCCGTTCGTGTGATCACCATGGTGATGAGTGGCCACCATCCCAGTACGGTCGCCAACCCCAAGTCGACGAGCTTCACCAAGGAGCGCCTCCGTGCGCGCCACCGTAGCTGCAGAATCGATGAAGTAAGAAAGCTTATGATCGGGGATGATTCCCGCGTTGTTGAGGTACCAAGATCCATCACGTTGGATGTAGGCAAAAATCCCATCGCCAATCTCAAGTGTCTGGGTTTCAAATGCGTGAATCATCGAAGCGCCTACGAAACGAGATCCATGATCGCCGTCAACACACACCCGCGCAGCCCATCGCTACACTCCAAGTCGTCGGCCAACCAACTAGAGCACATGGTGAAGCCAAAGAATCAGCTGGATAAGACGATATGTCAAGTACAACACCGTAGCAACAATCAAGAGCTTGAAGTGCCAAGGCTTCTTCTTAGGCGCCGCGATAACGGTGCCACAGCCCGGACAGTGTCCCTCGCGGTCGATCTCCTCTGAGTCTTGAAATCGCTCACAATTCTCGCACCACGGCATACTGTGAGTCTACCAGCTGCTGCCGACCAACCCCTAGACCGGAGGTACGCCGTGCCTTCGACCGGAGAAGAACCGATCCCGTCGACTGGCTCGTTCGAATCGCGCGATAAGTTCTTGCCGCAAGAAACGCCCTTCGATGATCGCATCGATTACCAGGTCACTCGCCAATCGAAGAAGGTCAACGTCCTTCTCATACTCCTCGCGCTTGACGCGTACGAACTCAGCACGCTCTTCGGGATCCTCGATACTAGCAATCTTGTTGTAGTAGACAGCGTTCACGGCGGGCTCCGGCCCCATCACAGCGATGGCAGCTGATGGTAATGCAATCGTGGCCTCAGGAGAGAAGCCTGGACCGCACATCGCGTAGAGTCCGGCCCCGTAGGCTTTGCGCACGATCACCGAGATCTTGGGCACCGTCGCCTCGGCCACCGCGGTGATCATCTTGGCACCGTGGCGAATAATCCCCTGACGCTCTACCTGGGATCCGATCATGAATCCCGGAACATCCGCCAAGAATAGCAAGGGGATATTGAAGGCGTCACAGTTCCAGATGAAGCGAGCTGCCTTGTCGGCTGAGTCTCCAAAGAGGACTCCTCCCTTAGACATCGGGTTATTCGCCACAATCCCAATCGCTGCACCGTTAAGACGAGCGAAGCCCACCAAAATTTCAGTCGCAAACAAGGGTTTTATTTCGAAGAAACTCCCGGCATCGACGAGGGAGTTGATCACCACATGCATGTCATAACCTTGCTGGGCCTGAGACGGAATCATCGAGTCATCAAACTCAGCAACCGGATCCACGGCCTCCTCAAGTGGTGGATCCTCCTCATAACTCGTTGGGAGATAGGAGAGATAGGCGCGAGCCGCTATGAGCGCCGCCTCATCATCGGCTACGAGGTTGTCACCACACCCAGAGACCGAAGCATGCATCCGTGCTCCGCCCATCTCTTCGAGGGTCACCCTCTCCCCGATCACGACCTCCGCCATTCGCGGTGAGCCAAGATACATCGAAGCGTTCTTTTCGACCATAAAGACCACATCGCAGAAGGCAGGGATATAGGCGCCGCCCGCGGCAGAAGGGCCGAAAAGACAACAGATCTGGGGCACCCTGCCGGAGAGACGAACCTGGTTGGCAAAAATACGTCCTGCACCACGACGGCCAGGGAAGAGGTCTACTTGATCGGTAATTCGCGCACCCGCAGAATCCACGAGATAGAAGATCGGCAACATCTCGGCATAGGCCAACTCGGTAATCCGGATGCTCTTTTCGACGGTGCGTGCACCCCAAGAGCCAGCCTTAACCGTCTGATCATTGGCCATGATTGCGACCGGCCGCCCATCGATCGTACCAGTACCGGTGATCACACCATCAGCTGGCAGCCCAGGATCACGCTCGTTGGCAAAGAGGCCATCCTCTCGGAACGAACCCTGGTCGACGAGTAACGAGATACGCTCCCGGGCATGCAATTTTTCTGCCTTCCGCAACTTCTCCTCGACCAAGCGCGGCCAGCCATACTTGATCTGTTCCGCCCGCTCCGTTATGCGTTCATTCATGCTGCTCCCACCTGTATGACCAATCCGCGATCTAGGCTAATCCCTGCGTCGAACCCGCAACTTGACCGGGGTCGAACCCAGGTTATATCGATCACGAATTCGATTCTCTAAGAACTTTAAGTACGAAGCCGTGAGCGGTTTGCTCGCAAACAACGTAAACGTTGGTGGCTCCGTCGCCCCTTGCACAATGTAGAGTATTCGACCCTCTCGCGGTGGATTTGCCCCTTGAAGCGAGCGCAAGAATCGATTGAGCTCACCGGTGGGAACTCGCGATCGATAGGCAGTCTGGGCCTCAAAGATCTTCGGGAGCAACCGATGCACTCCCTTGCCGCTCTGTGCCGATATCCGCATCGGCTCCACCCCAGTCAGGAAGGATAGCCGGTCGCTCACCTGCGCGTTGACCATCAGTCGTGCGTCATGGTCGAGTAAGTCCCACTTGTTGAGCACAAGAACGATCGGCGAACCCGAAAGATCGATACGCTCCGCAAGACGTTGATCCCAGCCGGTGACGCCTGTCGTGGCGTCCACCACCAAGATGGCTACGTTACAACTATCGATGGCCCGGAGGGTGCGGACCATCGAATAATACTCCGTCGCCTCGGCATATCGTGATCGTCTGCGCAGTCCAGCGGTATCAAAAAACCGTACGGGTCCCATCTCTGTCTCGATCACCGTATCGATGGTATCGACGGTGGTTCCGGGTCGATCGTAGACCACCGCTCGCTCTTGTCCCACCACACGGTTAAACAACGTTGACTTACCAGCGTTTGGTCGACCGACGATCGCCACCGTCAGTTCGAGTGCCTCCAGCCGCACTGCATCAGTGAGCGGCAACTCCTCTTGCTCCTCGACCTCGTTGAGATCATCCAAGAGCGGCATCTCACCAGGGTCGGTGGTAGCAAATCCACCAGTGCGCTCACCGAGTAGATCAAGAAGATCGCCCGTGTTCCGCCCATGCATAGCGGAAATCGCCAGCGGATCCCCAAAACCTAACTGTAAAAACTCATAGATCTGTGGTTCATACCGATCATGGTCGACCTTGTTCGCGACAAGAATGGTCGAGCCTGGACGCCGGTGCAGCATCTTGGCGACATCGAGGTCCTCTTCAGTGACACCTGTGCGGACATCGACTAAGAAGAGTACGATATCGGACTCTCGCACCGCTCGTTCTGCCATCTGCGATACCTTCTGGTCGAGATCATCGCCCTTGTCAAGCCAGCCACCGGTATCCATAAACTCAAAAGTTCGACCTCGCCAGTTGGTTTCACCAACCTTCAAATCGCGCGTGACCTTGGCGCGCTCCTCGACGACCGCAACTCGCCTCCCCACCATACGGTTGAATAGAGAGGATTTTCCGACGTTTGGACGCCCCACGATCGCTACCTTGGTGACCTCAGCCACGGGAACCTCCAATCAAAGGGAAGGCCAGCCCCTCAAGGGCCGCCGCCAAAGAAGCACCATCCGTTGGTACCACCTCAACCTCGCGGGGCAATTCACGTGCATCGAGGCCATCGATAAATCTTCCCTCGCTGAGACAGATATCCGGCAACAGTAGTCGATCCACATCCACATCCGCGATAGCTCGAGCGACATCCTCACCACTCATGAGCCCAGTCACCGCAATATTGCCCCCAAAGAATTCGTTGCGCACCTCTATGACATCAACTGGCAGATGTCCGCCATCTGAGAGTATCCGTTCGAGCGCAAGTTTTCCATACACCGAGGTGATGATCGCCATCGACAGCGAGCCCTTTGTACGACGCTCCCCAAAACCCTTCGAGCGAAAGCGGACCGAGCGGTAGCCGAGGGCTGGAGCTCCATCGATGGAGGCAAAAAACCCCGAATGACTCACCGCCTTCGATCGTTCGCGAAGGAGGAATTCGCGTTCAAAAGCCCTTGTCACCCCTACCCCATTCTCTAGTTGCTCGAAGTTCTCATAGGTCGACGGAATCGGAAACTCCACTTCACCTAAGAGATAGAACTCGTCCGAACAGTAAAACAGCGTTTTCCCAAGCATCGCCCGGGCAACGGCTGCATACTCCTCGACGGTCGCAATAGCTTCTTGCGCCTCTGTCTTGGTCATCGGACGCATTCTTGGTTCCTTGGTATACTTCGAGACCCCCAGCGGCACGACGCCGACCGAGGCCAGTTTTGGGAACTGCAACAAAATATCGGTCAACGTTGCACGCAGATGGTCCCCGTCGTTGATGTCCGGTGCAAGAACAATCTGCCCATGGACAGTGACACCTGCATCAAGAAGATGCTCCAACCATCGAAGGGAGGTTGCCCCACGCCGGTTGCGCAACATCTCCGACCGCAACAAGGGGTCTGTGGTATGGATGGAGACATACAACGGACTCAACCGTTCGGTGATAACACGTTCGAAATCGGCTTCAGTAAAACGAGTTAGTGTCGTAAAGTTGCCGTAGAGGAAAGAGAGTCGGTAGTCATCGTCTTTGACATAGAGCGTACGCCGGAGGCCCTTTGGAAGTTGATAGATAAAACAAAATTCACAGTGATTGTCACAGGTTCGGACCTTATCAAAGAGAGCATCTGAGATCTCCATACCAACTAACGTGCCCGCAGGCTTGTCGATCGGGAGCTCTAGTTCAAGACCGGAACGCTCGATGGTGACGATAGGATCCGGGCCATCGACAAGCTGCTGATAGTCGATGATATCCCTCGGAGGGACACCATTGACTGCGACGAGGGCATCGCCGGCGACGACCCCTCCTCGCTCCGCGGGGGAGCCTGGAGAAACACGGAGAATCGAGGGGTGAGGCATACAGGACCAGCCTAAAGGGTGCGACTCGGTTTCAACGGCAATCCCAGGTGTTTCGATCCCGCCTAGACTGAGGAGAGTGAGGGTAGAAAAGGTCATTTTGGCATCCCCGCGTGGATTCTGCGCAGGCGTCGAGAAGGCGATCAACGCCCTGGCTTGGATGGTCCGTATCTTCCCACCCCCCATCTACTGTTATCATGAGATTGTTCATAACAAGCTGGTAGTCGAGACCTTCACGAGAGTCGGCGTCATCTTCGTCCAAGACATCGCCGATGTCCCCAAAGGTTCGCCGATCATGCTCAGCGCACATGGATCAGCCCCGGGGGTCATTGAGGATGCCCGTAGGCAGGATGGAACCGTGATCGACGCGGTCTGCCCACTGGTGACCAAGGTCCACCACGAGATTCGCACGCGTGCCAAGAAGGGGTATCGTATTGTCTACATCGGCCATCGCGGTCATGAAGAGGCGGTCGGTGCTATCGCTGAGGCACCAGGCTCGGTTGACTTCGTTGAGACAAGCGCCGACGTCGATGCACTCGCCAAAGATGATCGCCCGATCGCCCTATTGGCACAAACCACCCTTGCGGTTCCGGAGTGGAGCGCACTGGCCGACCAAGCAAAGGAGCATCTTGGCGAGGTGTGGATGCCAGGTCGCTCGGATCTGTGTTATGCGACCACCAACCGACAAGCTGCGGTTAGCGCCATTGCTCCTCGCGTCGATACCCTCATCGTGATCGGCTCCGAGAACTCATCGAACACGCGCGCACTTGAGCGAGTCGCCAGGAGTCATGGCGTCGCCAACGTGCTGCGGATCAACTCAGAGATGGAACTACCTGACGATCTGACTGGGATCGTCGGCATCACCGCCGGTGCCTCGGCGGCTGAGGATGTCGTCGCGCGCGTCGTCGATCGGCTTGCGCCAGTTGAGGGCTGCGAGGTCGTCACCTCAACCGTCGAGGAGGAGTTCTTCCCAGCTCCACCCGAATTACGAGAGTTACTCAGCGGACTCACCGCGGCAGCGGCGCTCCTTCTTGACAAAGACCTACCACCTGAGGTTGGACGACACGACTCCGCCCGCGATGCGCTTGAGGACCTTACCAATGAGCCCGCTTGGTCGCCCGAACGATCACCCACCTAGGTCATAGGATCCGTACCAGCGGCGGCCTATCGATCGACGCCTTCCATGGTCAACCCTCAGCCGCATGATGCCCATGCTCGATGACCACAGGCGTCCAACGGTCGCCGGGAGATCTTGCCACGTCCTCGCTGCTCCCCCTAAGCGTTTTCTAGAGCGTCGAACGCAGCCGGACCCGCTCATGCTCAGCCTGAGTGCGCAGTCGATTCAACTCCGACCTCAGCTGTTCGGTCAGTCTGGTAATCTCCGAGCGGCGTACCCTCGCGGTGGAGACGTTGCCCGAACGCACTGACAGCGGCATCAGCGAGGCACCCACCTCGATCGCGATGGGTGCAGGATAGATGAGCCTGGCGCCCACCGGCATCGCCTGTTCAGAACCAGCAATACCGACAGGGACAATGGGCACCATGGCCTTGAGTGCCAGATAGGAGGCTCCCTCTTCGAGATCCTCCACCATGGCACCTCTACGGCGTGTTCCCTCAGGAAAGACCACGAGACTCGATCCAGAGAGGAGCGCTGCCTGGGCAATCTCCACCGCATCGCGGTCGGTGCCGTCCCGGTCAACAGGAAAGCCACCGAGAAGCCGCAAAAGTTTGGCGAAGATCGGATTGGAAAAGATGCCCGATTTAGCCATGTACGTCATCGGATCACGGGTGATAGAGCCGACCAACAGCGTATCGATATTCGAACGATGCGTGGGTGCCAGGATATAGGGAGGCTTTGGCATCGGAGTCTCATAATGCACCGTCGCCAACCAGAAATGGCGATTCCAGCCCTCCACGGTTCGCTGTGCCCCCTGATAGAAGCGCCGCTCGAAGGCAGATGGTGCGATGTAGCGCGTTCGATCCATTAGCTTGGGGCCTCGACAGAGGCGCGCTCTGACTGGAGAGCCACGAGGCGAGCCATGCGCTCGACCAGGACTTCGATTGGTTCATCCGAGTTATCCACCAGAAATGCGTCACGAGCCATCCTCAACGGCGCATCACGACGTACTGAGTCCTTTCGATCGCGATCGATCAACTCCAACCCCTCCTCCGGCCGCCGCTCGATGCGGATCTGTTGGCGCGCGACAAGATAGAACTTGCAGATCGCCTCGGGCCATACTACCGATCCGATATCACGACCCTCCACGACGCACGAGCCGAGGCTACTGATCTGCGCCCGCTCCAGCTCCAAGATACGCCGTCGTACCGTAGAGTCCGCTGCGACCAGTGAGAGGATCTGCTGGACCATCGGTAAACGCAGCTCCTCGCCGAGATAACCGTCATCAAGCAGAGCACGATCCCCTTTGACGGTGATCCGGTGATGATCAAACCAATCCTCCACAGAACCGGGCTCCAATCGATCTTCGCTGAGGACAGGCGCCAGGCCCCAGGCGGCGACCCGAAAAAAAAGTCCTGTCGACAACATCGGCACAGCAAGACGTTCTGCGAGCCGCGAAGCGATAGTCGACTTTCCTGAACCCCCTGGTCCGTCGATGGCAACAATTGCCATCGTCACTATGACCAGACTTCCTGAATACGTCGGCCAGAACCCACTTCTACCTTTCGCCTACCAGCTGCTAGAATAGCAGGAAGAGAGCTGGTGAGGCACCTCTTCGTCAAGGATGAAGCGGAGCTTCTCGTTGGTTGTGTGAGCAAACCTACTGCAGGTGAACGGAAGGCGAAAGATCCAAGAAAGGTGATCAATGGCGGAATCTCGATATGTAAAGGATAGAGGGTTAAGTGCTCGCATGGCATTCACGATCTTTCTTCTTGGGCTCGTCTACGTTCTCTTTTTTGGGCTCTTGATCGCGGTTGGTGTTGGCGCCATCACGGTCGTGATCATCGCCGTCGCCCTGCTCGTGGCGCAGCTCTACTTCTCAGACCGCATTGCGCTCTTTGGGATGCATGGTCACATCGTCACCCAGGAACAGGCACCCGAGCTTTACCAGATCGTTGCCCGACTCACCACTTTGGCCGACATGCCGATGCCAAAGATCGCCATCTCTGAACTCGACGTCCCCAATGCCTTCGCCACCGGACGGAGCCCCAAGAACGCAGTGGTGTGTGTCACCCGTGGCCTGATGCGTCGACTACCCCCGCAAGAGCTCGAGGCCGTCTTGTCGCATGAACTCAGCCATATCGCGCATCGGGACGTTGTGGTGATGACGATCGCTTCCTTCCTCGGCGTACTCGCCGGCCTGCTGACCCGATTGATGTTCTACTCTGAAATCTTTGGTGGCATGATGGGAGGAGGCTACGGTGGCGGGCGTGGCCGTGGAGGAGGTCGTGGCAACGGTGGGGGAAATATTATCGCCATCGAGATGACGATCATGCTGATCTCGGCAGTCGTGTATGCCATCAGTTTCTTGCTCATCAGTGCTCTCTCTCGCTATCGCGAATTAGCCGCTGACCGCGCAGGAGCCATCCTGATTGGGCGCCCAGCAGCCTTGAAATCAGCGCTTCTCCGCATCTCTGGAACAATGGGGCAAATCCCTACCAAAGACCTGCGCACCGCACAGGCCTTTAACGCCTTTTTCTTCACCCCAGCCATCAACCCCCGCAATCCATCGCTCGCCTCTGGACTCTTTGCCACCCACCCCAGTATCGAAAAGCGCATCGCACAGCTCGACGAACTCGATCGGGAACTCGGGAAAGCGGAATAGCGTGGGTTTCTTTGCTACCATTTTGGGTAAATCCAAGCAGGTCAATGCAAACCTTGACTCAATCTTTGCCCTGTCGAGTGCCGCCATCACGCTCCAAGTGTCAGCGAACCTTGTACCCACCATGCAGGCGGCCGTGGTCTTCAAGCCGGCCTCCGGGGCGGCGTTCGCCAACACCGAATCCGAGTTCCAAGACGTTCTCAAGGAGATGTCCGACGTCAAGATCTCACTCTCAACCGACTCCTATGGATACCGTTGGGTCGTGATCAACGGCGACGACCTGGAGACCGTCGTAACCGCCTCTCATGCAGTGAACCGCAGTCTTGAGGACCACGGCTTCTCACCGCAGCTCCTCTGTTCGCTCTACCCCTTTCAGGACACGAAGGATCAGAGCATGGTCTACTGGGTCTATCTCTATAAGCGTGGAACGTTCTATCCCTTCGTACCCCTCGCTCACGAACGTCGCGACAACGAAAAGGAACTCTCCCTGAAGGCAATTGTCGGTACCGACCTCCCAGTGGAGACCGACATACAGCGGTGGTTTCCTCTTTGGGATATACCGATTCACCCCTAGCACCACATCAGTCCAAAACCGTAGCTATCGCTCACGCGGGATCACCATCACTTTGAATCGATGGCGCATGCTCGCATCATTCTCATGGCGCGTGACCGCTCCCTCAGGAGGACGAGTCGACCGAGCGCATCACAGTACAGCCAACCGCGGCGATCCACGGGCCCAGCGATCCCTGGCACACGGACTGTTTCAGGTTAACAACAGTGACGAAATTCCTTTTAAGGGCCCTCGCCGCCGGTCTGCCTAGTTCCAGACTCACAATCTGCGTTGATGTCCCTGCCGCACTACTGCCCTCCACCACCAAGTAATTCGTAGGTAGAATACCGATGTTACTGCCGTCATGACCACTACTCCTTGAGCAACCATACCGAAGACAAAACAGCGGTGATGGATCAGGTAGATACGATCGACAGGTGCAGACTAAGCAGATAATCCACCAGAACGATTGAATACGCTATGTTTATCTACCAGTCTCACGAGTTCCTCTCGTGGCACTGGTTTTGAATACAGATAGCCTTGCATGTACTCGCAGCCCAGCTCAGCCAACCGTCGGGCCTGTTGTATGGTCTCAACACCCTCTGCGATAACATCCATGTTGAGCCCATTAGCGATAGCGATGATAGCTGTCACCAACGTATCTGATACCGATACACCGCCACCGAGCGTCTCAACGAACGACCGATCAATTTTAAGCAAATCGACGGGTAACGTCCGCAAGTACGCTAGAGAAGAGTATTCAGTCCCGAAATCATCAAGGGCAACACGCACCCCTCGACTGCGTAACTTCTGTAGTTGCCCATCCGTCATCGTAAGATCACTCATGAGCGATGATTCAGTGATTTCGACACAAACTGCCTCACCGTCGAGGCGCGACTCCCTCAAAGCAGCGACCAGCAAAATGTCAATCCTATCCCTGCGGAACTGTTCGACCGAGAGGTTGACGTTCAGACGTGCACGTGCGAGAGCTGGGTGAGATGCTCTGATGGTGACGAGGTCTTTAACCGCGTTGACAAGAACCCATCTACCAATGTCAATGATCGCGCCGGTCTGTTCAGCGAGCTTGATGAACTGGTCCGGGGCCAGAACCCCATGCTTTGGGTGGCGCCACCTGACGAGAGCTTCAACGGCCACAATAGTATTTGACTTCATGTCGACAATAGGATGATATACCAGGAAGAGTTCTTCTTGGCGAACCGCGTTATGCAGATCGACTTCGAGATCCGCATGGGCCTCTACTGACTTACGAATACTATCAGTGAACACCGCAATGGAACTGGGACTGCTGGACTTCGCTTCATACATTGCAAGATCCGCATTCTCTATGAGTCTCTGGACATCCAATGTGGAATCGATGGTAGCGATCTCTATCCCCACCGCAGCTGAGATACGATAGACCGACTGATGGACATTGATCGTCCTCCCAAGTGCTTCGGTGATGTTCGCAGCTATCGTTATCGCATCTGATGCGTCAGCAATATCTCTTTCGATGACGACAAACTCATCGCCGCCCATTCTGAACACTGCGCCAGTTTTACTACAGGAGGCTTCTAGACGCTGCGCAACTTCACGTAATACAGCATCACCACCGCTGTGACCCAGCGTATCATTAAGCATTTTGAAACGGTCGAGATCAATAAAAAAAATAGCAATTTTAATACCATAATAACGGCTATTAGCCTCATCAACAAGCGCACTAATATATTCATCAAGGTACTTTCGATTACCAAGCCCGGTTAAATAGTCATGAGTGGATTGATAGTGGAGCCGCCGCTGGGCGTCATCTGACTCTCCCAGTGCGGAAGACAATCTGATGAGCGCAAGGAGTGCGACCACAAAAGCCAACCCACCAAGTATGTTCCGAGTGAAAGTAGTCTCGTTAGGAGCAAGCAAGAGAATTGGCATCGCGAGAAAACTCACCCCTATTATGACTAGTCTTGGAATGAGACGAGGATTACGGTTTACAGATGATGGTTCTGTAAGTGTATGTACAGTAGGATCGACCGTCATTAAGATGAATGTCAATAATGAAACCGAATACGGTAGGTTCATTAATCCGAAGGAGAGATTGATCCGATGAACCTCATCCAGCAAATAGAGAGCGTCTCCAATGAACATCGAACACATCGTAAGTAACAATAAGACATCAGTGGTTGTCAGCCGCCTCTGTAGCAGCAGCTCAATTCGCACCGTCAAGGATACCAAGACGGCCGACAGAGTAGGGTATATTGCCAGCACGATGATCACTCGAAGTGAAATATGTTGGTTAGCCAGTGGACTGATAATAAAAGCCCATGCGATTCCGAATATCAGCACTCCGGTCATGAGGGTTTCGATGATCGCACCATTGCGATTTGCTTTCGGTCCCTCCTGTATTTTAAGAATCCCACTCAACACGATCACTAGGAGCACGTATCCTGAGAGGGAGACCACGCTGGGCAACCAAGGCCGATTCGGCGTGAGATTACCGAAGGAGTGCAAGAGTGCCCGTAACGCGGATCCGATCATGAACATAACGAGCGATGTTGCTATGAGCACCCAGACCCATACTTGGTTTGGTCGGTAACGCAGTACATACCGGATGATACTGGCTAGCGTAACGATTCCTAAGAGCGTATAGGCAAGTGTCATTTCAATGTGGAGGAATTCGAGAGATTCGATCAGCACCCATAGGGTGATGAAACCCAGGGCAGCAGGCCGCTTCAGGAGATTACGGGCCTCGTCAGAAACCAGCGACTGGGGATACTTGCGGGCGATCCATTGCGGAAGCTTTGCATGAGGGTCTTCGCCAGTCGCTTGATGCTGTCTTGCAATGGGGCACATAAGTATTCCATCGGCAGCCTGCGTCAGGCGCTTAAGCAACCCTTCAGCGTCCTTGCACTGCCGATGCTCTCCTGAAGTCCATGGTCAACAAAACCCCGTCGTTCTGCGTATGCTATTGCACATAAGGGATATCCATCTGAGCCGGCTCCTGGTCAGGGGGCCGATCTCCAGGGGTGTTCTGCGTGAGGCCGGTCGAAGGTCGGCGGATGCCCTCGTCTCCACGGCGGCACCTTCTTCGACTTGGAGCTGGCGGTAGCGCACCGGGTCGTGGTCGACAGCGAGCTCGAGCAGTCGGTAGAAGAGGAGCCCCCGACTCGTCAAGCGTCGGCGATTGAAGCGCAAAGACCCGCTCGTTGAGGTAGTTCGAGAGATAAGCCTCGTCGAAGCGACCCTGATGAGTGCTCGCGAGCCACCGTTTGGCGAGCGAGGCAACCCGATGCACACCCGGGAGCACGACGTGGGCGGGCTGCCCACTGCGCTTGACATTGATCGGCTTGTGGACGTAGCGGTCTCGGATGGCTGGCGGATAGCTCGACCAGGTATCAGTGACGATCAACGATCCCTCTTCGACGTTCTCGGTGACGAAACGCTCGAACGAGGCCGCAGACGCGTCGGTGAGTACTTCCATGCGGCACCGACCGAACCCTCGGAGCTCGACGGCCACGCCGACCAGGACCTTCTTGCCCTTCTGCTGGCCGCCACGAAGCCCGGGCTCTTCGCCACCGAAGTAGGTCTCGTCAACTTCGACGGTGCCGGTGAGCCGGTCGCGTCCGGGACGGACAAGCACCGAGCGGAGTCGGTGCAACATCGCCCAGGCCGTCTGGTAGGAGCCGAACTCAAGGATCCGCTGCAGGCTCTGTGCCGAGACCCCGTCCTTTACCGTCGCGAACTGCCAGCACACCGTGAACGGCGTCGGTCGAACAGCGTACCTGCCGTCACGGCCGTGCGCCGGTGGCAGCTGGCGCACTTGAAGCCCCCCCGGCCACGACCCAGTCACTCAGGTTCTCGCACTGCGGGCAGACGAAGCCCTCCGGCCAGCGCAGCCACGCGAGGTAGTCAGCATCGGTCTCGAACCACGACTGGAACTCGCCGGTCGAGCGTGGGTAGTGCACTCCCGCTTTGCGATGGGCGACCATGGCTCCAACATAGTCCACTCAGATGGATATCCCTTTTGCACATATACCGTTACGGCTCCGACCAGGGTGACAAACTCCTCATGTGCAGCCAGTCCCTACCTGCACTAGAACTGACCCGCAGAGTTCGGGTAGGCCACGGGTACTGTAGTCCTGCCATTGGGTTCTCCGCTTCGCGAAGATCGAAGCCACCTGGGCAAGGACGCCAGCAACCGACTCACCCTAGGTGCAATCAGCCCCGATTCCACACATAATGATTTCGTCAGGACTGTCAGACACTTTACGCATCAAAGCGGGATCGCTAATCAATTGCTGGAAATCGACAGGACGGGAGACTGGCCTGTAGGTAAAGGCATCAACCAACCACTAGGGTTGGCACATGGTGTTAGCGCAAGACGAAAGCCATGGGAACGAACACATCGATCTAGCCCCTTCGATTTACCGGCAGCGACTGGTAATAGAAGGCCGCAGAGAGCTGCCAATCGGCGATAAGGATATCCAAGAGTATCTCTCGCGCCTCTCGGACGTATGTGGAATGACCCTTCTCATAGATCCCGTAACTCATAGATCCGACCGTTTTGGTTGGGCCGGCTGGGTGCATTGGGAAACCTCCGGCGCCCATTTCTATGCATGGGAGACTCCGCTGGTTTTTTTTAGCGTGGACATTTATACCTGCTTAGCATTCGAACCGAGTACGGCGGTCAGCTTTACGAAGTCCTACTTCGACGCTACCCATATTACATCTAGAGCGTTCTAAAGCGACCATACATGAATACATATATCTAAACTAACTCACTAACCACTATGAATGGGCATCTGACCTTTTACGACAAGAACTTCGGTGGGAATTGAATGCGATATTAACGGTGAACTTTAGGAGCATCCAAGAACTACTACGGAGTCATACATGATTGAACCTACCCCTTTCAGTGTAAACCTGTTTACTACTAATGATCCACGTGTCAAGCCCGCCTTAGAGCTCGAAGCATTAGTATTTCTTCGCGAATTTGGCAACACTTCCAAGGAACTGAATGAGGAATATGGTCCATACGAGAACTATAGCCTCATTTTGTGCGTGACGGATAACTTGACCAATATGATCGCGGGAATGGCGAGAATCATACTGCCTAACGATGCTATTGGCCTCAAGACGCTTAACGATATCGCCCGACAGTGGCCTGAGTTGTATAATGATTCATACTTCGCGGAGCTCTTCCTGTCAACAGATGATCACTGGGACATAGGCACCGTAGCCATTGCTGTTGGTTATCAAGCACCACTAGCTGCAGGTCTCGTGAGCCTAGGATTATATCAGGCAATCACGCAATTAGCTCAGTACTGTCGAGTTGATAGCCTGATCGCATTGCTTGATAGCAAGGTATATCGCATGACGAGATGGAAGTTTCATTCCCCATTTTTGCCGATCCCTGGGGCAAAGGCAAAGCCATACTTAGGTTCTGCAGCCAGTTACCCAGTCTATAGTTGTATAAGCGATTGGGGCGCGCGCCTCAAAGTAAAAGACCCCGCGATCTACGAGATCATCTACGGTGGCACGGGAATAGAAGCTGCTATGTCTCCAATGTCTATTGAGTATGGTGTTTCCCTTATCCAGAACATTGGCTTGATCGTTGATGTGCGTGCCACGACGCCGGATGAGCTGAATATTGCTCCAACACCGATCGTTGATTTATTAGATCCGATACGCTAACGGGAAAACTTTCCATCTCAGTACCTTGCAATACGATGGTAAACTCCAAAAAGCGCTATTTCGTGAGTTATATGGGTGTGACTGAGGCCTCTTTGAGTAAACGGAAAGCCCCTCATGGCACCTCCTCTTCATTTGGAGGCAGCGGTCCATCGATGCCGTTGAGTTTCGCAAGTAAAGGTGCGACAGTTTTAGACTCTTCCATGAGCAAGGTACCATGGTCGTTACATCAAGGCTGCCATTGCCTGACAGTGAATACCGTGAGCAATCCCAACTTGTCCCATGGCGAGTTACACCGAAAACAACAACTGTACTAACGAGAACGCTGGCCCGAACTCTAGCTTCGACGAGAGAGAGCAATATCAGTATCGACGAAACCATCGCTGAACAGCGGAACAAAGCACGTAGCCGTACACCAGATCCACAGAAAAGAACCACGAACTAGAGCAACCCTCTCGTCGCTCCACCATCAACCGCGATCGCCTGGCCAGTGATATAGCCCGCCCACTTTGAGCACAGATACGCGACGAGGTGGCCACAATCATCTGGATCACCGAAGCGACCCATCGGTACTCGCGAGAGCATCCGATCAAGATCGACCCCGGCCTCCTGGAGGGCGACCAGGCGTTGTGTCGCATGAAGTCCGGGAAGGACTGAATTCACCGTCACATCAAAATGTGCCAACTCGAAAGCCGCCGCCTTCAGGTACGCAAGGAGACCGGCTCGCGCCACGTTGGAGGGCATCATCTCCGGATCAGGCTCGCGCACGACATACGAGCTGATTGAGATAATTCTCCCGAACCGACGTGCCCTCATCAATGGGGCTGCCGCTTCCACCAGCTCGATCATCGGTGCGAGTACCAACTCAACGCCCTCATGGAGTTGATCCACTGGCATCGCGCCTAGCGAGGCGTTCTTGGGACCTCCAGCATTCAGCACAAGGATGTCCATATGACCGTGGACATTGAGAAACTGCCGAAGCAACTCTTGCGGTCTCCCAGAGACAGTCAAATCCACGGGTAGATACTGCGCCCCGCGGCCCAGCAGTGAAACCGCCCCCTCGCCAATCTGCTCATCGCGCGCGGCAATCACCACCTCGGCACCCTCTTCCAGCAAAGCTGCGGCCACACTGAAACCAAGGCCGCGAGTTCCACCTGTTACCAGCGCCTTCGCCCCCTTTAAGCCAAGATCCACTACTTCCCTCCCCATCGTCGCGTCCTCTTGGTGACTGCTCGGGCATACGCACGACGATCACCCACCACACCTCCACCACACCTAGCTCCAGCACGGCAGGTGAAACCGGTGGCGCGCCCTAGGCCCACAACCGCTCAGGAACAACTACTGCCCAACCGCTCATCTACCCCAACGGCGCGGCGACAACTGATCCCCCGTTATAGATCGCTACGCCAAGCCTATACCATCGAACTCCCCATGACTGGCCGACCCGCGACTGCGATGAAGGGCCGGAGAAACGGATTGGATAGTGTAGTATTTACTACACAATAACTTGTGAACAAACAGAAAGAAGAGTCCCATGACCCAGCAAGCCGAAAGTATCGTACGTGCCGCCAAGATTCTCTTTGAGAACGGAGTGATGTCCCATACGGGCCACGCCAACCTGTCAGCTCGACTTGGGGACGATAGCATGTTGCTCACCATCGACGGCCAGGTCCGCAACCTCACTGCCGATCGAGTTGCGACCGTTGGACTCGACGGCGTCGTCCGCGAAGGCGATCTCGATCCAACCAACGCTGAGATCATCGCCATGCACTCCGAGATCTATAAACTACGAAGCGATGTTGGAGGCATTATCCACACGCATTCGCCGAGTCTCCTAGCATTCGCAATGGCCAATCAGGCACTCCCCTGCCGCTACGAAGCGCTTCTACGATGGGGCCAGTCCGTCGACGTACCCGTCGCCGCCTGGGCACCGCGTGGATCAGACAAGTCAGTCTCAGCCATCATTGACCAAGCCAAGGCTCACCCCGAGACGAAGGCGGTCATCCTCGGAAACCACGGCGTCTTGGTGTTCGCTAGCGATCCTGTTGCAACCGCACAACTCCTCACCGTTCTCGAAGAGGCGGCCGAAGCAGAGCTGGCGGCAATTGAACTCGGCGGCGCACAATCATTGCCCGAATCAGCCCTGGCTGCTATTCGTGAGTCGATGGCGAGAGTTCGATGACGACACCAGATGTTGCCGCCATTGAGGCTAGTTATCGTGCGTTGACTGGGACCGTTCCTCCCTCTATTGCAGACCGGATACGCATCGCGCGCCTGGCCGATCGGGATGAGAGCATCGTCAGCATCGAAGCGTTGCGAGCCCAGTTGATCATGGACAATCCGCTCGACTCCAAGACCGCGCAGCTCGTTCACTTCGCCCAGCTTCTCGTCCTTGGTGAACACGATGCGGCGACGCTCCACGCTGGTGCCGCCCGTAAAGCCGGGGCGACCCTCAAAGATCTCCTCGGTGTCGTCGAGCTGGCGCTCATCACCGCTGGAATGCCTGCCTACAGCAGAGGCATCGCCATCCTTGCAACCATGTTCCCAGGAGACCAGCTCGAACATGGTGGATGACCTTGGATTCCGACTCGCGAGGGTCGCCCGGCAGTTACGAACGCAGTGGGGAGAGCGGCTGGGAACGCTAGCCCTCAACCAACCGCAGGCGGCGATTCTGCGAACCTTAGCGGGAACTCCGGGCCTCGGGCTTCGCGAGCTCAGTCGAATGATCGGTGCTGATCCCTCAAACCTGCGGCGCGAGATCGAGCGGCTCGCCAAACGCGATCTGCTCGTTGTCGATACTCCACAGCACGTTGGTGTCAAGGCCACGCTCTCCCTCACGACGGCTGGGAAACGGCTGGCCAACGAGACCGAACAACTGGCTCGCACCCAGATGGCATCCACGATAGACCAACTCTCCCTTGCCGATCAAGCTGCACTGACTCGCGTCATCGCCCAGCTCGAGGTGCTCACCGGTATCGCCGAACCAACTCCAGAGGACGAGAAAGGCTCACGATCAACCTCTGGAGTCGGAGCTGGTTGACCGTTGTGATTGGGACCACTTGATCACAACGGCCCGGTAGTCTCGCTCCATCCTCCATCGCGGCAGCTTCGCCTCATCAAGGTAGTTCTCCTAGCCCAACTCGATCGTCGTCGATGAGAGCGCTTCGAGGTCGCGAAAGAAGCCAGGGTAGCTCGTCGCCACCGTCTCAACCCCGTCAATCTCCGTCGTCCCACCGGCCAACATACCCAGTATGGCGGCGGCCATCGCGATACGATGATCAAGCTTGGCGCCCACCCGACGCTGCCCAGCGCCTAATGAGCCAGGTTGGAGTCCTCCATGGACGACCAATCCGTCAGTTAACTTTTCCACTGTAACTCCAAAGGACGTCAACAGCTCGGCGGTCGTCTCGATCCGGTCTGTCTCCTTGATGCGGAGTTCGCCCGCATCATGAATGGTGGTCAGACCACTGGCAAAAGCGGCGGCGACGCACAGGATTGGGATCTCATCGATGAGGCTTGGGATGATCGAACCGCCGACCTCGACACCCTCGAGCGAGGAACCCTGCACTCTCAGGCGCCCATGCTCACGGGTCAAGTGAGCACCCATATGCTCAAGCACCTCAAGGAATCCGGTCCGTGTCGGACCAAGATACATCTCCTCAACATCGAGGTCGGCACCTGGCGTGCAGGCAGCCGCCACAACAAAGAAGGCAGCGGCAGATGGATCGCCCGGTATACGGAGTGAAAAAGGCGACGGTTGCGCGGGGCCCACGATGGTGACGCCGTGCACTTCGCCGTCCTCCGCAAAATCCTCGACAAGATCAATACCGGTCAGTTCAAAGAGCTCCTCCGTGTGTGGCCTGCTCAACACGGGCTCAACTACGGTGACTGGTCCATCGACTCCAAGTGCAGCAAAGAGCAGCGCCGACTTCACCTGCGCAGAGGCCACTGATAGATGAACGGTCCCTGACACTAGCCCCCCACCACACACCATCGCTGGCAGATAGCTGTCACCATTTCGAGCCGAGATTGTAGCTCCAAGCTGGCGAAGCGGATCAATCACGCGCCCCATGGGTCGTTGTCGCAGAGAGGCATCCCCAGTAAAAAAGGAGAGGCCGGGGACCAACGTGGCGACCCCAATCCCTAGGCGTGCACCGGTGCCAGAGTTCCCCAGATCGAGTATCCGATCGGGCTCGATCAGACCCGTGCGACCGGAACTCTCGACCAAGGTCGCCGACCCATCAACCCGCAACGACGCACCGTATCCCTCGATCATTGAGGCGGTGGCGGCCACATCGAGGGCGGTGCTGAGGTGGTCAAGGCGCGATACACCCTGGGCCAGCAACGCCAGCAAAAGAGCTCGATGACTGATCGACTTATCGGGTGGTGGCCGGAGGCTGCCGACAAGGCGAGGCTCGGCAGAGAAGATCCGCGCCTGCACCGTTAGCTCTAAGCCGGGAGGTCGTCACGGAGCCCTATGGCCCCGTGCAAATAGACATGATGAAAAAGCCGACGATCACGATCATCCTCGACGTGCATCATCACTCGAACACAACGCGTCACAGCACCCACTATCGTCAACTCCTGCGCACACATCAGCGGGACATCACCAAATCCAAGTGCCCTCGCTGCAGCGGCAGGAAACATCGAGTGCAGATCCGAAGTGGCCGTGAAGAAGATACTGATCAACTGGTCCTTGTCGAGCTGATTGCGTTCGAGCATGGCACTCACAAGTTCACGCACGTTTTTGTCTATCGCTTCGGCGGTGTCGGCGTCCACCGTCGTCGCACCCCGTACTGCTCGCACACCCATGGCTGACAGGTTAGCGGGCCAACCGGCCGCCGGTGCGCAGGGCGATCAACTCGTCTGTGGTGATATCACGTGATTGGCCAGGCGCCAAAGAGGGATCCACAAGCGTCCCGATGCGGGTGCGAACCAAGCGCGTCACCTCAAATCCACACGCCGAGAGCATGCGACGTATCTGGCGGTTTTTACCCTGTTTGAGAACGATCCTTAAGGTCGTGTTTGAGAGCTGACCAACCCGCTTGGCGACCAACAACTCACCATCGACTTCGATCCCACGGCGCAGTGCTCCGAGCAGATGTGGGGTGGCCTTCCTATCGATCGCAACCAGATACTCCTTCTCGACACCACCTCGTGGATGCATCAAATACTCCGCCAGCGGGCCGTCATTCGTGAGGATCAACAAACCCTCACTCTCGGCGTCCAGACGACCTACTGGGTAGATTCGGCTGTCACATGGCACAAGATCCACCACGGTTGGCCGACCATGAGGATCCTTGGCGGTGGAGACCACCCCAGGTGGCTTATTCAACAGCTTATATTCGAGCGCCTCCGCGATACCGACCGGCGCGCCATCAACGCAGACTGCGTCAGCCGTGACTACCCGACAGCCAAGCCTGGCCACTTCTCCGTTTACCGTAACCCGCCCTGCCTCGATGATCTCCTCCGCGGCACGCCTAGAACCATAACCCCTCGTCGCTAGGACCTTCTGGAGTCGATCCCCTACCGGTTCCGTCGTGACTCCTCAAGCACCTCGACAAGCTCCGCTGATGGGACGAAATCGGCAAGCGCAGGAAGACTCGCGAGATTCTCGAGTCCGAAGCGCTCAAGAAACAACTGCGTGGTCTGGAAGAGGATGGGTTCACCGACACGACCACGCCGTCGATCACCTTCAATGAAGCCGCGATCAATAAGCAGCCGAATCACTCCATCCGAACTGACCCCGCGGATCTCTGAAACCTGTGCCCGTGACACCGGTTGCAGATACGCGACGACCGCTAGCGCCTCCATTGCAGCGCCTGACAGCGCTGGACTCTGTTCTTCGGATAGAAACCGACCAAGTACGACCGCTAAATCAGGTGCGGTCTTGAGCACGTAGCCATCGGCAACCTTGACCAACCTGGTCGCACGGTCATGTGCAACCAGATCGCGTTCCAAATAGTCAAGGGCGCGTTCCACCTGACTCTTCTCGAGTTCGAGGAAATCAGCCAACTCGGAGAGGGTAATCGGACCAACGCCAAGCGAGAGCAGTCCCTCGATGGTCCTCGCCACCACCGGCAACACTACTTCGGCGGCATCGATCCCCGCAGCATCGACTCCTAAGGGGAGCAGGTGATCAACCAAGGGTCCGCACCATCTCGGCCACCAAGCCAAGGCGCTCTCCATCAATGACACCGACCTCGATATCGGTACCGACCTGGCGCAACGCAACTGCACCAAACGCATGGGCTTCAAGCAAAATCACAAAGCTCACTATAATTTCGACACCTGATCCATCGGCAATCATGGCCGAGAATGATGTCATCCGTTCAAGCCGGTCCAAAAACTTCAGACCGATGGCCACAACATCGACCGAGGAGCGCATCAGTGGCGTAGGACCAACCTCCGCATTCATACTCGCCCGTGCCAAGGCACGAGCTATCGCCTCACCGAGGCCCGAGGATGGCAGTACCATCTCCTCTCGATCATCAACCAGATCGGCCGCCTCGAGTGCGACCGGCAATGATTCCGCGGTCCTCTCAAGGCGGGTACGCATCGCCTTGGATGCAGAGGCATAGATCGCCTTTTCGACCAAGCCAAGCAAGACTCCCTCAAGTGCTCGGTCGAGCTCCTCATCCTCGATAACCTCATCATCGTCACGATCGAGGAGCCAATGCATCTTCATCCTCATCAACCAGGTACCAGCTACCAATTCGAGACTGAGTTCGTCGAAGTCGTCGATAGCGAAGAGCTGCTCAAAGAGCGACGCCAACCGTAGATCAGCAAGGTCAAGCATCTGATTACGTACGCGATCAAGACTCTCGGTAAGTCGACTCATGATCGCCTTTGCACCATCAGTACGTGAGGCCCAATCCCCTCAATCACAAAAACCTCTCCAACGACCTCGAAACCATAACGTTCATAGAGGCTACGCGCTGCAACACGGGCATGACACCAGACGGGCGTCACCGACGTAGATCGCGAGGTGGCGCTCTCTTCCTGGGTACCAGTAGCTTCGTGAACGACTTGGAGCAGGCGCAGGAGGATACTTGTTCCAACTCCTCGCCCCCGGTAGGCTTGCTCCACCGCCATCCCACGCACCCGATAGCCCGGCACTCCATCGAGCGGCTCTGGCAGCAGACTTCCGGCACCCACCACCCTGGTGCCGAGACGGGCGAGTGCGTGTATCGCGAGTGGATCATCGTCTCCCGAAAAGTGAGCCGTCGATGGATCAAGGCCGGCTCGAAGAATGCGAGCCCGTAGCTCCAGCACCTCAGGGGAGAGGCGGCCAAGATCGACGGTCAACTCCGCTGAACCGGTCAAGCTTCAAGCGCCTGGGCCAAGAGGACGATCGGATGGAGCACCTCCACACGATCACCGAGCAACGAGTTCAGCTGAATGGCACAACCAGGGTTTGCCGAGACCAGGAGCCCGACCTGGGTGCGCAGGATCGCATCTCGTTTCGCCTCGCCGACTTGGCGTGCAAGCGCCGGCTGGCTCACGGAGTACAATCCTCCCGCCCCACAACAGTTGGGTCCCTCAGTGAGAGCAAGCTCGAGCTCGGGGATGCGACTCAGTACCGACGGTCCGGCCGAACGAACCCCCTGCGCGAAGGCGAGGTGGCAGGGTTCGTGATAGAGAATTTTGCGCGACAGCGGTCGATAGTGGGCAATACTCGTGAATCGATCCAGGAACTCCATCACATCGACCACCTTTGCCGCGAACGCATCGGATCCGTCCTGATGTTCGAGCAGCTCCCCATAGTCCTTCATCATGGCGCCGCATCCCGCGGAGTTGGTGATCACCGCATCGATATGGGTAAGGTCGAATGTCTCCATCAGCGCCCGTGCCCCATGCTGTGCTGGTTCATGCTGGCCAGCATGCGAGGCGAGCGCTCCACAACACCCCTGCCCCCTGGGAACAACGACCGAGATACCCTCGGCGTTTAAAACCTTCACAGTCGCAGCGTTGACCTCGCTGAACAGTACCGACGCGATACACCCTGTGAGCATGACGACCCGCGCACGCTCGTTCGGAACCAGCGAGGTGAAGGTGGTCACTGGCGACGCCGCACGGATGGTCGCCGCCTGCTGCACCAACGCCTGCACCCGCGGCAGATGGGCGAGCCCAGGACGCAAGAAGGACGATCGCACCACCCCACGGGCAAGTACTTGAGCGCTCGGGGCCAATCCCGCAAAACGTTGTGCCTTTGAAAAACTTCTCACCACCAACGAACGCCCAAGTAGTTCGCGCTGAGATCGGCCGACATTCACCACCCGGCGGGCCCGGTCGATCAGCTCGTCATAACGAACCCCGGAAGGACACGCCGGGACACAGGCCTCGCATCCAATACAGCGATCGATGTGTAGTCGGAGAACGTCAGTGACCCTGTTAGTGCGCGCCGCCTCTGCAAGGAGCCAAATCCTCCCACGAGGGGAGTCGTTCTCCATCGCCGTCACCGCATACGTCGGGCAAGCAGCTAAGCAGAAGCCACAGTGTACACAGGTCGCACTGAGCTTGGCGATCGCTGTAAACTCCTCGGTGAGCGACGGGGTTCTTGTCGTCATGATCGGTAAAACCTTCCGTATGGATCGAATGCCATGGCAATACGATCGATCAAGAGCTGCGCAGAGATGGTCGCTGCGGTGCCGACTTCGGAGTCATCGGTGACATGCCGCACAGCTGTGGCCAGCGTGCGTGACCAAGTCTCGTGAGCGAGTATCCCGTGTGGATGCCACGCACGGGCCTCCACAGCACCAGCACCGAGTACTCCTTGGAGGTTGGCTAATCGGTGCTCCTGGTGCTCCGGCTGGACGGAGATCTCCGCCACGCCCGCGCCGACATGAGCGACAAGGGCGACAAGGGCGGGCCCCAACGTTGCCCTGATCGTAGGGAGCAGATCAAGCATCGCCGTACTGCGCGCGGAGAGTGCAAAAACCATCCCCCCCTCCCCCGGGAGCTGAAATCCCCTGAGGCGAGACCAATGAGCCACCGATTCAGCTTCACCGAGGATCATGGTTGAGCTACCCGAAACCGCACGCTCCAACCGCTCGATGCGTTGGTCGATCACCTCGTGACCACCTTCGATCAGACCGGAGAGCGTATCGTCTACAAGGTCGAGAGCGCTCAGCTCAACATGGGCACCCATGAGTGCGATGATGACATCGCGGAGCCGATCTGGCCGAGTGGTGACCAGCAGCGTCCGTTGTGTCTCTGGCAACGGACGCGTACGGAAGATCACCTCGGCGATAATCCCGAAACGACCGCGGGAACCGGCAAAGAGTTTTGCCAGGTCATAACCGGCAACATTCTTAATGACCGTCGAACCGCTATGGGCAACGCTCCCATCAGCCAGGACTACCGTCATCCCGATGATCTGATCGCGGATGCCGCCGTACCGGTGGATGAGGCCACCTCGCGCACCTGTGGCTACCATCGCGCCAACAGTACCGACCCCTGGAGGATCTACCGCTACCCGTTGACCGACAAGAGCCAGCTGATCTTGCAGTGTGGCCCAGGTGACACCAGCCCCTACCGTCACAGAGAAATCATCGACCCGGTGCCCAATACCCGCAAGCGAAGTCGTATCGACCACGGTCAACCCCTCATGATCGCCTGACAGATTAGAGCCAAGTCCCCGAACGACTACTCGACGGCCCGGGTCCAACTCCTTCAACCATAGGCCGAGTTCCTCGACTGAGGCAGGGGCGATCTGCTCTGTCACCATCGCTCCCCCAAACCAGCCTCTTCGAGCGCATGAGGCTGATAGCGACCGGGACGCTCACCGCACAGACGTGGGGTCGGTAGCAACTTCCCCCGGTTACACATCCCGCTCGGATCGAACGCAGATCGCAGCCGTTCAAAGGTGGTCAAGTCCTCAGTTGAGAACATCTCCGGCATGTGACAGACCTTATCGACGCCAATCCCATGTTCACCCGTGAGGGAACCACCCTCCTCAAGACAGAGCGCGAGGATCTTTGCCGCCACCTCCTCCGCCAGAGCCTCCTGCCCTTGGACCGAAGGATCGTACGTGACGAGTGGGTGCAGGTTGCCATCACCAGCGTGGAAGACGTTCAGAATCGCGAGGCCCGACTCGGTGCCGAGATCTCCAATACGTCCGAGGACCCGTGGAAGCGCCGATCTCGGCACTACTCCATCTTGGACAATGTAGGCCGGTGCCACACGACCTGCCGCGGCGAACGCGGCCTTCCTTGCGAGCCACATCAACCCACGTTCCTCCTCATTGGCCGCCTCCCAGACGTGGGAGGAGCCATGGAGTTCCAGCAGTGCGCGTACCGCAAGAAACTCGTGTGCCACTTCATCAATCTCCCCGTCGAGTTCGAGCAACAGGCAACTCTTTGCCGTCGTGTCGAGTCCGGCACCGGTGGCGATCTCGCAGGCAACGATAGCAAGTTGATCCATCATCTCGATGGCAGCAGGGGTGATCCCTCGCGAAACCACATCGCTCACCGCCTCCGCCGCCGCAGCCACCGAGTCAAAATAGGCCAAAAATGTACGGCGGGTCTCGGGGAGGGGGAGAAGTCGACACACGATCCTCGTCACAATTCCGAGCGTCCCCTCAGAACCGATCACTACACCCCGTAGATCTGGTCCAGGTCCATCCATTCCCTCACTGCCAAGCCACAGCAACTCGCCAGTTGGCAAGAGCAGCTCTAGGGCCAACACATGATGGGTGGTGAAACCATACTTGAAGCAGTGGGCTCCTCCTGAATTCTCGGCAACGTTCCCTCCGATGCTACAGGCGATCTGGGAGGATGGATCTGGCGCGAAGTAGAGGCCGTAGAGCAATACCGCCCGCGAGAGTTCAAGATTAACCACTCCTGGTTCGACGACTGCAACGCGAGAAAATGGGTCAATCTCAAGGATGCCTTTTAAGCGGGAGGTGACCACCAACACCCCTTCTTCGTCAGGGAGGGCCCCACCAGAGAGGCCCGTACCGGCTCCTCTGGCAACCCAAGGAAGACCTAACGCGATGACCTCACGGACACACGCCACCAGCTCAAGACGATCAGCTGGTACGACGACGAGTGCGGGAACCGCCCGATGACTCGTGAGTCCATCGCAGCTATAGGCTTGCCGTTCCCCAGCCTCTAGAATGAGCGCAACTGGGTCAACAACGCCGCGAAGCCTATCGATAAGGAGATCGATGCGCGAAGCTACCACGTTGTTCCCTCTCTCTTTCTGGGCTTTGTCGCGAGGAGTGCTGCCCACCTTGAAAGTATAGAACGAAAGGAATTCTCTATGAAAGCCATGATTACCGGCGCAAGCTCTGGCATCGGCGAGGCCATCGCCGCCAACCTCCACGATCTCGGCTACGAGCTCATCATTACCGGTCGCCGAAAGGAGCGTCTCGACGACCTCGCAACGCGTCTTGGTGGTGATCGAGCCACGGTTCGTACCCTCGATGTCACCGATACCGCTGCCATTGAAGCCCTCGCCGGGGAGGTCGGTGCGGTCGACGTCCTCGTCAACAACGCAGGTGGGGCCCTGGGACTCGCGAGCGCCCAGGAGTCAGAGCTTTCGGATTGGCTGACCATGATCGCCACCAACGTCACCGGGCTGACGGTGCTGACACATGCATTCTTGCCAGCGATGGTGGAGCGTCGTAGTGGCATCATTATCAACCTCGGCTCGGTCGCCGGTGAATATCCCTACCCGGGTGGGAACGTCTATGGTGCCGCGAAGGCCTTCGTTCGTCAGTTCAGCCTCAACCTTAAAGCCGACCTCGCCGGCACCGGTGTACGCATCACTGATATCGAGCCAGGAATGGTCGGCGAGACCGAGTTCTCTCTCGTCCGCTTCCACAACGATGCCGAGCGTGCCTCGAGTGTCTACGACGGGATGCAGGCACTCACCCCCGCCGACATCGCCGATCTGGTTCGCTACATCGTCACCCTTCCACCGCACGTGAACATCAATACCGTCTCGCTCATGCCAGTTGACCAAGGATTTGGTGCCTTCAACATCACCCGACACTCGTCGTAACCGAGCCACATGCTCCACACGCCGCTCATCTGCCATGCTCACAGGCGCTGTGGTCGCGCCTGTCATACCCAGGCACCACACTGACAAGAGGAGCGGTCACCGCAGCGAGAGCAGATGTGACAAGGAGGACCCGATGACCACAACTAATTCCCACCGAGACCATCAGGCAGAATGGCTCGCCACCATGCACGGCAACCGTACTGCGGGTAACATCATCACCGCGCATGAAACGCCGATGTCGATCGAGACCACCCTCGCCGACCGACGCAGGACCGAAGAGCATCAGGCCGCGACGCTGAGCAGTGGAGCCACCCTCGCTCATGAGGCAGGAAATCGACCGCAACACGAGGAGCCCGATGTCCTTCGAACCTGCTTCGAGCGCGATCGAGACCGCATTCTGCATTCCAGTGCATTTCGACGTCTCGCTGGCAAAACGCAGGTCTTCATCTTCCCTGCAGACCATCAACGTACCCGCCTGACCCATGCCTTAGAGGTATCGCAGGTGGCAGTCGCCATCGCTCGTCGGCTCCGTCTGAACACCGACCTCACTGAGGCAATTGCCCTTGGCCATGACTGTGGACACGGACCGGGTGGGCACGCCAGTGAGGTCGCTCTTGAACCCTTCTTGCCGGACGGTTTCGATCATGCACCCTGGGGTGCGTATGTCACCCTAGCCCAACTGAACCTCTGCCAAGAGACCACCGATGGAATCGCGAACCACTCTTGGTCAAGACCAAAGCCCATGACCCCAGAGGCGGAGATCGTAGCACTCGCAGATCGCATCGCCTATTGCGCTCATGACCTCGAAGATGCGATCGATGCTGGCCTCCTCCAAAGAAGCGCCGTCCCTGCGGATCTCACGCAACTCATTGGGCCCCACCGCACCCAGCAGCTCGACTACTTTATCACCGATGTCATCTGGACCTCAGTCCATCACGGCACCATCGGCCTCAGCACGGAGGCTGGAGAGGCGTTAGCGATGCTACGCGCCTTTAACTACACCCATATCTACACCACCCAGGCCGCTGAGCGCCAGAGTAAGGCCGTGATCGCGGTACTGCGTTCGCTTACCGACTATCTCCTGGAACACCCGGCAGCATTGCCACAACGCGATCAGTCGCTCTCCGTCGAACACCAGGTGGTTGCCTACGTCGCTGGCATGACCGATCGCTACGCCTTCCGACTCGCTCGTGACCTGCTGCACTGGCCAGCGAACCGGTTGCCATTGGGGATCGACCTGAGTAGTTAGCGCTCAATGATCTCACTTCATCCACCACAAGGTTCATAGGTGCTCCCAGCCTCTTTGGCTGACAGGACAGCAGCGCAGAAACCAGAGATCGCAGAGGGGAGCAACTATCAGAGTCGACTCGTCAATCGATTAACCTTTCGTTGAAAAGGAGCGACAGGGGTCGCCGAGTTTGAGGGGAAGAGATGCATTCATTTCAGGATCCACTGCGGCGTGGGGCAAGTGTGGCGCCACAGAAGGACGCTATCGTCTGTGGAGGAGAACACCTCACCTTCCACCAACTCGACCAGCGAGTACACCAGCTCAGCGCTGTACTCCAGCATTTTGGCCTTCGTCCAGATGACCGGGTCGCCATTATCGCAAACAACTGTCATCGCTATCTTGAGGTCTACCTTGCAGTTCCCTCAAATGGCTTCGTCTTGGTGCCACTCAGTACCCGCTCAACCAACGCCGAAGTGGTCTTCGCGCTCTCTGACGCCGATGTCAAGGTCGTCGTTACCGACCGCGACCTTGGCCCCCTTCCGCCGTGCGTGGAGCAGGTTATTACGATCCCTGAGCACTATGACGAGTTGGTGAGCAAGGCCACCCCTGCCCCCTTTCTTAGCCAGCCCAACGAGGAGACGCTGGCAGGGTTGTTCTATACCGGAGGTACCACTGGAAGATCCAAGGGGGTCATGCTCACCCATGGCAATCTGCTCGCAAACGCATGGACCGCCATCGCCTGGACACATCTGACCGAGGACGATCGATGGCTCGTCATGGCACCAATGTTCCACGCTGCCGGTACGTGCCTGGTCCTTGCCTCACTATGGCTCACAGCGACCCAAATCATGCTGGGCTCCTTCTCGCCCACCCAGGCACTCGACATCATCGAGGGTGAACGAGCCACTGGAACGCTTGCCGTACCAACCATGATGCTCGCCATGAACGACACGATGGCCACCTCGCCTCGCGATGTCTCCTCATTGCGATTGCTGAGCCACGGTGCCTCCCCAGCCCCCCTTGAGATTCTCAAGGCAAGTCACCGGTACTTTCCCGAAGCAGAGATGCTCCACCTCTACGGTACTACCGAGACCTCGCCGATCGCATCGATCTTCCCCCACGAGGAGCGACATCTGACCGACGCACTGGCGGGCTCGATCGGCGTGCCTGCCGTCGGCGTCGACCTCACCGTACTCGACCCGGACGACCAGGCGCTCGGGCCTGGTGAAGTAGGCGAGATCGCCATTCGAGGTAACAACGTGATGAAGGGTTACTGGAACCTGCCAGTGGAGTCACAGCAGGCCCTTCGCTCCGGCTGGTACCACACTGGTGATCTCGGATTTCGAGACTCGACTGGATACTTCTTCCTCATCGATCGGCTCAAGGACATGGTGGTCACCGGGGGCGAGAACGTCTACACCATCGAGGTTGAGGATGCGCTCTATCGTCATCCCAAGGTGCAAGAGGCTGCCGTCTTTGGTGTGCCCGACCCCAAGTGGGGAGAGGCTGTTCATGCCGTCGTCGTCCCACGGGAGGAGGTAAGCGCCGAGGATCTCTTAGCCTTCCTACGCACACAGATCGCTGGGCACAAGCTTCCGAAGAAAATTGACCTTCGCCAAGAACCATTACCAAAATCTGGAGCCGGGAAGATCTTAAAACGTGATCTTCGCGAACCTTTCTGGGTCGGCCACACCACTCGGATCGGCAACTAAAGTGGCCGAGCAACATCGCCCACCTCATCAACGAAGGAGTCAGCTTTGGAGTTCCTAGGTAGCCACCTCCTCTCGGTGGATCAACTCTCCAGAGAGGATGTTGAACTGGTCATCACGGTTGCTCAACGCCTGGAGCCAGTTGCGCGACGCAGAAAAATCACCCGCGCCCTCGAAGGAGCCGTCTTGGCGAGTCTCTTTCTTGAAGCAAGCACACGAACACGGCTCAGTTTTGGCAGCGCCTTTTCCCGTCTCGGAGGCGCCGTACGCGAGACCGTCGGTCTGACGTTCTCCTCCATGGCCAAGGGGGAATCGATCGCCGACACCGCGAGGGTCATCAGCGGTTATGCCGATATCATGACCATTCGGCACCCAGAGGCAGGGTCCGTTGCCCAGTTCGCTCATGCTTCGTTGGTGCCAGTGATCAATGCAGGTGATGGTGCCGCCGAGCACCCGACCCAGGCGCTGCTCGACATCTACACCATCGAGGAAGAGTTTGCCGCCCGCAACAAACGCTTGGACGGTTCACATATCCTCTTCGTGGGTGACCTCAAATATGGACGCACCGTTCACTCGCTCATCAAGCTCCTCAGTCTCTATGACAAGATGACCTTCACGCTCTTGGCACCTGAGCTACTGTCGATGCCCGACCCCATCGTCGAGCTCGTCCAAGCGCGTGGACACCACGTCATCCAGCGAAACGCATTGCCGGTTACACCTGAACAGGTGGACGTTGTCTACACCACTCGCATCCAACGCGAACGTCTCCAAGGAGAACAGATCGAGGGCTACAGCCGCGACTTCCACGTGAACACCGCCTTCGTCAACGAGGTCGGTGACGCCTCGACCATTATCATGCATCCATTGCCGCGTGACTCAACCCCCGCGTCGAATGATCTCAGCACCGATCTCGATGCCGATCCACGTCTCGCCATCTTTCGCCAAACTGATCGCGGCATTCCAATCCGCATGGCACTCTTTGCGCTCATCCTCGGCGTATCCGACAATATCGAAGCGACCTATCGAGACCCGTCCTGGCGGGTATCGCCCTAAACCGCCACCCCACCTCGTTATCACCCATCATCAACACCATGGCCAAAGGACCGGTCAGCGTGCATCACAACCAGCCCCCGACCGCCTCACCACGATCACCCGGTCCTTATCTGATCCGCTCACAGTGGACTCAGTGCACCTCCCCTGATCGACCACAAACCTGCGTTTTGACCCGAGAGACGGTGAGCTGTTCTTATCCACCGGTGGCGACGCATCGTATCAACCACCACGCTCGTTAACCCCCTCGGCATCGATCGACAACACCTTGATGGAGAGGACTAAAGTCACGATAATCTCAAGTCACCGTACTCTATGCCCCTGTAAAGCATCTCCATAGCATACAGGTATGAGAAAACGTATCGTCATTCTTGGGGGCGGAACCGGTGGAACACTCACCGCGAATCGTCTGCGAAAAGCCCTTCCATCCGCGGAGGCAGAGATTATCGTCGTCGATCAAGACAACGAACATATTTACCAACCTGGACTGCTCTTCATTCCTTTCGGGATGGCCACTATCGACGAAATAGCAAGGCCACGCTCGCGTCAATTCCGCAGTGGCATTGAGTTCCGCGTAGCCCCGATCGACCACGTCGACCTTCAAGCCGATGAAGTCTATCTTGGCGATGGCAGTTCACTACCTTACGATGTCCTGATCGTCGCTACCGGTGCGGTGTTGCAACCCGAAGAGACAGAGGGCCTCCTCGGGCCCGGCTGGGGTGAGAATATATTTACATTTTACGATCCACATGGAGCGGTAGGACTGCATGCTGCACTTGAGGATTTTTCCCAGGGAACCATCGCCGTGAACGTCGTCGACATGCCTATCAAGTGCCCGGTGGCACCCCTCGAATTCTGCTTTCTTGCCGACTGGTACTTCACGGAGCGCGGCATACGCGAAAAAGTGAATATACAGTACATCACACCCCTTGACGGAGCGTTCACAAAACCCGTTGCGTCAAAAGCCCTCGGGCAACTCCTAGGGGAAAAAGGAATTGAGATCGTCACTGAATACAATACAGGACAGGTGGACGAGGGACGGAGGCGCTTGATCTCGTATGACAATCGGGAAATTCCCTACGACATGGCCGTCCTCATTCCAGCTCACGGAGGTTCGCCTTACGTTGGACGTTCCCATGGTCTAGGAGATGATCTTGGTTTTATTACGACCGACAAACACACGCTGCAGACTGTCGCGAAGGAGAATGTATTTGCACTCGGGGATGCCGCTGGCGTACCAACATCTAAGGCCGGATCGGTTTCCCACTTTGAGGGAGAGATTATTGTCGAGAATGTTCGACGATACTTAGCCAAGCAACCACTTGATGCAAGCTTCGATGGGCACTCGAACTGCTTCATCGAAAGTGGCTTCCACAAAGCTTTACTCATCGACTTCAACTACGACACTGAGCCATTGCCTGGTCATTACCCAAGTGATATCGGCATGCCTCTCCTGAAGGAGTCGCACTTAAATCATCTTGGCAAACTAATGTTCCAATCCTTTTACTGGCATAGTCTCCTCCCAGGAAGGGACATTCCCGGCATCGGATCATCAATGCCAAAACATGGTAAGCACTTCCAAGCAGCCACAAAGTCATAACAAGAAAGGAGAATCATCATGCCAACTGTCACCTACGCAGGGACTGAGGTAGAGGTCAACGAAGAGGGGTTTTTTGAACATCCAGAACAGTGGAACCCGGAGATGGCGAAGGAGATCGCCAACAAGCTAGGTATCGACAGTCTAAGTGATCGTCACTGGCAAGTAATCAACTTCATGCGTCAAGAGTATCTCAGCAAGGGAACCGCTCCAAGCGTACGTGCCCTCGGCAAGACATCCGGTGTCCAGATAAAGGAACTCTATGAACTGTTTCCTAAGGGGCCTGCAAAACTTGCAGCGATGATTGCTGGAATTCCGAAGCCAATTGGGTGCATATGAAACTGACAAAAGGAAGAGAGGCGCTGAAATGACAGACGAGATCGAAAAAGTAGCGGTCGTGGTTTCAAAGGGATCATTAGAAGGTATCTATCCAGCACTCATATTGGCCAATGGCGCAAGGGCTGAGGGCATAGCTGTGGAGCTCTTCTTCACCTTCTTTGGGCTGGAGGCGGTCTATAAACGACACTACGAGCATATCAAAGTTGCTTCGGTCGGCAATCCTGGTCTGCACGTAGCGACACTCGCAGGTGGACTCCCAGGGGTGTCCAGCATTCTCACCCACTACATGGAGCGCAAGATGGACCGTCTCGATATCCCTCCGATTCCAGAGTTTCTGGAAATGATCGCCGACAGTGGTGCTGGACTCTACGGTTGCAAGGCTACCTGCGATCTCTTTGACCTTACAAAGGAGGATCTCATCGATCAAGTCAGCGCGATCATTACCGTTGGCGACTTCTACCGCCTAGCTGCTGGCGGTCAGATTATCTACACATGACTTAAGTGTCTGATTCACCTGTCGTCTGTGCGCCCCATCTCGAATAATCATCATGTCGAACTCCCTAGGTCTCAGTATCAGCCTGCGCGGACGGAGAGTATGGGCAACATACGCAGGCTGACTACCAATTTTGGTATTACCGCTTGCGAGAACGCGTTCTAGATATTTCTACTCCTATCATTACAAGCGCAGGGGCGACCTGCATCGACCCAGTAGGCCCATCGTCACGAGTAACAGCACTAGTGCACACGGGCACCGCCTTGATGCAACGGTGCCTAATGCGCCTGATCTTTCAAAGCTTTCGGGCTGAAGACATGGGCAGGATAGCAAGTTTAGCCACTTAGACAACACACCATAAGATCCTTCATCTACCCGTATCTCATCTACATCTTTCATCCCTCATGAAACACCTTAACACTAGGCCAAATATTACTTGACGCGATGATGCGGTAATTCGACAATTGCACTAGTCACTGACAAGTTCATGAGTATGTATCATCGTGAGCTTATTGCGCCCAGACTGTTTCGACGCATACATACACTGATCTGCCTTAGCTAACAGCTCCTCAGGATCGCGCAGCTCGGTACCATAATATGATAATCCACCGATGCTGACAGTAACAGAAATTTCATCACTACCAATATCGACCCTCTCCAGTTGAATACTACGGCGAATTCTCTCTCCCAAACTCCTCACATCATTGAAGCCAGCTCCGGGAATAACCACGGTAAACTCCTCACCACCTGTTCTGATGACGACATCACCCGCTCTCACGGAAGAGCGCATGATAGACGCCGCCGAACGCAGTATCCGATCCCCGGCAAGGTGGCCATAGGTGTCGTTCACATCCTTGAAATGGTCGATATCAAGACTCAAGATACCCAACGGTGATCCTGTCCGAGTACTCCGTACAAACTCCTCATTGAGCCTGTTGAGACCAAAGCGTCGGTTATAGACATCGGTGAGTGGATCGAGCGCAGCGAGCCTTTGGAACCTCTCATACATCAGGGCATTGTTGAGCGCTACCGAAGTCGACGGCTGAAATCCTTCCAGCAGCCGAGCGACACCAGGGTCGACATTGTTTGCGAATGCTAGCACGACGGCCCCAAGGGCCTGTCCACCAAACCAGAGCGGAATCACCAAGACTCCCCGAGGAACAAATGATACAACGATGGCATCGATGGCGACACCTGACAGCACCGCTATGGAGGTGATCGCAGGGGATCGAAGCGCATCCTGTAGTACACGGGTATCTCCAATGATGTCGCCAACCAAGCTGCGTTGCGCGGCAACCGAGAGCACTCCATCGCGTTCCACAATGACCGCTCCCGCGCTCGCACTGGCTCGCGCAATGTACTGGTCCAGAATCGTGATGACCAGTTCATCAAGGGCCAGATGGCCAGCCACCGAACCCGCGACCGAGCGAATTGCGGCCTCTGTTGTCCAGGAACTATGCAGTGAGTCAAGGAGTCTGTTGAAGGACTGAGCCACATCGCCTAGCTCATCTTTGGAGTCCACGCTCAGCTGACAAGTATCAGGAGAACAACTAATCGAATCAGCAGCAAAAGTCGTATCCCGAAGTGTCGTACTGACATACTCCATTCGTCTAGAGAGTAAATGCAACCGTGCACCAACCACAAGTCGAACAAGGCCAAAGTTTACCGATCCAACGATCACGCCAGCGAAGAGTGCACCAGCAAAGAAATCTGGCCGCAGCGTGATACGTGGCGGAACTCCAAGAATCGTAGCCACAAACGGAAAGGCAACCCCAACAAACAGCCCAAAACTCGACATCCAGATCGCTAGATCCCAAAAAACTCTCGACGTTAAGCGTGGGCTAAGCCATCGTGACTCAACGCCAATGAAATCTTGTCTGTCAACAACCATGGGTTATCTATCGACTCCGAACAGCCCAAGGTTGAATAACACAAACTTAGGCACCCTCCTGTCTTACAAAGGCGCTCATGAGTCGATACAAACAAGTCATACAAGAGAGGCGAATACTGAGGCGATGAGAGACGGCCATCTTGCTGCCGATCATTCAGATCTGAGACCATCTCGTACCTGCCTTAGCTAACGCACTCTCCGGAGCACCGCCGCTATCCCTTGCCCGACTCCAATGCACATCGTCACCAACGCAAGATCGAGATCACGTTCGGCTAACTCGGTCGTCGCCGTCAATGCGAGGCGCGCACCGCTAGCACCAAGAGGGTGTCCCAAGGCGATAGCTCCACCATTCGGATTGACAAAATCCGCATCATCGGGCAAACCGAGTTGTCGCAGACAAGCGACCGACTGCGCCGCAAAGGCTTCGTTCAATTCAACGACACCGAAGTCGGTAATGCGCAGATTCAGTCGCTCCATGACCCGGCGCGAAGCGGGCACTGGCCCAATCCCCATGATGCGGGGGGGCACGCCCGCGGTTGCCCCCGCTACCACCTCTGCCATGGGAGTCAGCGAATACCGATCAACCACCTGATCACTCACGACGAGCAGCGCACCGGCCCCATCGTTGAGCCCACTCGCGTTGCCGGCGGTGACCGTACCTCCCGGACGGAACGCCGCCTTGAGTTGAGATAGCTTGTCCAACGAGGTCAAGCGGGGATGCTCATCGCGGTCGACCACCATGCTCTGGCGCCGACTCTGGACCTCAACGGGAACGATCTCGCGACTGAGCCGTCCGTTCTCCTGTGCCTTGGCTGCGCGCTCTTGTGACCGCTGCGCGAAGGCGTCCTGATCCTCGCGAGAGATCGAAAACTCCTGAGCGACGTTCTCGGCCGTCTCACCCATCGAGTCGATGCCGTACTCCTCCTGCATGCGCGCATTGATGAATCGCCACCCGAGAGTGGTATCGAACACCTCCATGGAACGATCGAAGGCACTAGCGGCCTTCGGCATGACAAAGGGGGCACGAGACATGCCCTCGACACCACCGGCGATCACAACCTTGCCGTCACCGCTCTGAATCAACCGCGAGGCGGTCAAGACAGCCTCAAGTCCGGACCCACAGAGCCGGTTCACGGTGACGCCTGGGGTCTCAACACCAAGCCCCGCCAACAGACTCGCCATACGGGCGACATTGCGGTTATCCTCACCCGCTTGGTTCGCACATCCCAAGATCACCTCATCGATATGCCCTATCACCGAGGGATACCGGGCGACGAGTGCTCGTAGGACATCCGCGGCAAGGTCATCGGTACGCACCGACGAGAGTGCGCCACCATAACGACCAAACGGGGTGCGAACCCCACCAACGATATAGGCCTTTGGCACGATTACTCCTCCTCTAACACCGGTTGTCCCAATGACCGCGATCGACCATGGAAGAGCGCAACGACCTCGCCCCCTCGTTCAACCGCAACATCATAGAGTCCGTTCCTCCCAAAACGGGTCACCTCACGCGCCCGCGCATCCAACCATTCTCCCCGATAGACCGGAACGATAAACTCCACCGCTGCGCTCTGTGCAACCGTCACCACGTTATAGGTGTTGCAAGCAAAGGCGAACGCGGTGTCAGCGAAGAGAAAGAGATAACCGCCATGACAGATTCCATGCCCGTTCACCATCGCATCCGTCACCTGCATGGTGAGATCCGCCAAACCTGGCCCCACCTCTGCGACCTCGATTCCAAGCGCTTGCGACGCGACATCGCGTGCATACATCGCCTTTGCACACGCCTGTGCGAGCTCCTGATCGGTCATGGTTGCCTCTCTCCTGTCCGTTGGGCCACTACGTTGGCCACTCCGCCCACGACAAACTCGGTGACCAGGCTCGCATATTCGGACAGCCCCAGTTTTCCGGATCCCTCACGAAACCAGCGAGCATGCCAGTTCAAGATACCGAACGTTGACATCGTCAACGCTTTGATGGTCGATGCATCGAGTTCGGGCCCTACCTGCTGCAGAAGTCCTTCCATCACCCGGACCACCCTGCGTTCGTTCTCACGAATGATCTCCTGCTGGGATGATGCAAGGCGTGCAAGATCATTGATCTGGGCTTGGTGATAGGCATCGGCATCGCGATAAAGATAGAGCACCGCTTCGATCACCCGCGATAGCTGCACTGAGGGGGTATCGCCACCTTCGAGGGCGCACTGCACGGTCGACAAGAGCCGCTCGGAGTACCCGAGCAACGCCTCAAAGAGAATCGCCTCCTTGGTAGCAAAGTAGTGATAGATGCCCGCCTTCGAGAGGCCAACATGCTGAGCAAGATCGTTCATCGATGTGCCATCGAAGCCCTTCAGGGCGAATCGGTTCACCGCAAGTCGCGCGATCTCTTGGCGTCGCACTGGCACGAGAGAGTCAACCAAAACTCAACGTCCCGTGAACAAGGGGTCTTGATGCGCTATAAAGGCACGGATGCCCGATCGATAATCACCTGTCGTGGCGCATGCTCCCTGTGCCTTGGCCTCCAGCGAGAGTATCTTGGCGAGGGCGGGCACGCGTTCCTCATTCAGAATGCGTTTGGAGGCAAGAAAAGCCTGGGTTGGCCCTTGAGCCACCTGGCTCACCCGACGGGAGACCTCGTCATCAAACTCGGCATCATCGACGACTCTTGAGACGAGTCCCTGTTCGAATGCACCTCGCCCATCGAGCAGCTCACCAAGCAGAATAAGACCAAAGGCCCGTGCGATGCCAAGGTTAGCAAAGAAGTAATGGCCGCCAGAGTCGAGAACTGCCCCAATGCGGCCAAAAGGAGACCCCCAGCGACTCGTAGTCGAGGTGATGACCAAGTCACACGAGAGTGCCAATCCGAGTCCAGTGCCCAGAACGGCGCCATGCGCCGCCGCTACCGTGATTGTCTCGAGAGCGGCCAGCCGCAGTATCAGCGGGTTGTAGAGCTCCGCAAGGATCGCCTCGGCATCCTCCCCCTCAGGGTTGGCCTCGCCAAGATCGCGTCCGGCGCAAAACGCTCGACCCACGCCAGCAACCAGCAAGGCGCGTGGTGGACGCTTCTCGACCTCATCGAGCGCTTCATTGAACATATGCACCATCGTCTCCGTGGTGGCATTCAAGCGCTCTGGCCGGTTCAACCATACTTCGGCGATCTCATCACCGCGAGCGAAGACCACTGGATCTCGGCTCGCCAGGGAGCCTGGTAGGGCGCGTTCAAACGCCATAGGGACGGATCTCCCGAGCGACGAGAACCTTTAATACGCTGGTACAGACGAGCGTTGTCTCCTGATTGAGTACCTGCCAACGCAATGCAACCACCCCACGGTCTGCGCCCTTGTCATCTTTTGCAATTACCTCAGCTTCGAGATGGATGGTGTCACCCACAAAGGTCGGGTGTGGATAGCGAATGGAGTCAGAGCCGTAGTTGGCAAGAATCGCGGTTGAGTCCGCCGGGACTCCGAGACCGGTAGCCATCGCAAAAACCATGATGCCGGGTGCGACCACTCGGTGGAACATCGACGCTTGCGCCGCATGGGCGTCCGTATGGAGATAGAACCAATCCCCGGTCAGCGCACACCAATTCGTAATATCAACTTCGGTAATCGTACGACCCCTTGTTGCCTGCCGTTCCCCGATCGCGATTTCACCATACCCCTTGTAGAGGATGGGATATCTCTCTGACAACGAAAATTCGCGCATAATCCTCTATAGCCTTTCGCACTCGCTAGTGACGTCGGTCAAGAAACGCCTGCATCCGAGCCTGCTTCTCCTCCGACTCAAACAGGATCGCCTGACCTAAGGTGTCGATGAGTCCGGTCGACGAACGTCCGCCTGCCCCCAAGGCTAGCTTTGTTATCTCAAGGGCACGCCACGGCTTGGTCCGGATGGTCTCTGCCCACTTGCGTGCGCAAAGGACTGGATCGTCACAGACCTCGTCAACAAGACCTGATGAGAGGGCACCAGCTGCGTCAATCACCTCACCAAGGTAGAGCATTTTGCGAGCAATACCCACCCCGACAAGGCCAGGGAGACGCCAATTTCCTCCGGCACCAGCCAGAATACCAAGACCCAACTCCGGTTGTGCAAAGCGAGCTTTTGGTGATGCAACCCGCAAGTCGCAGGCGAGTGCACACTCCAATCCGCCACCAAAAGCAGGCCCATCAATGGCAGCGATAGAGGGCCAACGCCAACGCGCTAGTGCGTCGAAGAGCTCTACATTGAAGGCTCGGAACGCCTCCTCCTCGCCGCGCTCGCCGAGCTCAGCGATATCAGCTCCAGCAATAAACATCCCCGGCGTGCTTGAGGTCAAGAGGAGCACGGCCGGTTGGTGCCGGAGACGCTCGAGCGTTTGGCGCAGCTGATCTACCAGTGCGAGCGAGAGGGCGTTACGCTTTTCGGGTCGATTGAGACTCAGCTGCACTACACCCTCGGATTGGCTCACCATCACCAAAGATTGACCGCGTGCGGGCCCTGAAGGCTCTTGCATCACTCTGCCCCGCGTGCCGTGATCACCAGCCAAAGAATCCCTGCCCCGATTTCTTCCCAAGGTGGCCAGCCTCAACCATCGAGATCAGTAGTTCGGGGGGCGCAAAGCGATCACCCAGTGTTTGTTCGAGGTATCGTGCTATCGCCAGACGGACATCGAGACCGACCAAATCGGTCAGCCGCAATGGACCAACCGGGTGTTTATAGCCAAGCACCATCGCTTGGTCGATATCGGCGGCGCTTGCCACCCCATCTTCAAACATACGGATGGCCTCAAGACCGAGGGCCACCCCCAACCGTGAGGTCGCAAAGCCGGGCGCATCCTTGACAATGATCGCCTCTTTATCGAGTCGTTCGGCCAATGCCCTAAAGACCGCAACCGTCGCCTCATTGGTGGAGGGACCGACGACGATCTCGATCAACGAAGAGGCGGGAACGGGATTAAAAAAGTGCAACCCACCGATATTTTCCGCGCCCGCCACGCCCTGTTGCAGACTGCCAATAGCGATCGCAGAGGTGTTGGAGCCGATCGGCACCTCATCGCCAACCACGAGACGGATCCGTTGCAAGACATCACGTTTGAGTTCGACGATCTCTGGTACACTCTCGATCACGACACTCGCGCCCTCAAGCCGCTCATAGTCAACGACAACCGCTAAGTTTTGGTCGACGACCTCCGCTGAGATGTCGGTGAATCCACGACTGCGTGCCCGCCCCAGCGTGGCGATGATGTGCTCCCTCGCCCGTGAGGCAGCATCCGGCCTGGCCTCAATCACGGTAGTCCGAAGACCGCTCAACAACGATTGGGAAGCGATCGAGGCACCCATCGTCCCTCCACCGACGACCCCAATCGCTGCCTCTTGATCTTGCCCTAAAACACTGGAATGATCTCGTCCCAATTTACGTCCGTGACTTCCTCTCCAGAGATGCCGACCTCCGGGATGGCTGGGAACGGAATATCATAACGCTCCAAGACCCCCTTGACATTAAGCATCGCCTGCCGCCAATTCTCTAACTTCTCATCGTAGGTGGCGACTCCCAGTCCCGCTGCACGAGCAACCTCTTCAATCTCACGTTGTGTAGAGATAAAGTCGTCAGGAAGATCCCAGAAGTCGGAGGGAGGCTCAAAGAGTACACCGGAGAGAAAGACGTAACCCGCCCTAATCTGCTTTGTCACAATCGAACGATCCTCATCACTGATCTTGGGGTAATCGCGCTCCATCAACGACAAACAGATGGCCATGTGTCGTCCCTCATCACGACCGATCGCACGGAACGCCTCCTTGAAGACGGGAATCGTCGTATGCGTGTACATATAATGAAAGAGTGTCGATGACGCCACTTCCCCCATGAGGAAGGAGCTAAACAACACCGCCATGGAGTAGCGAGGGACCGCCTTTTTGTAACCGTTCCAATAGCGCGCACCGTTGTGATAGAGCCATTGGACATTACGCTTCGCCCGGCGTCCAAGGTCCGACTGCGGTTCGTAGTCGAGAGGGCCTCCTGGGGTCAGCAAGGAGATAGCCTTACCACAGACGATCTCGTGGTTCTGCTCGTCACGGGTGATCGAGAAGAACGCCCTACGTACGGGGTCCTCTTCATGGATCTCATAGGCGTGCACCAGCGCTGTCGCGAACACCGGAGGTGCTGAGGCATCAAAGACTGATAGCAACGAAAACCAGTACGCCACTGCCTCCCGTTCAGCTGCTGACATCTGATCAAGACGAAGACCATCCCATGGAAGTCGTGCGGGATCCCAATACTCCTTCTGTGCAGAAGCCCAGATCTCATCGAGTTTTGCGGTCTTTGACTCCCATGAGAGAGGAAAAACATTGGGCTGTTCAATTGGCGGAGGAAACTCCATCGACCCACCCAGTCCGTCATGTGCCTGTGCCACGTTATTCCCCTTTCACACATCGACCGACCATTCGGTCGGGACACTACAATAGTAGCACGGTCGCGCTCGTTATGGTTTGATCCGATGATCCGGTGAGTAGCATCGAATCGAGCCAAGGCCATCGTGTGTGTCGAGAACTCGAAGGAGGCCCCATGTCGATCATTCGACTTTACCCATCCGGTAACGAGATACCCTGCCCTGACGGCATGACGGTTTTGGCCGCCTTGGAGGCCGAAGGTTGGGCCTTGCCCAACAACTGCAGGGCTGGGACATGCGGAGAGTGTAAAGTCAAGGTCCGCTCAGGCTCCTTCGATCAGGGATTCGTCCTCGATATGGCACTCTCGCAGGAGGAACGTCAGCAGGGCTACGGCGCGATGTGCATGGCCAAACCGCTCTCGGACTATCTGGCGATTGAATGGGGTACCGAGGACGCCAAGCCCACCCTGTTCCCCCCTCGAGAGCAGGTACCACATATCGTCGTAGAACGGCTAGAACGCACCCCTTCCATCGTTGAACTGCGACTGCGACCGCTCGGTGACCCTCTTCGCTTTTGGCCAGGGCAGCACGTGCAGCTTGGATCACCACCCGAGTACCCCTTGCGCAACTACTCAATGGCGAACGCACCCCGCCCCGACGGTGAGCTGATCCTCGAGATCACCCGAGAACCTTTCGGCCAAACCAGCACCTGGTTGACCAATAACGTCGCCATCGGCGACACGCTCATGGTCAACGGGCCCTACGGCTCCTTCATCGGAGACCCCGCCACCGCGACACCGGTCCTGCTCATCGCGGGAGGATCGGGGTTGGCACCTATCCTTTCACTCACTGAAGCCGCACTACGCCGGGGATTTGCCCATCACGTCACGCTGCTGTTCTCCGCACGTACGCCAAGCGATGTCTATCCCCCTGGCCAACTCGCGTATCTGACCCATCGATACCCCAATTTTGAACTCCAGGTCACCTACACGCGGCATCCTCACGATCCGAGCTGCGGGGAGATCCCACACTATCATGGGCGCCTCCCCGGCATGCTCAGCGATATCTTTCCTCACCTCGCCGATACCGCGGTCTTCATCGCTGGCAGTGACGCCTTCGTCCAAGATTGCACGCGAGCCGTCCAAGCCTTGGAGCCCGGCGCCGTCTACACCGAGCCCTTCACCGATCAGCAAGGCGACTTCTCCTCGTTGTCCATTCTCGGATAACGACCCGCCCCTCGATCGATCACCCAATGCATCGACACCATGAGGTCGCTTGTCGTGTCCTCGTACCAATTAGTCCTTGTCGGGCCAGCGGGATCCCCTCTGGTACGCACTCCTTGCTACTCGGTGAGCGTCAGCAGACGATGACGCTCTCTCCGCACCCTAGATCTCATGGTGGGCCGACTACGGAGACGATGCCAAAACATCCCGCTAACCCTCACTACCGGACCCAACTGCATCCTCAGGCATCTCGCCTCTAGTCCTCCAAACCGCGAACCGGATCCAACGGCGAGCACATGAACCAGCATGGTCGATACCACCGCTCATGGCAGCATCGAGCAGCCGGAGTGCCGAGTAGTCGGAGTACCAAATGGTGGATCAACAAGCGCCAAAGACCTTACAATCGCACAAAGGAAGGTGCGCTTGTTGTATCAAGCGGAGAGGGCGTCGAAGATAATCGCTGCGATCTGCTCTGGATACTGTGCATGCAGATCATGATCACCCTGAATGGGATAGAGCCAACCCTGGTTGGGGGCCTCGGCTAGCAGTCGACCCGCCGCGACTGTCTTGGCTTCATCCGCCTCCGCCTGCCCCGACAACGCGGGGATCAGCAGCAGTTTGGAACGGAGACGTCCTGCGTCGATGTGAGGCTCATAGTCGAGCAGGTCATTCAGGATCATCATGTGGTCTTCGATGCTCAGTCGTCGATAGGCAAGACCATTGGTGTCGATGCGAAAACCAGCGCGAGCAGCCAGAAGAACCTCCGGATCCCAGTCCCGGTAGCGCCGCTCAAAGAAAGCATCGAGCTCCTCGATCGGCCGCCCGTCGATATCGGTTGGTCGAAGCACCCGTATGGCCTCCTCTCGTGAGGCAAAACTACGAGCCATCGCCTGGAAACCACCATCGACGAGTCCCACCACGTAGGGGCGAACCCCTGGCCGATCAGCGCTCAACGCACCGTAGTGCAACGCGACTGACGCCCCCCATGACTGACCGATGACCCCGAAAGGCTCCCCACTGGGGAGATCTTGCACGACGCTGAGGAGATCGTCCGCACTCGCACCCACCCCCATCGATGTGTGCGCGCCACCCGACCGGCCGTGTCCACGTTGGTCAAGGGTGTAGGTGCAGACCCCCATCGCCGAGAGCAGGCGAGCAACTGGCCACCAAAATTGCGCATTAGATGAGAGCCCGTGCAGCAGCACTACCGAAGCGGTGAGGCTTGGGCCAACTGGATCGAATCGATCCAACACCAGCCGGACTCCATCTCGCATCTTCGCACTCAGCGTCTCCACAACCCGCCACCTCACCTCTTATGCAACCAATTCCTACGAAGAACTACACACCGAAACATCTTTGACAACAGAACGCTTAAAGGGTAGTATGCGGTGATGAGCACAGAGTCCACCACCACTACTTCGCTGGAGTCAACCATTCAAGAGATCGCGGCCGCCATCAGCACCTATGACGGCCCAAGTGGCGTCTATCAGCTCAAGGGACTCGCCTCGCTGGTGATGAAACAGGCCTTGAAAGATCCGGTCTTTCGTGCCGATCTCTTTCGACTTGTTGATGTTTTTCCGACACTAGAGGGGCCCGAACAGATCACCGCGCACGTGCGCGAATACCTCGATCCACGAGCCCCGAAATGGATGGCGACGAGCCAGTCGCTCGCCTCAAAGCTTGGGATCGGCCGCTCCGTACTCACCTCGTTGACCCGCAACAACATCATTGAGATGGCGAACCAATTCATCCTCGGCACCGAGCTCGATGAGATTGCTCGGAAAGTTGGCCAGATGGCCCAACAGGGCTACCTTACCACCGTCGACCTCCTCGGCGAGAAGATTATCACCTACCCGGAGAGTGACCGCTACATCAACCGGATCACCGAGATTCACGAGCGGCTGACCACCTCGGCACCGTTCCTCGCGGTGAACAAGAAGCTAACGGGACCAATGGTCAGTATCAGCGTCAAGCCAAGCGCACTGACACCCCACTATGGCCCACTCCAGCGCGAGGGCGCCATCGAAGAGGTCATCGAGCGCATCACTCCACTCCTGAAATCAGCCCAGGATGCCGGCACGCTGATCTTCCTCGACATGGAGCACTATGATACCTACGAGCTCACACTCGAGGTCTTCAATCGGCTGGTTTTGGACAAGAACTTTGCCGACCTCCAACTTGGATTGGTCATGCAGGCCTACCTGCGTCGTCATGTCACCGAACTGAAGACACTGCTCAATCTCCTCCGTGACCAAGAGTCTGACAACCCTCGCCTTTGGATCCGTTTAGTCAAGGGGGCCTACTGGGATACCGAATTTGCGCAGGCATCAGCCGAATCCCACACTCCCCCGGTCTTCACCGACAAGGCTGAGAGCGACATCAGCTACGAGGAGTCCGTCAGGCTCCTCCTGGACAACCATCGAAGGGTGCATCCCGCCTTCGCCTCGCATAACCTGAGGTCCCTCTCCTATGCGATCGCCTATGCGCGAGCACACGGGCTCACTCCAACCGACTATGAGATCCAGATGCTCTATGGCATGGCAGAACCGATGGCCTCAGCGCTGCTCGCCCAGGGCCAATCCGTGCGGATCTATACGCCAGTGGGTGAGCTACTGCCCGGGATGAGTTACCTCGTGCGTCGGCTTCTTGAAAATACATCCAACTCGTCCTTTGTGCGCGCACGATTCGGCGGCAAGCAGTCGATAGCTCGACTGGTCGCACCTCCAAAACCCACGCATGGCACCAAGCCTCCCGCTGGCTACCCGGTGGGCTATGCTCACGAACCCACGACGGAGTTCCATCATCAGCATGAGATGCGACTCCAACAAGAGGCGATTGACCGGGTCGCCGGTACGCTAGGGGCTACCAACAAGGTTCGGCTCTCGATCGGACACCCCCTCCCCGAGACTGCCACTTGGTCGAACTCCCTCAATCCAACGAGGCCGGCTCAGACACTTGCCACGGTAGAGGAGGCGAGCGAGGAGCAGGTGGAGTCGGCGGTGTCAGCAGCGCTGGCCGCACAACCAAAGTGGGCAAGCGCAACGCTTCCCGAGCGTGCTGCCGTACTCCGCAAAGCAGCAACCTACCTGCGGAGCCGTCGCAGCGAGATCAACGCGGTCGAGGTGATGGAGGCAGGCAAGCCCTGGCTTGAGGCGGACAACGACATCGGTGAAGCGATCGACTTCCTTGAGTACTACGCCATCTGGGCAGAGCGACTCGCCACCGAGCGTCTCGACTCCCCCGCTGGCGAAACCAACCAGCTTCGGTGGCGTAGCCGTGGTCTCACCCTGGTGATCCCACCCTGGAACTTCCCATTAGCAATCCCCATGGGCATGACCGCAGCCGCGCTGGTGATGGGCAACTCCGTCATCCTCAAACCGGCGGAGCAGACTCCAATCACAGCGAGTTACATCGCCCGAGCCTTTGAACACGCGGGATTGCCTGCGGGCGCCCTCTGCTTCGTCCCTGGCCGAGGTGAGACGGTTGGCGCGAGGCTCGTGCGCCACCCACTGGTCTCTACCATCGCCTTCACTGGCTCAAGAGCCGTCGGGCTTGACATCATCGAGGCCGCAGGTCGCGTCGTACCTGGGCAGACCTCCTTGAAGCGAGTGATCGCCGAGATGGGTGGCAAGAACGCCATTGTGGTCGATGCTGATGCCGATCTCGACCAGGCGGTACCTGGCGTTATCTACTCAGCCTTCGGCTTTGCGGGCCAGAAATGCTCCGCCTGCTCAAGGGTGATTGTTCATGGTCAGATCTTTGATGCCTTCGTACACCGACTGACCCAGGCCACCAAGACCTTGATCATTGGTGACCCTCGCAACCCAGCGACCCAGATGGGTCCCGTCATTGATGACGCAGCGCTGGCCAAGATTACCGGCATGATCGACGCAGGAAAGGCCGGCTCTGAACTGCTCTACCAGGGAACCCGACCGGATCTCGACGGCTACTTTGTCCCACCCACCATCTTTGTCAATCCGGATCGCCAGTCCCCGCTCTATCGAGAGGAGATCTTCGGCCCCGTGCTGACGGTGGAGCGTGCAGGCGATCTCGATGACGCCATCTGGCGTGCCAACGATACAATCTATGCCTTAACGCAGGGGGTCTTCTCGCGCTCTGCCCAAGCGATCGCGCGGGTGGCGAATGCGGCCCGGGCTGGTAACTTCTATGTCAATCGTGGAATCACCGGGGCCATTCCAGGGCGTCATCCCTTCGGAGGTTTTGGTAACTCCGGCGTCGGTTTCAAGGCGGGAGGACCCTCCTACCTTCTCCAATTTGCCGATCAGCAAGTGATCTCGGAGAATCTCTTGCGCCAGGGCTTCTCCCCAGACATCAGCGAATAGCGCCTAGGGCGAGGATCAGCCTTCTCGCGACAGGAATACTTGCTCTCTACAACTAGTTTGTAGGGAGTATGTATAGTAGGGCGCGACATTGACCAAGGCTACAAGTTCAGGTTCATGGTTGGAGGTACTCCAGACCAAAGACCTCTCGCTCATCTTTACCGCACGGGTGGCGATGAGTGTGTCGCGGGCGATCGCCGGGATCGCGGTGCCTCTCTACCTTGCCACCCTGGGTTTCAACGGCTTCGAACTCGGGATCCTGTACTTGATCGTCGCACTCGTCGCTGCGGGCATGTCCTCGGGCATCGGCTTTGCCACGAACAAAGTCGGTGCGAAATCCTTCATGGTCATCGTGCCTGCGTTGGTTGCCGTCGCCGGCGTGGTCTACGCCTTCTCCAGCGACACCGCAGTGCTGTTCATCTTTGCGGCACTCGCAAGCTTCGGACGAGGTGCGGGCGCAGGTGCAGGGATGGTCGGCCCCTACCAACCAGCTGAATCCCAATTGATCGTCAACTCCATCAGCCCCGCAAATCGGAATCGAGCCTTCTCGCTGGTCTCGCTAGCCTCGACTGGAGGGGCACTCATCGGCACTGGCCTCGCAGCGCTCTCTGGACATGAGCACGTGCTGCGTACCGCTGCGGTCGCAGTCTTCCGTCCGAGCATGTTGATCGCTTCACTCGCCGCATTGGTAGCGAGCATCATCGCTATGTTCCTGTCAAGCCACCCCGTTCAAGCCAAACATCCGAGTGCCCACAAACAGGAGAAGGTCTTCGCCTTCCCGGAGCGATCCCGATGGCTCCTCTATCGACTCTGGGTCACCAATACCCTCAATGGGGCTGCGGTTGGGATGTTCGGACCCTTTGTCACCTATTGGCTCTATATCCGTTACCATGCCAACGAGGTGACCATCGGCGAGCTGTACCTACTGGTCAATATCATCACCCTAGGTTCCGGTCTCATCGCCCCAAAGGTCGCACAACATTTTGGGACCATTCGCATCACATCCTGGCTGCGCATTGCGCAGGGCCTACTGCTCATTCCTCTCGCACTCTCACCAACCTTCGTTATCGCTGGTGTGATCTACACAATCCGCATGTTTGCCCAACGGGTGGCGCTCCCCTTGCGCCAGTCCTACGTGCTTGCGATGGCAGACCCTTCAGAGCAGGCCCGAGTCGCCGCACTATCGAATCTTCCGTCCCAGATTGTGATGGCAATCTCCCCCACCCTGACCGGTTATCTGCTCGATGACGTCAGCCTCTCCTTACCCTTTGAGATAGCTAGCGTCATCCAGACGATCTCCGCCTTTGCCTACTACTTCTTCTTCCGCAATGCAGCTCCCCCCGAAGAGATTGCACGACTACGTGACAAGAACGACGGAGTACTCGAAATACGCCGCGAGGAACAGACCCCAACGGACTAATAGGATACTTTACATGGCCACTCCGCCCACACTAGAGTTCTTGGCAACGAATCACCATGCAGTTCTTGGCACCTATCGCAGCGATGGAGGAGTCCAGCTCTCTCCGGTCCTCGCAGTAGCGATGAGCCCAACCACCATCGGGGTCTCGTCGCGAGAGACTGCTATCAAAACCCGAAACCTTCGTCGGAACCCCTCCGTTTTCCTCTGCGTCTTTCCCGATTCCTTCTTTGGCAGTTGGATGCAGGCCGACGGGATCGCTACCATCTGTTCACTGCCAACGGCGATGGATCGACTGATCGACTATTACCGCCTGGCGGCGGGTGAACACAACGACTGGGCAAGCTATCGTGAGGCTATGGTGACAGAGCACCGGGTGCTCATCGAAATCGCCGTAACTCGCATCGGACCAACCGTCAGCGGATGACCGACCTCGAGCAGCGTATCGATGACCTCCAGTTGGCACCCATGGTGGCCTTTACCGGTGCTGGTCTTTCGACCGCTGCTGGTATCCCCGATTATCGTGGGCCAAACGGCGTCTGGACCAAAGATCCTTCTGCAGCAAAGCTGTCGCGCGTGAGCCAGTATCGCAGCGATCCCGAACTGAGACGACGTCTGTGGAGGGATCGCCTCACCAACCCGCTCTACGGCGCCCAACCAACGCCGGGACACCAACTTCTTGGAGCACTCGCCAACAGCGGTACGCTCACCGGTGTGATCACCCAAAACGTCGATGGCCTCCATCGACTGGTCACCGGCCACAGCTACCCGCTGGTCGAACTACATGGATGCATCCGCGAGACTCGCTGTCTCTGCTGTGGAGATATCCAACCGATGGACCAAGCGCTTGCTCGCGTAGCCAACGGCGATAGCGATCCAACCTGCCTCCGCTGTCACGATGCCAATCGCAGCGGTGGCTTGCTCACCTCCAACACCGTAACCTTCGGTGAACCAGTCCCACCTACCAGGCTAGAGACGGCCCAAGAGCTCATCAACAACGCCCAGGTCCTCCTCGTGCTCGGTAGCACCCTCTCCGTCAACCCGGCAGCCCGTCTCGTCGCGTTTGCGCTTGAGCGAGAACGACATGTAGTTGTGGTAAACCAGGGCCCCACTCGGTATGACAACCGAGGAGTCATCAAGATTCATGCAGATTGCCAGGAGTTTCTCCAAGTCCTCGCTACCAAAATACACCACGCCATCTAATCGAGTTCCGATCCATCGTTCCCCAAGAAGCTCTGCTTGTGTTACCAGCGAACTCACAACAACGCGGCATAGGTTGGAGAGTACCAACAACCCCATCCCAAACCCCCAGACACCAATGAGACCTGCAAAGGTCTCATTGGTGTTTTGGGCGAAGCAAGCGTTGCGGGGCCAGGTCGGTCACGTGTTGCCCGATAGCTCTCGAAGTACCAGGGATACTCGACTGGAACCGGGCTGGATGGTTTGTGCGCTCAGTTAGCGGCAATCTCCCAGGAATCCATAGCATTGTTACCAGCGAACTCACAACAACGCGGCATAGGTTGGAGAGTACCAACAACCCCATCCCAAACCCCCAGACACCAATGAGACCTGCAAAGGTCTCATTGGTGTTTTGGGCGAAGCAAGCGTTGCGGGGCCAGGTCGGTCACGTGTTGCCCGATAGCTCTCGAAGTACCAGGGATACTCGACTGGAACCGGGCTGGATGGTTTGTGCGCTCAGTTAGCGGCAATCTCCCAGGAATCCATAGCATTGTTACCAGCGAACTCACAACAACGCGGCATAGGTTGGAGAGTACCAACAACCCCATCCCAAACCCCCAAAACACCAATGAGACCTGCAAAGGTCTCATTGGTGTTTTGGGCGAAGCAAGCGTTGCGGGGAAGGCTGTCCAAGCCTGGGGAGCCACCAGGCGAGTAGCTGGGACCAGAGTGCATCGTCAATCTGGTATGCATCGCGAATCGCCCGAAGGTAAGGATCCAGGTTGCCAGGCACCCACGGTGGCCAAAAACGCGCTGCTTGATCCCAGGCAACCCTCGTTATCGGCAACGGAACCTCTCCGAGATCTCGCGCCGAAAACTTCAATGCCTTCGGGCTTAAGGCCGTTCCTGCACAACGATGTTCCAGGAAGCCAGCTGCCGCTGGCGAACCGAGCGCAGCTGCCAATAGCGACAATCCAACCCCTCGTTCATCCTTGGCAAAAAGAGAGATCACCGGAGTGAGCGGCAAGGTGGTGCCGTCCCTATCGACCCAGGGTGCTACCACTCGCTTCTGCGGTGCTATCACCAGCTTTGGCGCCAACAGCCCACGAAGGGATTTTTTCATGGTGCTCATCGCTTGCTCACTTAACGCCGGGTAGAGAAAACGATGTCCTCCGATACGGACGCTGCGATGACCCCATTGCGGCTCACTCCAACCGAGATGCCCGACGGTGAGCACGCGATGGAGCCGCTGACCATCAGCCGGTTGTCGTGCACTTGCCTCGTGTTCATCGATCTCTGGGGTGCCTTCGCCTACCTTGGCAGCTACCTGATAAAACTCATCGCGAAAACCAGCGGTTACTCTCGCCACATCCTTCACGCGCCATCGCGCCGAGAGCCCGAGTGCGGGAGACTCAGCCACCCACGAGCCCCAACTGGTGCTACCCTCTCGGATTCCACCCGTCTCATCCCATACCGACTCCTTGCCCAACCTTCGCACCCAAAGACAGACCGTGATCACCGAGGCATCGAAGGTTTCCTCAGGCAACCGATCGACCCGTAGCAGCTCTCCTTGGGAATCGATCCATCGACGGACCTCGGATGACCCTTCAGCGGACAGACAGGAGAGTGGCAGAATCATACCGCAGACTCCCCCCACCCGTAGATGATCAAAGGCACGAGCCAGAAAGTAGGTCGAAAGATCGGTGGTTGCCCTCGAGATCCCGCGGTAGGTTTGACGCAGTGTCGCCCAATCAACGCTATTAATGCCCTCGTACCTGCGCGAGCGCAGCCGAGGGCTCAAAAATGGAGGATTTCCGATCACCAGATCAAAGTCACCATACTTGCGCGAGAGCTCAGTGTTCAGCGCAGGGTCGAGACCGTCCCCATGAATGATTCGGAGAGTGTTTCCGTTCCGCAAGCTAGCGGACATCTCACGATCGCACCGTTGCGCGACCTCGGCATCTACCTCGACGCCTATCAAACGCATCGGGCTCGGCAGTGTTCGATCGGCTGCAACGAGAAAGGACCCAGCACCAGAGGAGAGGTCAAGTACCCGTCGCACCTCAAGATCATACCCTTGAAAGAAGGACGTCAACAGCTGGGTCGCAACCTCCACCGGTGTGAAATACATGCCATGGGCCCGTTCATCAAGGCTTTTCTCGCCGCTCATGACCATCCGTGCGATCGATCGGTCACACGCTGGTGATTCACCCAATCGAGGTCCACCCAAACCCACCTCGTACACCCTGGGGCGATCGGTTCCGTCACCAAGACCTCACCTGCAACGCCCCATAGGCGAACTGCCCGACCTTGGTCGGTCATCACGGCATCACCGCTATGGTGCCGGGGTCTCTGAGGCCTGGACCCAATTGGGAACCACCTCTACCCAGGTTTGCCCTGGCGCTAATGTGATCTGCTCACCATTGGAAAGGTAATAGGAGGTCGGTTGCTCCAACGTGCGTCGTTCCCAATGTCCTTTGAAGATCTCACCATTGCGCAAAATCCAAACAGAGCCTTCGCCAACCGTCTGCGAGTGCACGCCCAGGCTGTCGGGGCCGCTCTCGTTGTATTTACCAGGAGGAGCATTGACAAACTGCACCACAACATTGGTCGCACTCAACTGCTCGCCTCCGTTGCCGTAGGCAGGTTGTCCTGAATAGAAACGCAGGAAGCGACCAGCACTTGCGCTCCACTCCCAACTGACGTCTTCAGCCGCCGAAAATGGGAGAACCACCGTATCGACGCCGTTGCCACCTGCGGGGACTTGGGTCGAGAAGTCGAAGAGGCGCGGAGGCGGCGTCTTCGACCCTACCAGCTTCCAAATCTCAGCGGTTGATCCATAGAGATTCTCCGGCGGAACGCGCGAAGTAATTCTCACAAATGGTGCTCCCACATAGGAAAGCGCATCGATATAGTGCAACCACCCTTGGGCTTTGACCCCTTGGATATCGGGAATGATGCCACCAGCAGAGACCAATATCGGATGCCCTAGCTGGTGCACCACATGCCAGTCGACCCAACGAAGTGAACGGATCGGTCCCACCATCGGTGGCGACTGACACTGGAAGACTGCAATAAAACGAGTGATGCCTCCCTCTGCTTGGACCTCATACACCACATCAGCCCCACTCAGCCCACTCTGCGGTCGTGCACCAGGATCATTACCAACTTTGATAGCAAGAGCCGGGCGCTGGGGAACTTGCCCATTGGGCGCTGGGAGATCTGTCAGCGGACATCGCGCGCTGGTGGAGGTCGCCGTCGCAGGCGGTGTTGATTGCACGGTCTTCGATGTCCCGACCGACCTATCCTTTACAGGGATCCTTGCGTTTGGGCTAGTCCGCAACGAGTCAAGGGTTATGGCACCAATCACGATGACAGCGATGGCAAGAACACCAAGAACCTTGATAAGTCTGACTCGCCTCTGCTGTCGCCCTCTTCGCTTTTTGGCACGCGAATGCTGCGCCATCCCACCTCCCCTAGTGGCACTCCTCGTCGATGCCCGGCCTAACCACTCCGAGCAATGCCGACCAGGTCACCGAATTTTACCCAGCCTAGCTCGTAGCAACCATCGCTCACCCTCGCAACGGCATCGAGGGATGCTACCCCGTGTCGTAGCCACTGACTCAATCCATAGGAAGCTGAATCCCCTACATGAAGGACGAATGCCCCGCTGATCGGGATTGGCCGGTCCCGCAAGACTGCTCCGATCGAGCGGCGTGAGCGCTCTACGAGCATAGGTTGCTCAAGATACCCCTGCCAACCATCAACATCCTCTTCCATCAAATGTGCGAGCTGCACCTCTTGTTCGACACCAACACCGATCACCCTCGCACCAATCCGGTGAGCCATTGTTGTCAAGTTTCTGACGATTGCGCGACCTGCACTCGAGGTCACCATCCCACCAACCAAGCGGCGATCCAGCTTGACCCACTCGGGCTCGAGCGCTACGAGAAGCGAGAGTCCACCGTAACCAACGCCTGCATTGTCGAGCGCAATTTCGGCACCAAGCTGTCGAAGCGGGCGAAGAGAATCAGCCAGTCCCTCTGGATCCCGGATAATACTCTCTTCAGAAATCTCGATGATCAGTCGGTCACTCCAAGGTGCCATGAGATCCTGCACCGCCGCAGTACCAACGATCGACGGAGATATGTTGACACTCAATCTCGCCTCTGTCTCTTCGGCACCAAACCGCTGAAGAAGCCGGCTAAGCGTGCAGAGCTCCAAGGTGACATCCAGCCCAAGGGCACCAGCACGGGCAAAAAGCTCCTTCGAGCCGACCCGCGGACTACGGGTCAGCCCCTCAATGGCCAGCAGGTGCGCCGAGTGACAGGAGTTCACTGGCTCAAGAACGGTCGTCAGCTCCTCAGGTGCTGCCAACGTTCGACGAACCTCGGCCTCCCAGTCCCACTCACCAGTGCGGGCAATAGCTATCTGCTTGACCATCACGACGCCTCCACACCCTGTCGCTGCTGATCGCCGCTAAGCAGGCGTTCAAGCCGCACAACACCGAGGACACGCCTTGTATGGTCGGTCACCACAAGGGGATCAAAGCGTGTCTCCACGCCCCTCGCCAAACCCCTTCGCAGACACTCCCGCAGGGATGAGCCGCAAGCAACCTCCGTTACATTTCGAACGTGCTCGACTCCATCTGTTCCTCTCGACCAGAGGAACAGCGGGCGACCATAGTGATCGACACCGATACCAAACGGCTGATCAGGAAAACTCGTACTGCCGAGCGCAGTCGCAACTGATTCAGTGACCTCGGCGAGTTCTCGTCCGAGGGTGACGTTGCGCTCCTTGCGGCTCGAGTGCGACAGCTTCGCTGTGTTCACCCTTGGGAGTCCTGACCCTGGTCGAGCAATCCAGTAACCCTGGCCAAGATCGATCCCCAGTCGGGAGGTTTCGTCGAACTCAGCCCGAGTTTCGATCCCCTCAGCGACAACCTTAATGCCCCTTGATCGTGCCGCAGCGACAAGAGTCGAGACGACGGCGGCCTTGGTTTCGGAGTGGTCGATATCCTCAATCAAGAATCGATCGATTTTGATCATGTCGGGCTCAAGCTCATACATCAGCTCAAGACCTCCATACCCCGCACCCGCATCGTCAAGAGCGATGCGAGCTCCGAGCGAACGATAGATCGCCAATTGTCGGCGGAGTTGCTTGGTCTCTGAGACTGGAACATGTTCGGTAAGTTCGATAACGACTCGATGCAACGGGGCGCTGATGAGCGTGCGATGAATCTCCTGCATACCTAGATAGATGGGCGAGACATTGACGTGGAGCACAAATCCACGGGGCAAGAAACGCAATACCGCTAGCCCACGCTCGAGCGCAATGGCCTCTAATTCAGCGCCAAGGCCAAGCTCTGACGCCTCAATGAATAACCGTTCGGTAGAGATCTCTCCAGCAAAACGGGCAAGCGCCTCATAGCCAACGACACCACCATCGTCGAGAGAGACGATCGGTTGGGTGACAATCGCTAGCGTTGTCGGATCAGCAAGCGTTGACGTAATCACCTGGGCGGAGGGTATTTCAGCGAGATCGCTGACATCGTTGCCTTGCCCCTCTAGCTCCTTCTCCATAACCCACACCTCATCCCATCCGTCATGCTGACCGCTTTTAGCCATTTCGGCAGAAAACACAGGGCCTTTAACAATCGACAAGGCCGCCCAATGGTGCTGCGGACCAACTCCCACGCCGGGCTACCTAGAAACGGGAGACCCCACGGGCCGTATCGACCATTGCGGTCACTAGGATCTAGCTATCGCGGGCGCTTAGCTCAGTTGGTTAGAGCGCAGCCTTCACACGGCTGAGGTCGGAGGTTCGAGTCCTCTAGCGCCCACCAAAATTCCCTTACGGCGACGAATAACTGGTCCTCGTCTGCCAATCCCTACCGACACCAAAGCAGATAGGCATGTTCGGAGACCTCTAGCGCCATGACAGTGGGCCTCAAGGCCGTGACTGTGCGACCGAAACCGTTATAGAGGTAGCGAGCCATCATCGCACGATCCCGAACAGGACAAAGGGGCGATCCAACACTCCTCGCGTCTGTCGCCAGACGTCTCGGCACCTGGCGGCGTTCGGCGGTGGCCCTAGCCATCAGAGCCCTCGAAGGGAGATCCACTGCCATGGAACTACTGGTGCACATCCGTCTGGCCATGGATACTTGATAACGACAAACTCTGGCCAGGCCACAGAACTGTAACCTCGCCTGGACAACAATCGTATCGGCTCACATGGTGCGTCAGGTCACTCGATCCAACACTCCAGCGACGTTCTGGACAGAGATGCCGATGCCGCCAGCGATAGTGGATACCAGGTCCATGACACTGACGGCAGACGGCAAAACCGTTGGTCTCTCAGTCGCTGATCATCTCAGACTCTTGATCCTCAGATGGACGCTTGTTACCGATCGCAAACCCCGTCGCTGCCCCAAGAAGACTGACGGCGATGGCTACCACCATGGCGACATGAAGCCCCGACAGAAACGCAGCGTGTGATCCGTTGGTAATCGCCAGTTGCAAGCTAGACGGAATGTGGGCGATACGAGGCACCGCACCTTCGGCGACGAGCGGCTTGGCAGCCAGCAACTTCGGCGCCAGCGCACCCGGGACACCTGCGTGGGTCAACTTTCCAACCAGTGTCGAGCCAACCCGATCAAGCAGGACCGAACCAAGGACGGAGGTCCCAATCACCCCACCAATCTGGAGCGCCGTTGACTGGACCCCACCGGCGACACCTGCATCCTGCGATGGGGCGTTGCCAACGATCGCGTCAGAGGTCGCCGTCAATACAAACCCGACACCGAGACCGAGGATAACGAACGGGATCGCCAACAGAAGATAGCTCGACGAGACCTCAAGACTCGTTAACACCCAGAGCCCACCTGCCGACAGCAACATGCCAATCGTGACCGGGAATCTTGGACCAAAATGATGGTTAAGCACCGCCCCAAGAGGCGCTGAGATAACGAACATCGCGGTAAGCGGTAGCAACCGTACTCCTGCCTCGATTGGCGTGTAGCCATGAACCTCTTGCAGATACAACGAGACGAAGAAGATGACACCATAAAAGGCGAAGAAGTTCAAGATGACGCTGATGGTCGACATCGAGAGCGCACGGCTCGCAAAGATCCGAAGTGGAACCAATGGGTTGGTAACTTTACCCTCCGCGAAGGTAAAGAGCCCGGCGGCGACGATGGCCCCGCCAAAGCAGGCAAGCGTCTTTGGATCAGCCCATCCCCAAGTCTGGGTCTTGATGAGCCCAAAAACCAGCAGGAACAACGAGGCGGCCAAGGTGACGATGCCCGGATAGTCCGGGGACTCGACGTCGGTCTCTCTGCTTTCATGCAGTACGAGGACGCTAATAATGATGCCAATGATCGCGACCGGGACATTCAAATAGAAGACAGATTGCCACGAGACATCCTGCACGAGCAGGCCACCGACGATTGGACCTCCTGCAATGGCGATAGCCGAGGTGGCACCCCACACCCCAATCGCTGTATTCAACTTCTCCAGTGGAAAAGTCTTGCGCAGGATTGCCAAGGTATTTGGCATGATCAACGCACCGAAGGCACCCTGGAAGGCGCGGAACGTAATCACCAGACCGATCGAACCCGAAAGGCCAACACCGGCGCTGGCGAAAGCAAACCCCGCCATGCCGATCAGATAAATTCTCCGACGACCGAGGCGGTCGCCGAGCTTCCCAGCAGGAATAAGCAAGACAGCGGTGACGAGTAGGTAACCATTGGTCACCCACTGCAGATCCGCTAAGTTCGCGTGCAGACCACGCGCGATGAATGGGTTTGCGATCGAGACGACCGTGGCATCGAGACCGACCATGATAACGCCAAAGGCGACCGCCACCAACGAAAACCACGGATTACCTCGCAGTCGCCGCTTCTCAGGACCCTTTTGTACTGCTTCCATTACAACTCTTCTTTCCTACTCACTGTTCGCACGTATGGAACATCGTTTTGCTAACACTGCCACCGCGGAAGTACGCCAACCATCCTTGACTAGATCCGCACTTTTGTCAGTCACTGCCATTTCTAACCACTACCCTACCCGATTTGTTCCCAAAGGTCGCCCTGTTTCAGTCCTACTGACGAGATACGGGCAGCACGATGCTGAATAACCGTCGCAAGCTGGCCAAACGCTGTCATCCATTCGGTTGACAGACTCGCTACCAGGCAAACAATCAAGGCAATACACTGACGTATCATGTCACGCAACCCAAAGCAATCACCGCTCCAACCTGAGAGTATGGCTGCGGTTCGAGCCCGTCGAGTCCATTCAGTGAAGTGGCAGCGCTATCCCCTCGACGTTGTGCCAGCCTGGGTCGCCGACATGGACTTTCCACCACCAGCACAAGCCCTTGAATCGGGTATCGAACTGCTCCGCAACGGCGATACCGGCTACCCATCTTCAGATCTCGGTTCCAGCTATGAAGCGGCATATCAGATGTGGTGCAAGGAGAGCTTTGGGACACAACCGCACCCACTGAGGACCGTCGCCGATGTCGTCGCCGCCCTACGCATCGTGGTGATGGCTGTGACCGATCCAGGGGCGGGAGTCATCGTTTTGACGCCGAGCTACCCACCCTTCTTCAGTGTGGTCAAGGATGCACAACGGGAACTCATGGAGGTCCCAATGTCCAAGGTTGACCAACAGTATCGCATCGACCTCGAACGACTCTCCACGACTGCCGCTGACCCACGGGCACAGGCGATGATTTTGTGCAACCCACAGAATCCGACTGGACGCATCTTTACAAGATCTGAGCTTGCTGCCATCGCTACTATCGCCGACCGAGAGCACCTCACCGTCATCGCCGATGAGATCCACCAGGATCTCCTGAGTCACGGTAGCACCCACATCCCCTTTGCATCACTCGAGAATGAGAGCGCCTCCCGCGCGATCGTGCTCTCATCGCCGTCCAAATCCTTCAACATCGCCGGGCTGAAGGTTGCACACATCGAGCTACCAAGTGACCGAGCACAAAGGGCCCGACTCAAAGCGAGTCCCCTCCTCGCACTCTCTCAGGCGACTCCTATCGGCCTCGCCGTTGGAGCCGAGGCATACGAGACCCAGCGCAGCTGGTTAGATGAGGTCCGCCACGTCATCGATGACAACTTTACCGTGATGGAAAAGAGCTACGCCAACCATGAACTTGTATCCTTCACCCATCGCGAGGGTACTTATCTGCTCTGGGGAGAACTCCATCGATTACCAGAGAACCAATCGGCCTACGAGTTCCTCCTTGATCGTGGGCGACTTGGAGTCGGCGCAGGAGAGGACTACTTGCCAGGCGCCCCTCAGTTCTTCCGCCTCAACCTCGCCGCCTGGCCATCAACTATCACCGCCATCATCGAAAGGATCAACGATGCGCTCGGTACCCTCTAGATCGTCAAAGTCCACACTCGTCCAGGCACAGAGGACACTCGTCCATGCCGAAGATATCCCCCATCTTGCCCGTTTCTTCTCCGCGCTCGCCGATCCGACGCGACTCAAGCTCCTCGTTGCCATCTATTCAGCTGGTCGCCTCGGAGCGACAGAGTGTGTGAAGGCATCGGGGCTCTCGCAGGGACGGACATCGGTGCACTTGAGCTGCCTCACCGCTTGTGGGTTGATAGCTCAAGAACGCGTCGGGCGTCGCAAGTACTACCGAATTGCGAATCCAACCGTCCCGGAGATCCTCCAGCTGTCGAATGCCGTAGTCGATGACAATATCACGGCCATCCAAGGATGCCGAGCCGCTCAACCAACCGCCTCCTGACACCGTGTCGTTGTGGGGCGCATTGACGGTTTCTCCACGATCGTCCCTGCATCGCGTAGCAGTCTCCTCGATCACCCTTGGACAGCGCTTTGCCTAGAGGGACCGACGGCAGTTGTTCTTTGATGACCCTCTCGCCACCACAACGTCAAGATGCAAGGGGATCCGCACGGATCTCGGCACAGGGTTTTGTGGCTAGAAATCCTCACAACAAGCTGATCCGGTCCTTGGTTCAGGGGCACAGAACAGTCTCCCAACGCTGGGTTGGTCGTCTGCATCCTGAGTGCCACCACCCAACGTCCCCACGCCCCGGGGGCCCACTTGGGTAGCAAGCAACAAAGGCTCATCTCAGACGTACCGTGGACTCTGGCCAATGCATTCTAGCCCAAGGGTACCACTCCGGATACCTCACCATCGACCGCCAGAGATCGGGTCGTGAACCACTGAATCCCCAATCCGATCACGGCTTCTGGCTCTCCCAACCCCTGCTATCAGTCGGGATTCAGCACCGCTTTCCCTGGACCGGCACGACGCACTGCCTACGCAGGAGCATCCCCACGCGAGAACAGACCTCCCCGGTTGATGAGTACGAGGGATGTAACCAACTCATCGACAAAGTCACCGCCTTCGACTGACCACCGATCAAGCACCGTCTCCGCCACCATGAAGAGGGTGTTCGCGATGAGCGCTACCCGCGGATTCGTCGCCTCTGTCCCAAGCCGTTCAGCGATGATCGGGCGCAGTCGAACCGCCGACTCCCATCCATCGATCAGCCAACGAGCGCGTAATGAGGGCGTGGTAGCGAGCAAGCGTAGTAATTGCCGGTCACGCTCGACGTTACCATCGGCCTCGGATGAACGAAAGACCACCTGCACCGACTCAAGGAGCTCTTCCTCCTTTGGCCGGACCGCAAGCGAACCCAACAATTTATCCACCTTCAACCAAAGAAAACTCATCACCACCTCATCCTTGGTGGCAAAGTAACGAAAGAAGGTCCGCGGTGAGATTCCGGCAGCTTGGGCGATCTCCTCCACCGTGGTCTGGTCGAAACCTTTCAGAACAAAGAGTTCGGCCGCCGCCTCCGTCAACATCATGCGCGTGCGTTCCTTGCGCTCCTCAATCGTCATAGGGGAACTCTATTCCTACCTACCGCACAGGCAGGCCATTGGCGAATCCTCCCCCACCACGGCAGGTCGCTCAACCCCGATCAACCGGTACTGGTGACCCTACCAGCTCCGCTGTCGCCCGCACCATAGAGGGACTGAGGCCCAAGACCGGGAGGCACCAAGATCCCATCCCGCTAGGCTGGCCAGGGTATGGCCGCTCCACTCTCTAAACGCGAACGCCAGATAGGTTTTGGCATCGTAGCACTCACTGCGATCGCTTACATCGCCATCTGGACTCCTGTGATCATCGGCAAAGTGAAGCCAGCCAAGAACCCATCCTTTCTCGACAACCCAGCCGTTGCCATTACGGAAGGGCTTGCACTCATGGCCATTACCGCCTTCATGATCTACCGAAATCAACGCCGGTTCGCCGGGGTAGGGGCCATCATTGTTGCGTTAGGAGCTGGCTGGGGTAGCCTCGTCCTCCTCGCTTTCCCACTCATGGCTTGGGGAGTCTTTGCTGGCTTTAAAGTCGACCGAGCCCAGGTGGAACTGCGGCGCCAAGCGCGCCAGGCAAAAAAAGCAGGGCTAGCACCCCCCAATGCCGCTGGCTCAAAAACAACCACCATGGCACCAAGACCGCGACCAAGCGCCTCGAAGCGCTACACCCCACCAAAGCCGCCCTCCAAGCGTGAGGCAAGGCGTAGGCGTAACAGCCGCCCGTAAGGCAACGTAAACTGGCAACTCACATGATGGGGATACAACGGTGCTCGAATCTGCGCTAAACGACAAGACGATCTTTCTGACCGGTTCAACCGGCTTTTTGGGGACGGCGCTCGTTGAGACCGTACTGCGGGCACTACCATCGACCAAGCTCGTGCTCCTCATACGGCCGGGGAGAAGTATCACCGCTCAGGCTCGCGCAGAGAAGGACCTGTTCCGCAACAACTGTTTCGATCGTCTACGTCAAGAGTGGGGCGCTGAGCGTTTCGATGAGGAGGTTCACCGCCGCGTCCAGATCGCCGCGGGTGACGTCGGTAGAGACGGGCTCGGCCTCGACGAAGATGACCAACAACTCCTCGCCGGTAGCGACATCGTCGTCCACTCGGCGGCGACGGTCAGCTTCGATGCAATGTTCGACCAAGCGGTGGAGATCAACCTGCTCGGCCCCACGCGAGTCATGCATGCCTATCAAGCAGCGCGAGCAGACCTCTCCGACCCAGGACACTTCGTCTCCGTCTCTACCGCCTACGTGGCAGGCTCACGCAAGGGAGACGCACCGGAACTTTCTCTGCGGGAACAACCACATTATCCTGAGATCCCATGGCGCCTCGAGGTCGATGCAGCCCGTGCACAACGGACCGCCACTGAGGCCTCAAGTCGTGAGCCAGATACCCTTGCTTCGCTACGAACGATCGCTATGGCCGAACTCGGATCGGCAGGGGTCGCTCTGCTATCAGAAAAAATCGAACGTCTCCGCGCCGACTGGGTCAAGGACGAGATGGTTGCCAAGGGCCGAGCACGAGCGCAGAGTCTCGGCTGGCCCGATGCGTACGCGATGACCAAGGCACTCGGGGAACGACTGCTGGAATCGGAGCGCGGCAACGTCCCGCTCTCCATCGTGCGACCCTCCATCATCGAGTCTGCACTCCGTGACCCCTATCCGGGTTGGATTCGCGGCTTTCGCATGGCTGAGCCGATCATCATCTCCTTTGCCCGAGGACTCCTGAAGGACTTTCCGGGTGTCCCCGAGGGGGTCGTCGATGTGATACCAGTGGACCTCGTCGTAGGAGCCATCCTTGCCGCTGCGGCAACCCCTCCTCAATCCACCAAGTACTACCATGCCGCTTCAGGATCGCTCAATCCTCTCAAATATCGCCAGCTTGTTGCGTTGATTCGACGTTACTTCAGTGACCATCCTCTCTATGATGAGATCGGTCAGGCGATCGCGGTTCCGGAATGGACCTATCCTGCCCGCGGTCAAGTGGAATCAACGTTAAGACGTTCACAGCGCATCGTCGACACCTCGACAAAAATCATCGCCAAGCTCCCGCTCCGTTCCAACTTTGTCGACTACCAAGATCAACTCGCGGAGACCCAGCAAGGCCTAGAGCGCGCTGGCTCCTACGTGGAACTCTATGGTGCCTACGCCGAATGCGAGGCCATCTATCTCGCCGATAACCTGATGGAACTCGCGACGCGCATCGGCGATGACGAACATGACAAGATCGCACTCGATCCTCATCTGATCAACTGGGAATCCTTCGTGCTCGGAACTCACCTTCCTTCGGTAGTCGAACACGCCCGGGCACGTACTCGACCCAAGAGTAGCGCCCCCAAACGCACCTCCAGAGAGGATCGACTCCGTGCATCCTTGCTCACTGGCCACCGCTTGGCAGCCTTCGACCTTGAGAACACGATTCTGGCCGCCAACGTCGTCGACTCCTTCTCCTGGTTGGCAACGGCAAGTGTCGATGGTGGTCACAAGCTCGCCATCGCGGCGAGTCTGTTAGCTGAGGCTCCCCAACTCCTCAAGCTCGATAATCACGATCGATCCGACTTCCTCCGCTACTTCTATCGCCGCTATCGCGGTGCCGAACTCGAAGAGCTCGAGCGCAGAGCACCGGAGTTCCTTACCGGTTATCTACTGCGCAAGTCCTTCCCACTCGGGCTCGCCCGTGTGCGTGCCCACCGGCGAGCGGGCCACTTCACCCTCTGTATTACCGGCGCACTCTCCTTTGCGGTCGCTCCGATGGCACCGCTCTTTGACCAGATGCTCTCACTAGAGATGACCACCGATGCGGATGGACGCCTCACGGGCGAGGTTCCAGGTGCTCTTCCCATTGGAGAGGCAAGAGGTGACGTACTCAGAAAGGTCGCCAAGGCAAACGGTTATGCCATTGAGGAGACCGTCGCCTACGCCGACTCGACCAGCGATCTTCCCATGCTCGAAGCGGCAGGTGCCGCGGTGGCGGTCAACCCCGACACCAAACTACGCCAACTCGCACGACGCCGTGGTTGGTTGATCGAGGAGTGGTCACGCTCCAAAGGATATGGCAACCTCTTTTTGCCGATCGGACGAACGTTATGAAAGCCTTAGTGATCAACCGTTCGCCAGCAAGATTCCTGACTGCACGTATTCTCAAAGATCGATTAACCGACAAGGCCATCGAATCTGGTCCCCTGAGCCTGAAAGACATCGACCCCCCGAAGGCCCCGACCAACGAATGGGTTCGGGTCCGACCACTGTTGTCGGGTATCTGTGGATCCGACATCGCCACCGTCTTCTTCCAGTCATCGCGCTACTTTGAGGCGTTGACGTCGTTACCCTTCACGCCAGGTCATGAGATCGTTGGCGAACGGCTCGATCGCCCCGACGAGCGTGTCGTCGTAGAGCCGGCCCTCACCTGTGCCATCAGGGGACTCGCTCCGTGCCGGTTCTGTGCCATCGGACAGACCCAACTCTGTGAATCTACAACGATTGGCGATCTCAAAGAGGGGATACAACTCGGCTACTGCGCATCAACCGGAGGAGGGTGGTCCAACGAATTCATCGCCCACGAGCGCGCGCTCCACACCATACCCGAGGACCTCTCCCTCGAGGATGCCGTCATGGTCGAGCCCCTCGCCTGTGCCATCCACGTCAGCCTCCGGCCGACCCATCGCCAGGGTCACCTCGCGATCATCGGGGCGGGCACGGTAGGACTGTCCACATTGGCCGCTTCGACCACGCTCGGTGACTACGACTCCATCACGGTTGTCGCGAAGCATCCTCTTCAGCGAGAACTCGCCAAGCGACTAGGGGCGACCTCGGTGCTCTATCCAGAAGAGCTCCTTGGTGCGGCTCGTCGACTGCACGCCAGTCAGCGAGTCAGTCACTACGTCAGCAACGGTTTCGACACCATCATCGACGCCGTTGGATCCAGCTCGAGCATCGAGTCCGCAATCGCAGCGGTTCGCCCAGGTGGCGAAGTGATCGTCGCCGGCATGCCTCCACGTCAATCGCTAGATCTTGCCCCACTCTGGCATCGCGAAGTCCAGCTCAAGGGAGCCTACGCCTATGGCGAAGAGGATCTTGACGCTGCCGTCGCCCAACGCATCGGCCTCACCATTCCAGCTGGCCAGCGACCCCGCACCTTCGCGATCGCTCTCCATCTTGCTGGCCACCTCCAACTCGGCCGGCTGGTAACCCACCGCTATCGCCTCGGCGAATACGTTCCCGCACTACGCAAGGCCTATCATGGCGGCCGCGAGGATGCGATTAAAGTTGTCTTCGATCTCACGAAAAGAAAGTCGGTACACGATGGCTAGACCTGGATTTGTTCTCGAGGTTGACCGCGCGACCCCTCCCACGCTGTTCTGGCACGGAGAGTCCTTCCGGCTTGAACGCCTCCCACGGGGTTCACGCATTCTCTACCCTCCAGAGCCGCTGAGCGCTATTGGAGATGTGCGTTCGGCCATCGAGGAGGCGCTCGAACACCCCGTGGGTGACGCACAGCCCCTCTCGAGTCTTCTCAATCCAAATATGAGCCTGACGATCGCCTTCGATGATGTATCGTTGCCGTTGCCGCAGATGACGGCGCCAGATATTCGTTCTCTCGTCATCGAGGCGGTGCTCGAACGCGCTGCTGCAGCGGGTGTCACCGATGTGGTGCTCATCGCTGCCCTCGCACTCCATCGACGTATGACCGAGAGTGAGCTGCGCCATGCGCTGGGTAATCGCGTCTACAACGCACTTGCGCCTCGCGGACAACTCACCCAACACGATGCCGAGGACAAGGCAAACATGACGGTTGTCGGTGAGACCGACCGTGGTGAACTTGTCGAACTCAACCGCCGCGCGGTGGAGAGCGACCTCCTGGTCTATGTCAACATCAACCTCGTCTCCATGGACGGTGGCCACAAATCCGTAGCGACCGGGCTGGCAAGCTACGACTCCATCAAGTTTCATCACAACGTCAACACAATGGTGCACTCCCGATCCTTCATGGACCGTCACAACTCAGAGCTGCACTCCTCAAACTGGCGTATGGGTCACGTCATTAAAGACGCAGGAGTGAAGATCTTTCAGATCGAGACCACCCTCAATACCGCGACATTCCCCGAGAGTTTTCGCTTCCTCTCCAAACGAGAGTGGGAATGGAACCTTCGCGACCGGGCCAGTTTTATCGCCGCCAGCGAGGCGCTCAAGAAGACTCCACCCCACCTAGCGCGCCAGATCTTTCAGTCCGTACGCTCTCCCTACGGGGTAACCGGCATCACCGCCGGCGAGGTAGAGGCGGTCCATGAGCGTACGCTTGAACGTGTCTACCAGCAACAGCTGGTACGCGTTGATGGTCAATCCGACATCCTCACCCTCGGCCTCCCCTTCATCGGCCCCTACAACGTGAATTCCATCATGAATCCGATCCTGGTCTACTGCCTTGGCCTCGGGTACTTCTTCAATATGTACCGCAACAAGCCGTTGGTGCGCAAGGGCGGTGTCGTGATCCTCTCACACCCCAACCGCCCAGAGTTCGATCCGGCGTTCCATCCAAGCTACGTCGACTTCTTCGACCAAGTCCTCACAGAGACGACGGACCCGCTCGTGATCGAATCGAAGTACGAGGAGTCTTTTGCTCGCGATCCGTGGTACATCCACCTCTACCGAACCGGCAACGCCTACCATGGCGTCCACCCCTTCTACATGTGGTATTGGGGAGCCCATGCCCTCGACCACCTCGGTGGTGTCATCATCCTCGGTGGCGATCCAAAGACAACACGTCGGTTAGGCTTTCAGTCTGCCTCCACGATGGCTGATGCGTTGGAGATGGCCCGTTCGATCGTTGGGCCAGACCCCAGCATCATGCACCTGCATTCCCCACCGTTGGTGATGGCTGATGTCTACTAAACAACCCTCCCCTCACTCACCTGCTCGATTCGTACTGCGCCGTCCGACGCCACCGGGATCGATGATCCCACCGCGAACCCATGCCACCGGTACCAACTACGACACAAGCTTCTCCCGCAAAGAATCCGTGCGGCGGGTACGTGCATTCCTCCTCGATTCGGCTATCGCACCACTCACCCGTCGAGTTACTCGACCCACCGTCATCAACACCTCTGTCCTCGACACACTCGAGCGGCCGATCATCTTCGTCGCAAATCACCAGAGTCATCTCGACACTCCATTGATTCTCGCCGTTCTGCCGCCAAAGCTTCGGCATCATACGGTCGTTGGAGCAGGAGCCGACTTCTTCTTCGACCGAAGGACCAAAGGCTTCTTCTCCTCAACATTGCTCGGGGCGATCCCAATCGATCGCGTACGCCCTTCACGTGCCTCGGCAGAGTTAGCGACCCAGCTACTAGAGGAGGAATGGAATCTCGTACTCTTTCCAGAAGGTGGTAGAACCCCTGATGGCCTCGCCCAAGAGCTCAAGTCCGGTGCCGCCCAGATGGCGATCAAAACCGGCCGGCCGGTCGTGCCAATCTTCATCGATGGCACGTATGAGATCTACGGGAAAGCCTCTGATCGCATTCACCCTGGCTCAACGACCGTCATCATCGGCGAACCCCTCGTTCCACGTGAGGGAGAACGCGTCTCCGCTCTCAATGATCGCATCACCCAGGCCCTCGGCGTACTGGGCCGCGAAGCAGCAACGGATTTCTTCACCGCGCGCCAACCCGGCCGAGCACTCTCCTTCCCCGCCCCCTCGCGGAGCTGGGTGGAGGCCTGGGAAACGAGCGAGCACCGCCACCAGCATGAGGAACCGCGCAAGTGGCCAAAGATGTTTGGTTCGCGACACTCAAGCAAATAGCCACTCATCGAACAGTTCAGGGTTCCGGCCTCTCGATCTCGAGTATCGTACCGCCCCATCGCCAAACCCTACGACGTTACGATCGTCACCCCTTATTCGAGACCAAAGAATGCATCCCTTAGGGCCGCATCATCGGAGAAGGAGTCTTTGGTACCCGAGAAGCGAATCCTTCCTCCCTCAAGGACGGAGACTGCATCAGCGATCTCCAAGAATGAGACATTTTGCTCTGCTACTAAGAGGGTGGTGCTCCCACGCAACTCTGCTAGTCGGTCCACGACCTCTGACACATAACGCGGAGAGAGACCGGCGGAGGGCTCATCCAGCAAGAGCACCTTTGGCTGGGAGACGAGCGCTCTGGCAATGGCGACGAGTTTACGCTGACCACCTGAGAGCCCACCGGCAAGTGCGCGCCGACGTCCCCGTAACTCGGCAAACCTACTGTAGGCGAATTCGATGGCCTCTTTTCTCTTGCTGGGAGGAACCACCAATGCGCTCAATCGTAGGTTGTCCTCCACGGTGAGGTCTGGAAAGATGCCAACCTCGCTGGTGAAACCAAGGCCAATCTTCGTGCGTTGGGGTGCAGACAATCTTGTGATATCGTTACCATCGACATGGACACTGCCCGCCCAACAGGGTAACAGACCAACGAGAACCTTGAGAAGCGTTGACTTACCCGCCCCGTTCGCACCAAGGAGAACGTGCACCTCGTTCTCTTGAACGCTGAGATCGAGACCCCACAAAATCTGCACGCTTCCGTAGCCCGACTCGACACCTTCAGCTCGTAGCACTGTCGTTCCTTCCAAGGAAGACCTCTTGAACTCGATTATCTGCGAGTGCATCGCGCAGCGAACCCTGAAAGATCACTTGACCTGCCGTAAGCACATAGACGCCATCAACCACCTGTTCAAGAAAGCCCATCAGATGTTCAACCACCACCAACGAGATGCCTTCGTCGACGAGGTTCCTGAGCATCGCAGCCACATCCTGAAGTTCGTTGGGGGTCAAACCAGCGGCGAGTTCATCGATAAACAAGAGACGCGGCGACATCACCAGCGCTCGTGCCAAGTCCAGACGTTTCTGTTGTGCCGCCGTTAGGTCGCTCGCTGAGGCTCGTGACTCGCGCAGTAAATTCGTCGTCTCGAGTACTTCATCGACACCTCTCGGGTGATGGGCGTGATGCGCAGCCACCTCCACATTCTCGCGCACCGTCAAACTGGCGAATGGCTTCGAGATCTGAAAGGTACGGTTGATGCCCGCGCGAGCGATGACATCAGCCCGTTTTCCTGTAAGGTTCGCACCTGCGAAGTGTATCGACCCTGCCGCTGGTGGGTACAGTCCGCAGACGGTATTGACCAATGTCGTCTTGCCAGAGCCATTCGGTCCAACCAGTCCGATCGCCTGCGAAGCTCCCACCTCGATCGAGACGCCGTCGAGCGCGCGAAACTTTCCAAACCGAGTCACGAGGTCCGCAACCTGGAGCAAGGGGGAGCTCGGCGTCACCGTATCGACCATCAGCGGGAACTCCTCATAAACGGTCGGTGTTCGTGTAAGTATCGCGCGATGCCGGCGAGACCCCGTGGAGCAAACAACACCAAGAGCACGATCACGAGACCATAGATCAATTGGAAGTACTGCGGGTTGGAGACACCCACCACGTTATACACCGCATACAGCACCGCCGCACCCAGCGTCGGTCCCCAAATCGTACCGATGCCCCCGAACAACGCGAAGACGATGGCAAAAACCGATACCGTCACATCAAAGACGTCCTGCGGGTAAAACACACTGATGGCCCAACCGTAGATCGCGCCTCCGATCCCAGCGATCGCGGCAGCGATCAGCCACGCGTAGAACCGATCGCGTGCGACATTGATACCCGCCATTGAGGCCGAGTAAGGATCGTCGCGTATCGCCTTGAGGGTCATCCCATACCGCGAGTTTTTGATCAACACCACTGCGAGGATCGAGACTGCCGCGAGACCAACAGCCATACCAAATGACCATCCAGAGGAGTAGACCGCTGCTAAATTCAATCCGTACGGTCCATTGGTTATTTTCGTAAGCGATGGATTGGCGACGATTGCATAGAGCGCCTCCCCCACGGCGAGTGTCGTCAAGGCAAAATAGGCACCTTTGAGCCGGAACAGGGGCAACATCACTGCCCCGACGACAACCCCACCAACACCGCCAAAGAGGGCCGCCACCGGCCCAGAGAGACCAAGGTGCACGATCCCATAACCGGCAACATAGGCCCCTATCCCAAAGAACCCGAAGTATCCAAAGGGAAGATAGCCGGTAAAGCCATAGATGATGTTGATCCCTTGAGCCAGAGCGATGTAGATCGCCATATCGACCAAGAGTAACTCATTGGAGTAGACGTGGACCGCGACGAGAAAGGCCAGCACCGGGATCGCGACTGCCATGCCAGGCGAAAGAAACCGGCGCCACCTTGGCCCCTGCTTCCCTTCTCCCACCATCGGCACCTGGCGTGCGCTAAGCGACACGTTGCCTCCTTCCAAGTAGACCCTGTGGCCGAAGGAGCATGGTAAGGATAACTAATGCATACGGCACCAAGTTCGACCAACTCGGCGCATAAACCTGTGCTAATTGGGTCACGACACCAAAGATCAGTGCCGCGATCACCGTACCAACCGGGTTACCCAGCGAACCAAAGACGATAATCGCAAAGGCCGTGATCGTCAAGGCCACCCCATCCGTGGGGGCGATACCTCCAAAGATGAATATTCCCATCGTTCCGGCGGCGGCAGCCAGACCAAAGCCGACACCAAAGAACAGACCTGACACCAGCCTCGACTCGATCCCCGCCGTCGCCGCCTCGCTCGTAGACGACATCACTGCACGCACCCGCAGGCCAAAAGGGGTACGGTAAAGGAGCCAAAGAAACACTGCGAGAATCGGAATGCTCACGAGCGCGGCAACCCACCATATCCCAGGATACGACTCGCCAAGCAGATGCAGCGATGAGACTGGAAGGGCGCTCGTAGGCAGCGAGTGTTCATTTGGACCGAAGATGAGCGATGCAGCTGCCTCAATAACCTGGGACAACCCGAAGAAGAGAATAAGGGAGAGGGTTTCGGGATCAGAGGACTTCGTCAATCGCGGCGTCAGATACCGATGGACTAAAAACCCTAGCGCGATCGCGAACGGCAGTACGACCACCGCCGCGACGATCGGGGACAGGTGGGCGGTCTCGTAGAGCTCCCAAGCCGCATAACCACCGAGTACCACGATATCGCCATGAGCGAGGTTGATAATGCGCTGTGCTCCAAAGACGACATTAAGGCCCATCGCAAACAGCGCGTAATAGATACCAAGGAGAATACCCCCGACAACAGCGAACTCAAAAAGCACGTCTGCTCCCGGAAGGCACCCCAAGGACTTGTAGACCCACCCAAGCGGGTGGGTCTAGAGACTCCGTTTCGATCATGGAGCAGGATAAACAGCGGTGGCTGTTGCCTGCGATGCCGGATAGACCGCGTGGAGGGTGACTCCTGCACTCGAGGGGAAAAGTTGGGCCAGCGGAAGCAGCTCACCGACCTGGGCACCCTCAGAATCGAGTACGAACTTGCCATCGACCGTGGTCATATTGCCAGAGAGTGCCTGAGCACCTGCTCGGATAGCAGACTGACTCAACGACTTCGCATTCCTCAATGCACCCTCTACCACCAAGCCAGTGTTATAGCCAAGTAGGGAGAGCGTGTTGAGCTGTCCTGGATAGGCCGCCGAAAACTGGGTCTTAAAGGCAGCGGAGTTCAACCCCTCTGTGACATTGGGGTAGTTGACGTAGAGATTGGTGCCGTAAGTGTAAGTGTACTTCAGGCCAGCCGTACCGACCTCACTCTTGAAGAGACTGAGGAGCTGACCCGGAAAAACCGTGAAGGTCATCTTGGGATGCAAGCCCGCTGACTCAACATTTTGCAAGAATGCGGTATCGTTGGGCTGGTAGCCCAACTCAAGGATCGCATCTGGATGTTTTGCCTCAACAGACTGGAGAATCGTGGTATAACTCGTGGTACTGGTAGGGACCCCCTCGTAGACCACTGGCGTGATACCCGCAGCCGTTAACTTGCTTTTGAGAGTGATCGCCTGCGATTGATCAAAGTCATTCGTCGCATACACAATGGCGACCTTCTTGATCTTCTTGGCGATAAGGAACTGTGCCAACGGATCTGGCCAGATATCAGACTCAGGCAGGTCGCAGAGGACAATGTACTTATTCGAAGGGCTGAAGAAGGGGATCCCCGTCCCTGACTGGTCAAACAAAACCACCTTGTGCGCCTCAGCGAGCGAGACAGCAGGTGCGGTGAGGACGGACCCAAAATCCGCTACCAAGATATTCACCTTGTCCTGGGTAATTAACTGATTGTAGAGGGTAGCCGCCGTCGAAGCCGAACTCAGATCATTGTAGGCCACCAGCTTGACAGGGATACGCTTCTTATAGGCACCGACATAGACCCCGCCCTTCTTATTCTCATGAGTGATCCAGAACTTGAGGCCATCGAGCTCAGGAAGCGACGAGGTCGCAAAGGATCCAGAGCCGGAATAGGCGGTGCCGATGGTGATATCAGCTGGTGCCTTCGACGTCGATGACGCAGTAGACGATGACGAAGAGCCACAAGCGGCTAAAACCATGCTCGCGGCAGCCGCTAACCCAACAAAAGAACGAATTTTCACAACTTCCCCCAAACCGTACTATGCACGAAATGTGCCGAACGCCACAATAGTAACGGGATTACGACAGGATCACCCCTGATTACCATTCATTTGCCCGGCTTCTCAGCTAAATCTCAGGATACAACCCTTCGACCTCCTTCAGCTCCATGGCGGACGTGGAATCAGACGGCGACTGAGCGCCGGTCATAGGCACATGTTGGCGTGGCTCAACGGTCATGACGCAGTCACCTGGACCCACGCACAGAAGCATCCTCGATCGGGCGAGACTCCTCGATTCCCAACAGCATATCGAACGTTGCCAGTGGCGGATCGCAACACGATCGACCTTGCCTTCAATGCTGTAGATATTGGGGTCATCCCCAGCACCGACGCTATGAGTGGCCGATAACGATCATGCTTCAATGCTAGGTGGGAGTTTCACCCCAAGAGATGGCAGATCGGTCATGGCAAGGATGTCTCAAGGTGGCTGTCAAGGGATCAACGGTGCGCACAGTTTGCTTGCGCGTAATCGCTCAATAACAATAAGATTGAGCAACTCTGCTCATCATTCGCACCGCTTCCGTGTTCCCGCAACCCTCTCGCGCCATCCACAACGGGCATGTAAGCCGGCTCGACACCGTCATCGCCACCTCACCGACGACGTAACAGTGGCCAGAGTCAACTCGACTCCATCAGACGCAACCCAGTTGGTGTCACGGAGTCCAGCGCAGGGGTGAGTTCAATCTCGAAGACCGCCATCGAGGCCGGAAACAACGAGCGAGAGAAGAGGACAGGATGATCGCCTTCGTCGAAGGTGATCCGTTCACATAAAAGGCCTGGCACCCCAGAGGCAACACCCAACAGATCGGCATCCGCATCGGCGATCGTGACGCCGGCAATCGTTTGAACGGCCCGCTTGAGTGGGCGCTTGAGAAGATGGGATGCACTCAACAACTCGTAGAAGGAGCGATGTTCAAGATCGGCGATAGAAAGTCCCTTACCAAGAAAGGACGGTACCCACACCGTTACCTTTGCAAAAGGTGAACCATCAGCAAGGTTGACCCTCGTCACCTCCAGCAGTTCACCACCACCAAGCACCTCCTCGAGGCGTCCGGTAGCGGTGATCACGCGAGACGCGACGATACGACGTCGAGGCACAACCCCAATCTCTTCGAGCTGATGCTCAATCGTTGCAAACTCTCCGAGGACCTGCCGAAGGGGTGCGCGGGTCACCACCCATCCCCTCCCCTGTTGGGACTCCACCAGCCCCTCTCCACGAAGGATCTCTAGCGCCTTACGCACCGTGATACGTGAAACGCCGAACCGAGAGCCGAGATCGGCTTCGGAGGGTAGGAGATCACCGGTGCGAAAATCGGCGGAGGAGATCTCCGCTCGAATCGCCTCGGCGACACTCGAATAACGGGGTACACGAACATGTCTTATACTTGTATCCTACTACGCCAATCCGCCTCACACCAAACCGTCCTCTCGGATCGATGTCGGTAGTGACTCAGAGGTCCTCACTGGGCCCCAGGCAATGCGCGCTCCGTAGCGCCTCTCCCGCTGGTGCGTCCCCTTCGACGTCCGCAGTGCAAGGGAAAGCGCCGACTTCAACACTCCGACATAGCATCACTTGGCGTCCGGATGAAGTGTTCAACGGGCAGTGCCAAAACGCCTGCGTGGTAGATCATGGTCGTCAATGCATCGTTGGCACTACATGGTTGACCCGCGTCAATAGCGACACCATCGCCATCCTGGAAGACTCCAATTACCCGATGCTTCTCAGTGTCGCGACGACCCGCGTTCCCCCACACCAGCGCGGGTATCGATGTATCGGATGTTGCACCTGTCTTAAACTTGTATTATACTTATGGCTACCGACGAAAGGACGACCATGACCACTGTAGATGCATCGACACCGGCTGCTAGTGTCACCAAACTCTATGACCGACTCGCTGAGACCACTCCTATCGGACGTCAACGCCTCGGCCGACCACTCACCTACGCCGAGAAGGTGCTGTTTGCGCACTTCCTCCATCCGGAGACCACTGACCTTCAACGGGGGGTCAGCTATGTCGAGCTCATGCCTGATCGCGTCGCCATGCAAGATGCCACTGCCCAGATGGCCTTACTCCAGTTCATGACCGCCGGTTTGCCCCAGGTTGCGGTACCTTCGACCGTCCATTGTGACCATCTCATCCAGGCCCAGTTCGGGGCCACAGCTGATCTTGAAACCGCTGAAGTGACCAATAAGGAGGTCTACGATTTTCTGCGTTCAGTCTCAGCCAAATACGGTCTCGGGTTCTGGGAACCAGGCTCAGGCATCATCCATCAGGTTGTGCTCGAACAGTACGCCTTCCCTGGTGCCATGATGATCGGAACCGATTCACACACTCCAAACGCCGGGGGACTCAGCATGGTCGCGATCGGTGTCGGCGGAGCCGACGCGGTCGATGTCATGGTCGGCATGCCCTTCAATGTCCGTCTGCCAAAGCTCATCGGTGTCCACCTGACCGGCAAACCCTCCGGCTGGACCTCTGCCAAGGACGTCATCCTCCGGGTCGCTGAGATCCTCACCGTCAAGGGCGGCACCGGTGCCATCTTGGAGTACTTTGGCGAGGGAGCCAGAGCGCTCTCCACGACCGGCAAAGCCACCATCTGTAACATGGGTGCGGAGATTGGAGCGACATGCTCGCTCTTCCCTGCCGATGACAACTCTGTCGCCTATCTTCGATCCACGGGACGAGAAGCCATTGCTGATCTGGTCGCCGCTCACTTGGGCGAACTCACTGACGACCCCGAGGTCGAACAGGATCCTCGTCCCTACTTCGATCAGTTGATCGAGATCGATCTCAATAGCCTCGAGCCCCAAATCGTTGGCCCCGGCACACCTGATCTCGGGCGAGCCGTGAGTGCCATCGGTGACGAGGCGCGGGAGAAGGGATGGCCAGAGCAGCTCTCCTATACCTTGGTTGGCTCCTGCACCAACTCCTCCTATGAGGACATCGCTCGGGCTGCGTCGATCGCTCGCTGGGCGAACGCGCGTGGCCTCACCGTCAAGAGCCCCCTCCTCGTAACCCCTGGTTCTGAGCGCGTACGTGCCACCGTAGAGCGTGACGGCCTTCTCGATGACCTACGCGCCATCGGAGCCACTGAATTGGCGAACGCGTGTGGTCCCTGCATCGGCCAGTGGAAACGTACAGATGCGGCCGCCGAGGGAGTCAACTCGATTCTTACCTCCTACAACCGCAACTTCCCCAAGCGTAACGACGGTAGCGCCAACACCCTGGCCTTCATCGCGTCGCCAGAGATCGTCGTGGCCTATGCACTCGTGGGGCACTTGGACTTCAACCCATTGACGGACCCGATCGAGGGTGAACTGATCCCACAACCAAGCGGCGAGATGCTCCCCTCACTTGGCTTTGCAAAGGAGCAGTCAGGTTTCCAAGCACCTCCGGTCGACACCAGCGACATCGTGGTCAAAGTCGACCCCTCCTCCGAACGTCTCCAACTCCTCACCCCCTTTGCCCCTTGGGATGGACACGACTTCCTGGCGATGCCTGTGCTCATGAAGGCCGTCGGCAAGTGCACCACTGACCATATCTCCGCAGCTGGACCTTGGCTTCGCTATCGAGGACACCTCGACAACATCTCCAACAACCTCTTCCTCGGCGTCAACAATGCCTTTGGTTCACAGGCAGGAAAGGGCTGGTGCAGCATTCATCATGCCGAGGAGTCGCTCCCAGAGATTGCGCGCCACTACAAGGCGGCAGGGATCGGCTGGGTGGCCATCGGCGACGAGAACTATGGTGAGGGTTCATCACGCGAACACGCCGCGATGGAGCCCCGTTTCCTTGGCGCAAAAGCCATCATCGCGCGATCGTTCGCTCGCATCGCTGAGACGAATCTCAAAAAACAGGGGTTACTCCCGCTCGTCTTCGCTGATAGCGGCACCTACGACCTCATCGAGAGGGATGACACGATTGACATCCTCGACCTTGCGTCCCTCGCCCCGAATCGTCCTGTTGAGGGGCGAATCCATCACGCCAACGGCGAAACGACTGACTTTACGATGACCCATACCCTCTCTCCAACCCACATCGAATGGTTCCGAGCAGGGAGCGCCCTCAATATCATTCGCGATCGGGCCCGCTAAGGGCATCAACAAAGCGCCCACTACGACCCCATGGCCACTCGGACGTGGGGTCGTCGCTCTCGTTTGATCAACAGGTGCGCTCAGATCAGCAAATCGGCACGTCTGCGAGAAGCTTACGCCCCGTGCTGACGGCTCCACAGCGCACCTTCGCTGGCATGGACTCGCTCCTCGTGCAGTGCCCAATGGTGATGCGAGAGTTCGTGGGCCTCTACTCCAATCCGCGCGAGCAGCCACTGTGCGAGCCCTGGGTTGCGGGCAAGGATTGGACCATGCAGGTAACTCCCAATGATGGACCCATGGACGATACCGTCATAGCCATCACCACCGTTGCCCACCCCTCGATAGACCCTACCTAGGGGCTGAGCATCACTATCGAGGATCGTTTGGCCACCATGATTCTCAAACCCGGTCATCAATGACTGGCCGATCGGCACAAAGGGAGTGAGGAGCACTTCACCAACCATACGTGCTGATCCTCGAACGCTCTCGACCGGCAAGAGACCAAGACCTGGCAGAGTCGTTCCCTCTGCCACAAAACTGCGGCCGAGCAACTGGTAACCAGCACAGATCGCCAGGATCGGACGATCGCGTTCGACAACTCGGTGTAACGGTGACCCTTCAGCGAGACGCCGTGCAGCGAGTGCCTGCGGGCCGTCCTCGCCACCGCCTAACAAGTAGAGGTCACCGTCGGCGGGAACGGGATCATTGATGCCAACCGCGATCAGTTCATAGCTCCTGCCAGCGAGGTGAAGAAGATGCGCAAGAATCCGGGCATTGCCGTGATCACCATAGGTGCCGAGTACATCCGGAAACAGCGAGACAATCTTCAGCGTCATGATGCAGCCTCGCCGGTCAACGCAACAACGGCCCCGAGCTCTGTCCTAGAGGCGATGAGCGACTGAAAAGCGGTGTAGTTCCCTAGGTAGACGATGCGTGAATGGCCATTGATGGCAGCTCGTTGGGCGGCCAAACGAATGGCTAGTGTCTGTGCTGGTTCAACTGTTACCACCTCAAATCCAGCCACCTCGAGGCGCAGAGCCAGATCAGTCGCGCGTTCACCCGTCACGATGACCGGGGTTCGCACGAGCCGCTCGAATTCTACGTCGAAGATCCATGAGGTGTCACGTCCATCAGCGATTCGCGCATTTAGTCCTAGCACGAGCTCACTCGCCTCAGTGTCGATCATCGACAAATTCGCATGCCATCCTGCAGGATTTTTGGCGAGATAGGTCACCAACGCTGGCGTACCCTCGCAACCCGTCAGCCACCACGTGGCAAAGCGCCCCTCAACCCCCGAAGAGCGTTGAAGCCGAGCGGCCACCATCTCTACAGGCTCGTGCTGAACCAGAGCCACCCCAACACAAGCCATGAGCGCGTTGAGGAGGTTAAAATTTCCCGGCAGACCCGGGTGGATGTGTCCAAGAACGACTCCATCATGCCAGAGCCGACCCGCCTCATCGACCTCATAGGCCGCCACCGGCTCCGAGAGCCCGCAGGAGGCACAACTCCACGTCTCGGCGTGGACAAGCTCGCCGGTGCACCTCGGACAAGCCTGCGCATCACCCTGCCACTCGACCGGTCCCCGCACCCACACACACTCGCGAAACTGCGTCGCGTTGGCGACGATCAGCGGATCAGAGGCGTTAGCGACCAACGTAGCCACCGAGGAGGACGCCTCCCCGACACGGGTTGCCAAGCGCCGCACCTCCAGGCTACGATCGAGCTGGTCCCGGGACATATTTAACCACACCAGCACCGAGGGCTGAAGGCTATCCGCCACAGAAGGCACGTACGCCTCATCCACCTCGAAGACCGCATACGCGGCCGCTCTAGGACGTTGTGCCAACACACTAGCGATACCCCATGGGAGGTTGGAGCCACGATTCGAGACGACCGCCGGTCCGAGCAGCGACCGTGCAAAGGCGGTGGTGGTGGTCTTCCCGTTCGTGCCCGTCACCAGTATGGTTCGCGCCTGACTCAGGCTCATCTCTCGGGCGTGGTTGAGGAAATCGGGATCGACCCGAAGAGCGATGCGCCCTGGCAACGTCTCTCCCCGAAAACGAGGTACGACCTTGAGGCCACGAGCGACCAGCCGTGCCGTCTGCCTCGCCAGTCGGGAGCGAAGGGGGAGGTCCATGAGCCAGTATCCTAACCGAAGACGATCCCTACGGGGTCTGTTGCTTACCTGTACCGAAAAAGTGAAAGGAGCCGACAGGGGGGTGTCGGCTCCTTTATAGGAGCAACGGGTTTGGGGGGGGAACCATTTCCGTTGCTGTATTACATACTACTCATCACTACCCCCAAGACCAAAGCTTTTTTATGATAGCTCATATCACTTTTCACGATAGGCTGGCCGCATGGAGCTCCGCCAACTACGTTCGCTGCTCGCGGTCGAAGAGGCTGGGAGCTTTTCCGCTGCCGCCGAGGCGCTCGACACCGTTCAATCCAACATCTCCGGGCACATCTCTCGCCTCGAGCGCGAGCTCAACACACTCCTGATCGATCGACGGACGGGTACGCTCACCGAGGAGGGGGAGATTGTAGCCCGCCGATCACGAAGGTTGCTCGAGGAACTCGAAGAGATCTACACCGACTTAGACGGGCTCAAGGCCGACATCACCGGTCGCGTGCGTCTTGGCATCATCGCAACGACGGCAGGCTGGTTGTTGCCACTCCTCCTTGATCGACTCAGGGCCACCCATCCCCGGCTTGAGATCGAGATCGCTGAAGGAACCGCAGCCTCCCTCCAGCGACGACTCCACTCAGGCAACATCGATCTCGCTCTCCTGACCACACCGCTCACCATCGATGGTCTCACCTTTGAATCACTCTTCACTGAGACCTATGTGCTCGTCGTAGGCGATGATCACCCGCTCGCCACCCGAAGCTCGATCTCGCTGTACGAAGCGGTACAGTATCCACTGATTGTCCCCCCGAACCACGTCGCCTTTCGCGAGGAACTTGAGGCGATGGCCGCTACCCGCGGCCTCACCCTCCATCACACCGCCGAGATCGATGGTCTACATGTCGTCGCCATGCTCGCCCTCGCGGGATATGGCTCGGCCATCCTGCCCTCGAGTGCGATCCTTCACCTCACACAGGTAGTACCACGCGTTGCCATCCCGATCTCTGATCTCAACCCACGCCGCGTTGGCGTTGGTCGCTACCGCAATCGCATCCAATCGGCTGCCTCAAAGGCGGTGGTAGAGGCGCTCCTCCTCGTCCTTCGCGGGCCCGCTACGATCCTACCTGATGGCATCACCGCCGCTATAAGAAATCCCGATCGTACCCACGTCTGATATAAGTAGATCGAACGAGAAATCGAGTCGGCTGCCTTTTATTGTGCCCGCTTCGGTCGTAGAATGGAACAAGAACGACGAGGAGGAAAGATGGCAAAGTTTTGCGACCAACGAGTGGTAATCGTCACAGGAGCGGGGCGAGGCATCGGACGGGCACACGCTCTTCTTTTTGCTCAGCACGGGGCGAAAGTCATCGTCAATGACCTCGGTGCGGAGGTGGATGGCTCTGGCTCTAGCACCGGCCCTGCCGGCGAAGTCGTCGACACCATCCGAGCTGCCGGCGGGGAAGCCGTCGCCAACGGAGATGATGTGGCTTCATGGGAGGGTGCACAGCGGATCATCAACACGGCCATCGACACCTACGGGGCGCTTGATGTGGTAGTCAACAACGCTGGGATTCTCCGTGATCGGATGATCGTCAACATGACCGAGGACGAGTGGGACCTCGTCGTCGGTGTTCACCTCAAGGGTACCTTCAATATGGTCCACTGGGCGGCGAGCTACTGGCGCGAACTCTCCAAGGCGGGTACGCCACGCGATGCACGCATCATCAACACGACCTCCGCCTCAGGGATCTATGGAAATGTCGGTCAGGCCAACTATGGTGCAGCAAAAGCTGGCATCGCCTCGCTGACCAACATCGCCGCGATGGAGCTTGGCCGTTACGGTGTGACCGTCAACGCCGTAGCACCGGTCGCCCTGACGCGTATGACCGAAAATCTTGGCATCGTCGCTGACGACGACATCAAAGCCAAGGAGCAGCTCGCCCCGGAGAACATCTCACCGCTCGTGGTGTGGCTTGGTTCTGAACGCTCACAACCAATCACCGGTCGGGTCTTCGACGTCGCAGGCAATCATGTCGATGTCGCCGAAGGATGGCATGCCGGACCAGGCGTTGATGCCCAAGGGGTTCGCTTCACCGTCGAGGAACTCGATCCGCTAATGATCGACCTCGTCGCGAAGGCACGCAAGAACGCGGATATGTCCGGCCACGAACCGGCCTGATCTGCCTGACGCCTGTCCCACCAGCACCCATGCGCAGGTAGGTGGGTGGGCTGTGTGGGAATAGTTAGGCAGGTACAGCTAGGCGGTGGGTACAGCTGTGTGAACTAGGCGACCACAACTACTGAAAGCACAGGCATCCAGGCCGAGCCAGGTAGCCGCTGGGTGCATTGGCTAGGCCTAAGCAAAAACGAACCAACCGAGGAGGTCGATCTGACTCGTGGCATGAGGACGGATCGCCGCAACAAGGAGACCGCTCTTCGAGCGGCCTCTAGACTAGGTCTACCATGACTATCGCGCACCACTATCGTAATACATCGATAGATCAGCGTGTCCTCGAGCTCTTTGCCCTCGTTGGCGATAGCTTTGTCGGCGCGAAGGAGGCACTGCTCCACAGTGACACCTCCATCACCACCCGGCTGGTCGATCGGGAACGTCGAATCGACGAGCTTTACAGCACCCTCCAAGGTGAGGTGAGCCAGCGCCTCATGGATGACGATCACCATCCAGGCGAGCTACACTACCTCGTTGGCATCGTACGCATTATCCCCGAACTCGAGCGCAGTGGTGATCTCGCAGAGCACATCGCTCGTAAGGCATCCCTCGACCTCACCCGAGATCTCCGACCTCGTTGTCGCGGGATCATGGAACAGATGGCTGAACTCGGTGCCTCCATGTGGACGCAGGCATCATTAGCCTTCGACGTTCAGGATCCAACCGTAGCCACCCATCTCGACCAGCTCGACGAGAACCTTGACGACCTCCATGTCTCCTTCATGACCGAGGTGGCTTCCTCCACTCCCCCGATCGCCATCGCGATGGAGCTCGCTCTCGTCGGGCGCTTTCTCGAACGTTTTGGAGATCATGCAGTCAATCTCGCACGGACTACCGCCAGCCTCATCACCCAGGTCGACCCCTACCCGAAGGCCAGTTCAGAGGACTAACGAGCGGCCTCAACACCGACGAGTTCACCGTCAGCAAGGCTCAAGCTTGTCGTCGCATACTCGGTAATCGTCTGGTCATGAGCAGCCACCAGCACGAGGTTGCCGGCCTTGGCATGACCTAGCAGGAGCTCCATCACCCGTTCCCGGTTGCCGGCATCAAGCTCAGAGGTGGGTTCGTCGGCGACTAAGATCCGGGGACCGACCGCCAGCGCCCGCGCTACCGCCACTCGCTGTTGCTGTCCGCCTGACAACTCGCGCACCAACCGGTTGGCAAGTCCATCGAGTCCAACCACCTCGAGGAACTCCTCTACTGGGCGCAGATCCCCTCCGCCTCTCCAAAGCTTTCGCCCCAGTTCAACGTTCTCTGCGACCGTCAACGCTGCCACCAGGCCAAATGCCTGCGGCACCAGTGCGCTGTCATGGAGATCGGCCTCCCGATGGTGTTGATCGGATTCGATCAGTTTCACATGCCCTTCATCAGGTCGCACCAACCCACAGATGGTGTGCAGCAGAGTCGTCTTGCCTGATCCCGACGGCCCGATCAACGCCACCAGCTCGCCAACGACGAGATCGAGCTTGCGAATCGCAAGGATCTGCGTCGCACCCCGCCGCACCACCAGATCCCTGATCTCGACCCCTGTGACCTCACGCACGAGCATCCTCCTCGACCAGTACCAACTCCAGCCCTCCCTCGATCTGATTGACCTTGACGAGCGAGTCCGGAGGTAAGACGTGTCGGAGGTGCGGGGGTAGTTGGAGCGTGCCGTCCTGACCAACCACCGCGAACTCCTCGCCAAAGCGGCCCTCGGCGCCCACCCTGCCATCGCGAATGGTGATGGTACGTGGCATGGCCTGGGCGATATGGGGATCGTGGGTGACGATCACCACCGTCGTGTGGTACTCGGCATTGATGCGCATAAGTAGATCAACCACCAGATCACGGCTCGCATGATCGAGCTGACTCGTCGGCTCATCGACCAACAACACACTTGGGTCGTGGACCATACCGACCGCCAAGGCACACATCTGTTGCTGACCGCCCGACAACGAACGCACCACACGCTGGGCCATCGGAGCGAGGCCCAGCGTCACCAAGAGCTCCTCTGCTCTTAGGCGAGACTCCTTCGTGTCTGCCGCAAAAACAAGATTTTCCCGAACGGTGCCGTAGCCAAGCAGATTGTTGGCCGCACCCTGGAGCACCAACGAGACCTCTCGTCCACGCAGACGAGCGAGCTCACGAGCTCGGTATTGACTGATATCCTTGTCTCCCAGGAAGATACGACCGGCGGATGGGTTGAAGAGGCCTGCGATGAGCCGAAGTAGCGTCGACTTCCCCATCCCAGAGGGACCGAGCAGCGCGACGACCTCGCCAGGAGCGATCTCGAGATCGACCCCCCGGAGGGCGACGACATCACCCTCTGGGATCGGGTAGAGATGGACGAGCCCCATCACCCTGATGCCCAACTGTTGTGCCGTTTTGGTCATCGATCACCTGCCCGTAGTTCATCAAAACTCGCCCGTCCCACGACCCGTGTAGCCGCAAGGGCACCGACGGCAAGGGCAACAATCACCACCACTGCTATCACCAAAATCTCACTTACTATGGGCAATGCGTAGCCAAAGTGCAGATGGTCGAGACCCGAATCGATCTCAGGGAGCACCGGCAAGGCCAAACGGGCCCCAAGTACTCCCGCCACCACTCCGGCAATAGCCGCCGAGATCACCAAGATCACCGCCTCGAGGATGTAGGCAACGATCAGACGAGGTCGACTCAGTCCTAGGACTCGCATCGCAGCAAACTCCGGGATCCTCCCACGCCCCTCGACTAAGAGTTCAAAGGCCAAACCCAACAACACCACAACGATACCAGCGGCAGCGGCGATCGGGAACAGTCGCTCCGCCAGCCCGAGTGGCTGGTTGGCGTAGCTCGCAGCGAGGGCCTTGGCAGAGGTGACACTCTCGACCACCACCCCCTCGCGTTGAAGGCGCTGGAGAACGCTACTCGGTGCCCCCTTGGCCAGCCACACCTCGTTGCTCGCCAAGGAGGCCGACTCCTGCACGAGCTGCGCCTGGGTAAGGTCGACGATACTCGCATCGCCGCCCACCGAGGGCAGGGATGCCAAAGTGAGAAAGGGACGGACATTGATCTGATTGCCATCGAGACCGTTGATCACACCAGTACCCACCGCGGAGACCACATTGGCCGATAGCGTGGATCGGACGCTTTGGCTCACGATCGCTGGCAGGTAGATCGGGTAACTACGAGGCACGATGGCGATCGTGGATCCACCTGAGGCTGGGTAGGCGGTAAAGGCGAGCTGACCGGGTGAGGAGTTCACCCTCGTCGACACGCCAGTCGCCCCTCTCCATGGCCCACGGAGGGCTCCAGCAACGCCACCAACTCCCGGCGAGACACCACCAAGCTCGGAGATCGCGATCGTGAAGTGTGCACCTGGAGCAACATATCCGCCATTGGTGATCACCGAGTAACCAATGCCGGAGAAGAGGCATCCGTCTCGGGCACAGCCAGTAGGGATATGCGTGGTCTGATTCGTTGCGGTCAACGGTACGTAGATGCTATCAGGGACATCCTGGGCCTCGTCGATCAGGGTGACCTCGAGGTCGACCTGGGCGCCAGTCGGCACCGATCCCTCAATACGGGCACGAATGGTGAGGGTATTAGCGGTGACGTGATAGGCCTTGGCCGCAAAGGGTCGCAGTTCAGTGGCGATCTTGGCGACTGGTCCCGTACCGACCGCCGTTGGCCAGCTGGCAACCCGCCCAAAGCGGCTCGCCTGCACCGCCAACGTGGTGCCACTCGGCGCTCGATAGAGCTGCGCCGCCATGGCCGCATCACCGGTCGGGTCGGCGCGATCAACAGCGGCAACGAGCCCCAGATGCTTGGGCAACGCGACGGTGAGAACCTTGCCGGCTCCCACCTCGTAATTGGCGACCTCATTGCGATGACGTGCGATCACCGACTGCGCCCCAAAGCCAAAGACTACCAGAGCGAGCGCAATACCAAAGGGGATAATCTGGCGTAGCATGCCTGAACGAGCCCGAAGCTGTCGGACGCTCAGATACCAAGCGATATGCCGCCCGCCGCGTGTGAGGCGACGAGCAAGACGGAGTGCCAACGACGTGAGCGCAATGACCACAATGGCGATGCCAGCCCCCAGAAACGCGGGTGCCGCACCTGCGAGAGGATCCACGCTATTGCCGTTCGTCGGCGCGATCACCAACTGTGCCGTCAACACACCCGCTACCACAACGATCAACACATCGACCAGCGCACGGAAACGCCCTCGGTTGCGTAGCGCCGAACGGCTCGCCTCAAGGACCCCTCGGCGTAGCGCTGTCGCTGCCGCGACGACGGTGACGACCAACGCGGCAACGACCACCGCAAGACCCGCGACATAGGTCGACCCCAAGATATAGAGCTGGGTGCCGGCAGCAAAGTAGGCATGACCAGCGATCATCACCGTCACATAAGCCCCAAGAAACCCGAGCGGACTCGCGATCACCAACACCACCAATGGCTCGCCGATAGCGCGCAGAACGATGCTTCGCGAACGCACCCCACGGAGCTGGGCGAGCCGAAACTCCCCCATTCTCGACTGCACCATTCGCCAAATCAAGGTGCCAAAGACGATCAGTCCCAACAGAACCAGCTCCAAGATAACGACGGTCACCAGTGTCGTCATCGAATTCTGCGAGGCGATAATCGAACCAATGACACCAAAAAGGCCAGAGCTCGCACTCGCATCATCGCGGGTGGCCACCCGCTCCGCGTAGCGGCTGACCACTGCACCAGTGCGGCGATAGTTACGGATGTTCACTACTGCGGGGTTGAGTGGCATCTGGAGTAAACGATCCACTCCCAGGTAGGAGTTGAAGTTGCTCGAGCGAACGACGCCGAACTGCGCTGCGCCGCCAAAGAAGCCCGGAGCGACAATCAGTGGATCTAGGTTCACCGTCGAACCTGAACCTGAGCCGAAGGCGAAGTAATTATCACCCCACCAGTAGTTGGTGCTGGTATCGGGAATCGCGTACGTCCCAACGACCAGATAGCGCTCGCTCGTTCCCGCTCCGGGCACACCCGCCGGGATCAGCCCGGCCGCGACCTTCACCGTCGATCCTACCTTGACGCCGAGATATTGAGCAGAGCGCGCGCTGAGGAGAAGTTGATGATCGTTGAGGGGACAGTGTCCGCTATCGAGCTGAAGGTGCGCACAGAGCGCGGTGCGCTCAAAGAAGCTCGATACGATCGAGGCACCCCGGAGCCGTGGTCCTGGGGTGATAGCGGCCGGCACCAATGCACTGAGCAGTGGATGAGAAAACAGTGGGCGCCCATCGAGCCGTGGCGCCTGGGTGATGGCCGTCATGAGTTTTGCGCGATCCAAGGCGCCAGTGGAGGTGACCTGCAGGCCGGTTTTGGAGACGGGGGCGGTTCGCAAGCCACCGATCAGCACCGAGTTCTGTGCCGAGCCAAGGTAGATCGGCCCAATGGTCGCCCCAAGGATTGCCACCACCGCCGCGACCAGTAGGAAGACAAGGGCCCCTAAGCGGAAACGAATTCCCCGAACAAACAGTCCAAATCTAGTCCAACCCATCGACTAACGAAGGATCCATCGCTCAAAGGCACACGCTGACATTCATAAGAGCCTAGCCGGGTAGCGAGACCATGTCAAGAAGAGAAAGAAACTTGATACCTACAATTGCTCATGATCGAATCGCTTGCGCTCTGCGAGGCGTGCACCAAGGGCCGCGGCCTCACTGCGATGACGAACACCAAGCTTCGCGAGAAGGTTGGAGACGTAGTTCTTCACCGTCTTTTCGGCGAGATAGACCTCAGCCGCAATCTCGCGATTCGTCTTGCCCTCGACGATGAGATCAAAGATCTTGCGCTCCTGCTCCGTCAGGCTCGCCAGGGGATCATCAGTACCCTCGCGCAGGCGTTCGAGCAACTTGGTGGTCAACCCTGGATCGATGAGACTCTCTCCAGCTGCAATCCTCTTGATGGAGTTTACGAGTTCATCAACCTTGATCTTCTTCAGGAGATAACCGGACGCTCCCGCCATGATCGCGGAAAAGAGCGCCTCGTCATCGGAGAATGAGGTCAACATCACGCACCGGAGCTCTGGAGCCATCGATCGAAGGTCGCGACAGAGGCTGATACCGTCGCCATCACCGAGCCTGACATCTAAGAGTGCCACGTCAGCCTCGACGAGCCCAAAGCGCTCCAGTGCTTCCTTGACCCCCCCGGCCTCTCCGACCACCTCGATCTCTGGATCATTGGAGAGAAGGGCTACGATGCCACGCCGTACCACTTCGTGATCTTCAACGATGAAGAGTCGTATCATCGTCATACCCTATCCGCCATTTCGCGACCTGGCATCTCCGCGCATCGTCTAGCTACGAACGATCACAACAGGTACCGGACAGTGATGGACCAGTTGATCACTGACACTGCCGAGCATCAGGGCCTGGAAACCACCATGCCCACGGGCACCCACAACCACCAGATCCGCCTTCTCGGCATGCTCGATAATCCGAGAAGCGGCGTTGCCGCTCTCCAGGGCGGTCGTTACCTTCACCCCGGAATGCGTCTTGGCGGCAACCTCAGCCGCCTCAGCCAAGAGCGCGTTACCTGTCGCCTCAAATTCACCGATGACCGACTCTGAGAGCCCAAAACCGTAGTCTGGCTCAGTCCACGCATAGACGATCACCAGCTCAGCCCCACGCAGCTCTGCTTCGGCGAGGGCAAACTCCAATGCCGGCTTCGCCATGGTAGAACCATCATAACCCAATACCACCCGATCATAACCCTTGCCAGACATCTCTCTCCTTCACGTCCAAACGACCATGCCACGCACTCACCCACCGCTCAACCTGTCGGCAACGGCGATCCGTGTGCGAACAACCACTAGCACCAATACTAAGCGACACTCTAGTAACGAAGAACATCCTGCTCCTAGAGTCATAGGTCACTGATTCCTCTGACAATACTCCTTAACTTCTGACTATTTTCGACCGAGAGTGGAGAAAGGCTCACCAACGAATCAGCGTGGAATCGAGGTGAGCCGAACTCCTACTCCACCCCACGACCCAGATGGCGCCCACCACACGCCATCTGGGTCTCGCAATTCAAGCAAATCACTACCCTCCTCGTTCTCCAGTAGCCCACCTACGTGGGAGTCCTCACACAACTGCACCAGCACGCGACGTATCCCCCGCCTTCGCCCCATACCCTCGGCGCCATCCTTACAGGACAATCGCTCCTAGCTCGCAAATTACCTATCCCCGCTATCCATGAGTTCGCCCACTCGAACTCTCACGCACTAGCTGGCAATCCTAGGTCCCAAACCAGGTAATCTGGGGCGTTCCTACAACGCGTCGCGCAGTCGATCATTATCCCACCATGCTCGCTAGCATGGTGGGGGTGCAGCCACACTCCCACCGACGAGTCACCGAACGGTCGAAGGTCTGGCTCGCAAACTACTTCGACGCCAGCTCCCCGCTTGGCATACTCCGTCGTATCCATGCACTCTCGATTTCATCGGATACTCTCATGACCGTCGCCCTCGCGGGTTCGCTCTTCTTCTCGATCTCACCTGATGAAGCGCGCTCAAAGGTAACCCTCTACCTCCTCTTCACGATGGCGCCGTTTGCGGTGTTAGCACCGTTAATCTCTCCTCTCATCGACCGTGGTCCAAGAGTCCGGCGCATCGTCGTCATCGTCTCGGGTATCGTCCGCTTCGTCGGCGTCTTTCTCATGATCTTCGAGCTACGATCGCTACTCCTCTTTCCGCTCGCACTCATGAATCTGGTCGCCTCGAAGGCCTACCTTGTCTCAAAGTCATCGCTGATCCCAGAGCTCCTCGACTCTGATTCGCGATCCCAGCTCGGGAGTCTGGTCAAGACCAACGCCAATATCACCCTATTAGCAGCCATCGCTGGCGCCATCGCCGGTGTGGTCGGTGCGGGAATCTTAAAGACCCCCTTTCTCGGGGCCCACTACGACCTCATTGTCGAGCTCATTCCCCTCAGCCTGTTCATCTATGAATCTCGTGCACTGATCAAACACTTACCGGTTCGCACACCAGACCAACCGCGAAACAAGACGACCAAGAAACGTCGACCCAGCGGGCCCGCCTATGCTCAGACGCTGACGCTTTCACTCCTTATGAGCGTGCTACGCGGACAGGTAGGCTTCTTCGTCTTTCTCTTGGCCTTCGCGTTGAAAGGGGCGCACAGCCCAACCTGGCTCTACGGAGCTGCCTTAGCCGCGAGCGCACTCGGTTCGGCCCTCGCGACCCAGTTGACACCCCTTGTTCGACGCAAACTCGGTGAGACCACCATCGTGATACTGGGAACCATCGCCATTGTGGCCGTTGCCTTTGTCGCGGCAACCCTCCACATCGGTATCGCAGGAGCGATTCTGATCGCTTTTGTCCTCGGTGTCGCCGCAGGCGGCGCAAAGATCGCCTTCGACGCCAGCGTCCAGACCTCCATGGCCAAACACGAATATGGGAGGCTCTTTGCTCGCTACGAGTCCTACTTTCAACTCTCTTGGGTCCTCGGCGCCTTCGTTGCCACCCTAGCAAATCTCACCCTCGGCGACGGAGAGGCCTTCCTCGGCGCAACGGCGATATTAGCTCTCGCCTCCTATATCATCGCAATCTCCGCACTTCGGCACTCCGGAGAGGAGCCAAGTGCCGAGGACCCCGAGTGGCAATGATCAACGGTTTTGCGAGCTAACCCGCCCCGGTGAACTACTCGCCCATGGATGCACAAGCTCCACCCACCGATCGCCACTCGACGCTAGCAACCACCATCGACGAGCTCGACCAGCACGCACGTCTCCATCATGAAAACACCGCCCCGGCACGTGAGAAGCGACAAGCTGCCGGTGCACTCCGCGCTCAGTGCACCTTGGCCGAGGTCAAATGGTTGGTAGCTCATCCAAGCCCGAATGCACGAGAGCTCGCCGCACAACTCGCTCCCGAGCTGGCAGTATCACATCGCCCGGTGGTCATGGAATTACTGTGCCGGCTCGCCGATGATAGCAACTGGGAGGTCAGGGAGTGGGCGGCTGAAGGCATCGCCACTGCGCTCGACGGTTTGGTCGCGGCGACCCGTAGAGCTGAACTCGCCAAACTCCTCGGTGACACCAACCCCTGCCTCCTCCGCGCTGGTATTGTTGCAAGTGGTTACCTCGCCGCGCGACTCACCTGCGAAGAGGCTCGAACTCTTCTCACGCTGCTCTTCGATCACGATCGTGAACGTGATCCCTACGTTCGCAAAAACCTCTTTCCCTTCGCCATTGGCTCCTACTTTGTGCCCGTTCACCCAGAGTGCGTAATCGCGACCGTCAAAGAGCGCCTTCCAACGGCCGATCCAAACCAGACCGCCTCCTGGCGGCTCATTCTCAAAGCAAAGGCAGCTCAATCGTTACCAGAGCTTCGAGTGCTCCTTGATAACGCAGAACACCATTAAGGGGAAGAACCGAAGCTCTTCCCCTTAATGCCTGTACTAGGAGTTCGTACCTTACGACGGGAAGACGAATCCGGTCACCATTGGCTTAGCAAGCTTGAGGCTCGCATCTGAACCCTCATAGGGGGCCGAACCAAAGTTGAAGACTCCACCGTCGGCGGCGAAGAGGTAATACCCCTGTTTGCCATTCACCGTTGGCCCAAAGGCACCACCGATGATCGGGGCGTTCAGCGGGTGATCTCCCGTCAGACCAGTAATGCCGTAGGTGTAGGTGCTTCCCTGGAACTGAGCCGAGCCAAGATTGAAGACTCCGCCGTCAGCGGCAATGAGTAGGTAACCCGTTCCCTCTGGATCAACCGCAATACCAACGATTGGCGCATTGAGTGGACGAGAACCAGTCAAGCCGGTAAGCCCCAACGAGTACGTGGTGCCATAGAGACCAGCTGACCCGAAGTTGAAGACTCCGCCGTCAGCGGCCACCAGGTACAGCCCGTTGCCATTAGGCAGAGCCGCAATGCCAACGATTGGCGCATTGAGCGGACGAGAACCACTCAGGCCCGTGATGCCGTACTTCGAGACTCCGACGTAGTTGGCCGCGTTACCAAAGGCATAGATGTTGCCCGAATTTGTCGCAACCCAATAGCCACCACCATCTGGGGTCGAGGCCATGCCAATGACCTTGCCCGAGAGATTGGTGACGTTCCCGAAGGAGTGCGCCGAACCAAAGTCATACACCGTGCCATTGGACGTCACCATCCAGTACCCATTCGTACCTGCCGGCGCTCCACCAACAACTGCGCCCGTAGCGATGTTCTCCCCTGGGAGAGAGTTGTCATACGGTGCCCCATGGTTGAAATACCCACCGTCAGCCGCGATCATCGCATACGGGACCGAGTCTACGACCGACGATGAGGTCGAAGGGGTGACCGACAACGACGAGGTCGACGGCTCCACTACCGTGACGGTGCGGGTGATCGTGGTCACCCCACCAGGACTGGTGCTCGGTGGAACCACTGCTGGCGCCGTCGGAGTCGCACTCACCGTCGGATAGGCACTCGCCACCGTCCCTGAGAGAGCTCGTACCTCGAACGAGTACTCAGTACCATTCGTTAGACCCGTCACGTCGGTCACAATCGGGTTTGTTCCGGTCTCCGTCGAGGGGACCTGGATCCAACCGCTGTCAAAGCCAACGTTTGTCGGACCATACCGGTACTCATAGCCGGTGATCGCGCTCGACGAATTCCCTTCAGTCGCCTGAGGAATCGAGAGGGAGACCGAGGCGTCCCCTGCCGTCGGAGTAACCACGAGATTCGTCACCTTCGGTGCCGCTGACTCTGGGATGACCGAGAGGGTGGTCGTTGGACCATTGCCGATCACATTGGTAGCGTAAATGCTCACCGTGTAGTCAGTCCCGTTGGTCAAACTACTCCGACTCAAGCTCGTCGATGTAGTCGTGCCACTATCGACGACACCCGCACTTGTTGAAACGGTGTAGCTATAACCGGTAATCGAAGTACCTCCACCAGCGGGTGCCGACCACTTCATGGAAAAGCCGTCACTCCCCGTCGTCAGCGAAGTTACCGTCACCATGCCAGGCAAACCATAGGGGGTCGCTTCTGCGTGCGGTGGACTACCTTCGACGAGTTTTCCGCCAGGACCAGTGTTACCCACAAAGCCGGCATAGGCCGTGACTGTGAACTTATATCGATCCCCATTGGTCAGGCCTGTCACCGGAACCGTGTACATTTGGCCCGTAGGAATCGTTGTCGGCGGCACCACCATGGTCTGGATCGCTCCCCCACTCGTATAATAGGTGATCACATACTGCGGGTTGTACTCACTCGGTAGCGCGGTGAATCCTACATTGACGGTTCCGCTACGTACTGGTGTGGCACTCACAACCGTGGTCGGGGCGGTACTCGGGAACGGCGTATATGGAGTGAGACTCGTTCCGGTGGTGGCGACATCCGTTGCCTGGCCAGCCTGGCCTATCTCACCATTCTGGTTGGCAAACGCCACCCACACCTGGTACGACTCGCCGTTGGTGAGCCCACCCAAGGTGTAGCTCCAGACCCCTTGTGACACGGTGGGATGCGCCACGTTCACCACATGAACGATCCCATCGGATCCCTCATAGTAGATCACAAGGCTCGTTGGCGTGGCGCCATTGTCAGTCACCGGAGCGTTGACATGCAGCGAGATCTCATGGCTTCCTGGCGTAGCATTGATCGCGCTGGGAGCCCCAAGACGGCCCACGACCGCAATAGAGTCCGTTTGAGAGCTCACCGAGTCATTGGCACCCGTATTCGCCGAGACATTCGCAGCAACGGTTGTCCCATCGGGAATACCTGCAAAGGTATGGGAGTAGATCTCACCGTTGAGACCCTGGAGCACCGCAGATATCGGAACGGTAACGGTCGCGATCGGACTCGGTGAGCTCCCTTGAATCCCGTTCAAGGAGTACAACGTGATGGTGTACGAGCTCACCTCAGCACTCCCAATCGAGACTGGGGCAGTAAAGTTCACAGTCACGTCATGAGTCGTCGCCGGAGAGGTCATCGATGGATACGTCGAACCTATTTGCGTGTTCGGCCCTACTTCGGCGATACTTGGCATCACCGGGCCAGAGGACACAAACTCGGTCACCTCGTTCGGAGTTCCTTGGGCCTCGCCGTTCATGGCAAAGACCTCGACGGTGTACTCCTGGCCAGCCGTGGCCGCGAAGGCGTACGCGTTGGCATCATTGGTCGAGACAGGAGCTGCCCCATCGACGCTCACTCGGTAGTCAGTAGCTCCAGAGACGCGGTTCCAGGTAACAAGGACCTGGCCACCCGAGACAAGTGCCTTCAATCCAGTGACGGCGTCAGGAGCAACGACTGGGGTTGTCGCCGTATCAGCACCCAGCGTGGCGGCGTGGGACCAGAAGTCATTGCCTGTCGTCGCGCTAACGACCTGAGCACGTACCGAGACCGTATAGGGGTCACCATCGGTAAGACCGCTGACCTGATAGCTATCGGTTGAGACGTCAAAGGTCTGGGAACCCTTGGTCACGGTGTTTGTCAGGGTCACCTGATAGGCCGGAGGGCTACCAAGGGAGTTCCCCCCGAGTTCACTGCTCGTGGGCGCGTCCCACGACAGCGAGAGACCATTGGTGATGGGGGTCGAGGCCAGATTGAGGGGACCCGAGACCGTTCCAGCTGCCGGAGTGGCGCCGATGCTAGAGGGGTTCGACGCAAAGCCGTTCCCGTTGAGCGCCACCACGTAGAAGGTATAGGCGGTACCAGGAGTAAGACTCTGGATGGTGTCGGTCAGGTCGCTAGTGGTGGTGGAACCAACCTTGGCGCCACCTGCGTACCAAGTAACCTGATAGCTCGTGACCGCACCGGAGGCAGTCTGGCTCGCGGAACTCGGTGCCTCCCAGCCCAGGCTTACAGCCGAAGGACCGATATCGGTCAACGCAAGGTTCCTCACCGGATTCGGAGCCCCGTAGGCGACAAAGGGAGCGGCAAAGGTCGTACCTGACGCACCGGAAGAGGCCACTGGCGTGATCTCAACGAAGAGCGTCTGGCCCTCATAGCTTTGGGGAATCGAGAGATTTGCACTATAGGTGCTACCTGACTCGCCCGCCTGCTCTGAGCCTACAACCAAATTGCCAAAGGCGTCCGAGACGGCGACCTGGTACTGTGTTGATCCAGGACCGGTGAAGCTCACCTTGATGCTGCCAGGTGCATTATTGGTCACCGATGCATTGCTCACCTCCGTTGAGTACGGAGTCGCTCCAGCGGGTGAGGTACCTGGCATGCCAGCCACACCTGTACCACCAACTCCAGAGTAGGGAACCACCGTGGCACTGTAGATATCCGCTGGATTAAGATCGGTCAGGGTGTCGGTATAGGTGGTCACCCCATCGGCGGTGGTTGACGCAACGGCGCTTGCCGCGACCGTCGTAGATCGAGCCGCATACGAGCCTGCGGTGAGGTTGATCACAAAGCTCTTGGGCATTGCATACCCATCACCGGCTTGCACCTGCCAGCTGATGTTAAGAGCGCCGGTCTCAGAGTCAGTGGCCTGCAGGTTCACATTCTCGACGGGAGACGTCGCTAAGTTCTGTGCCTCAGCCTCATTCCCCGAGTAGACCGTCGGCCCATAGATCACCGGGCCATTGGCACCCTCCAAGAGGGTCGTAACACCAATCGAATAGGTATCCGCCTCGTTCAGGTCAGTGAAGACAGTACTCGTGGTCGTGACCGTTACCGGAGCACCGACTGCAACGTTGGCTGTGGTGCCGTCCTTGTACAGCTGGACCTGATACCCCGTTACGCTCAAGCCATTCGTTGACCCTGCGGTAGGGGGTTCCCAGCTCGCGCTCATCGACGGCATAGAACTTGTCGACCCAGGGGCGAGCACGATATTCGAGACACCGGCACTCATGCCCTGGTTCATAGTCAGGTTTCCCGCCAAGGTGGCACTGGCACCTAGTGCATCATTGGTGGGGCCATTGACATAGACAGGCATCACCGTAATGCCGTAGGTATAACCAGCGATCAACCCGTCAACAAGCACCGAGCAATTACCCTGCGTGCAGTCGAAGGCGGCGACGTTCGAGGAGGCTCCGGTGGTTCCAGAGGCCGGGAAGTACGCGGTAGCTGCGGGAACACCGTTGGTGCCGGTGGCCACCACGTCATAGCCCTTGATATTCCATCCAGGTGAGGTGGAGCCTGTCGGTGCAACGAAGCTGAGGCTCGCCATCGTTGGACTACCGTTTTGATCATTCACAACAGTCGCCGCGATGTTGCTCACACCAGGCAGCTCAAGCGCGGAGTCGGTCACCGTACCCGGCATAGGGGATGAACTCGCACTGCCAACGGCGCTCCCATCCAACGAGTAGTTCGCGATTACAGTGACGTTGAGGTTCTGGCCCACCCCAAAGAGTAGCGAGCTGCTGGAACTCTGCAACGTCTCGCTAAACGTGCTCGTCGAGTTCGCAAAGGGTCCATAGGTGTAGCTCTTTCCGGTCGCCTGGTTCGATACCTTGATCGAGTAGGTAGCGCTGAGACCCGATGGGTTAGTAGCCTGGGGCGTCTGGCCAGCAACAGTGAGCTCGAGTGCGCCACCCGTGCTTGAGAAGCCCAACGAGCTGATCGAGGGTTGTGGCAACGCCGCATAGGTCGTGGCAAGACCGGGCAGCGTCGCCGATCCAACGAAGGTGCCAGAGGTGGCCCCATAAAGTGGGTATCGCGCGAGGACGATGACTCCATACTCGGTGCCCGGCACCAAGCCAGTCAGCGTCGTGGAGGTAACCGCACTGTGGGTCGCTGGTGCGATCCCAACGACGGTCTTGAGGCTGCTCAGCAGCATCACTGGATTCGTCGCGGTGGACTCAAGCGCGTTCAGCGGAGCATAGAGCAGCGTATAGGAGCTCGGAGCGATCGAACCGGTGCCATCCGAGAGCGGAATCGACGGCGAAGCATCCCAGCTGACGTTTAAGGCAGGAGAGCCGTTTGCGTACTCCGTCTTCATACTCGGTGCGGTGAGCGATAGGAGTGACTGGGTAGGCATATACAGTGAGTCACTCGCCGATGCGCCAACGGTCGTTTGGCTCGCCTCAGCGGTGTCGGTATAATTGGCATAGACGAGGGCTTCGTAGGTGGTGGCACTTGCGAAACCACTCGTGATGCCTGCTGGAATAGCGAGGTTGTAAGCCGTCGAGGTACCGGAGGCACCGACACTGTTATCGACCCAGTAGACGTTGGCGTTGTTGGTGGGGTCGACGATCTCTACCGTGAAGCCATTCAACGCATAGCCTGAGGGAACATCCTTAGTCGTTGGGCCAGTCCAGCTCACGGTCCCACCGAGATCCTGAGACATCGCAAAGACGACATTTTGTGGCCCAGGGAGCTGGGCTTGATTGGTGATCATGATCGTCGAGGGGTTGGAGTTCGAGATACCAACCTCACTCGAGCCGTTGTAGAAGGTGGCCTCGACGGTTGCGGTGACGGTGTCACCGACGACCATGGGGAACTCATTGGAACTCACGGAAAAGTCAAGACTCTGGCCCCAGCCGAGGGTCGTAGGAGTCTGGTAGACACTGTAAGTTCTCGAACCATCGGTGAGCACGATCTGGTACTGGGCCTTGATTCCAGCAGCTCCCTGGGTCGGTGCGGCTGGGGTGTTGAAGGACCCACTCACCTGCAACGTAGAGGCACCGGTCTCGGCCGAGGTGAGACTCGTCAGGGTCGGAGCACCCAGAGAGCTATTCGCGAGGAACGTGCCGGTCTGTGGAGCGCCCGTGAAGGTGCCATTGCCGTTCGACCAGATGACAGAGACCGAGTAGTTGTAGGTAAGCCCCTGGGTCACGTCAAAGACAGCGCTCTGGGTCTTAGCGGAACTGTTGTAGCCTACCGTCTGGGTCGTTGGCGTACCGGCGGTAGAGGCATAGGTTACCTGGTAACCCTTGGGCGTATAGGGCTCGTTATCGACAGTCGTTGCCGCCACGCTATCCCAACTGATCGTCTCCTGCGGGTTCGCAAAAGTGCTCTGATCGGCATAGGAGGGAGTGGCCGTCATGCCCTGAACCTGGGGCAGCTGGGGAGTAAGATCCTTGACTGACGGTACGGTCGACGCATAGGTCGTGGTCAATGGGACTGGGGCCGCGGTGAGGTCCGCTGTCAAGCTGTAGTCAGCGGTCACCAGATAGCTGTACTCATGCCCAGGGGTAAGGCCTGAGAAGTTGGTCGAATAGCTGCCTGTACTGTTAGGCGACACCGTCTTTGGTCCACCAACAACAGCACCACTTTTGTTAAGCACCGTCACTGTGAAACCGTCGAGCTTCGCACCCACATTTGAATCGACATAGCCGCTCTCCGGCCCTGAGAACGCGACGGCCACATTAGCGAGCTGATCGGTGGCGTTGAGCGAGTACTGAGGGGCAACGGGAACCGATGGGTAATCGGTGGGGGAAAAAGCGCTGGTCGTGACCGCTACGAGGCTGCTAGCGCTGTTGAGCCTCCACACCGAGTTACCAAGATCGGTAGCCACGGTGTCTCCATTCACATTTGTTGGATACTGGATGAAATCAACGGCGGCTCCAGGTGCGAGGGGGCTAGGTAGGGTTGCCAGCAAGCTGTCGGGATTAGGGGGAGTAGCCTGTGTCGGGTACAGGTCTACGAAATAGGGATTTCCCCTCGGTGGGAAGATTTGAAGCGCATAACCTCCCACACCATTCGGAGGCGGGGTTAGGGCACCGTTGGCCGTGACGGTGATCGTGTACGACGCTGGGGTGGCGGCGTAGAACATCTTGGTGATTGCCGTAGCAGAGTTCGAAGTCGGTTGTGCGAATGCAGGTGCGGCACCGATTGCAATGACTCCAACGGTGGTCAGTCCTAAAGCCGCTCCTACGCGAAGTGCGGCCGATCCATGGTGCTTGAGTGAACGCTTCATCTGTTGTCATCCTTTCGACACGAGCTGGTCTCCCAGCTACTGCTTTTGGTCCTCTGGACCGATTTTGATAAGAAACCAAACTTTTCCTAAAGTTCCGAGCGGCTCGTGTCGATATCTATTTTGTTGGAAGAATATCGTTTTAGCCGTGTGGACACTTTTACTACAGGGTCTATTTGTGGTGTCCCCTGAAATCCCTCCCTGATACTACTTGCCTGACCGACCTTGAGCATCCGCTATCTTACTACCCCACTGAGGGTGTTGCGTCAGTTTTGCGATCTTTTTCTCAAGTTTGGCGCTTTTAGTGCCGATAACAGCCACAAACCTGCATATCCACCACATTTTGACGTCCGGACCGGCACTTCACCACGCTCCCGAGTCCACCAACCATGCAATCCGCTGAGAACGATTTTTACGCGTTACCCACAACATCTGGCAGGATAGTCCCATGGCATCACCACCACCTCGAAATGCCGGGACTCAACATACCGGGAGACGCGTCGGGCGTCGGGTCTTTCTCTCCGTACTCGGTGCCGGTGTCGTCACTACGCTCTTTGGCCACGATATCGCCCAAACCATCAGCGGTCTCGCCAACTCCGGTGGATTTAGCCTCGGCGGTTTCGAGATCTATACCGTGACCGGTTCGATCCCAGATATCAAACCAGCCACCTATCGTCTCCGAATCGATGGCCATATCGAACATCCCCTGGAGCTAACCTATGAAGACCTACGATCGATGGTCCATCACGAGGTCACCTTCACCTTTACCTGTGTCACTGGATGGACCGTGCCAAATACCCACTGGCGAGGGGTACGGCTTGCGGACCTGATAACTCAGGTGCGGCCTCACGCCGATGTCCACGGTCTTGAGTTTTACAGCGCTGACGGGGTCTACACCGATTCTCTAAGTCTTGCAGAGGCGAAGCGCAGCGATGTGCTCCTTGCCATGGACCTCGGAGGAAAACCCATCTCCGCCGATCATGGTGCTCCGGTCCGCCTCCTGGTGCCAGACATGTATGGTTACAAGTCCGTGAAGTGGCTAGACAAGATCAGCTTTGTCTCTCAACAGGTACCGGGTTACTGGGAACAGCGGGGCTATCCAGTCAATGCCACCATCTCCTGAACGCCACGAAACAATCCGACCGGTTGGCAAGGCCGTACGTTTCGCGGCCTTCGAGAAGCTGATCCACTGGGTCATCGCGGTCGCGATGCTAACCTTGCTTGCCACTGGCTTGATTCTGTGGGTGCCCGCCCTCTCTGCGCACCTACCACGACCACTCATCAATCGCATCCATATCGACACCGGCATCACCGCGACCATCGTCATGATCCTCTCGTTGATCGGACCGTGGGGTAGAACTCTTCGTAAAGATCTTCACGAACTGATGATCGCGCCGGTCGATCAGCTCAACTCCTGGACCGGAGTCATCGGTGATTGGCTGCATCGCGCCGCCCCATCGCCAGAGAGTGACAGACCCGAGAGGTTCAACGTTGGCCAACGCCTCTTTACTGCAGCAATGGGCGCTCTTGCAATCCTCGCGGTCCTCACTGGATTCGCCCTGCGCACACCCGGGCGGATCCCATTATCCATCCAAGGGGGTGCTGAATTCACCCACGAGCTCGTCTTCTTCATCATCTTCGTGTTGGTGATTGGCCACATCACCAAAGCACTCATGAGCCTCCGCCGAGACCAGTGTACGAAGGGAAATCCTCGACAACCGTAACGCTTAGCCATGGCAAGGAGCCTCTCAAACATACGAGGGTTCTCAATAACCCACTGCGCCAGCCATAGCCTCGGCGCATGACCGCGTTGCTCTCACCCAAGTAGGCGCCCGTTTTGTGGAATCTCCGACAACCAACAGCACCGCCCTGACCCCTCGCCTTCTGGTGCTCCACCGCGCAGCGCGACCAGCCCCCGCCAGGGTCCGAACATCGGATGCGACGGTTTCCCCTACCCTGACTACGTGCACAGATAGGAAAGACCTTACGCAAAGAGCGAGTCCGAGCACCACGGCTTCGCATATGGGCCAGCGACATTCAGACAAGTCAACGCTGGCACACTGCCTCGCGAACCAATGGCGACTACTCGCCGCAGCGCTGGCAGCGACCATACCCGTCACAAAGTGGCCAAACCAAAGGTTACGTGCTGTCCCAGGGACGTAAAGACACGAACGCAATACGAACCATCTCTACGCCCCTTCACCTACGACGACCAGTGATCTGGCTACGACAACCAACGCAAGTACGCCCTCAGCGCCCGATCTTGTAGCAGCCCACAATCAACCCAGGGGAGCGCCGAGCGACGCCAGCAATGTTAGAGGATTAGAGGACGGTCACCATGGTCCCGATGTGCAACATCGGATACACCACCGCTGCCGTCGGAATCGGGAGTTCCACGCAGCCATCGCTCTGTGGGAATCCATAGGCCGCACGAGGATAACCATGGACAGCGACTGACCCGTGAAAATAGTTGATCCAGTGAACGAGCACGTGGTAATGGGTGCCATTCAAGTTTGTACCGCTCATGTAACCTTGCTTCTCGCGCAAGAAGATCGGCCACGTTCCAGCATGGGTGTCATCTGCACCCGCTCCCGTGTTACAGATGCTGGTCAACACAACCTTGCCATCGATCCAGACCTTGAGAGTCTCAGGTAGTGGGGACTTGGCGACATAGACATATGAGTAGGGGTTCGGATCCAACTGATGTTGGGCGACCGCAGCCAGTAGCGCCGACCATACCGCCGCCGAGGGCTCCCCGTTGATCGGCAAATTGCTGACGTTTTCAAAGGCCATAATTGCGGCCTGGGTCGCTACCCCCCACGAGCCAGGGTAAAACGTCGCCTGCAACGACGACGGCTCATCGGACCAGCGCAGATTGAAGTTGCCCTTTTGGACTAGGGCCAGATCCGCGTTGGAGGCAAGTCGACTGGTGGCCTTAAAGCTGTAAGGCAGATAGTTCAGCTGGGCGAGCAGCTGCTGCATCCTCAACAACGACCCTTGGGCGATCGAGAAGGAGACCTGCTCCGGATTTTGCATGCGCTGGCCCGAGGTCGCAAGAATCCCCGTCGGCCCCCCAGGAATGGTGACACTCTCCGTACCACCCGGGGTGTAACTTCCATCAGGAGCGAACTCAATCGTGGTTGGATTCTCCAAGAACCAAGAACCGGCGACCGGCGGACTCAAGGTTGGCATCGGGGTATGCGAACTGATGGAGGTCGAGAAACCGATCGTGATCGGCTGGTTGGGACGCACCTTGGTGGCTCCGGGGCCCGGTGACACCGAGGCAACGACCACATTTGCGCTACTACCAGAGCTGGCAGAATCATTCGAGGTGAGGGTCGCAGAGGAGCTGCCGTGCAGACTTGGTACTACCACAATACCGACGGCGACCAGCAGCACCACCACGACGCCGACAGCGAGAAGCATAATTTTTTTGGAGAATTCCACCTACATCACCCTGTCCTCCAGTATAGCAACGCAGCTGAAGATAGTCTGAACAATCGTCACCGAGCTATGCGCCCATCGACGCTCGTCGGGGATATCCGCCTGATCGGATACGTCGATTGCTACGATAGTTGCGTGCACCATGCCACAACCTCAGGCTCCGAGAGAGCTCCTCGCATCGCTGCACTGACCATTTTTCTTGCTTACCTGATCTATCTCACTGAACGCACCATCGTCGTCGCCAAGGGCAACATCTCGAGCTTGGCCCTCATCGGAACAACTTTTGCTGATCGCAAGCAACTGCCCTCCTACCTCTACCAGCATCAGGGGAGCGGCTACGACGGCCAGTTCTTTCTCCGACTCGCCCTCGATCCCTTCGATCTACGAATGCACGCCTTTGGTATTACCATGAATGGCGCCTTTCGCGACCAGCGAATCGTCTACCCCTTCCTCGCCTGGGCTCTGGCACTCGGCCATGATCACTGGGTTCCCTTTACCCTGGTCATCGTCAACCTTTTGGCGGTAACCTTTATCGCCTACATCGGCACAAAGCTCGCGCGCAACACCGCTCATCCTGCGATGGTCGGCCTCCTTCTGGGGGGCTACTTTGGCTACACCATGAGCACCGGTCGTGACCTCACCGAGCCTACCGCCGCAGCCTTCTTGTTGTTAGCGATGTACCTCTTCGAACACGACCACCCCGCATTCGCAGGCCTCTCCTTTGCGCTCGCTGGCCTCGCGATTGAGACGGAGTTGATCGCACCCATCGCCATCGGCCTCATCTGGCTCATCGTGCTCCTACGCAAGCGACGATCGGCCTCCAATCCTCTCGTCTTTCTCATCCCGGGTCTGGTCGCACTCGCCTTCCAGGGATTCCTCCGCATCCTGCTAGGCAAAATCGCTCTCAGCGGCGATATCCGCGGCAACATCGGCATCCCGATCTACTCCGTCATCGTTGGGATCATTGACCATACCCACAAGATCAACCTCACCAACCTGATCTGGTTTGGGCAACTCGCGATCATCGGCCTCTTTGTGGTCTTGGCAGCGATGAACCTTAAGAGTCCAGACGTGCCTGGGTACCTCAAAGTGACGTGGACCATGATGCTCATCCTCACCCTGTCACTCTCGGGTGAGATCTGGAATCACTCCTCCTACTTTCGAGCAACCGACATCCTCTGGCTGACCTCGGTATTGATCTGGAGCCGTTCGCGACCCACCCAATGGTGGCCAGCATACCTGGGCTACATCGCAACCTTTGTGTCGGTCGCCCCATTGCTCCTATTCTTCTAAACCTTGCACACAACCAAAGGCCGCATCGCACCCAGCAACCAGTGATGAATCCGGCTATCCGAGTCCCCTTGACACCCGTTCTGGTCATAAATGTCAGCCTGCTACGGCTCTGTAGCGAGCTCCGCAACCACGAGAAAGGGGCCGTGACCATTGCTGCGTCGTTCCAGCGCCGAGGCAAGTTCATCCTTTGTTGTTGCTCGTTCACCATCCACCCCAAAGGCAGCCGCCAACGCAATGTAGTCAACGGATGGATTCCCAAAAGTCGTGAGCTGGGTAGCGACGGGCTTGATGCCACGGGCCATCATCTCCATCCGCAGGATCCGATAACCACCGTTAGCCGCGATCACGATTCCGACGTCGAGCCCAAGATGGGCCATGCTCCAAAGCGCCTGAGGTGCATAGAGTGCCCCTCCATCGGCCACGAGGGCACGCACGCGCCGTTGAGTGGCGATGGCAGCCCCAAGTGCCAACCCTAGACCTCCACCGATAGCGCCACCAGGATGGCCCAGGTACCAATGGGGTGGAGCGTCTCCACTATGGGTAAACATCGGACCTGAACTCGTCCGACCCTCATCGATCACGACATCACCACTTCGCAATGAGCGAGCAAAAATCAACCCCAAGGTCTCAACGGTCAAGGCCCCCTCGTCCGCTGCCGGCCCCACCTTGTTCGGCTCCGACCCATGCGACCTCGACGAGAGCTCACCGTCGGTGAAGCGCTGTTCCAGGATCACCCCTACAGCGTCGCCGGCAACCTGCGTCTGGACTCGTGGAGTAGCGAGCGCATCGCTAGCGGTCGCGTCTGGGACAGTACGGCGCCCCATGGCGCCGTCACCATGCTCAGTGTCGGCGACACCGAGAGATTGTGCCCAGTTTGCAAGCGTCGCTTCCGCCGGAGCACCCGGCAGCACAAGCGCAACGACCGGAGTCTGATCCTCGATGAGCTGGGGTCGTCGATGCTCCTCGGCAAAATAGGCGATTGGCTCCTGCGCTCCGACCAGGATCACCATGCTCGGTTTTCCAATCAGGGTCCGTGCCTGATCGGGGAAGTACGGTAGTTTAGGGATGAATGGCACATGCCTCCCTCGCTCCATCAACGCCGGGAAGACCTCCGCATAAACCCGACCGCCGAGGTGATCTGCAATCCTCCGAGCCCACCGCTGGCCAGTCGCACTGAGTGCACTCGACCCCAAGAGCAGAACTGGGTTCACACCTACCTGTTGGGCGGTGAGTGCGAGAGGGTCACGCTCCTCCTCTGTGCCCTCAGACCCAACGGTATCTCCGCCATTGGCAGGCGCTGGCATCGTCTGGGGTGCTCTGCCTGCAAGACCTATCTCGTCATCACCACCGTCGGGCCAGCTCGGTCCCTCACCATCGCTCGCCATAACGTCTTGAGGGGCGATGATGCCGACAGGGCCACGGAGCGATCTCGCGAGTTCTCCAGCGTGCTTGGTGACAAGTCCAACGGTCCGAGGATGATCAGCGACTACAAGTGCGACGCAGAACGGTGCCATGATCGCAGCGAGGTCAGTGTTGAGTGGTGCATCAACAGCCAAGTGTGCCTTGGGATGTTCCCCGACGATCACGATCATCGGACTGCGGGCACGCTTCGCATCATGGACGAATGCTGCCCCGTTGGAGAACCCAGGACCCAGGTGCAAAAGCACAGCACCAAGTCCGTGAAACCGCGCATAACCATCCGCTGCTGCGGTGGCGACAAGCTCCTGTGGAACCAGCACTGGCTCGATCTGGTGGCGATCTTCGAGGGCTCTGAGAAGTTCGAGCTCTGTCGTGCCAGGGTTCATAAATATATGGGAGATACCCTGTTCCTCAAGCGAGGCGACGAGTCTGTCAGCCCCGCGCACCGCCACCACCGTTCACGACGACGTTGACCAATTCCACACCAGTTCTTCTACCATCGTGGCTCACGTTGATCTCATTGCTCCCCTCTCTTGTGATGGCTCTCACTTGGACCGGTCAACAACACAGACCTCCAGGTGTGCTCCTGAGCTGGTGTTCTGGCTTTCTTGACGGCATTCATTGCAGACGCCATAGACATCGACTTGGTGATAGAGAGCCTCGCCAGGCATCGCTGTCTCGTCGAGCTCCGCACCCGGTGTCACCTCATAGCCGATCACCCGCTGACAGCTCAAGCAATGAAAGTGATGATGGTGTGGTGCAAACGGCGGCAGAAGTTCGTAGCCGACATCACCGCTCAAGGAGATTGCTTGCACAATCTGCGCCGCCACAAAGGCATCGATGGTGCGATACAGCGTTGGAGGGTGAATCCCTTCATTGGTGAGTTCAGCCAACAGATATGACCGGGTAACAGGATGCTCCTGGCGCAATAACGCCTCAAACACTCGCTGGCGCTCTCTGGTGATCTTGAATCCCTGACGGTGACACTTCTCCTCAAAGGCCTGTTGCAGACGATCAGCCACCATCAAGAGCTTCACCTTCGGTACTCACTTTACTGATCACCACAACACCTCTCTTGGCCCAGGCAATGGGCATCCCTGCGGGTCCATCAGGTCTTCGCCGCAACGGTATCCAACTCGGTGACCGAACCACAAAAATCAGTACCCTCCATAGTACCCCCGTCGGCGCTATGGCCGAATCAAGACCTCCGACTGTTAACCCAGATGGGGGCCACGGTCGATGGTGACCCCATGCATTGACCTTCTCTGCCTTGCCATCGTTCTCCCCTGGTGCAACAGCCCAGACACTCTCACCTGTCACCCCGATTCATCCCGCAGCATCGCTACAACGCCATCCGAACGTTACGGCGCCAATCGGTTCCTCACTGGAGGACGGTCCTCTCTCGCACTGCGTCGCGTCGTTATTCTGTAACAAGTTTGTTTTGGAACAAGTTGAGTAGCGATCATGGCACTAATTCCTGTTCAGACCGCCGGGAACCACCTATCGAGACGCGATAGATACCTCTCCCACCTAGCCTCGGTTACGACCACCGGACACCGCCATGGCGCCAGATCCTACACTCCCGCAGCGACTGAGGACTGAGAGACGTGCAAAGGCGAAACCTTGTGGTCATGCAGAGTGCTGCTCAGAGCGTCGGCCTCTCGTCCGGACGCCCAGGATCTCCGAGCACGACAGCTCAGTCTCTTCTCAAGCCGTTCCACCTACGCGTATGCCCGCTACGTTCTGGACCAAAACCAGTTCCTAGAGATAGGCCGGATAGAATGGAGTTTCAAACAAACGAAAGGTAGATCGTGAATTATCGACGTCTAGGCCGTGCAGGAATCAAAGTTTCAGAACTCTCGTTCGGTTCGTGGGTCACTTTTGGCCCACAGATTGGAGTAGGTGAGGCGACAGAGATACTCGGTTACGCGTACGAACAGGGTATCAACTTCTTCGACAACGCCGAAGCCTACTCAAGTGGCGAGTCCGAACGAATCATGGGAGCTGCCATCGCGCAACTCGGCTGGCCACGACATAGCTATCTTGTCTCATCAAAGTTCTATTGGGGTATCCATGACACCGTCAACGCCAAGTTCACCCTCAACCGTAAGTACCTCATCGAAGCCGTGAATGCATCCCTCGAACGATTCGGCCTCGATCATCTCGACCTGATCTACTGCCACCGTCCCGACGCCGAGACGCCCATCGAGGAGACCGTCTTTGCCATGCATGAGCTCGTCTCCGAGCATAAGGCTCACTACTGGGGCACATCCGAGTGGTCGGCTGACGAGATCCGCGCGGCGATCGCGGTAGCACGACAACATCATCTCCATGCACCAGTTGTCGAACAACCCCAATACAACATGCTTGAGCGGGCCAAAGTAGAGGTCGAGTACAAGCGTCTCCTCGACGAGGAAGGGATCGGCCTTACCACCTGGAGTCCTCTGGCCTCAGGTCTTTTGACGGGAAAGTATGCCAATGGTATTCCTGCGGGTTCACGTGCATCGCTGCCGGGCTACGAGTGGCTCCGAGAGATGCTGACCGACCCGAAGAGCGCTGCCATTGTCAAACAACTCGAACCGATTGCCAAGCGACTCGATGTCACCCTCTCCCAACTCGCTATCGGCTGGTGTCTGGCAAACCCGCAGGTTTCCACCGTGATCCTCGGCGCATCGAACCAGGCGCAGCTCAAGGAGAACCTCGGTGCTCAGGCTGCCTACGAACGGTTCACGCCTGAGATCCTCACCGATATCCGCACCATCCTTGAGGCTCGGTGAGTTAGACAACCTCGCGTAACAGAGCAACGCTGCTTGTGCGGACGCTACGTGCCGCACTTGCAGCGCTTTGCCCAAAGATCAACGATTCACGTGACGCGGGCAACCCCGTTCGTCAACCGATAGGTCCGCTGCGCGACGCCGTGCACCAGATCAAGACCGCCAATCGACAAGAACATCTCCCTACCCTTGCCGCTCATCCTTGCCAACAAGCAGTAGCGGCGAATCGTCCTCGTTGTCTTGCACCATTTGGGTGTCGGGTGATTCACTCATACTGTGGTAGGAACGACGAGGAGCTCCGACACTGCGCGATGCGCGGGATTCGCGGGTATTGTTGTGCTGGACTACAACAACGGTGTACACACGCCCCTCGGGTGACCATCGCCGCAGGAACGAGGCGTGTTGGATGCAGCACATCACCCGATTCCAGATCGAACGCGAACCCATCATCGCTGACTGACCAGACCGATTCGCCCTCTCTCGCGCTAGCGTCATAGGACATGGCGAGATTTCTCGTAAGTACCAGCCTCTCGGTCCATGCGGCCGTCGCCGAGATTACCCACGCGATGGAAGCGGCGGGCATGACGCTCTTTGCAACCATTGATCACGGAGAAAATGCGACCAACGTCGGCCTCGGCCTACCTGACACCGTCGTCCTCACTACTGGCAATCCAAAAGTTGGCACCGACCTGATCAGCAGCTATCCTGATCTTGCGTTAGAGCTCCCACCAAGATTGCTGGTCCGCGCAACACCGCAAGGTACTGAGGTTTGGTTGGCGAGCGTCGTCGAGAGTCTTGCGCGATTGGCGGGAGCTCCAAGCGACCCCGCCGCCGAGAAGATTGACGGTCGCCTGTCAAGTATCGTCACTGCCGCGCTCCACCCCGATTCCTAACGCCCTCGGACTCGTTGATCCAGAACAACAAAATCCTCGATTCTCTCGGGATCCCGTTCCTGTCGTGTCGGAGCGTAACGATGAGATGGAGCCGCGAACCTGGCCACGTTCGATACCGGCACCGGACGCTAGCAATGCACTACGCGCCTCGAACGTCTCCCTCGAATGCGATCGCAGCCTGCACTCTGCACTCTGTGCACGGTGCACGGTGCACGGTGCACGGTCACGACAACACTTACGACCCGGTGTTGAGCTTGGCCGGCAAGAGCTTGCCGACATCGAGGCCGTCCTCACCCAACCGTCAAGGGATCAGCAACGAACCGCCATGTAACCAAGGGTCAGGTACTCCACCTCAACCGTCACCTCGCCAAGACAAGCACGCAGTCGGTCGAGCACGTGATCACGGTCCTCAGAGCTCAGCGCGAGCACCTCGGACATCGTTGACATCAGTGCCACAAAGTCATCGGGCCCGTAGGTGAACGAGGAGACAAAATGGAGAGCCTCTGGAGGGGAAAATCCAAGATCCGCCTGCAGCAAACGTGCGAGGTTCCCGATCGTTGCCGTCAGGTCAGGGCGACGAAACAGTACTGGCAATCGGTGACTTGTCTCCTGGAAGATGACGGCGAGCTCCTTAGCAAGCTGGGCGTCTGCAATGGTGCCAACATTCCACCACGCGGCGAAGACACCAGTGCCACTGAGGAGGCGCCGGACCCGTCGCAGTGCTGAGGGACCTGCGAACCAATGCCAGGCCTGCGCACAGACAACGCCATCGAATGCTCGGCGCGGTCCGCGATAGTGTTCAAAGTCATTGGTCACCACGTCCACCTCACCGGCACTACGTGCTATCAGCTGGCGGGCCATGTCGCCATCTGGTTCAAGAGCGGTAACCCGTAGGCCACGACGGAGTAGCTCGCGTGTTGCGATGCCGGTGCCAGCGCCAACGTCAAGGACCGAGCCTCCCGCAGGAATGGCTTGCGCAAGCATCTCAAACAGCGCCTCGGGATACCCTGGACGCACCCGATCATAGGTCACTGCTGTTACCCCAAATTGCCTTCCAAAGCTGGTCACGGGATCACTTTAGCGCAGCAGCAGTTGCTAGGGTGAACCAGGTGACTGAACTTCGTACCATCCAGGATTTTTTGAACCGTCCCAATAGCGCGAGCTGGGGATCTGAACTGATCGAAGCACTAGCGGGCCGCCACCATAACGATGGGCTCTGCGCACTCATCAGTCTTGCAGATCCGGACCAGGCCTTTGTCCGCACGGGAGTCTTGGCAGGACTCCCAATACTGGTCAAAGACAATATCGACACCAAGGACCTTCCCACCACCGTTGGCTCTCTGGCCCTTTCGCTGGATCCGCCGCCCCGCGATGCCACAGTGATCGCCAAACTGCGGGCCGCAGGAGCTAACATCGTCGGCAAAACCAACCTCTCAGAATGGGCTAACTTCCGGGGTTTCGCCTCGGTATCGGGATGGAGCGGTCGCGGCGGCATTACTCGCAACCCGTACGATCCAGCACGATCGACCGGTGGGTCAAGTTCAGGCTCCGCCGTCGCCGTCGCTGCGGGATACGTGCCTGTCGCCATCGGCACAGAGACCGACGGTTCCATCCTCTGTCCGGCCGCCATGAATGGCGTGGTCGGCTACAAATCGACGGCGGGTGCCATTGACCGAGCTGGCGTGGCTCCACTCTCACGAAGCCAAGACTCGGTAGGCATCTTCGCCAATCGTGTCGCTGATGCTCGTCAGATCGCTCACCTCATCGTCGATCCACCCCACCAAGCGCTCCGACCCAACTTCGTCATCGTCGACTCGATGCTCGCCCAATACAACCCAAGGGTCATCGCCAATTTTGAAGAAGTCATCGCTCTCCTTGGTAAGAATGGGTATGCGATCTCGAGACTCAGCGCCGTTGAGGAGGGAACACTGGAACCTGATGAGGATGCAGAACTGATCGTCCTCGCGTACGAAATGACCGAGGATCTCGACCGATACCTTCGGGACCGCCAAGACCCCCTCACCAAGTCTCTCGCCGAACTCGTCGCCTTTAATGCTGCCCACCCAGAGGAAGAACTCCCTCTTTTTGGTCAGGAACTCCTCACCATGGGACTGTCGCATCCATGGGACGAGGTCACCTACCGCCAGGCGTTGACCACCAACCGAGAACAGACACGTACGGGACTGCAGGCGGCCATGAGTACGGCAGATGCCGACATTATTCTGGCACCGACGATGGGGGCGGCCTGGCTCATCGACACCATCAACGGTGATCCTTCCATCCCTGGATCTTGGTCTGCCGCAGCGGTGGCGGGTTACCCATCACTGACGCTCCCCATCGGCCTCCTCGGCCATCTGCCGATTGGCATGACGATGATCAGCCAAGCTCATACCGATCTGGCGTTGCTTGCGCAGGCCCAAGCCATCCAAGAAACTCTCGAGCGCAATCGAGGGGTGATCGCTCCTCCTCATCCTGAGTCAATGTGACATCGGCCACAACGTGGACCCAGCAGGGTCCTGCGATACAATGCCTAGCACGCCCCAACGAGCACCGTCGTTGGCCAAATAGCGTCGTTGGCCAAATAGTGTCGCTGGCCGAACACAGAGCCAAAAGACACTCCGATGGAAGGATTGCTCCTCCGCGCGGTTGTAACGAGCATGACCAGCATCAACGTCGTCCGTAGCCTCTCCGTTCCCCTTTCGGTCGCGTGGGAGGAGCTTGCCGCTATCGACCACCATGTCGAATGGATGGCCGATGCCGTTCGTATCGACTTTGTGACCGACCAGCATCAAGGAGCAGGCACGCGATTCACCTGTCTCACCAAAGTCGGACCGCTCAAGACTAATGACCTCATGGAGATCACGCGTTGGGATGAGGGACACGCCATTGGGGTACACCACAAAGGTCTGATCACCGGTGAAGGTCTGTTAGAGCTTCGCGAAGCCGCCGATGAAACCTGTCTACTCTCCTGGAAAGAAACCCTCCACTTTCCTAAAGCGATTGGTGGGGCCCTTACGGCCAACCTCGCCCAACCGATTCTCACCAAAATCTGGAGAGGGAATCTGCAGAGATTCGAGCAGTCGGCCATTCGACGGCTAGAATCGAACAAGCCATGATCAAAGCCAAGCGACGACCCAGAGATTTTGCCCAGCGATCTTGAGGCGCGTTTTCGAGCGCTCTCGCACCGGGCGCCCGTCGAGCCGGAGCGTTCAGTCGATGATGACGTCTCCTCAATGGCCGACCTTCTTGAGCGCGCTGGCTTCTATCACGGTCAGATTGTCCAGACGATCGTCATCCCGGCCCGCGATGCGCGTTTCCTCGAACCCACAACCCCACTCTCAGCACAGACAAAACGCATAGCCGATTCGTTGGGGGGTCAGCTCTATACGCACCAGGCGCTCGTCTACGACCACGTCCAGCTTGGGACCAACGTGGTACTGGCAACACCAACCGCATCAGGCAAAACCCTCGCCTTCGTGTTGCCAACGCTTGAGCGGCTCCTCCGGGACCCACAGGCGACCGCTCTTTTTCTCTACCCCACAAAGGCGCTCGCCTACGACCAACTCGAGCGTCTACAGGAGCTCGACCGGAGCCTTGGTGGATCACTTCGCCCCGCCGTCTACGATGGCGACACGCCAACCAGCGAACGGGCAAAGATTCGAGCAAATGCTCGCATCATTATCTCAAACCCACATGGCCTCCATCTTTACCTTGGCTGGCATGCGAGTTGGGAATCCTTCCTAGCCAACCTCAACGTCGTGGTGATCGACGAGGCCCACCACTACGTCGGCAGCCTAGGCGCCTCATTTGGGGGTCTGCTATGGCGCCTGCAACGGCTGACAGCTCACTATGGTGCCCGACCGGTGCTCATCGCGGCCTCCGGGACGATCGCCAATCCACAAGAACACCTCGAGACGCTCACCGGTCTGCCCTTCGTGGTGGTGGATCAAAGTGGCGCCAGCCAGTCCGCACGCACGATCCTCTTCTGGGATTGCACCCGAGACCCCAAAACACCTCCCTCAACGCAGGCCGCCTACCTCACTCGTCATCTCGTGCGCATGCGTCGCTCCGTCGTCGTCTTTTCCAACACTCGCGCCCAGGCGGAGTACGTCGCGATGGCAGGTTCCGATCGAAGCCACCGCATCTTGCCCTACCGATCTGGCTACTCTCCGGAGATGCGCCGCCGAGTCGAACACGAACTACGCTCGGGTGCAATCCGCGGCGTCTCAGCCACCAGCGCTCTCGAACTTGGCGTCGATATCGGTTCCCTTGATACTGTCGTACTCAATGGTTACCCAGGTTCTATCTCATCACTCTGGCAGCGCCTTGGCCGGGCCGGCAGGACCAACCTTGACGCTCTCGGCATTGTGATGGTCGGCGGGGATCCGATCTCTCGTTCACTCCTCGCCAACGCCAGCGAACTCCTTGAGCGCAGCCCAGAACATGCCATCGCCGCCTCCGATGACACCGACATCCTCACCCGCCATCTCCTCCTCGCGGCCGCCGAACTGCCCCTGAGCGAGGAGTCAGTGACTGATGGCCCCGGGGCCAGAGCCGCTCTTGCCGATCTTTTGGGTCGTGACCTTCTGACCCGAGACGGAGTTCACTATCGCTCCACTCGACAGCGCCCCCACCTCTCCACTCCATTCATGGAACGAGAGGCCAGCTACGAGATCCACTTTCAAGGCACACGCGATCATCGCACAGTGGAACGTATATCGATCCGCCAGGCACTTCGTGAGGCTCACAAGGGAGCTGTCTTCCTACACTTTGGCACCCCATTTCGAGTGCAGCGCGTCGATACCGAGCATCGACAGATCTTCTGCATTCCTGAGACCGATGGCCATCATACGCAGCCAACGCTGTTTCGGTCGCTCTCTCAAGGAAGAACGCTTGAGCGCCTCGAGCCCCATCCACTACTCGCAATGGAACGTATCGAAGCGCTCGTCGTAGAGCAGGTGACGGGTTACAAGGAGTTTGACCACCAATCGCGTCAAGTGGCCAAACGCAAGGTTGCCAGCCCCGTCATCTCAAGCCCGGCCGAAGCCGTCGTGATCACCTGTGTCGACCCCATCTATCTCGGTATCGAACCTGAGGAATTCTTCGCCGCGCTCCACGCGCTTGAACACGCGCTCACCAAAGTACTACCCCTGTTGACCAACGGAGGTACCTCTGATCTGGCAAGCCTCACCCTCCGCAACGGCGACGAACCATCGATAGTGATCTACTACCTCACCAAGTCACACCCATCCGCGATGATCACCAAAGTCATGGAGCATCTCGGCGAGGCGCTCCATCTCGCCGAGCGCATGATCACCGAATGTTCCTGTGCCAACGGATGCGCCTTCTGTGTCCTTGACCCCCGGTGTGACGACGAGGTGATCGACAAAGACGCCGCGATCAGCCTCTCCGGATCCCTCCAAAAACTACTTCACCATCCCGGGCCACCCACGCGAGGCAGCGACGACTGAGTTATCTTGTACGAAGCAAGACCACAAGCGCTGCCCAGAGATGCCAGCGAGCTGTACGCTGCCCCCCAACCATCGCGCGAGTCTAGGAAGAGACTCGTACCGACGAGGGCGCGGAATCGCAGTAGGAAGAGAGCTCGCATCGAAAACACGAAGGCGTCTTTGCTCTGCAGATGCGCCTGCCGTGCAGGATGAGTTGCAGCGAGAACGAACCCCACCGAACCTGGGGAACGAGCCCGCAAAGATCCTGTTCGATCGCCTCGGGAGTCTGCGCATTGCTCAGACCCAGTCGGTTGGACAGCCGACTGACATGGGTATCGACAGGAAGCCCCGGCAGACCAAAATAGACGGACCGAACAACATTGGCCGTCTTGCGTCCCACCCCAGGGAGGGTGGTAAGCTCCGAAAGCTCGCTCGGGACCTCCCCCCCATACTGGTGGGCAATCCGATCCGCAAGTGCGACCACATGACTCGCCTTGGTGCGGTAGAAGCCGGTCGAGTAGATGAGCTGTGCTACCTCGTCGACCGCCGCCGAACCGAGGGCGTCGGGCGTTGGAAAACGTGCAAAGAGCGGCTGGGTAACCGAGTTTACTACCGCGTCAGTCGTCTGAGCTGAAAGCACCGTAGCAACCAGGAGCTGGAATGGGGTCTCGAACTGGAGCGCACACAACGTTTTTGCATCGCCTGGGTAGAGGGCATCAAGCTGCTTAATGATCTGCTCAACCTGTTGTCTTCCCACCGATGTGACCCTCCCCTACCCTCGCCTACGTTAGCCTAGTACCATGGCCCATCTTGATGTACGCATGCTCAACCCTGACCGCCATCTTTCTTCCATCATCTCACTGGCGCAAGAGGTTGAAGCGGTGGAGCATCATCGAGCACTTGCCGACCACCGCTGGATCGACCTCACCAACCACCGTGCAGAGAGCCTCGAATCGCTCGTCGTCGTCGATCTAGATACCGATGTCGTAGCCGGTCTTCTCACCCGTAATGCGACGAACAAGGGAATCGAGTTCGAGCTAGCCATCCGCCCCAGTTACCCCTATGGACTCGTAGTCCAAGAGCTTCTCGATCGAGCGCTGGGCGATTCCACCATGCCTGCAACCCAACGGGTGAGCCTCTGGATCCCCAACCCCAATCAGGAGCGTGACCGCCTCTATCGCAGTCTCGGCTTTCATGCCGATCGCGAAGTGCTCCAGATGCGACGAACCCTTCCCTTCGAGGGACTCGTGCGCTCCACGACACTCAAGTTTCGAACCTTTCAACCCGGCGTAGACGAGGCCGCCTGGCTTAGCGTCAACAACCGAGCCTTTGAATGGCACCCAGATCAAGGTGACTGGGATCTCGCCACCCTACGCGAACGAGAGGGTGAGCCGTGGTTCGATCCCAACGGATTCTTTGTCGTCGATGATGAGACTCGCATGCAAGGGTTCTGCTGGACTAAGATTCACCACGACTGTCAACCTCCCGTCGGCGAGATCTACGTGATCGCTGTCGATCCAGAGGATGCCGGCAAGGGAATCGGTAAAGCACTGCTAGCCGAAGGCATGTACTACTTAGGAGAGGTGCGCAAACTCTCCTCCATCATGCTCTATGTCGAACGCAGCAACGAGAGCGCCCAAGGGCTCTACCAAAGCTACGGCTTCTCCATTGACCACGCCGACCGCCGCTACGTGCTTTTCCCGTCAACGAACGCACTCCCAGACGACCGCTGAGTCCCCTCCCACCTGGAGCCCACAAGAACCCGAATCACCACGTTGATGAAGACCAATGTGTCGATGATGCCTCAATGAAGCCAGGTAACCCAACGCTCAGCAGAAAAGTTCTCCAGCACCTATGAACGGTCTAACGACACGAGGCAACTCTTATGGGCAGCGCGTCCAAGGGCGTGTGGTGTCGACTAGCGTTGCGTGGTGTTGTTGGGTCTGCTGCGTCCTGGGGTCAGTGGTGATCGCTGTGCACGCTGGTGTGAGCCAAGTCAGCACACCAAGGCTGGATCGATCACGAGCCAGGGCTCAGCAGCCTTGGCCACACAGGTCTGAATAACGAGCATGGACAAAGGAGTTCGCGATGGACAGAACCGATGAACAAGAGTTCACAGAGTACTTCGAGCACCAACGCGGCTTCCTAGACACCGCCAGTATCGGCCTACTACCAAAGGCAACAGCCGCCAGCCTCCACATCGCGATCGACAACTGGGCTACCGGCAAGGCCCGATGGTTCGACGACTGGCTTGGCAAAACTGATATCGCTCGTAGTCTTTTTGCCAAGATGGTCGGAGCGGATGAGCAGCTCGTTGCCACCGGGCCATCGACCTCGGTGATGGTAGCGCTCATCGCCAACGCACTGCCGGCTGGCGCGCGCGTCCTCGCACCAGCCATTGAGTTTACGTCAAACCTCTACCCCTATCTCGTACAGGCGGATCGGGGCATCGAGATCATAACGGTTGGCGAAGATGATCTCATCGATGCTATCGACCACTCGGTTACCCTGGTAGCTGTATCAGCAGTCCAGAGCGCCAGTGGGCACGTTACCGATTTGGAAGCGCTCAAACAGCGGGCCAAGCGAACTGGAGCTATGGTGGCGGTGGATGCCACGCAGGCCACCGGCTGGCTTCCTCTCTCTATTGACGGCCTCGATGCCATCGTCAGTTCCGGCTACAAGTGGCTACTGTCCCCTCGTGGCACGGCCTATCTCGCGCTCTCTCAACGTCTTGGGGCCATGATCAAGCCGCTCTACGCTAACTGGTATGCCGGTGACAATATCGCCAACTCCTACTACGGAACCCAACTCCATCTCGCCAAGAGTGAGCGCCGCCTCGACCCCTCTCCTGCATGGCTCTCGTGGATCGGAGCAGCAGAGTCGCTTGCACTCATCGATCATCTCGGGATCACCGCAATCTATGACCACGACATCGCTCTCACCACCGAATTTCTCACTCGGCTCGACCAACCTCTGCCGGAGAGAGCATCAGCGATCGCCTCGCTCAAGCTGGTAAAGCCCATCGATCCAACCTCCCTTCCCATTACGGTATCCATGCGTAGCGGTCGTCTGCGTATCTCCTTTCACCTCTACAACACCGCCGACGATGTGGAACTTGCGGTCAAAGTTTTGCGAGGTGCGGTTGTGTCGGATGAGGACCGCTGACGATGAGGGATCTTGAGCATTGACCAGCATCACGGATCTTGTGATAGCCATGTGGCTCACCTTCCACCGCGACGATTCCGATACCGCGCGTAGCTCCTTGATTCACAGCCCGCCCCTCCGCGGACCAAAGGTACCCTGCACTGCCGCGTTCGATCCACTACAGGAGAACGGTCGATCCGCGTCCGCTCGGATGGTACCATGCCATGGTCCTATCTGGATGCCCTCTGAACCTCCTAGCGCACGAGAAAGTGCCAACCGACCCAGGCCCATCCGAGGGTCAAGACGATCGCTCCAATGGGCCGCGTGCGCAACGCCGCAACAAGATCACTCAGTCGATGCCCCCGGATGTGGGTAACCACCGCCATCACTACCACCCCCGCCGCGATGAACGCCCAGATCGCTAAACTCAGGCTCCGCATATCGCCAACCAGACACCAAGACCGAGCCAGGCAACAAAAAGAATCACCCGTGCCTCGATGCCGTAACCGAGCGCGCCATTGATGATCGATGAGATCGTCGGATGGGAGGGTCGCGCACCTCCAAACAGGTTGAAGAGCTCAAGGGTCAGTACCGCCAAGGCCGCGGGCGACCACGTCCATACGGCCACCCTGTCAAAGGGGCGCGGAGCTTCGTGTTGCACCTTGCGAAAGAAGACGACGACAACCACAGCAATGGCGATACCCGTCAACACCTCCGCTCGGCGGGTAAAGGTATGGCTCTGCGCCTCTAGATACGTCCATGTGAGCCCAAACGCCCCACCTGCGAGTAGTAAAATGGTGTGCCGCAGCCTCGCTCCAGCTGCGAGTAGTCGAAGAACACGCCGCAACCTCATGAGTAGCTTTGCCCCACCTGTGAGTAGTTGGATGGAGCGTCGCAGCCTCATGCGTCGCTTCGCACCAACTTGGAGCGCATCAAAGCAAGTCCAACGACGGTTGTTCCAAGCGCCACGAGTGAGAACACCATGGGCACGAACCCATCAGCGCGGTGTAGCACCAGAAAGCCCAAGAGGACAAGGAGCACAGGAAGAATGAGGACTCCGCGCATTCGATAACCCAGTTGATGGAGCCGTGCTGCGTCGTAGGCCGCAATCCGCCCCTCAAGTTCGAGATCAAAGCCAGAGAGGCAACCAGCAGACCCTGCCGCTGCACAGTTGGCACACTGTGCGCCACAGCCATCGGTAGCTTCGGGTTCGCGCTTGGCCCTTGAACCAATCAGAACAGCTGCACCAACGATGAGTCCGGCGACGAGTCCACCAAGCGCTACCATCATAGAGTCCAGTCCCAAGAGTTTCAGGCAAAGGGAGATCATGCCGGCAAAGAACGCTCCGATCGCAATCGCCCAGACAAACCTGACCAGCACCATCCGATGATAGAACGTCCTGGCTTGGTGCTTGCTAAAAGATTGGGTCACCTAGACTATTCTACCTCCCTGATCCTGCTGTCAGAAACTCGACGTAGGATGATGGATCATGGGCATCGCGACCACTCAAGCCGCTCTTCATCCCTCAACGACACAACTGCAAACGACGACGTTCGTTATCGTCGATACCGAGACCACTGGTGGATCTGCGAGCTATCACCAGCTGACTGAGGTGGCTGCGCTCAAGGTCTGCGGCGGACACGTCATTGGCCACCTTCGATCGCTCATAGTGAACCGCTTGCCCATACCTGCCATGATCGTGACGCTCACCGGTATCACTGATGCGATGTGTTGCGTCGCACCGGAAGAGCTAGAGGTCCTACGGGCCTTTACGTCCTTTGTCGGCGACGCAACCCTTGTGGGCCACAACCTGCGCTTCGACCTGAGTTTTCTCAACGCTGCCCTCTCCCGTTCGCATGCTCCCTCGCTCAACACTACAACGATCGACACCCTGAGCCTCGCACGTCGTCTACTCCAGGGCGAGGTCGAGAACTTTAAACTTGCGACTCTTGCCGAGTACTTGGGCCTTCGTCGACCAAGCCATCGAGCCCTTACCGACGCATTGACCACGACTGACCTCCTCCACGAACTCATCGGTCGTCTCGGCAGCATCGGCATCACCACACTTGAGGATCTCGATCGCTTTTGTCCAACGAAATCATCACGTCATGATCTCACCCGTGCATGACCAACGTGCTTTCCCAGGAGAAGGCCGACTCTTTTGGACCGTTCATTGGGGTGCCGATTCCCGGCAAGGATCTCACGGAGGTTCCTGGTTGAGCAGCGACCTACGGATTGCTGGCTGCGTCCATGGATCCAAAGGAGGAGAGCAACCTGGTGGTAACGGCACTCGAAGATGCTGGCTTCCTACCCTTTGGTCGCACCAACGCCCCCACATTTGGTGTGATACCGGTAGCTGAAAACCTCCGCTATGGCGTCACGGGGACCCCAAGGAATCTTGAGCAAACACCGAGAGGGTCGAGCGGCGCTAGCCCAGATGGCACCCCTAGTCCATGGCAACGATAGCGCTGCCTCGATCAGGATTCCTATGTCACGCTGGGGCTTGGTTGCTCTCAAGGTCTCTCGATGGAGGGTACCCTCCGGGAACTCCTCGTGGAAAGGGGAATCGGTCGAGGGGGTGTTGATCCGTGACGTGAGCGATGTGGCGCTGGTACTCGATGAGATCGCCGGCCCGGATCCTCTCGGGTGCTCCGCCACCCCGGCCATTTGCCAGTGCCATCAAGAGCGATGTCAGCCCGCTTCACAACGCTCCGTTACCAAGGCACCGCTTGGCGTCGAGGTTGACCCTCCAAGTGCATCGAGGCGACGACGTCGGTCACCCGGGGACTCGAGTCGCTCAGGCACTTGACTCAGACAACAGCCTTTGGCGACGCTGACGAGTTCCTCGGGCGCTTCTTGCAGGTAGTCAAGACCCGACTTGTGGAGAATCGTGAAATTGGTTGGACCAGAACAGACGGGTTTATTCAACAAGACCGAGAGGCAGCCGAAGCGGTTTCAAGCCTTGACTACATGCGATCTGTTGCCGACCTTGTGCGGTGGATTCGTACGTTCCTGGAACCATAGGGGGCGGGCGCGTTATATGCTCATGGTCCCAACCATGTCGATCCTGCCTCCACTGCCGGTTCGGGGTTCGAAGGGCTCCACAATGGTGAAGCGACCTCAAGCTCGTCCCTGACCGTCTTCCAGATAACGGTCTTTACCGCGCCGACTTCGATATGACCGATCAGCCGGCACTCTTCCTTCTCGCAAACCTCAGCGTCACAGGGGTTCCAGCTGTTGGCCCAACCCTTCGACGAACTGGCGCCGCTCGCGCTGAGCACGCAGCTCAAGCGAGCACTCGGTTAGACGACCCGGTCACTTCCAGAACGCTTGGGGACGCGTAGGGCAGAGCGGGTTTCAATCAGATGGATTCGCTGCCTCGTCGCCTTGGAGTCCCTGGGTGGGGGTGGGGACGTTCGCACGCCGCTCGACCTCCGCTGCTCTGATGGCGTGATGGGGGCGGCCGAGGACGAAATAGAGCGCCCCGATGATCACGATGATGGTGATCACCAGAATGGTCAGCCAGTCGAAGTTAAAGAGTTCGCCTCGGGGTGAGTTCAGTCCAGTTGGCGCGATGATGTTCACGATCATGCCGACTCCGTAGATCAACCCCAAGACCGCGACGAGGTACCCCCATCTGCCAAGCTGGAAGGAGCCCTCGGCTTTCCAGCCACGCAACCTGGCGATGAGATAGGCGAGCACCACCATTTGGAACGAGATGTAGATACCCGACACACCGAAGCTCACGAGTGCCGTCAGCGCGTTGACGTGGGCCGGATAGACGATAAAGCCGATGTGAATGGGCTTTGTGGGCGTGAAGTGCACCAAGAACGAGAGGAGTTCGGGGATGATAGCAGCGAGGAGAATTGCGGCCACTGGGGTGCGACGCCGGGGAGAGATACGCCGCAGAACACGGTGTCCTGGTACCGCCCGATCTCGGGCATAGGAGAACACCAAACGAGCACCCGCACCCTGGACGGCCAGACCACACGAGAAGAAGGCGAAACAGATAATGAACAGAATGAGATCTTGGAAGAACTTGGCGGAGATGGCACTTGAGAGGATTGCCGGAACGCCTTGGGTTGCGGCCAGGGCAAAACCCTTGGGGCCAGAAGGAATCGCAAGGCTGAGCGCACCGACCAGAATCATCGAGACGATACCACCGAAGATGAGAGCCGAGACCATTGCACGAGGGACATGGCGTGACGCATCCACGACCTCCTCAGCGACATCACCAGCGCTTTCAAAGCCATAGAAAATGTAGACCGGTCCGAGCACCGCGATCAACGCGGCCCCTGCCCACCAGTTGCCGCCGAAGTTCACCCCGAGCGGGCTGGTCTTGAGGTGGGTCGTTCCCTGGGTAGTGAAGAGATAGCCGAGTGAGTGATGGGTGGCGAAAGCGAGCAAGATGATTGCCAGCCCCACGGTCCCGAGTACCTCGAACCACGTTCCGATCCTTGAGATCGACCCGAGGAACTTAACGCCGTAGACATTGAAGAGTGTCTGACCGGCGAGGTAGAGGGTGGAGATGAGCAAGATGGTGTTGGGGGAGGCTCCATTGAGGTGGGTGCCGAAGAGGTTGTTAACGAGATCGGCAAAGTAACTGGGAACACCGGTGTCGACGGAGGCCACCGTGATGATAAGGGCCCAGCCATACATCCACCCGACCCACCAGCCGTACCCCGAGCCCATGAGACGTTTGCTCCACTGAAACAGGGCACCCGCGATCGGATAGCTCGATCCAAGCTCGCCGAAGATGAGGGCGACAAAGAGCTGGCCGATCACGACGAGAGGGATCAACCAGATAAATGCGGGCCCCCCGGTACCAAGGCTCAGTGCGTACAGCGAATAGATGCCTACCACGGGTGACAAGTAACAAAAGGCAACCGAGAAATTCTCGAACAGAGTCATGACTCGAGAGAGTTCTTGATGATAACCCAGCTCGTTGAGCCGAGCTTCGTCGCTCTTTGGTACCGGCGTATCGTTCGCTTCCACTGTTTCCCCCAAGGTCACGGCACTGCTACCAACCTTAGCGTTGATAATGAGCGTGGATGATCAGAATCGGAGATTTTTGTAGATTTTCTGAAATAAGCGGAAATCTAGGACCCAAATCATCTGGAGTGAGTCGTTGCATATAGCGGCGATCTTCGCGTGGAGTCTCGCAGGTTGTAGTTTTGCTTTATGGCTGTTCTTCGAGCCTTTCTGTTTGCCACTGAATCGCTTGTTGGGTCGTTGCAGTCTTTTGCGCAGCTTGGCATGGGCCTTTGGCCCGTCGATCTTCTCTCCGCTCGAGAGCCTAGCGAGGGTCGTGACCCCTAGGTTTAGGCCGATCTAGTTGTGCGTCTTTCGGTAGGGGCTGGGTTCTCTCCCTCAATCGCGAAGCTGAGGGGGCACTGATCTGCGCGCCTTGAGACGGCAGCCGAGAGCATACGTCCATCACAACGAACTCGCTCTGACATACGAATGTATCCGAGTTTTGGCATACGGACTCTATTTCATCAACCCCAAACGCTCCGCTTGACAACGTAAAAGCGTCGTGGACGCCCTTCTTTTTGAACTTTGGGTACCGGCTTCTACATGCAGGGAAGCTAGCAAATGAAGCACCCAGGTCAATCAGTGCCTCTTCGAGAGCACCCTTACTGACCTCCATCATCGGCGGGAACCGCTCACGTTTGATGCTGTTGAGCTCACGGCTGAAGGTATATTGGCTAGGAGCAGGTACTGACAGGTCGATCTTGTGGAGTTCGTGGTGCTCTTTCCAGCGAGCTAGACCCCAGTTATAGGCGAATCGAGCTGTCTCAGCTGCTCGCGCGAGACAGTTGGCCTGCTTATTGTTACGCTCTAGCCTTATTTTGTGGGCGGTGATCATCTTTGAACAACTTCACCCTACAACTGCATCTCGAACTAGCGCACTTCTGACCTCCACACCTACATGTATAGAACATTAGTTCAGATATGGGGCTCCTGTTCATAGCCCTATCCAGGCTGGCGCGCAACTAAGTCGTCGAGATAGGCCCCTGCCTGTCCGCTTGTGAGCGTCAGCATGGCACGATCAACCCCTTCGGCGATAGTAGTCACCAGGTCAGCGGCGTAGAGGGCTGCACCCGCATTTAACGCCACGAGGTCGCGTCGCGCGTCGCAGATGCGTCCATGCAAGATGTCGTGAAGAATGCTAGCATTCTCCTTTGCATCTCCGCCCTGAAGCATCGCTAGGTTCGTTGGCTGAAAACCAAACTCACTTGGCTCAATGGCATAGGACTCCACCTCTTGCCCAGCTCGCACCTCCCATACTCGGGTCGGCGCCGTCAAACTGACCTCGTCCATGCCATCGTCACCAGACACGATCAGGGCATGCTGCGAACCCAAAGCAAGGAGCACATTTGCCATCGTTGGCGCCAAACTACGGTCAAAGACGCCGACTAACTGATACCGCGCCCGCCCCGGATTGACGAGAGGTCCAAGAAAGTTGAAGGCGGTAGGAATCCCAAGGGCACGTCGGATCGGTGCAACCGCCGCCATCGCGGGATGAAAGCGAGTCGCCAAGGCAAAGCCAAACCCTGCAGTCTCCACCATGTGAGCGACCTCATCAGCATCGAGACCAACATTGATTCCAAGTTGCTCGAGTACATCAGCCGAACCAGTCTTGGAACTCGCGGCACGGCCACCATGCTTGAGCACCCGAGCGCCAGCGGCACTCGCCAGCAGACCCGCCGCGGTCGAAACATTGATCGTCCCCTGGCGATCTCCACCCGTTCCACAGGTATCGAGGATTTCGCCTTCGACAGGAACGGTGACCATATGCGAGGCCATCGCTCGGGCAAACCCGAGTAACTCCTCAACCGACTCCTCTCGTTGACGAAGCAACACCAAAACGCCCGCAACGATCGGAGCTGGTACCGCACCATCGAAGACGACTTCAAGCATCTGATTCGCCTCGCCCTCGGTGAGACGTTCCCCCTGCATGAGGCGGCCAAGGAGAGCAGACCAAACGAGCTCAGCACCTGGATCGGCAACAGGAGTAGACGGTCGCACCGGCACTCCAGTCGGCGCAGCAAGGGTCGAAGCGGCATCAGCATGCGAGTTCACGGGATCAGGCATGTGCCTATGCTAGACGCGGGTGCTGAAGGACTCATCTCTCCCAAGAAGCTTTAGCAGAGCTGCTTCGCGGAGCGGTCGAGCAAGATGAAAGCCCTGGACCTCAGGCACGCCGAGCTCCTTGAGGACGTCAAGGCAAGCTTGGTCACCCACCCCCTCCGCCACCACAGAGATGCCAAGCTCGCCCGCGAGCGCTGTGAGACCCGCAACCAATCCCCGATCGCCACCAGTGCCGAGGTCCTTGACGAACTGCCGGTCGATTTTTACAATATCCACCGGCATAATCTGCAGATGGCGAAATGACGACGTTCCGACTCCGAAATCATCCAATGCAATCAAGAAACCTTCGCTCTTGAGACGACGCATCATGCGCGCGATCCGGTCAATCAGCAGATCAGAGAGCTCAGTCTCTGTCAACTCGATGACCACCATGTCACGCGGCACGCCAAGCCGATCAGCTAACTGGCAAAAGTCCTTCACCGTCCGTCCCTCAGCAGCATTGACACCACTCAGGTTGACAGAAAGGCGCATCTGACCAGCCAGTCCAGCCGAACGCCAACGTGAAAAACGCGTCAGCGCTTCAGCACGAACAAAGGCATCGAGCTGGTCCATCAGACGGTACTGGAGCGCAAGCGACAGGAATCGACCCGGCAATAGAAGGCCTTCGGTGGGGTGCTGCCAGCGCACCAAGGTCTCGGCTCCTGTGACCGACCCGCTCTGGGTAGCAAAAAGCGGTTGGAACCGAAGTAGCAGAGCACCGCCACGTTCATCTCCACGCAACACCCGCACCAGATCTGGGCCTAATTCGATCTCGACCGCATCCTGGGTACCGCGATGCAAGTGCAGTAGATCCGGACGCCGACGTGAGAACTTATCCTGATACATCGCCGAATCAGCGGCTGACATCAACTGGTCCAGATCGACCGTCGTCGTGGATCCCGTCGCCATGCCGACCGCAGCAGTCACCCGTAGCTCAATCGTACCGACCGTTATTGGGTTGAATGAGATCGCCGCCGCGAGGCGGTCGGCTAATTGACGGATCACTCTGCTCGAATCCATCCCAATGACAAGTACCGCAAACTCGTCCCCACCGATCCTGCCAACGACATCGAGAGGACGCACACTCGTTCGAATGCGATTCGCCACCTCAGTTAAGACTCGATCCCCTATGGCATGACCAAACTGATCATTGACAACCTTAAGACCGTCAACGTCGATAAAGAGAACTCCGACTAGCTTCTCCTCGTCATCATCGAAATAGGCGTTAGCATGCTCAAAAAAGCCCGCGCGATTGTTGAGCCCGGTCAGGGGGTCCATATGTGCCAATTGGCGCACTCGCCGGCGCTCGACGTTGCGTTCTTGAATGTCGCGAACCGCCAGCAAGGTGCCAGTGACGCCGGAGGCTGCATCAATAAATCGACGCCGATAGGACTCCGTCACAAACGTTGATCCATCCAGGCGCAGGCGCTCCTCTTCTTCCACCTGTGCGCCTTGATCGGAGAGGGTCCTCAAAGGCTTGCTTTCAAATTGAGAGGCCAACATTCCGCGCAAGGAGACGTTCTCCTCGCCTCCATGCAGCCGCGCAAAGGCTCGGTTGTGGAGGGTAATCACCTCCTCGTCGTCGACCAAAGCCACCCCGTCCGGCATAAAATCCAACACCTGTGATGCAAGTGCGGATCGCTCCTGACCGGCAACCACGAAACTAAGAGTCTGTCGTTGGGACACGATCGCACCCGCGAACCGGGCAAGCTCACGAATGGTCTGGAAATCTCGGAGAGAGAATCGATATGGTGAAGGGCTGAAAACGGCGATCAGTGCGACCAATGTCGCGGTCGTATCCACAATCGGAACGACGACCGCTGAATCGTTCTCCGTCTCCCCTCGAATCGATGCGATGGCCTCCTCGTCCGTGGTTGTCCGATCCGCTAACGAACCGATCAGCACCGCTACCCCAGTAGCCCCGACCCAGGCGAGAAGCCCGCTATGACGGTCGATGATGTCACCGGGTTGACGCATCGTCTCCCCAATGGCCGCAGCGACCCAGGTCGCATTCGGACGAACCTCGACCACGAGTGCACTATGAGCACCGGTTAGGAGGCGGGCCTCGCGTCCGATGTGCATCCATGGGACAGCAGTATCGCTGACGCTCAACAGCCTCTCTAGGAGCCGCTGATTGGTTCGAACACGTCGACTCAGCCAACGCCTCGATCGTTCCTGCCGATAACTTTCACTCGCCAATCGAATGGCGGGGGAGATCTGCTCAAGAAGGCGGTAATCGTCAGTCGATAGTTGTTCTAGGTCGATCATCGCAAGCATCAACGACTCACCAAGGCGCAGCAGCGTGAGCGAAGTTCCACGGATGCGAAGCAACCAATTGTTGGTGGCTCCAGCGACGACCGGTGGAGGCTCAAGGCCGACAAAATCGGCAAACTCCTTGCCACGAGCGGCCACAACAAGTCGCAACCTTCCGAAACCGGGCTCAACCTCCATGAGGGTAATCGGTGTTGCAAAGCGCTCGCACAGGACATCTAAGAGCTCCAGCAGTACCCCTCGTGAACCGAGATCACCTGCCAGGATACGCGAAATGTTGCGCATCATGGCGGCATCATGTGGCACACTCACCGAGGGTAGATTCGCAACAGAGGCGCCAATAACCGGGGAGTGATTGGCGTCTAGGCTCACCGCAACCGCATCCGTTCTTGCGAAACCGCACGCTTCATCGACACGTATTTTCTAAAAGAAAAACCCGATATAGGGGAAGAACTCACCCCAGCGAGCTGACCGTCGCTAGACGGGGCGCGACCTGGAGTATCGGTACCTGTTGGGAGATGGTACAGCCCAGCTAGACGGTTGTACCGGGCCGCAAGCGAACGAACCGTACGCAGCGTTAGCATCGGACGTCGCTGACACGCAAGGCACCTACCACGAGAGATACCCAACCGATCTATGCAGTAACAAACCCACCACGACCACGATCCTAGCAACAATTACCACTCCTTGTGTGCAGACGGTAGAGAATTGCCCAAGAAATCTTCAACATGTGTTGACCCACGGTAAAACCGAATGAGCAAAACACCTGCCCGTTCTTGTTGCTAAACTAAGTTCGAACCACGACCCAAGGAGCCATCGTTGGAAGTAGAACACCCCATGGATGCGCACAGTGGGAATCGTGTCCGAATCTAGCTATGTCTTCCGAGAGATCTCGGCGATCATTGGGTCAAGTGAGACGCTAGCGCAACGGATCGCGCGGCTCGAGGAACTCTGCATTGCGTGTTTTGATCAATCACAGTTCGTCGAAGGATTCGAATGCACTGACCCAGAGAGCTTCGCACCACTCGCCCTGAACCAACTTCGTGGCTATCAACTCATCGTTCCACGAGATCGCACCCGCGAAGCAAAGAAGCGAGACACCGCGCTTGCGCAGGCCTTCGTAGACGCCTACGCGCTCCTCATGCACCAGCACCAGGTTGAGCTTGACCAAAGCGGCGCCCTCCTCGAAGTCCACGCCACCAATCAGATGATTATGGCCCTACTAGGGTTAGATAAAGGTACGGCCGACTGGCAACGCGTCACAGAGGGAATTCTCGAACGGCTTTTTGGGGCTGAGGCGCACGTATTTGCGCTCACAGCCGCGTCCACAACCGCGCCAATTGCCGCCTGGGCGGCCAAAGTGGGTCAGAATTTACACTTTGCTGACCTGTTGGTCCATGGCGTCACCATCATCGAGAGGGACATGCCGTTACGCTCGGTACTAGTAGCCATTGACCGTGCAGCCGGATATGGAATGACAGTGAGTTCCACCACCCTGCGCAACTTCGATGCAACGCAGCTAGCCGTGCTCCAGGATTGCCTGCGCATCTATATCGCCGGCATTGCACTCTTCGGACAGGTTCAACAGCGACAGAATGAAGCCTCTCTTGCCTCATCGATCCTCTCCAACCTTGATATCGGAGTTCTGGGTGTCAACGAGGACGGTAGAGTCGTCTTAGCAAATCGCCAAGCGGGTGAACTTCTCGGCCATAGCCCCAGCGAACTCGTACGATCGCCGACACCGCTCATCGTCAGCCAGTTCGAAGAATACTTCTCGCTGCTCGGATCGCTGCCTACGCCCTGGCTCACCACAAATGCGCTGCTGCGAAAGCGGAGTGGCAAACCACAACCAGCATCGCTCTCCATCCGGCGTATCGAGACGGGACGCGATGTCAGCTACCGTTATCTCATCACCCTGGTCGACACCACGCGCTCGCACTTAGAGCTTGAGGAGTGGCGCTGGCATGCCACGCATGATCCGCTGACAGGGCTCTTGAATCGCAATGGGCTTGCTGGCGAGCTTCAACAACTCACTGATGCGTCGGTGATGGTCCTCTTCTTGGACATCAACCGTTTCAAAATCATCAACGACCTCCTTGGTCATCGAGGTGGTGATCGCGTCATAACGACCGTTGCTCAACGCCTCATCGCCGGAACCAAACCAACCGACATCGTCGCCCGAGTGGGTGGTGATGAGTTTGTCGTCATTGGAGCGGTGGGTACACCCTTCCGGGGACTCAAACGCGTCGCCCAACGTATCGTTGAGGCTATCACCTCCCAGCCTGTTGACATTGGGGACCGACAGCTAGCCGTGTCGGTCTCCGTCGGCGCCGCCCTCGAGACCTTCCACGGCAGCATCGATGCGCTCCTGGATCGCGCTGACCATACCATGTATATCGCAAAGCGGGAGGGGCAAAACTTACGCATTGCACATGGTGACGAGGAGAGGTTTACCACCGATACCCAACTCACCGACCCGAACCTCTTCGACTTCCTCCGTGCCCGTGACGCTAACCAAGTCGTCGCTGTTGAGATGCCTTGGGTACGACTCGCCGACGCAGAACTGGCTGGGGTTGACCTTTCGCTCACGTGGCAGGAACCTATCCAAGAGACACCACGCGACTACGCGATGCGCAACCACCTTCGCGATGAATATAACTGGCTACTTGTGCACCATCTCCTTCGACATCAGGCGGTTCGCGGACCCTTTGGAGTCTCGCCGCTGATGCCCAACCAGTACTTCATCAACCGGATCGAGCGCCTTTGTCAAACCGGGTACCTTAATCCGCGGAAAGTACAGCTCGTCTTTCGATCGATTGAACTCACCACCGATGAGGTGCAGGAGGAGGCGAGTACTGTCGCAGAGCGTGCCCAGCGACTCGGCATCAACGTCGCCCTACGTTGGCGATCGGGAGAGGGGGGCGAAGTCACAAACCTTGCCAAACTCCGTCCTGACCAGGTGCAGATCGATGTGAGCGATTGGGCCCATCGCCCAACGAACGCACGAACGATTCAAGCCATTGCCGCCTTTACGAACGCGCTCGAAACCCAGGTCGCCTTCCTGCATCCAACCACAAGACTTGTCGCGCTATTACAAGCTGACCAACTACGCGAACTCCTACCAAGTGCGCTCCTGGAGGGCCAAACCGGTGCAGTGCGTAGACATGTTGAGCCAACTACGCCAGACTGAGCGCACGCTGGTCGCATTGGCCTTGATCGAACGCGACTGTTCCGGCATCTTCGCCTACTTTTTGTACATGTCTGGATCAGGCTCTGTGCGTGAACAGGTACGTCGCTGCGAAGAGCGCCGCTTGAGCGTATCGCCACTAATGAAGGATCAATCCCACCAAAGGTCGCCCCTCAGCACACCCTGACCGATCAGGCCAAGTTGCACCTGAGTGGTTCCTTCCACAATGGTCAACTGCTTTGCATCTCGATAATACATCTCTGTTGGATGGTCCTGCATATACCCAGCCGCGCCGAGCAGCTGTACGGCGAGGGAGGAGGCACGGACTGCCATCTCCGTGGCGTAGTACTTTGACATGGAGAGGAAGGGAACAAACTCGCGGGTGAACTCACCTCGATCGGCCATCCAGGCCGCCCGGTACGTCAGCAGTCGAGCCGCCTCGATCTCCGTGGCCATCTTAGCGATCTCCCATTGAATCCCTTGAAAGTCGGCAATAGTATGGCCAAATGCACCACGTTCTTTGACGTAGTTCACCGCATACATGAGCGCACCCTCAGCAAGCCCAAGGCCGCGAGCGGCGACGATAGGGCGCATGGAGTTCAACCCGAGCATGGCAAGGCGAAAGCCACCGACCTCGCCGATCACATTCTCCCCTGGTACGCGCACTGCCTCGAGTAACAGTTCACCGGTGTCAACCCCCTTGACCCCCATCTTTTTATCGACCCGCGGTACCGAGACACCCTCAGCGCTCCGATCGACTATGAAGGCGGTGATCGAGTCATGGCGCCGAGAGTTGGGGTCTCCAGTCTTGGCAAAGACGGTATACCAATCAGCTTGGGCGACACCGGAGATCCATACTTTAGAGCCCGAAAGTATCCACCCTCCCTCCACATCGGGGTCAGGCACCGCACTGGTGCGCATGCCAGCCACATCCGAGCCTGCTCCCACCTCCGAGAGTCCAAAGGAGGCACGTTGTTCACCGCGGGCGATACCGGGAAGGTAGCGTTTTTTTTGCTCCTCGGAACCCGCGATCATGACCGGACCGGTGGGGAGTCTGGAGAGTAACAGCATCAACGCGGCGGTATTGGAGTACTTGGCGACCTCCTCGATCGCAATCGTCAGACCAAGTATGCCCGCCCCTGAACCCTCGTATGCTTCGGGAATGCAGAGTCCAAAAAGCCCTGTGGCACCGAAAAGCTCGAAGAGATCCTGGGGATACTCTCCGGTAAGGTCGATCTCCCGGGCTCGTGGAGCTACCTTCTCTTTCGCCAACTTACGCACCGTATCGCGAAGTTGGGCGAGATCATCATCGAACTCGAACTCCATCAAGCACCTCCCTTAGGCCATGGTTCCGACCACAAGAGGTCGGAGAAATCGTTTTATCGATCGTTCCTGAACCTAGCCTATTTGCCAGTCTGCCGCGAGCGACCGCTTGAGTTCATCCCCAAAACCAGTCTCGGCCTCATAGGCAGGATGGTGAACGAGCAGACGGACGTCGCGGTCCACAAAGGAGACGGCCGCCCTCTCGGGAAGGGAGAAACGCAGATAATGGACGGATGCAGTGACGTCGGGACGAGAGAGCTGTTCGGCGTGGGCTGGATCAATCGTCCCTGGCACGGCCACCTCGTCGACCATCAGTTCGAGCGACCGCTCTACGCCAGCTAGCTTTGGCAACCACTCTTCAAGCTCAGCTTTGGAGGTCAGCTCAACAAACAGCGTCGCGACAAGTTCATGTTCTCGAGGTATGAGCTCGTTATAGACATCAAGCTCGGCTTGGATATCCTCATCTCGCATCATTCGTTCCGCCCTGGCCATCTCCTGCACTTGAAAACGCATCGTCGCCTTGTTCTCAAAGACAACGGAGATCATGGTGCCGAGCGAGACGCGGCGTACTCGCTTGAGGTCGATCACCCCTTGGCGCATCTCGGCACGGACCTTCTCATAGGCGCGTAGATCTAAAATGTCGTTCACGGTGAGCGTTCGCATCATCCATTTCCTTTCAAGGGAGGTTGGGTATCGAGACCCATTAACTTTCTTACCAGCGAAATCGGGTGTTCGACCCTAACGCCCAGCGCCTCATCGATGGCGGTATTGGCCAAGTGGCAATCCCCGACGATCGTGGTCGCCTTCGTCTTGGCGATCTGATCGGCCAGGGATGCGGACATCCGTAGCGAGGAGGTGGCGTTCTCGCTTCGGTAGCCCCAGGTTCCATCGATACCGGAACACTTGGCAACGACCCGGACCTTGACTCCAAGCTTTTTCAACAGGTCACGTCCTTTAAGCCCCACGTTTTGGGCTTGCGTGTGACAAGCTGCGTGAAACACTACCTCCTCGTCAAGCTCGACGTTGCCTAGCGTCATCGAACGATCCTTACGCATCAGGTTCACCAAATACTCGCTTGGATCAAAGGTGTGCTGCGAAACTCTCTCCGACTGCTCACCTGGTACGTAGATGGGGTAGTCTCGCTTGACCACATAGGCACACGTTGGCTGCGAGACGATGATGTCTTTACCTTGCCGTACGACCTCATCGAGTCGTTCGACGTTCGCTCGCGCCTGTCGAGTGAACTCAGCGACATTGCCCTGGTGCAGCCAGGGTGCCCCACAACACTTGACACCTTCAGGCAACGAGCAAGCGATATCCTGGCTCTCGTAGACGGTGGTCACATCCGCACCGATCTGGGGTGCCATATACTCGATGAAACAGGTCGGGAAAATGGCCACCGTTGCCCGCGGTTCGCTGATGAATCGAGGCAACCGATCCTTGAACCAACGAGAAAAACGAACCTTGCCATAGGAGGGAAGCAAGCGTTGGCTAGACACACCAGCGACCTGCTCCATGACTCTGCGAATACCGGTGTTAGGACGCGAGACAATCGGATTCACCACCCCTGGCAACGCCTGATTGAGGGCACCGACGGTGTCGGTGCGTGCCAGCACCTGATCGGTGACCCGGCTCCGAAGATCTCGTTGATGATTAGCGGTACGGACCGCCTGCGCCCGCAACATCAGTCGTGGAAAATCAAGCGCCCATTCGTGCGGTGGGATGTAGGGGCACTTGACATAGCAGATCTTGCAGCCAAAGCAGGCATCCACGACGGCGTCCTGTTCAGCCGGGGTCAAGTCAGCATGCTGTTGATCCTTGGAATCGACAAAGTTAAACAACAGTGGAAATGAATCACAGTAGTTGAAACACATTCGACACCCATGGCAGAGTTCAAAAACCCGGCCGAGTTCCTCACGTAGATCCCCCTCGTCATAGTACTTTGGCTCACTCGGGTCATAGGTTGTCGTCATCTACTCCTACCTCATCTCCATCTCTCTGGCTTATGGTTCTCAACGACATGGAGACACCAATCATGGGGTGTCACCTTGCATCGTAGCCCTACCAAGAACGATCCACCGTTGTGACTTGTGACTCATCATCGTTCCCCACTGGTGGAGGAGGGCATGGTTGGCTGGTATCAGTTTGGTTCCTCTCAGCTTCACGAAGGCTCATCTCCTCACCGCGGTGCGACCGCACACAACCCAGGAGTGCCGGCCATCTTGATGCGGCCATCTCGATTCGGTTGTCTTGATTCAGCTGTCTTGATTCGGTGATCTTGATGCGGTCATGACGAGCGAATCGCCCTTTCCAGCAAACCCGTCTCACTTGGCTTTGGTCTCGGCCCATACCCCTCGTCTCCCATGCTGACGGATCACCCCATACGCAAACGCTACAGCGGTTTTGCCGCGCGCCAATCGTCCGCAGGAGGCTTCGAATCGCGGGGTAACCCTACGTCTCATTTTGCGCCCGTACACCCAGCTGAACAGCCTCGCAGTCCGCACTATGCCAACCGAAGGAGCAGCTGGAACCCACCACCAAACAAGGCATCATTGGCCGTCGTTGCAATAGCAGACATGGTGTCGACCGCTGGCGGGGATTGGCATCACCGCATCGATTAACGACGATCCAAGCCCCGCCAACACGTCTACGTTGTTCCATGCATGCAACGATGCCTGCCCAAGATTCTCAGGCAGACCTCAACAGATCAAGTCCGATTACGAGATCGACTCGAGTCCCTGGCCAAAGCGACCAGCATGGCTCTTCTCTGCACGAGCAAGGACCTCAAACCACTCTGCTACCTCGACAAAACCCTCATCGCGAGCCGTACGGGCAAAACCTGGGTACATCTCGGTGTACTCATAGGTCTCTCCTTCGATCGCGGAACGAAGGTTGTCCTCAGTTGCTCCCACCTTCGCACCGGTGACTGGGTCACCTACTTCAGCGAGGAAATCGAAGTGGCCGAAAGCATGTCCCGTCTCACCCTCGGCAACCGAGCGGAACAACGCGGCAACGTCGGGATAGCCTTCGACATCGGCCTTCTGGGCAAAATAGAGATAACGTCGATTCGCTTGGCTCTCACCAGCGAACGCCTCCTTCAAATTCTCGGCGGTCTTTGACGTCTTCAGCTCAGCCATGAACTTCCTTTCCTGTCTCTCGTAGCAAGCCAGCCCCTCGAGTGCCACTGCACCGAGGGCCAGTATTGACCATCAGCATGTTGTATGATCAGCTCCATGCCCATGAGGGCGGCATCATCTAGAATCATTCCACCTTTGGAGATTGTCAAAACACGCTGACCGCTCCATCCTAGTCTTTGCGAGAACTCTCTCACCCACCTGGTGGGCGATGTTCATCTCAACGTCCGTGACCACCAAAGTTGGCTCCTCATGCAGCAGGTGTCGTGGTCTCTAATGGCAAAGACATCGTCACCAAGCCACATAGATGCTAAGTTGTCACGATGACCAACGGAGCCCTATCCAACACCCGCATCATGATCAGCCTCACTGCTGGTGTGTCGATCGAAAAAGAACCGCTGGGAACGATGAGCCACCCCCTCGTCTACATCATCCCCAACCACAACACGGCCTCCACCGACGAACCGACCGGCCCTCCACTCATGGGCCCCTATTGGGACCCGAGGAGACCCTCCCGACTAACCACGCCACGACAACCTCGCAACCAGCCAGTTCCTGGCCACCAGCACAGCGGTGCTGTCGTTATCGCCCAGTCCAAGGGTGCCCCGATCTCATTTGGCCAACCCGAACCGGGTGTTGCTGAGGGAATCGAGATCCGACGATGACAACAGTGGCGGTCCTCGATGTTGGCTCGAGTTCGCTGCGGGCCTCGCTCGTCGATGAAAGGTTGGTGGTACTTGCCAGCTACGCGACCCCCTTGCAACTCCTACGTGAAGGCACGGCGAACGTGACCTTTGATCCGATGGAGATGCTGCATCGATGTCAACAACTGCTGGACAAGGTCGCCTCCGTTGGTTCCTTTGATCGCATCGCGATCACGAATCAACGATCCAGCGCCATCGCCTTTGAGCGCAACCGACCTCGAGCGATCGGGATGGCGATTAGTTGGGAGGACTTACGAACTGCGAGTCAGTGCCTCGCCCTTTCACGCGCAGGTGCCGCATTCGCCCCCAATCAATCCGCAACCAAGTTCGCCTGGCTCTTGGATCGCTACGGATCTGAATACCCGGATCTCATGGTCGGCACCATCGATACCTGGCTGACCTTCGCCCTTACCGAAGGCAGTGTGCTCGCGACCGATGCCACGAACGCAGCAATGACCGGCTTAGTCGACTCCTCTGGCGTCCGTTGGGATACCTCCAAGCTTGAGCTACTAGGGATGAGCATCAACAATCTTGCCCCGATCATCGATGTCGTTGCCAATCGTGGTGCTTACATAACGGCAAATGGTCCAGCCTCCATCATGGTCACGCTCGCAGATCAGCAGGCCTCACTCGCTGGCCAACGCGCGAAGGCGAAGGTCACCCTCGGAACCTCCGCGGTAGCCGACATCGACCTGGCCGAGGACACCCCTCGCTATGACCGTCGAGGCCCTCAGGGCACCTTTCCGATCGTCACCGCCACCGCATCAGGACGCGCCACCTTTGGACTCGAGGCGTTCTGGATGAACGCAGGCTCGGCCATTGGCTGGTTACTGCGCAACGGACTCTTGAACAGCCCCGATGACTCCGAACAGGTCGCAGCCAAGGCGATACCTGAAGCGATCCCCACCGTCGTGCCAGCTCACTCAGGAATTGGTGCTCCGATCTGGGACTTTGGCGGCCGATGTGTCATCGCCAACCTAGCCCCCACTGCCGGTCGACCCGAAATCGTCCATGGATTCCTTCTCGGCATCGCCTGCGCCGCCGCCGACCTTATCGGAGCGCTCACCCACGACAGCAGTGCACGACTGGAATCAATCGGCCTCGATGGCAAGGTCGCCTCGAATCCCATCGTCGCCTCCGCTCTCGCAGCACTTACCCCACAACCGCTCGTACTCTCTCCCAGCCCTGAGGCAACAACTCTCGGAGCAGCGCGTCTTGCGCTCGGCATCCCACGAGAAGCCCTCCCGAGAGGGCGTATCGTCGAGCCTGGAGACACCGCCTTCGTGGCGCACTACTACGAGCAGTACCATCAGAGTTTGGAGTTAGCTCGAGAGGCACTGCCTGCGCTCAGCAAGGTCTCGTTCTAGCAGGGTCTCGTTCTCGCAGGGTCTCGCTGCCAAAGTGCAACGGACGTTCCGAGCTGCGAGCGATGCTCTACGTTGGCGGACGACCCCTTGAACCCGGCATATAGACACTGCGCGGTGCACCGCGAGAGTCTAAACCGGCCGCGAATTGTTCTCGTAGCTCGTCACCGATGGAGTCGGTCGAGCCACGCGGACTCGCCGCAGGACAAAACTACGGAAGGTATCGGTGATATTGTTCTCACCACGCTCTTCATCGGTAAGTGCATCACGCAGAACGTAGATCCCAGCAATAAACCACGGTACCGCACCAAAGACCCAGAGAATACCGGCGGCGATCTGTTGATCAGCCAAGAGCGACATTGTACGATAGGTACCCATCGCCCAGTCAAAGGCTGAGTACCAAGCACCCGACGACAGCCCCAATAGGATTGCTAGCAGCATGCACGACATCGAGACCGAAGCGATGTGAGCGAACCTCAGAATACCGTTTTCGTGATAGCGGCGCCGTCCCTGATCGATCGCGACGTACCACATGAAGACACCGGCGAAGAAGAAGGAGAACATCATCAGCTCCATCCTCCCCGAAGACTGCATCGCCCAGTCAAACGGACCAGGAACGTGCCAGATCCACATGGCACTATCGAACGCGATCACCGCCGCCCACGGCGAGCTAACCACTCGCGCGAAGCGCGCTACTCGTTCATGAGAAGCTAGCGTCCGGTACCCCCGTCGCATCCGCTCCATCAGCGAAGCCGGAACACCCTCTGCCATCTCGGCCCAAGGGTCGGAGATGATGAGGAAAGGTGGGGCAAATACCATGAGATCGAGGTGCCAAATCATGTGTACCCACTGATACACCATCGCCCAAATTGGAATCGGCGAGAAGAAGCCCACCACCATGAAAACGTTCGCGATCAACATAGCGAGCGCCCTGCGCTCATAACCCGCCCGAATCTCAGGAGACATCTGGGTACGCATACGACGAATGTGTCCTCGCCAGTAGGCAGCGATCGGCAACCCACAAAGGATTACCGCGTACCAATCGACATGCCAGTTATCAACGACATAGCCGAGAACTGAACCCGCCTTCACTATGACCATCGACATTGCCATCAGGTACACGTACAAACCCCAACCTCTCAACCCGTCTAGCTTGTAGGCTAGCAGATTCGCAAACGTTAGGTTCGAACCTACTCAACAACGAAAGGTCCCACCCTGAATGTGTGCAGCTATCTCTCATGAATGCAACTACGTGCCGTTTCATCAAGCAGGTCAACGATGACCCCTCAACGTATCGGAGTCATCGGCGGTGGGCAGCTTGCTCGCATGCTCTTTGGCGCAGCACTGGATCTCGACCTTGCGATCTCGTTCCTGGTGCGCCCAGGTGACGAAGGTATCGCGGGCCAGGCGGCCAACGTGACCGTCGACGAGCTGACCCTTGCCTCACTCGAACGCTTTGCAAGTCAAGTCGACGTCTTGACCTTTGAACACGAGTTGGCTCCTATCGAGGTCCTGAAAGAACTCGAACAGCGAGGTGTCTGTCTTCGACCATCTGCCGACACGATGGCTATCGCTGCCAACAAGCTGGCCCAACGAGAGCTCTTCCAACGACTGAAGTTGCCGATCCCCCGTTTTGTGAAGTTGCATGCCGATACCGTTTTCGACCTACCCTGTATCGCGAAGGCTATCACGGGAGGCTACGACGGTCGCGGTGTCCGTTGGATCAACGAAGCCTCAGAACTCGATCCCCTCGTCACGAGTGACACCCCCTGGCTTCTTGAGGAACTCCTCGAAGTCGATACCGAGATCGCCGTGCTGACCGTCTCCACACCCGAAGGGGACATCACCACCTATCCACCAGTACGGACAGTCCAACGCGATGGGATCTGCGTGGAGGTGCAGTGGCCATCCGGAGCAAGCGAGGATCTCGAGGGAAGGGCACGGGCAATCGCTACGGCGATCGCCCGTGACTTGGCCTACGTCGGCGTCTTGGCCGTCGAGTTCTTCGTCGTCGCCGGCAAGCTGTACGTGAATGAGATTGCTCCCCGAGTGCACAACAGCGGACATCTCACCATTGAGGCCGCTTCAACGTCACAGTTCGAAAACCATCTCCGTGCAGTCGCTGGACTTCCTCTTGGTCCCACAAACATGCGTACTCCTGCGACAATGGTCAACCTCTTGGGGAAGCTCACCTCCCTCGACGATTACGAACCACCTCCCAACACTCGTCTCCATCTCTACGGGAAGGAGGGGCGACCAGGTCGAAAAGTCGGCCATGTGACCGCGACAGCAGCAACCGTCGCTGAGGCCTCGCAGCTCGCCCATCGGGCCAGGGATAAGATCTGCATCCATGAGTAATGCGCATATCGCGATCGTGATGGGTTCGGACTCTGACTACCCGATAATGTCCCAAGCAGTAGAGGTCTGCGATGACTTCGCACTCCCCTATCACGCACAGGTCCTCTCCGCACATCGCACCCCACACGATATGCTCGACTTCGCCGCCACTGCAGCCGCAAAGGGTTACAAAGTGATCATCGCGGGTGCTGGTGGCGCGGCCCACCTACCTGGGATGCTTGCGGCAGCCACCGTTTTGCCAGTCATCGGGGTACCTATCCGCCTTGCGAACCTCGAAGGCCTCGATTCCCTACTCTCCATCGTACAAATGCCCCGTGGGGTGCCAGTCGCGACCGTAGGGATCAACAATGGGGCGAATGCCGCGCTCCTCGCCGTCCGTATTCTTGCGACCAGTGATTCAGAGCTCGCAGAGCAAATGGAGCACTATCTCCAGGCAAACGCAGAGGCCTCTCGCAACAAGAAACTACCGCCGACTCGCTGAGGGTCATCGTTCCCGACTCACCGTGATCGCTGGAACACCTTTTGCTTGAACATCCACCCGTCAGACCTGTCTCCATCGAGGCATGGAGCTGTCGGGTGTTCTGGTAGCAATCCCCCCGGTTGTACAATCCCCTCAGAAGGCTCCTCGAACCCGATCGTCCGCGTGCCAGAGCCGCTGGTCGAGCAGAGAGAGTCTTCACTCGCCCCAACAGGCTATCTGCCCATGCATGGTCGAGCTCGTTACTACCCGTATTGCCAACCCCGGAGGCACCCACCAACCCGAACCCAGCTGGCTACTGCGATGCGGCGCGAACGCTGGTCAAGAGTCGTGCCCCAGCACTGGATGGCCAATCCGAGCGATGCAGCTGCCACCGACAGTTGACTCCGATCTCACCAGGAGCCTCGGGTTCACGCTTTACAGAGTCGATGAGGGTGTAGCCAAGCCGGCGAGGCACTCCTCCACTGGCCCGGTTAGCCTCGTCGTGATGGACCTCGACCCTGTCGATCCCCGGAATCGAGAGGGCCGCTTCCGTGAGTAGGGCCGTCGTCAGAGTCGCAACACCTCGGCGAGTTTGCCGTGAATCGACCCAGTACCCGATCTCGAGCACCCCTGGACCGAGGCGGGCATGAAGACCAAAGCTACCCAGGAATGGGTGATCTGCATCGTAGGGGACATAGACCGCCTCGGCAGCGAGTTGCCCATCCAGTCGAAGCTGAGCCGAGATGAACTCCTCAGCCATGTCAATGGTGTAGTCGTCCGCCGCCCACGGCATCCACTGCCGCAGGTCGGCCCGAGACGCCACAACCGCGTCATAGAGACGTGCAACATCACCCTCTTCGATCAGGCGACATCTGAGCCAGCCAGCAGGAAGGATCTCTGGCGGAACAAATTGGGGACCCGCCTCAACACGATCATTGCTCGACATCAACGATACTTCCTCTCCCCCAAACGCCCAGGTGTTTGACCGGGCCATCTCACTGCCCTATCATTACTATCTATTGGGGCCATCTATCGTTGCCAAACGTCACTACCATACATCGTTATTCTAGCCTACCGGACGGAGCATCATTTGAGCTTGGCTTGGGGTAAGCAGCCCACATGGGCACTCACGCGTCGCAACCGGGTATGCAGCAGCTACGGTTCACGTTCAAACACCCTACACATCAGTACGCCCGAGCTTTGGTCCAAAGAAGGAACCACATGCAACAAAACGCCCTACAACAAGCAACTGTGCAACAAGGCGATGCGCGGATACGGTTATCGCTGCATCATCGAGCCTCAATCCTTCACGGTCACGACCGACTGGGACACAACCATCAGTTAGAAGGGTGTCAATCAACCAACCGTCCACCAACTCTAGCTCAGTGTCTCGACGAGTATCATTGAGCAGTATCGGATCAATCAACCTTGAAGCACACAGACTCCGAAGGAATGTAGAGCCGCCACCTTGAAGAAACCGTTGGAAACGAGATTGGGAACGACCTTACCGCACGTCCACACGAAGCGAGCCCGTCTCCCTAGGGGAACCTGTTGGGCGATACGTGCCTATTGCTGTGAGTGATAGATAGGTGAACCGACCGGTGCCCCAGCGTAGCCATTGACCGTATGACCAACGGCAGGATACTGCCAGGAGCGCTCTCCAAGGGATCCCTGCTGGGCGAGCGCTCCACCGATCATGACGATCACAATGATCGCGATCAACACCAACAATGCCGCAATCGGCTTTGGAATCTTATGGATCTCGGTGTCCACTACTCCCCACCTTCCCTTGGTTGCACGAGACTAAGTATAGGCAACGATAGGCCAGATGGCAAACTCGACGATCTAGCATGGAAAGGACGAAGGGGATCGGGTGATCGCGGAGCGAAAGCTCTGAGGAAGGTCGGGGCTCCATAGGGCAGGATGCTGGCTAACGGCCAGTCGGGGTGACTCGCAGGAAAGTGCAACAGAGAACAGACCGCCGTTGG
>JAKAQR010000065.1 GCA_021819725.1 Actinomycetes bacterium
GCGGGAACAGGCAAAGTACCGGCACGATACCACTTATATGCCGTCTGAGGGTGTATACCTTGGGACAGTGCCCACTCACGCAAGTTCATTATATCTTGTTATAGCACATCTCTGTGTCAACTGTTGCGACCCCAGGCGCCACCTCGGCACATTGATCCTTTCTTGACTAAACTAGTGGAACGATGCCACTACCGTCTTGGTGGAGGGGAAGGTACCCATGCGAACAACAATTGAGCCAACACCTCTGACGCCGCCGGTTCACAAAGCGGGAGGGACCCCACCGCCATCGGACAACCCGATAGCTGAGGTGCCTTCAAGCGAGGTGGACCCTCAAACCCTTACCGGTCGTGGACTGCAAGGTAATGCTCGAGAGCCCCGCTCTTCCCAAGACATGCTCTCCGATGGATCATTCATGGGGGCAGTGCAGGCGCTCTCCCAAGCGCTGGGTGATCCTACACGCAGGGAGATCTATCTCTACGTCCGTGAACACGGCACGACCACCGCCCAGACGATTGGGCGCCAATTTCGCCTGCACCCTAATGTCGCGCGCCATCATCTTGACCGTCTGGCTGCCAGTGGCTATCTTGAGGTCACTCTGGAGAGAACTTCGCCTTCCCAGGTGGGGAGGCCCTCCAAACACTATCGAAGCACCGGCGTACCCGTACTGGTTGATGGCCTCGGCGAGCAGGCCAACCTTCTCGGGCGGTTGTTGGCGCGGGCACTCGAGATGCTGGACCGCGACAGTGCTGAACGCCTCGCCTATGAGGTAGGTCTCGACTACGGTCACGAGATCGGGCTCCAGATGAGTGGTCAGGAGGCCACCAAGAGCATCGCTACCAGTCTCAAATTGGTCGCCGACGCCCTGACACGCAGCGGCTTCTCCTCTCGCGAGGACTCTTATGAAAACTCGTTGGGTCTAAGAAATCGGAGCTGCCCCTTTGGAGCGCTGGTAGCCGATCACCCTGTTTTGTGCGTCACAGAGCGTGGGATCATCCAAGGACTTCTCGAGAGCCTTGCTGTTGACGGCGATCTCGCACGAGTCGAACCCCGTCGAGGGGGAACAACGGGCTGCGAAGTTCGAATTCACCCGGCTCATAACGCCCCGATCACCATCCGCACACAGCCTCGACGACCCGCAGCGATGGACTACCCTTCCCAGTAGCGCTGTTCGCGCCACGGATCTCCGTAGTTATGATAACCATTGCGCTCCCAGAAGCCAGGAGCATCAGAATCGCGAAACTCAAGCCCTCGTAACCACTTCGCCGACTTCCAGAAGTACAGGTGTGGCAAAAGGAAACGAACCGGATAGCCGTGCTCCGGGTCGAGCGGCTTCCCGTCGAACTCAACTGCCAGCATGCACGTCGGATCATCCAGAACGTCTTGGTATGGGATATTGGTGGTGAAACCGTACTCGGCCTGAGCGATAAGGTGGGTGACTGACGCCTGAGGTTCGACCAGCTCGATGATCTTGGCGATCGGGATCCCTCGCCACACGGTGTCAAACTTCGACCACTTCGTGACACAGTGGATGTCAGTCGTACGCTCCTCGAGGCCGAGGTCGACGAGCTCGTCAAACGTGAGCTCCACTGGGTGCGCCACCAGTCCACTGACCTTGAGCGTCCAACTACTCAGATCCTGATAGATCGGCACATCTCCTGCATGGAGAACCGGAAACCGATCGGTCATGTACTGCCCAGGTGGCAACCTATCTGGGGAGATACCTCGGCGCTCCAACTCCTTACGATTACGATCGAAAAAACTCAACGTGCGACTCCTCTTCGGGGTGTTCCTAGTGGACTAGACGATACAACTTAAAAGGTCGTTGGGATCTTCCGATGCGCCGCCAGGTACGCAGGCTTTGCTAGCCGATAGGCCTGCGCTACGAGGGGCTTACTCGGATGTGTCGCAAGAAACCTGTTGAGATGCTCAACGGCCGCTATGGGCTTGTCCTCACCGTAATAGAGTGCGAGTCCGTAATAGAGCTGAGCACTGGCATCGTAAGCCCCGAGCTGCGCAGCATGTGCAAGCACGGCAATCGAATCGGCCTTGGCGCTCTTGGTCTTCGCGAGGTTGAAGTCGATCCAGCCCACATACGCTAACGCCGTTGGATCCGATGGATAGGTCGCAAGTATGTGTTGGAACTCACTACGGGCCTGCTTGACTGCCCCGAGTCCCGCCAGCGCCTCCCCGGAGGCAAGTTGCTGAGCCAAGCTCGGCGCTGTCGTAGCGTTCGAACGAGTGAACAACAACGTCCCGAGAGCGCCAACGCCCACCAGAATCAGTGCAGCACCGATCTGAGCCAGCCGGCGAGAAAACAGGCGTCCGCGTCTCACTATTGGCGTCCCATCCGCACCCGACCCAGTACCACGACGCACCCTTGACATCGTCGTCTCGCCCATTGAGGGAGAGCCGTGATCGGATCCCGGCTGGCCAACATCATCCTCACGATTGGATTCGTCCGCAGCGGACGGTGACAGCATCGCCGCAACGCCGCCAAGAGAAGTGGCCCTTTCAGTTGCTAGTCCACCAGGTGATGGTGCGGGGCCAATATCGACCCCCCGAGGCGCGCGCATCGTTGAGGGTTGATCAATCGCGGTCGTGGGGATCGCCACAGCACTGCCAAGTGCCGATGTTCGGCGCCGCTGGCTGCCCGTGCGCGAAGAGAGGCTGCGATAGACCTCCCAGGCCAACACGAGTCCAACCACGACGGGCAGCAACCAGAGCAGGAGCCCTACCCCGTTCGCCGGCGGCGCCATCAAAATCGTATCGCCATAGCTTGCTACCAGCGAATCGATGATCTCCTGGTTGGACGCCCCCGCTCGCACTTGATGCTGGATATAGTCGGCTATCGAGTAGGAGGAGGCAGTTTTGGAGTTGTAGACGGCAAGGTTCCCGCATGATGGACAGCGAACCTCCTTCTCCAAAGTGACGATTCGCGCCGCAGTACTCGTGGAGGGGGTATTCACGATGGCATAGCCGACCGAAGCCATCGCGATCAAAACCAGTGCCAACCAGGCAAACAGAATCCGACGCGGCTTCGTGACGTGGGTGATCATCAGTATCCCTTCTGTTGTGCAAGCGTCACCAGCGCGTCGACGATGCGCACAGTCGTTGGGCCAACGATCTTGGCAAGGACGATGCCGTTGGGCGCGATCAGAAAGCTCTCGGGAGGGGCAGACACCCCCCAGCGCAGCGAGTTGGCGCCGTTGGAATCTTGCAGAACGGGAAAATGTGCGTGGTACAACGACAGAAATCGTCGGGCTGGACCAGGACTATCGTCATAATCGACGCCGAGCACGGTCACCGCTGCGCTGCGCGCGAGCGCCGCGATCTGCGCCTCCTCGGTCGCGCAGCTAGAGCACCAGCTGGCGAAGTAGTTCACCAGAACAAAATGGCCTCGAAACTGGCGCAGTGAGATAGTCGAATGCGAATACAGGGACGGGCCACTCAACGCCGGCGCTGGTCGATAGAGCAACGGGGATGGTGCAACCTGATCCACTGCCGGCTTAGTCTGCGCCGCGATGATGGCAAAATAGATGATGGCCCCCACGATCAGGACACCCACCACCGTGAGCATCGGCCGACGACGAACCGCCTCCGTTACGCTACTCACACCGTAACCTCAACGGGGGTGTCACTAGCGGGCAGGTTCCCGCGACGTCGCCGATTCTGCTCCCGAATACCCACAACGCTCAAGAGACCGCCTAGCACCATGACGCCGGCGCCAGCCCAGAGCCAGAAGATCAGTGGTTGGACAACGATCCCCAGGGTGATTGGCCCCTTGTCCGTTGTGGGTGCAGCATCGATGGTGAGGTAGACATCTCGAGTCAGCCCGACGTTCACCGACGGTGTACCCACCGCCGTTGCATAGGTCCCAAACTGCGTGATAGCCGGATGGTAGGTGTTACCACCGTTGACGACAACATTCGCCTCGAACGAGGTCTTGGCGGGGGTTACTACCGTCTCAACCCCTTCATATTTGAGCGTCTGCCCGTACACGTGGACCGTCTGGCCAGGAACCATCTTGACCGACCCTTGATGCCCAAACGTCGTCGCCGACGCCATGCCGATCGCAATGATCGCCACTCCGATGTGGGTCAGCATGCCAGCTGACGAACGCGATACGAGTGCCGAGGCCCGCCGGCCTGAGGACCGAGCGAGATTGCCATAGATCACAATAACCGATGAGACGATCACGAAGGTGGCCAATGCATAGGCACCGAGCGTGGCAAGGGCCGTGACGCCGGCAAAGGCGGAGATAGCAACGACGAGCACCGCCGCGGCACCCGGTAGCAGCAACCGTTGCCCAATGAGCTCGGGCGGGGTTCTCCTCCAGTTGAGCCATGGCCCGATAGCCATGATAGCGAGAAGCACGAGAAACAATGGTATGACGAAGGCATCGAAGAACGGAGCCCCCACATCCACTGTCTGATGGTTGAAGTAGTGCGCAAACAGCGGGTAGACAGTCCCCGCTAGTATCACAAGCGTCAGCAAGCCGAAGATAGCGTTGTTGATTAGTAGCGAACCGGGGCGCGACAGGAGTGGGAACCGCGCCTGTCCCATCAGACGATCGGCCGCAAAAATCGAGAGACCAATCTCGAAGATTACTACAGCGACAAAGAAGAGGATCAGCACTGTTCCCAAACTCGAGTCTGAAAAAGCGTGGACAGACTGGAGGACGCCAGAGCGAGTAAAGTACGTGCCAAGGATCGTCAGTGCGAACGCTGCGGATACGAGGGAGAAGCTGGCGATCCCCATGCGCTTGCGCCGACGGTCGATTAAGACGGAATGAATGAAGGCGATGCCGCAGAGCCATGGCAATAGTGCCGAGTTCTCGACTGGATCCCAGGCCCAATAACCTCCCCAACCGAGTACCTGGTATGACCACCATGCCCCCAGAACAATGCCGATAGTCAAAAAGACCCAGGTAATGAGTGACCAGTTGCGCACCCGCGTGATCCAGTCATTGTTCAGTCGTCCGGTGATGAGAGCCGCCGAGAGCAGGGCGAACGGTACACTCATGCCCACGAACCCCATATAGAGCATCGGAGGATGAATCGCCACTAGCGGATAGTCCTGCAAGAGCGGATTGGGCCCCCTACCGTCGGCTGGAATCGTACCAACTGTGGTCAGGAAAGGACTGGCTGCGAAAAGGAGAAGGCCTGAGAAGTACGTAAAGACTACACCAAGGATTCCCAGTGCCACCGAGCCGGTGCGGCGATCGGCTTCATGACGCATTGCAAAGGCAAGGAGTGCGATATAGAGGCCCTGCACGATCGCCCATAGCAGCAGCGACCCCTGCAGTGCTGACCACATGCCGGTGATCGAGAACAGCAGCGGCGTCTCCTTGGAGTTATTCGCCACGACGTAGGCGAGCGAGAAATCGTGACTGACGAGCGCCTGCTCCATCGCAAACGTCGAAACGATAGTCCCGAAGAATCCGATCAGCAACAGCGTTCGGGCACCCGACATGAGTCGTTCATTGCGTTGATAGGCACCAATCAGCGAGCCCAGCGTTCCGAGTAGCCCAAACACAAATGCGAGGACGAGCCCCGCAGACCCAAGCGCAGCATCGAACATCAGCTCGTCGTGCCCCCCGCATTCTTGATCCTGCTGGGGTGTTCGGCGACGTAATTCGAGCTGTGCTTTACCTCGATCAGACTCGAGACAAAGACATTGCCCTGGAAATGACCTTGAATTACCACAGGAATGGAGGGCTGGAAGAGCTCGGGCGGATTCCCGATCTCGGTAACGCGATCTTCAGCATGGTTATAGCGGATGGTAAAGTCAACGCCGGCAGGAGTAGGGTCGACGGACCCTGGCACCACGACGCCCTCCATGCGAAAACTCGTGTCACCGAGCTTTGCTCGCGCCGCGTTGGCTTGTTGAACGGTGAGGAAATACTCAAGCGAGTTAGTAGCCCCCTTGAACAACACAAAGCCGAGTGCCGCCAAAATGACCCCAAGTGCCACCAGCGCCCGGATCAACTTCGCTCGAGAACGCCCCGGGCCCTCAACGGTCTTCCACTGAGCGGACTCCTCACCAGTCGTCGTCATCTACGCATCCTCCAACGACCCGTCTGCCCGTTGGGCGCTGGCACGCAGCTGGGCTAGTCGAAGCCTGACCTGACGCGAGCGGACCCCAAGAAAGATCGCGTAGCCACCTAACGAACAGCTCACCGCGGTGTAACCAGCCTCAACATAGGGGTTCACAGGCTGACCTCCTCGACCGACAATCGCTCACGTATCGCCCGCTCGACCTCGAGGTCAGCCAACTCGGCTTGGCGCTTGGAGGTCTCATAACGGGTCCACACCATCCAGACATAGGCCATAGTGAAGGCGACAAAGCCCAGGAGAAGCGTCCAGGCCATCGAACCATGCACCTCAACATTGAGGCTCGGATTCAAAACCGACGGCGTCTGGTGCAAGGTCTTCCACCAGTAGACGGACTCGTGCACAATTGGCACGTCGATAAAGGCGACCAGTGCCGCAATGGCAGAACGAACCCCTCGCTTGGTCTCAGACATCGGTACTTGGCGAAGTGCAAGGTACCCCAGGTACAAGAGGAAGAGGACCGCCGTCGAGGTCAAAAGCGCATCCCAAGTCCACCAGACACCCCAGGCAGGTCGTCCCCATATCGACCCAGTCAGAATCGTGAGACCGGTAAAGAAGACGCCAGCCTCGGCAGAAGCAGCGGCGATCAGGTCCCATTCACGTCGTCGGGTGCGCTTCCAAAGATACAGTAGGCTTGCGGCCGTGGTTATCCCATAGGCGAGATAAGCAATCCAGGCCATCGGAGGATGAATGTAGAGCATCCTCACCAGATTGCCCATCACCTCTGCTGGCGGAGTCACGTATAGCCCCAGCCAGAACGTGAGTGCGATCATTACCAGCGCAGTGATGCCCACACCGCGCTTCAGCTTAGCGTTCCTGCTCATCAACCCTCCAATACGACACCATATACCAGAATGCCAAGAACGAGATAAATAAGTGAAAACCCGACCAACAGCTCACTCCAAGGAACGGCTTTGGCGAGCGATCCGCTCAATCCATACTGCCACACCTTGGTCGCAGACAACAAGACCGGCGACACCACAGGAAAGAGCAGGAGAGGCAAAAGGCTGCCACTCAAACCCTCGGTTACCCCAGCCAGGACGATGCCAACCGTCGTAACCCCAATGTCCGCGATCAACGCGCTCAATGCCAACAGTGGCACCTCGTGCAATGGGGTGTTGAACAGCACGGCTATTCCAACGCTCAACACCGCCTCAAGCGCGAGCATCTCGACCACGACCGCGAACACCTTTCCCAGGAACATCCCCCGAGGGTTGACTCCCATCATGACGAGCCCAACCTGCGCCTGATTCTCTCCCTCGATTCCAACCGAACGAGCAATGGCGAGTTCAAGACCAAAAAAACTCGTCACCCAGAAGAGCCCTGGCGTGACCTGGCCCAGGATCTCGACTTTCGCGTCAAAGCCAAAAGCGAACAAGATGATGACGACGAACACAAATGGCAGGACCTGGTTGATCAGAACGCGTGCCCTCCATTCGAGGCGGAGATCCTTCTTCGCCATCGCGATAGCGGTCCGTACCATTACGAACTCCCCATGAGTGTTGCAGTACCGTTGGACATCCGATAGGTGCGACTAGCCAAAGTTGCGATACGATCCAATTCGTGAGACGCGATGATAACGGTCCGGCCTGCCTGTGCCAGCTCAAGCAGGCCCCTGTCCAGCGTGGCTTTGGTCGCCTGGTCCAAAAGCGCATGTGGCTCGTCGATCAACAACAACTCCGTTCGCCGAGAGAGCGCGATCGCCGCTGACATCTTCTTGCGTTGGCCAGCCGACAATACACGAAACCGTACGTCGAGGTCTCGGTCGATAAGACCAAACCGCCGCGTCCACTCCAACGCTCTTTCAAGATCACAACTCGCGGTAGCCGAAAAGAACGAAAGGTTCTCACGCCCCGAGAGCTCCTCATACATCTGATAGCTGTGGGCAAGGTAGCTCACCTCGCGACGCACCGCACGAGCCTCAGTCTTTGGATCACGACCAAAGACCAGCACCGACCCCGCAAAGGCCTCAACCAGGCCACCTAGTAGGCGTAGCAACGTAGTCTTGCCCGAGCCATTTGGTCCTTGGACGAATACTACCTCGCCCTCATAGGCATCGAAATCGCACCGCACGAGCGCTGGGAACCGATCGAGGAGTACCGTCACCTCGCGCAGCCTCGCAACAAGTCGGCCCGTCGACGAACCAGTCACACAATCACCGAGATCGGGCGCTCAACAGTGCGATATCTGCTTTGACCATCGTCTCCACAAGCTCACGAAAACTCATCGTTGGAGCCCATCCGAGCTTGCGGTGCGCCTTTGATGCATCACCGATGAGAAGGTCAACCTCAGCGGGACGCATGAAATGCTCGTCCACTTTGACATACTTTTCCCAGTCAAGATTCGCCGCCCCAAAGGCACATTCGCACAACTCTCGAACCGAGTGGGTTTCACCGGTCGCCACCACGTAGTCCGAAGGCTCATCCTGTTGCAACATCAGCCACATCGCCTCCACATAGTCACCCGCAAAGCCCCAGTCCCGTTGCGCGTCAAGATTCCCCAGCGTGACCTTGTCGGTTAGTCCGCAGACGATCTGTGCAACGGCATAGGTCACCTTGCGGGTAACAAACTCCAGCCCACGACGAGGTGACTCATGGTTGAACAGAATGCCAGAGGACGCGTGCATCCCATAGCTCTCTCGATAGTTGATGGTGATCCAATGGCCATAGACCTTGGCAACACCGTAGGGTGAACGGGGATAAAACGGCGTCTGCTCGGACTGGGGAACCTGTTGCGCCTTCCCAAACATTTCGGAGGTTGACGCCTGATAAAAGCGAATCTTGGGATCGACCATCCGAATCGCGTCAAGTAGCCGCGTCACGCCAAGTGCCGTCGTTTCACCGGTCAATACCGGCTGCCCAAAGGAGGTCTGCACGAATGACTGGGCGGCGAGGTTGTAGACCTCCGTCGGATGGTACGAGCGAAGAATCCGCATCATGGATACCTCATCAAGCAGATCACCCGGCTCGAGGATCAGTCGATCCTGAATATGGTGGATCCGCTCGAAGTTCAATGTACTCGACCGCCGGTGCATCCCAACGACCGTGTAGCCCTTGTCCAGCAGCAACTCTGCGAGGTACGAACCATCCTGGCCGGTGATACCGGTAACGAGTGCCACAGGTTGCGTCATGAAGAGCCAGCCTAATAGCCAATAAACCCAGTGGCCTGTGCTCCTGTCATACCCTCTTACCCGCGCAACCCCACCTGTGCATCGCTCCAGCCATTACGGCGTCCTTCGTCTGACCCTATGAGACGGAGCCGACGGTTGTTCACCGTCCACGTGGCTTGCTTGGAGTCGGGCGGTGGCATTGCCTCTTTCCTCTTCGCATCGGGGCTCCATGGCGGCCAGGTAATCGACCTCGCCTTGATGGTCATATCCCAATCGGGATCGACACCGTAGAACGAGTGGTGGTTGTCTCGACAGCGATGCCCACGCGCTAGACCAAGGCACAGATGGCTCAGATAGGCCGCGTAGCTCGTTTGCACCACAGAACTCGCTAACGTAGGCAGCTGGAGAGATGCGTTCTGGCCGTTGGGAGCGATCCTGTGGGGATCGGGTCTATTCGGCCACACAATCGCTGTGAGTTACGATGACCCTCTACGATTCCCTGTATCGTGGATGCTAGCCATCAACGCTTCACGGAGGCCAAGTTCGCATGACATCGCCGCTCGCTCGCACGTCGAGACTCTCGGCCGCTCACCGCCGCGAGGTCATCATCGCCGCTGCAATCGAGCAGTTTGCAGATCACGGCTTCGATGCCGCCTCGATGGAAGAGATCGCCGCTGCAGCATCGGTCACCAAACCTATCGTCTACCGCCACTTTCAGTCAAAACGAAGTCTCTACCTCGATCTACTCAGAGACGTCGGTGAACAGCTCACACTCGCGATCGAGACCGCAACCGCTGCGGTCGACGCACCCCACGACCGACTCCGAGCTGGCGTCGTCGCCTTCTTCGACTTCGTCCTCCATCACCGCTCGGGCTACCTATTACTGTTCGGAGGCCGTGGCCAACAAGACGACGAGTTCCAACAGGTAGTAGATGAGATCCAGCTCAGGATAGCCGAACTCGTCGCCAGTCGAGTGTCAGGCGTCGAGGACGATACTTACCGAACCTTTGTCTCATTCGCACTTATCGGGCTGGCCCATGGGGCCGCCCGCTCGTATCTTCTCGATATCGAGCGAAATCCCAGCGAGCGGTTTCGCGTACGCCTTGCCGCTAAGAGGGCAGCGCAGACGACAGAACTCCTCTGGTCAGGGATGCGTAACCTGTCGACGTAACCTCGCCTCAATGGTCGCCTCAGGGTCGATCCCTAACGCCGCATACCGACGTTCGTATCCGACCACAATCGCCTCCGGCAGAAGACCTACGAGTTCGACCGACTCCACTGGTGCCATCGATGCTACCAGATCCACCGCCATGAGCGGGGTGACAGCCAGCGGATCAGTGAGGTTCATCGACACTTGAATTCTGCTACCCGCAACGAGGGCGAGCGTGCGGATCTGTGGAGAGCGTACGGCCTTTGCTACCACCTTTGCCTGCGAGGCAGAACAGCCAAGGTTGATGTTGAGCGCCACCAGCAGCCTACGGGCACCGACACAGGCAGCTCCCAAACGGGCGTTACGCTTCGACGCACCCCATGTCGGTACGACCGTCGAAAACGCTCCCCGACGGACCTCCGGTAACGAGATCTCCTCACCATAAATGAACACCGGTAGATCAAATTCACCTGCTAACCATTCGCCCAGTCGATCGCGCAACTCGACCGCCAAGCTGAGGGATTCTGCACCGAGCGGGACAAATGGGATGACGTCCAGAGTCCCAAGCGCCGGGTGGATGCCATGATAGGAGCCGAAGTCGACAAGCTCGACGGTCCGTCGCACAAGCCGCTGTACGTCGTCATACACCCTGGGCCCTGCCAGCGTGAACACCGACCGGTCATAGTCTGGATCGCTGTGCACGTCAAGGAGTGATCCAGCGCAGCTCAGCGCGATGAGGTCAATAACCGCCTGTCGGCGACCCTCCGAGACATTGACGACGCACTCCATTACGCCTGCGATCCTAACCGCCTACCGCCTTGGCGCCACCATCAGTGACCGAAGGACGCTCTCGCCGCAACGCGCATCACCGTTTGGTCCTGATGAGCTAGCGCACACCACAGATGCATGTCATGCTTGTGCTATCCCTTGTGCATCTGAAGAATCAGGTGCCAATTACTTCGAGAGCCACAACGATCCAACTGTTCAGGTAAAGCGACTGAGCAAGCGGATCGAAGCCCTCGGGTTTGAGGTCACCGTAACCGAGAGGGTCGCCGAGGCCTAACAGCTCACAACGCAAAGACCAGCTCGCATCGTCGGATGCTTAGGTTTTGTCGTCCCAATTCTCCAGGTGGTGGGGCGTTACACTTTA
>JAKAQR010000021.1 GCA_021819725.1 Actinomycetes bacterium
GCTCTTGGGTAGTGAAGTGGCTTTGGAGATCTCTCGGATGCTCCGTTGCTCAGCGAGAGCGAGCCTCAGTACTTCTCTGATTTGGCCAATGATGATGCGGGGACGTGACACAACTACCTCCTCGGAAAACTCGTTGTCCGATTCAGTATGGCTACCTCAATGGCCCACCCGGTCTACGTGTCCGAAAACTCCGAAACGGGTGTCCGGATTGGACCGAAATGGCTGTCCGAAAACCTCCGAAATCTGCATCTGGGACCGAGCCACCGGCGAGATCGCTTTCTACGCCCAGGTCTTTGTCGCCGCCCTGGCCTACTCGGGCTACACCTTCGCGGGGGTCGATGAGTCCCAGCGTATCGATGACTTCCTCTTTGCCATCATGGATGCGCATGAGTTCTTCGGTGGGCTTCCCGTCAAGATCATCCCTGATAATCTCCGGAGTGCGGTGACCAAGCACACCCGTGACGAGCTCATCTACAACGCAACCTTTACCGAGTTCTGCACCCATTATGCAATCGAGCCCGCGGCTACTCGCGGCGTATCGGCCAAAGGATAAGGCAAAGGCCGAGGGCAGCGTCTACCGGGTTGAGACGAGGATTCTGGCTCGACTCCGTCACGAACGCTTCTTCAGCGTTGTCGAAGCCAATGCCGCGATTGCAAAGCTCACCTGGGATCTCAACCATAGAGTCACCAAGTCCCTTGGTACCTCACGTCAGGAACTCTTCGAGAGCATTGAACGCGACCATCTACGACCACTACCAGCTACTCCCTATGAGTTTGCCACCTGGAAGCGGGCCAAGGTCAGCATTGACTATCACATCATTGTGAGCGCTGACCGTCATTATTACTCGGTGCAATATCGCCTGGTTGGGACCCAGGTCGAAGTGCGGTTGTCGGAGAAGAGCGTCCAGATCTTTGCCAAGAGGGCTATTTACGATGTTATTCGGAACGAATTAGGGATTCACGTTCGAAGAGGTTGTCACTGTTAGAGGATTCCGGTTTTTGCCTGCAGAATTATCGAGCTTCACAAGCTTGAAGCGATGGTTTATGGAACTCAAGAAAAGCTTCCACTAGATGATTGAATAAGGGCATGGAATGTTGATACTCTCCCTTATTCTTGGCGTATACTAACAGCACTCATAGTGCATTCTGATTTGGGTGTGCCGTTCGGCGAGCCAGCTTGTTCAAGGATGGTAAGCACCTCATCACCCTCAATGAGTTGACCAAAGAGGCTGTAGAGTGGCGGTAGCGATACGCCACTAGGTCCAGAGATGATAAAGAATTGGCTCCCATTGGTGTTTGGGCCGGCGTTGGCCATGGCCAAGCTGCCGAGCTTGTACTCACCCGCGTTTGGCAGTTCGTCGCGGAACTTATAGCCTGGGCCTCCTGCACCCGAGCCTGTTGGATCACCGCCTTGAACGACAAACCCTGGAATGATCCGGTGGAAGTTGATCCCATCGAAGTAGTGGTAGCGCGCGAGGAAGACGAAGCTGTTGACGGTGATGGGCGCGCGTTCAGGGAAGAGCTCAAAGCGCATTGTGCCATGGTTGGTTTCCATGATGGCTTCATAGCTGGTGTTGTCTTCGAGGCAGTACGAAGGGCTCGCATCGAAGTGTCGAACCTGCGGACTCGAACCATCAGCCTCAGGGCACGGGTAGTTTTCCTTCTTCTTGCCGAGCATTGTTACTCCTTCGCATGTGTGTTAGGGGCCGGTATTACTTGGTTACCTGGATCGTGACCGTGTTGATCTTGTAGGTTGTCTTTGGCGGGATACCGTTGTTGGCAGTACTTCCGCCAGCATCGATCTTTGCGATGACCGATAGCCCTTTGGTCACCTGTCCAAAGACACTGTAGGTGTCACTCAGCTCTTTTTCGCCGGCAGTTCCGGAAACCACAAAAAACTGGCTTCCGTTGGAGTTCGGTGATCCGCTGTTGGCCATCGCTACAGTTCCGATGTGATAGGAACCGGCCGGAGGGTTCTTGTCGCCGAAGCTATAACCCGGAGTCCCGAAGTCGTTGTTGGTTGGACTACCACCCTGAATCACAAACCCGGGAATGACTCTGAAAAACGTGGTTCCGTTGAAGAAGTGATAGAGCGATAGTACATAGAAGTTGTTTGCCGACTTTGGTCCCAGATTTGGTTCGAGCTTCACGTCAAAGGTTCCGGCCGTGGTGTTGACGACGGCAGTGTAGTGATCACTCGGATTCAGACATTCTGGTGGATACTTCTTGAAGTGGGTTTTGCGTGGGATGGTGGCGCTCGGATTGGGGCACCCATTGGGCAGCAGATAACTCGTAGTCTTCGCAGCAGTCGACGTTGTCTTGGTGGCGGCCGTTGTCTTCTTCGTCGGGGGCTTGGTGAGTAGGTAGATCCCCACAAAGACGACGATCGCAGCTACCACCACGATGGCGCCGTTGCGCATCAGTCGACGTCGCTTAGCACGCGCCATTTCCGCTTCTTTCAATTTCTGTTGGTTCGCTCGGATTCGAGCCCGCTTTTCGCTTGGCACGTGAACACTTTAATAGCACAAGACCGCTCGATCCTCTTGGTTCGACCCTTTCGGGCTGTTAGATTGTTCGAGTGGCTCTCATAATTCAGAAGTACGGCGGCACTTCAGTGGCTGATGCTGACCGCATTCGCACGGTTGCTGACTACGTAGCACGCTCAAGGCGTAGGGGGGACGATGTGGTGGTGGTCGTCTCTGCGATGGGGAAGACCACCGATGACCTGATCCGACTCGCAGGGGATGTCAGTAGGACGATCCCTCCACGCGAGATGGACATGTTACTTACGGCCGGTGAGCGCATCTCGGTGTCGTTGCTCTGTATGGCGCTTGCTGACCTGGGGGTGGCGGCAGAATCCTTTACGGGTTCGCAGGCAGGCATCATCACTGACACCGACCACACCAAAGCAAAAATAGTCGAGATCAAACCCGAGCGGATTAAGGCAGCACTCGCCGCCGGGGTGGTTCCGGTGATAGCGGGTTTCCAGGGGGTCTCCACGGATCGCAATGTCACGACGCTCGGACGCGGAGGCTCTGATACGACAGCGGTCGCTATCGCAGCCAGCCTTGGAGCGAACGTTTGCGAGATCTATACCGATGTCTCTGGGGTATTCACGGCTGATCCTCGTGTGGTTCCGAGCGCCCGCAAGATCCCAAGGATTTCATTTGAGGAGATGCTTGAGCTCTCGGCCTCCGGTGGCAGGGTGCTTGCATTGCGTTCAGTTGAATTTGCCAGAAACTATGGGGTGAGACTCCATGTTCGTTCGAGTTTCACCTGGGAGCCGGGTACCTGGGTGGTAGAGGAGGAAGAGACAATGGAACAGGCGGTAGTGAGCGCGATCTCGCATGATGCATCTGAGGTCAAGCTCACCTTGTTGAGGGTGCCTGATCGCCCTGGTGTGGCGGCTCGAATTTTTCGCGTCATCGCCGACGCTGGTGTGAATGTCGACATGATTGTGCAGAATACCTCTATCGAGGGCCATACGGACATCTCCTTTACGGCGCCAAAACTCGACCTTGAACTCGCGCGAAGCGTGACCGAGGAGGTGGCAAGGCAAGTCGACGCGAGTCGGGTGGTGACTGACACGGCGATTGGTCGTGTCTCCCTCGTTGGAGCAGGGATGAAATCCCACCCCGGTGTCACCGCCACGATGTTTGAGACGCTGGCTAATCACCATATCAACATCGAGATGATCTCCACTTCAGCTATCCGAATTTCCTGTGTCATTCGGGTCGAACAGCTAGAGACGGCCGTGCAGGCGTTACATGAGGCGTTTTCGCTATGAGGAGCGCTGGAACCATTGCTATCGTAGGTGCAACCGGCCAAGTGGGTGGTGTGATGCGCCAGATCCTTGAGGAACGGAAGGTTCCATTCGATCACATTCGCTTCTTTGCATCCCCACGATCAGCAGGTACCGTCATCGAGTTTGATGGGCGGTCCATTGAGGTGGAGGACGTGAAGACAGCAGACCTTCGCGGGATCGATTACGCCGTCTTCTCGATCGGGGCGACCGCTTCCAAAGTGCACGCTCCTCGCTTCGTCGAGGCCGGAGCGGTCGTGATCGACAACTCATCAGCGTATCGGATGGACCCGAATGTCCCATTGGTGGTTCCGGAGGTCAATCCTAGGGAAGTTGTGCGCCACCCGCTTGGGATCATCGCTAATCCAAACTGCACGACGATGATTGCGATGCCTCCATTGGCGATCATCGATCGCCTCTTTGGCCTCGAACGCGTGATCGCTGCGACCTACCAGGCAGCCTCTGGGGCGGGCAGGGAAGGGGTGGCAGAACTTGATGCCGAACTGCAACGACCAAATCTTGCCGCACTCACCTTCGATGGCGGTGCCGTCGACTTCATGTCTCCGGTAAAGTTCCCAGCTGTACTTGCCGGAAATGTCATCCCCCTCGCAGGGGATCTTCACGATGGCGACACCTCTGAGGAGGAGAAGTTTGTCAATGAGTCCCGCAAAATTTTGGGGTTGGCTGATCTGCGCTGCCATGTTACCTGTGTAAGGGTACCGGTCTTTACGGGACACAGCATCGCGATTGTTGCAGAGTGCCGAGATACTCCCCGGGTGGAGTCGTTCGTGGACGCGCTCAGACAGGAACCAGGTTGTCAGATCGTTGAGCTGCCAACTCCTCTCGCTTCGGCTGGGATCGATCCAGTCCTGATTGGACGGATTCGACCCGACCGGTCATCGACAAATGGGATCGCCTTCTTTGTATCGGGGGATAACTTACGCAAAGGCGCGGCGCTGAATGCGATTCAGGTTTTGGAAGTATTATTGCGATATAAAGCTTAAGTAGCCGCGCCTGCTGCGATGTAAAGCACAGACAGGGACTGTACTAGGTGGTTACTCGAGGGGTTGACGGCAAGACGCTGCTACTGTTCATTGCACCTACCAATACTGCGGTCTATGGTCTCTAGGAAGTTCCATGTAATTCCGGAGGGCTGCGTGAGTCCCATTCACTTTGTATTCGAGAAGACCGCGTCGCGCTCTACTATACTTCCTCTGCGCTGCTTTGGTCAGGAATGAGTTCTCAGTGCTACACCCTCGGTGTTTGCTTGGTAGATAGGGAACCATTCTCGGGGTTGTCTCGTTAACGACTAAGAATTCGATGAGGTTCAGGTAATCGAGAAAACTACGCGTTCAATTCATCTTTTGATCGCCATTTCAGACTCTCAGCTCAACTAGCTAATCGTTCTGAAAGTGGCACTGCAAACTAGCCGCTACGTCGGGCGGTCCGAGTAAGAAGGGTTTTCAAACCCGAGGGACTCAAGGATTGTATGCTGGGGGGATCTGGGTTCATAGGGATTTGGAGAATTGATTAGACCTTTCTGCCTACGTCGGTCAGGGTGGCGTGGCCGCTATATGAATTCGTCGGTGCACAGTTATCGAACCCCAGGATGTCAATCAATACAATCAAGTCTGAGGTAGAGATATCGTGTATGTTGTCGATGTTATTTCATCTAAAATAACCCTGGCCAACAAAGTTGTGGGCTGGTTCCAAATCAGTTCTCAGTGAAGATCAACGGAACTACCGCTCATGAGAGTCGACGCAATTAGCCCGCAGGCAGATGTTTGAAAAAGTTAAACACCGTTATCATCAACCAATCATTAGCCATCTGGAAAGAGTCAAGAGGCACTCACAATGGCGCTGATCGCTGAATGTTAACTTTCATCAACTCTATCCACCTGTGGGCAGCTGAGCAATTTCACTCGAGAGATAACTGCCCTGATTCTTGAGAGTTCCGAGCTGGGTCTCCATGTTGTCGAACTCCTGCTGGAGCATCTTCTGCTCTGATTGGATCATCGGAGTGTAGTTGTTGTACTGTTGTTGCAAACTTGCGATCTGCTGGTTGAGGCTAGAAATCGTGCTCGACAGCGACCCTGTGGTCGGATCGGATGCTCCATACCCTGTCGCGCCCATGCCACCCGCAATGCCTGGGGTATAGGTAAAATCACCAAGAGTCGTTGCACTCGTGATTCCAGTCGCCGTCACTTGCAGCGAGAGTCCGGCCAGCGTCGGATTATCAATAGGTGCCGAGAGATACTGGCCACTGCCGGTCGCTGTCACTCCATCGATAGTCCCAGCCACATCAGTTCCCGCATAGGTGGTGCCGTTCGCGGTGAGACCGAGCTGGCCGGTTGTTCCACTAGTCGCCACGGTAAAGCTCTGTGCAGAGCCATAGTTCTGTGAGGAGACCACAAGCTGGGAGCCAGATGAGGTGGTGTTGACTGTTGCGCTCAGCGCAAGACCCGACGATGCGAAGGACGCGTTGATGCCCGCTGCAATGCTAGTGAGCGATTCGCCAGCACTTGCTGCATAAGTCGCAGTTGAGCCACCAGAGGTGAAGGAGAGCGATTCGGCACTGGTAATTGCACCACCTGAGACAATACTGCCGGTATCTACCGCTTGGGTTGCCGAATGTGTGATCACGATAGGGTAGCTGCCTGCTTGGGTTGCGTTGCCCGCATAACTAAGGGTTACCGAGCCCGAGTAGGCGTTAGAAGTCGCATTTAGTGAGCCACCCTGAGTGAAGAGGGAGGCGACTTGTGATGGATTGGCATCATAGGCTTGGGCAAAGGTGGTGGCGTTGAAGTCGATCGATCCGTTCTTGTTGAGGGTGATCCCTGCATTCGCCGCTGTTGTTCCGTTCAACCCCACTTCATTCGAGATAACCCCAAGAATTTGCGAGGTCAGGGCGTTGAGGTCAGAGTTGCCCATCAGTGGCCCGCCGGTTCCGGTGGCGGCGTTATAGCCAGCGTACTTATTGATGTCCGAGAGCGCCGTGTTGGCTGCCGTGATGAGTGATTGAACGTCTGTTGCCATTTTGGCACCATTCGGAGTTACCGAAAGGGTGATGGGGGATGACCCTGGAGCTTGCGCCGATACCAGATTGATGTTTACACCTGGTAGAACTCCTGACACCGTATTGGTCTGTGACGACAACTCATAACCGTTGGTACCACCGACGCTGATGACAGCATTTTGGCCTGCGGTAATAGAGTTGAAGCTCCCGACCGACGCAGAGAATGGCGATGACTCAACGGTGATGTTGCCATCGGTTCCTGTAGTGTTCGAAGAAAGTTGGAGGATGTACGCATTTGTTCCCACCTGTACCGCTGACGCGGTAACACCGGAACTCGAGGCGTTGATATCAGAGACCACCGAACTCAGGCTGCCACTACCAGCGGAGATCTCCGAGGCGCTGAAGCTCCCCTTGGCGATGCCGAAGGCACCGATTCCCATGGTGATCGTGCCACCGGAACCGTCTGTGAGCGTGGTGGTTGAACCTGACTGGACGTTGTTGATTGCCGTAGCTGTGCCATCAAGGGTAATCGAGCCTGCGGTTCCGACCGAGGCGGTTGATTGGGTGCTTAGACCGAGCGTTGAAAGCGCAGTCCCGCCGGTGAGTTGGAGTGAGGCCGATGACCCAAGAAGCGATGTTCCAACTTCTAATTGTCCCCGTGAATTGACCTGCGCATTGAGAAGAGGAGTGCCGGATGCACTCGACGCTGTGCTAATCGCTTGGGCCAGTTGGGAAGGGGTATAGGTGCCCGAAGCGATGGTAAAGGTTTCGGTAGTTCCATTGACGGTTGCATCGATAGTGTCATTCGAGGAGCCAATCGTCACTGAGCTAGCGAGAGCAGTTGTTGCCGAGGCTGTACCTCCAGTGAGCGCTTGGGTGACATCAAATGAATGGGTTCCAACGGACAAGGAGCTGCCAGCGAGGGAACTGACTCCAAAACCTGCCGCGCTAGAAGAGAGTAGGAAGTTGCCCGAGGCGGCGGTGGATGAGAGTGAACTGAGTGTGTTGGCTCCGGCAAGCACATTGCCTTGGGCGAGTTGATCAACGTTGAAGCTGATCGTTGAGGGAGTAGCCCCTGAGGTGGTCGTGGCGGTGGCCACTGCTGGATTCGAGGTAGTCGCGGAGGTGATTTGCCAGTCGGAGGCTGAGGTGAGATTGTTGGCTGCGGTTTGGAGGTTGAGGAAATCTGATGAGAGCTGTTGGTAGTCATTCAGGTTGTTGTTCAATGAAGTGATCTGGTTTTGGATATCTACTTGAGGTTGCTCATAGGCCTGCATGAGCGCATTGATGATTGAGCTGGTGTCTAAGCCTGAGATAACACCATTGAATTGGATCGGAGGCGCGAAGGGACTGGTGGTGCTTGACGAGGTGGAACTGGTGCTAGTCGTTCCAGTTGTTGAAGTAGTACTGGTCGTTGGTGATATCGAAGACATGTGACCTCCTTGGCCTGTGATGAGCTTCGGCTGATCTAGAGAACGAAATAAGAGGTACTACCCAAAATGGGCCAAGGATACGCGATCCCTGGCCCATAGTGAGAGTAAGGAGAAACTATGGGATTAGTTTCAGGATCAACTGAGGTAGTGCCTGGGCTTGGGACAACATCGCAACACCAGCCTGCATCAACACCTGCTGGGACGAGAAGTTTGTCATCGCCTTGGCCATGTTGGTGTCGACCAGCGTCGAGTTCGCTGAGGTCACGTTTTGCTGGGCAACGGTGTCGTTGGCGATGATGTCCTGGATCTGGTTCTGAGTCGCGCCAATGGCAGCTTCAGCAGAGGCAACCGTTGTGATTGCCGCCTGTACTGATGCCATCGCAGAGAACGCGGCAGAAGCCGTCGAGATGTTCACCGATGCCGCGCTGACACCAAGCGAAGCTGATCCAAGATTACCGATGCTCACCACTACCTGGTCTACTGATGCGGCGTAAGCACCAATCTGGAATGACTGTCCGGTATAGGTCCCGTTGAGCAACTGAGTGGAGCCGAACTGTGTTGAGTTCGCGATCTGATCCAGCTGGTTCTGTAGAGCCGCAAACTCTTGTTGGTCGGCGTTGTTCGACGTGGTGTTGTTCGCGCCAGCGTTCGCAGCTTGGGTTGCCAACTGGTTCATGGTCTGCAAGATCGAGATCTGCTGGTTCATGGCACCCGTGGCGATCTGGAGTACCGAGGTGGCATCCTGACCGTTGTTGATAGCAACACCCAGACCATTCGCCTGAGTCTGTAGACCCTGTGAGATCACGTAGTCCGCAGCACCTTGGGAGGCGTTTTGGATCTTCAAGCCTGAAGACAGCTGGTTGATGGACGTTTGCATCGCGTTGTTAGTGGCGTTCAAGTTATTGTACGCCTCAATGGCCGAGATGTTTGTATTAACCGATAGGGACATGAATCCTCCTTGAATTCCCTCGTATTCATATACGTAACACCAGGATCTACCTGGTATCCCTAAGATCTTCGACACACGAGGCGCAGAGCTTGATAGGAAAATTGTCCAGAGAGGGTTGAAAGCCTCATCAAGGTCTGAATCCAACATTAAGAAGACATGAGTTTCTCCGATGCTTTTGGTAGTATGCGCACCACAGGAGTCCTATGAGAATCGTTTTTGAAGGCAATACTCGTTTTGACAACAGCTATGGCATCGTTAATCTCAACCTTGCAGATGCGCTTCGGAGCCGTGGCCATCTCGTTGCACTCAATTCATGGGATGAAGACCCAGAACAAGTAGAGATTGGATGTGCGCGACTCGGACTTGAGCCCTTCCCACTCGGCTCAAGTGATGGTGCAGACGTGTGTATTCGCCAGTTCTGGCCACCCAATTGGGAACGACCAAACTCGCGGATCTTCATTGTGATCCAACCCTGGGAGTTCGGTGGTGTACCTCTTGAGTGGGTCAAGGCCCTGGATAACGTCGATCAAGTGTGGGTGCATACAAACTTTGTCAAGTCCTGTTGGGTCGAGGCCGGAGCGGATCCCCAAAAGGTCAGAATCGTGCCACTGGGAGTGCGACCGCCTTCGATCAAGTTCCCCGTCAAGAAGCCCAATCAGCTGCTTTTCCTCGGCGGTGGAATTTGGCGCAAAGGCATAGATCTCTTCATTCGGGCTCTTGATGCCCTTGACGATGACGAGCTCAGCGGGGTCTCAGTCGTTATTAAAGAATCTGGCAACAATTCCTTCTATCAAGGTCAGTCACTTGTTGATGACTTAGTAAAGCTGTACCCCCGCGTGGGTGAGATTACCCAAGTGCTTCGCGAGAGCCTCAGCCGGGACGACCTCGATCTGCTTGTTGCAGAGTCGCAGGCGCTTGTGCATCCCTATCGAGCAGAAGGTTTCTATCTTGGTGGACTCGAAGCGATGAGTCTCGGCACGGCTGTAGTGCTGACTCGAGGAGGTGCCGCCGATGACTATGCAAACGACACCAATGCCATTCTGGTTAAAGCCTCTGTCGCCATTAGCGATCAGCCAGCTGTTGATAATTATGGTCCAATTGGCGGGAGGTACCATTGGTTAGAGGTCTCTGTCGAAGACCTTACTCAGGGAATCCGTCTAGCTCTTGTTGATGACTCGGTTCATGAGCAACGAATCCAATCGGGACTGGCAACAAGCACTACCTTCTCTTGGAGCCAGAGCGCACGTATTGCGGAACGAGCGATTGCAGGGGCCTTCACTGGTGATGTTGAGCTCGATCACTTCAATGCGACTGAACTCCAAGTTGCTCGGACCCTCACTGAGTGGGGGATCGACGACCTCTCCAACACCATTGCGTTGCTATTGGATCACCAGGACCTCTATGGTGCACAAGCACTGCTTGAGCTCTATCCTGGTGAGTTGCCCACGAATGCGGTCTCTCTACACGAAAGCCTTGAGCCCCAAGTAAAGGCACGTCTCGACCTATGGAAGGACGCTAGGTATCGTCAGCAAATACGCATAGGGCACAGAGGCGAGCATTCCGGTGACGTGCTTACTAGTGTTGGAGCGGAGCCACAAACATGACTGCGACAACTCGACAACCCGAATCCGTAGCTAGACCACGCAAACGGACCCTATCGAACACGAGCAAAGTCCAAGAGGCAAGAGTGCCTTGGACGTTTGAGTACGCACAAGCACTAAGGTCCCTCCGTAAGTCAAAGGGCTACTCACAGACAGGCCTGGCCTCTAACCTCGGTACTCTCTTGGAAGGTTTGTGCCATCGAGAATGGAATTCAGTTTCCCACTATGCAGATACTGACTAGTATTGACGAGATTTTGGAATCCTCCTTCCACGCCCAACTCGCACCTGATGCCCGGTTTACGCTTGATCCGGCCGCTAGAGAGCAACGCAAACGGGACAGAGAGAAGCGTGGAGAACGACAAGACGCACCTCCTTCTCAGGAGTGGGGAGCCATTTATGGCGCTAGCTTACGGTTCGCACGCTTAGCACTTGATGTGTCCTCACGCCATCTTGCATCCGAATTGGGCATCTCCTTGGTGATGCTCTCGACATGGGAGACATGCTATCAATCCTCTCCAACCTATGGGTACCTTGTAAGTCTTGACGAACTACTCGGCACCAGGTTCCACGAACATTTTTTGCCCGATGTACCAATTTGCTCCACGCAGGCTGCATACGAAGAGGCCACTGAATTTTACCAGCGGTTCAATGAGAATGTGTGGAACCGAGACAAGGGGCAAGTAATTCGGAGGGAGCGTGAGGCTTACGGGTACTCTGTACTCAAATTAAGCGGGATACTGGGATGTTCCTATGCATGGCTAGTCGAGGTAGAGAACGCTACAGCAAAGCCATCGCTACGGTTTCTGCGCTCAATCGATCAGCTACCCGGGAGCGACTTTAGCCACCAGTATTATCTTGATGACTGGACGTTGAAGTTAAAAGATCTCTTTGTGGATCGTCAGAGGCCAGCGCAACGCGACTCCTCCAATTATCATAACAAGCCTCTCCGCAAAAAGGCTAAACAGCCTTGTTGGACCGCACGACATGCCACATCCTTGAAGCATGCGAGAATCAAAATCGGGATGCAAGTTAATACGGTGGCAAAGAGGTGCGGGGTAGGCTCCTACACGATATGGACATGGGAACGTTGTGCTGCTCATCCAACCTATCAACAGATGAAGGTTCTTGATACGCTGTTAGGATCTAACTTGCGCTCGGATTTCAAACCATCATCTCGGATCGCCATCAAACGAGGCGACCAGCTCGTGGTTACCGACTTCTACCAACGTCATTACCCTCGCATCGCTTGGTCTGAATCCCTTGGTGAATCGTTACGCAGGCCACGAGAGGAACGAGGGATGAGCCTACGCCAATTGGCGAAGGTGACTCGGTTTTCAGTAGCAGCACTTGCCAGAGCAGAGAAGGGTGTCACAACTCCTCGACTTGCACTCCTCCTTGCCCTTGATCGCGTCTTTGGTACCAGTTATGCTGACACGCTGTTTTTTGACCGTTGGATCGATATCGATACGGGCGCTCTTCTAGAGGCCAAGAGCACAGAGTCGTTATAAAGATGTTCTCAGTAACCCAGTTAAGGAGTTAGATGATGGATGCCCAAGTCGCCGCTGTTCTCAATCACTTGCGTGAGCGTCAAGCAACCCTCGAGGAACAGATCGCTTACCTTTCGTTTGTTGCCCAACAGGGTCCACGGTTTCTCGCGCCAACGGATATAGGTGCCCTATTGGAACTTCAGAACCTTCTTACCCCCATGACTCCTTATGGTGCTGAGTTCATCAGGGTCGGTGGAGCCAACGACGGAGGCTACGTGATGGTTGACCGTGGTCTCGCCAACACCATTGCCTACAACTTTGGCATTGGACAAGAGGTTACGTGGGATCAGGCGATGGCTATGAGGAACAATCGTGTCTATCAATATGACCATACGATCGATGCGCCACCTCCTGTTGAAGGCGAGACAGTTTTTTATCGTTTAGGACTTGGCGCTAAGACCAGCGAGACCATGATCAGTCTTGGAGATGCGCTTGCGACCCACCACAATGAGACCCGAGATGATCTCATTCTTAACATCGACATCGAGGGAGGGGAGTGGGACATACTGCCGCAACTTAGACCCCACGACCTCGCACCGTTTAGCCAAATCGTCATGGAGTTACATCACCTCTTACGCATTGTGGAGGATCATGCGTTCCAAGCGCGGGTCTATCGTTCTCTAGAAGTCCTGTTTGGCACCCACCAGATCGTCCATGTCCATGCCAATAACTATGGAGCTCGAGCACTCGCTGATGGAGTAATGGGTTATGACGTGCTCGAAGTCACCTTGGTACGCAAAGCAGACTGGGAGTTCACTGATTGCCAGCACCTCTTTCCAAGGCCACTTGATCGCCCGAACAACCCATTTGGAGATGAGTATCGTCTTGGCGATTGGGGCCATTCGCTTCGCCAACTTGGAGAGGTGTTGTCTCGTGGAGCGTGAGCATAAGCTAGATCATGTAGCGACAGGGCATCAAGCGGATCCGGGCACCTACACGACCTGTGTTTGTAAGTGTGGTGCACGGTTCAAGGATGTAGAGTTATTGGAGATTCATTGCATACAGGCGCTAGCACAGGAGATTCAACAAGACCTACTAGCGATGTCACGGACGCAAGCTGGGGTTGGTTGGCATCGGCTCACAGACATTGCCCATGCTCCAGACGAGGAGATTCTCTCTGAGCTTCAAGCTTGGAGCGATCTCGAGGATGCACTCCGAGCAATCGAGGAGTCCAATCGCCCCTCGGATTCCTAAGCGTTCACCAGACCCGCTTTAGCCAGTGTCGCTCGCCAAGAGGTCTGACGTTGCGAGTCAAGCTGCTTCGCAACGAGCGAGGCGGTCGCCAGAATCGCAAGGTCCGTGGGGTTTGCATCATGGAGCTCCACTAATACCTGATCCGCGACTACTGGATCGATCTGTAGGAGCTGGGCAAGCACTAGCGTCTTCTTACTATCAGGGATAGCCTTCGCCAGTTCCGACATCGGTACGCCACCTTGGTCCATCCAGTCGATGAGTTCTCCAAGATGAACCTCTAACACTCCTCGCTGTAGAGCTCCAAGAATTGTCTGTGCTGCTTCCTCGTGCCGGCCAAGCTGTGCCAGTGCCCGTGCCTTGAGGCCAGCAAGATTATCGGGGGAGACGGTTAAGCCATCGCGATCAGCAACGAAGTGTGTGACTTGATTCACATGACGTAGCACCTCGTCAAAGTCCCCCTGGACAAAGGCAAGCTGTGCATACTCGGCCTCGGCAAAGGCTGGATCTATTTCGGCATCACCATATTGAGCAAGAATGGCTTTCGCATCGTCATAGCGTCCGACCACCCGATACCAGACCCCAAGCATCAAAAGCGCGATTCGGTGCATGGCAGGGGAGTCGCGACCGAGAACCTTGGTTTCAAGCAGCTCAATCGCTTCATCGAAACGACCTCCCATCGTGAGGGAACGAGCTTTATGGAGGGCAACTTCTTCGAGAGAGTCTGCGGACTCATTCTGATCGGAAACGCTGATGTTGCGGTCTGCCTTGTTGCGACCGGCAAGCGAAGCATCGAGATACCCAAGGTGCTCCAAATACAGTTCTGGTGCTCTGATGGTATAGTTCGTTCGACGGTTGTCTCGATACCATACAGTCTCGTGGATTGCTCCTCGCCAGTAGCAGTCCTTTCTTCGGAAGATACGGTTAGCAAAGTGCTCCATACTGGTTAGCCCTGCCCCTGTTGCATTTTGGATGCGGATCGAATAGGACTCATAGGGAGCGAAGGGGTCCTCGAGGCGAAGCCGAAGTGCGTCTATGTCACCTCGCACGCGTTCATCGGCATCGATCCAGAGAATCCACTGACCATTCGCATGATCTAGGGTTTGGTTCCTTGCCCATGCGAAGTCATCTCGCCATTGGCCAAGGATTACTTTGGCGCCGTAGTTCTCGGCAATCTCAATGCTGCGATCGCTGGATCCGGTATCGTAGACGATAATCTCATCAGCCAACCCCTCTACCGAGTCCAGGGCATCACCAAGATACCCCTCTTCGTCTTTGATGATCATGCATAATGAGACCAGAGGGGCCGTTCTCTTAGCGCCAGGGATCAGGCGTTGTTTGACTACTGATGAAAATACCGCTGCACCTTGAGCAAGCAACAGGGGGCGGTCCTTGTATAGCCTTTTGAAGACATCGAAGCAGGTTCCAGGAGATGACCGCAGAACCTCCCCAACCCAAGGCCCTGGTGCCATAGCCACAAGGTCGGTTGCGAACTGAATCTGCTCTACGATGCGAGAGAACGCCTTGCGATGTTCACGGGCGTAAACGGTTTGGTCTCCCTGTCGTGCGACCGATTGGCCCTCTTCCAGGATGAAGCGTTGTGGGCCTAGCACATTTGGAGAACCAGGGACAACAACGTGATCAGGGTGCTGGCGTGCTACCCACATCAATTCATCGATCCAGCCACTAGGGAGGGAGGAGTCGGGCGTGAGGATCGCCGCGTGTTCGGCACTTTCGATCTTTGTCCGATCCCTAGGGTCGAGTTCGCCACCTTCGAGGAGACAGACTACTGGAAAGCTTGCAGGAGTGACCTCGTTCAAATAGCGTTTTGTCGCCTTGCGAGTACTTTCGTCGGCCAGGATGGCTACCACAACGACAGGGGAGGCAGGCATAAGCGTAGCTTCTTTCTCAAACTTGAGGGACTACAGGACACTTCAGTGTCGACACAGTTGGAGGTTAGCTTTATAAGGTGGCTCGAGTATTTGACGCCTCGACCAACTCCTTGAGGGACTAGGACTGAGATCTGGGAAAGTCTGTGCGTGATGTTGTGGAACGTAATCCCGTGGTCATTCATAGGGGTTCTCGTGGGGATGGGCGAGTGTGGCGAGGTTAAAAGGTGAACCTACTCAAGAAACGAGACACTGAAGTCACTGGGGTCAATCCACTGAAGTGTTCCCAAATTCACCGACATGGCCTGAATTTATAGTAAGGAAGAGCTTATTCCGTGCCGATAGGAGAGCCATGGTGGGAAGCGTCCGCGCCCGATCTCGTCGAGATCACGAGTGGACTGGTCCACGGAAGACCTGTCGAAGCGGTGCTGTTGCCCAGACTGCCCAGTTGCTGTAGAAAGGATGTCCCATGGTCTATTCGGGTAGACGCAGCTATATGATCAACGCTGTACAGACAGCCTCGCCATCTGCGCGTTTGTTGATGGTAATCGACCAGTTAGATGCCTCTCTCGCCCGCGCACTAAGCGGTTACGAGAAGAATGATCTCCATGAGATCCACTGTGGACTCAAGAATGCACAGGCGGTTGTGGCCTTACTCCGCGACTGCCTGCAGGTCGAAGTGTGGGATGGTGCGAGTGATATTCGGCGACTGTATGAGTACTCGCTCGATCGTCTCGTTCGCTCGAACCTCGCCAAGGAGCGCGAGTTGCTCGCGGAGGCTGAGGCGGTGCTTCGCCCACTGATGAATGCTTGGCGTCAGGCAGCGGTGTTGGTGAACGCGGATGGATGAGTGGCTCGCCTATCTTGATGCGTACGAGGAGCATCTGAACGCCGTTGCGGACTCCCTCGCCACCGGCAGGGTGGTGACGACGAGCTTCTGCTATGAGCAGCCAAGTGTCCATCTGCCTCGGGTCTTGCGGGATCGTTCGGAGTCGCTTGTTCTTCGTACGCAGGAGTTGAGTGAGGAGTTGCGTTCACGCATGGACGCATTTTCAACGGTGTTGCGATACTCTCGCATGAAGGACCCCGAGCGGATTGTACTGATCGACGTACTCGCCTAACTGGTGTCGTCTTCGGTACGCCTAGTCCGTTCGCTCTTGGCAGTACTTCTCTTCGCTCGAAGGAGCGGTCACCACCACTTAATTACTCGCTTGAAATCCTTCATCCTGCTTACGGATTTTCCTTATCTTCGCCAGTGATTTCGTCCCACTACTTCAGAACGCGTATCAAGCTGCCTTGATAGCTTTGTTCCAGTGCGGCCATTCGACCCTTTTGCTTCTACTCGGTTGCTTGCCGGCGGTGAATGTGATGCAATGGCACCCATCTACAAAAGTTATTTAAGTGGGTCGATGGGTGAACCGAAGCTATTCCTACGGGCACGGATCGCTCGGCAGTGGGCTACGGATAGCTTTTCTTTGAAAGGGCGCTACCGTGGGTTCTACCTCGATTCAGGCTCTCCAGTTTGCTCTTGATGGATTGACATCGCAACAGCATGCGATTGCGAACAATATGGCTAATGTCAATACGCCAGGGTTCCAAGCGACCAACGTCTCCTTCCAGTCTTCGCTCTCGAATGCGCTGGCCAATGGGGGGACTGCAGCAGCAACACTGACCCCGTCGACAAACGCGGAATCACTTGATGGCAACAATGTCTCTATGGGCAACCAGTTGGTTCGGTTACAGAACAATGCGCTGGCGTACCAAGCCGTCTCCGATCAACTCACCACACAATTCCAGGTCCTCTCAGGAGCAATGGGAGGTCAATTCTGATGTCGCTGTTCGGTGCAATCAATATCGCAGGAACTGGCGTGAACGTTGAGCAAACTTGGCTCAATTCGATCGGTTCTAACATCGCGAATGCGAATGATATCGCAGGAGTCAATCAACCACAATACCAAGAGCAAGAGGTGCTGGTCGCTCCAAAGCCGTCAGTCAACTCTTCAGGTATCCCTAATTTTACCAACTACGCACTTGGTGATGGCGTGCAGGTGAGTTCCATCGTTACTCCAAAACCCAACGGTGAATTGACCTATGATCCAAGTTCCACGCTGGCGAACAAACAGGGTATGGTCAAGGAGCCAGGGATCAACCTCGGTACCCAACTTGGGGATCTCGTCACCGCTCAATATAGCTACGAGGCGAACGCATCGGTCATCAGCCAGGCAAAAGCTGCCTATCTGTCAGTCCTCGGGATCGTGAGCTAATGGTGCCCGCGATCGGTGCTATCACTTCAAGTCTTGGCGCAAACCTGCCGCCGATTGGTTCCAGCGCACCGAGTGCAAGCTCGAGCTCCTTTGGTCAGATTCTCGGCAACGCCATCGATTCACTGCAAGGTACGCAAGCAACGGCGGCGACGCAGGCGCAGCAGGTAGCTGCTGGTCAGGCGAATCTCAGCGATGCCATGGTGGCTTCCAACGAATCTTTGCTTGCGACGCAGTTAGTGGTAGCGCTACGCAACGGTGCCGTGAGTGCCATCAATCAAGTGATGTCGACGCAGTTCTAGCGCGACACAGTGCTAGATCGACACAGTGCTAGATCGACACAGTGCAATGGTTCATTTCCATCAATTGAATTTTGGGTAGGGAGTAGGAATGGCATCGACGGATACCTTGTCGAATGTGACGAAGAGTCTTAAGAAGTTTGCAGACGGCTTCACCACCGGTCAGAAGGCAGTCGTCTTGGTTGGCCTCGCGATCGTGGTGGCCATCGTCTTTGTGGTTGCGTCGATGACCTCCAAGCCGACCTATGGAGTGTTGTTTACGAACCTGTCAGCCTCGGATGCAGGATCGATCACCTCAAAACTCACGAGCGCCGGGGTTCCGTATCAGCTCGAGGATTCGGGGTCGGTGATTGAGGTGCCACAAAACATGGTCGATCAGGAGCGCATCGCGATGGCGCAGGCCGGACTGCCGGCCAACTCCACGGTGGGTCTCTCCTTGTTGTCAAGTGTCGGTATCACCACCTCGCAGATCACCCAACAGGCTGACTATCAGGAGGCCCTCCAGGGCCAGCTTGAGCAGACGATCGAGGCCATCAATGGCGTGCAGGCTGCACAGGTTAACTTGGCTTTGCCTCCCACCGATGTCTTTGCGGTCGGAGGAAACCAGACGCCCACGGCGTCGGTGATCGTCACGCTTGACAACGGCGTCACCCTCTCCTCGACCCAAGTCCAGGCGATCGTGCACCTCGTCGCCTCGGCGATCCCCAATATGAACGCCAATGGGGTGACCGTCGTCGATCAGAACGGCGACGTCCTGGCGGCACCTGGCCAAGGAGTGACCGGAACAGGGACAAGTTCTGCCACCCAGGCCTATGACAACACCCTTGAAACGTCGCTGCAGTCGATGCTTGACTCGGTGCTCGGTCCCAACCAAGCCAACGTTCGAGTGGCCGCCACCCTCGACTACAACCAGGTGACGACCAAGTCGCAACAGGTGCCAACGGTCAAGGGGAAGGCCCAATCTGCGCTCACCCAATCTAATACCCAGACGCAGACCTTTACGGGTGCGGGCACGGTCGCTGGAGGAACCCTTGGCGCGGTTACCCCGGCCCCCGGCAACGGCACCAACAGCAACTACAAGCAAAACTCGACGAATAACAGCTACGCGGTCGGTCAGATTGACCAGACAACCGTGCAAGCCCCTGGCCAGGTGCAGCGCCTCTCGGTAGCGGTTGCGGTGAATTCAAAGCTCAAGGGTGGCTACTCACTTGCCAAGATCAAGAACATGGTCGCGGCGGCTGCGGGGATTGTCGCCAAGCGCGGAGACACCCTGAGCGTGGTTGCCCTTCCGTTTGCGACCCAAACCACGGCGGCACCCGCGGCCGCGAGCCCACTGGGTTCGATCTTCTCATTGGGCAAAATACTGTTGCTGGTGCTCGGAGTCGTGGGGGCGATCCTGTTGATGGCGCGATCCTCGGCACGCACCGAGATCGAACCTCTCTTCTTGGACGCAGCGGCTCCGACTATGGCGTTGGGTCCTGGACCTGGCGATGTCACCCAACTCATGCCCGCTCTCTCAATGCCGATGGCGCAGCCGATCGTCGCCGATGACGTACTCGATTATATCGATAAGCAACCAGACGATGTCGCCAAGCTGCTCCGCATCTGGATGGGATCACGGGGTAACAGATAGATGACCCAGGTCAAGGACCTCTCTGGCATGCAGAAGTCGGCTGCCGTCTTAGTACAGCTCGGCACCGAACTCGCCGCCCGGGTGCTGCGTTCGATGAGCGAGACCGAGGCGGTAGCCCTCACTCTTGAGATCGCCAAGCTACCAAGTCTTGAGAAGGAGACCATCACTGAGCTGATGGAGGAGTTCGTCGAGTCGGTGATCGCGGTCAAGACCGTGGGCCAAGGTGGGATGGACGCCGCACGTGAGATCCTCTCGGCTCGCCTTGGTAAGAACGAGGCCGACGAGGTCCTCGCCCAGTTCTCTGGGCGTTCGATTGAGAATCCGCTCTCCTTTCTCTCGCATGTCGAGTCCTTCCAACTCGCCTCCTTCTTGCAGGGGGAACACCCCCAGGCCGTGGCATTGATACTCTCGCATGTGCACTCAACGATGGCCGCAGAGGTCATGGGCGCGATGCCCGATGAGATGCGCGCTGACGTAACCCGACGTATCGCCCTCCTCAACCGGGTCGATCCGGTGATTGTGGAACAGACCGCGGTCATCTTGCAGCGCAAGCTCGCTGGACTGACGAAGGCTGGCCCAGTGGCGATGCACAGTGGACTCAGTTCCGTCGTTGAGATCCTCAACAATATCGATCAGACCACCGAGCGGCGCATCCTCTCTGATCTGGATGCTGTCGATCCTGAACTGGCAGATCGAATTCGGGAGCAGATGTTTGTCTTTGAAGACGTGCTCGCCCTCGATGATCGCACTCTTCAGCGTGTCTTGCGGCAAGTGAGTCCGAAGGACCTGGCGGTTGCCTTGAAGGGTGTATCATCCTCCTCGGTCGCGAAGGTGATGGGCAACATCTCCGAGCGTGCTGCGCTAGACCTTGAGGAGGAGATTGAGATCCTTGGCCCCGTTCGTCTCTCCACAGTCGAGGCAGCTCAGGCATCTATCGTGCGTTCAGTTCGCGAGCTTGAAGCCGCTGGCGAGATCATGATCGCCCGTTCCGATGAGGAGCTGGTGAACTAGATGGATCCGCGATCAAATCCAAACGATGTCATCCGTCTCGATCTACCCTCAGTCGACTCTGTCTTAGAGGATATTGGACTCGGAAACTCGACGGTGGCACGGTCGACGAGCCAGTGGCGCGAGGAGCTCGAACTCGCCCGCAGCGAGGGTTTTGCGGCAGGCATCGAGCACGCCAGAGGTATCCTCGATCGCGAGCTCAAAGAGGAGTTGGAACGCTATCGCAGGGATAATGAACTCCTCGATGCAGCGATCCGTGGACTCCACCAGGCTCGAGCTCAGCAGTTTTCGTTGGAGCTCGCCGATATCATTCGTTTCGCTCTTGAACTTACCCAACGCATCCTGCGCACCGAGATCGCAGATCCGATCGATCGTATCCAAAAGATCGTAGATGAGACTGCGGAATCGGCGGCTGCCCAGGAGGCATTTTTAGTACGGGTTGCCGCAGACAATGTGGAGGCCGTCAGCGCCGCTGTGCTTCCGAAGTTGCTCGACCAAGGTTTTGAGGCGATGGCGGTCGTCGGCGAAGGATTCGGCATCCATGACCTCGTCATCGAGTCGGGCGCCCGCGTCCTTGACGCTCGTATCACTACAGCCTTTGAACGGGTCGTGAATGAGCTGGGGAGTTGGCACCATGATACCTGATCTGATGCGGGAGCGACTGTTGTCCGTTGTCGAACCAACGCCGCGTGGGCGCGTCTGCCGTTTGGTTGGGATGCACCTCGAGGTGGAAGGGGTCGAAGCAGGGATCGGCGATGCGGTCGTGGTGGATCTAGGAGGGGCGAAGACGCTCATCGCCGAGGTTGTCGGCCTCGATAACCAGCGGCTCATCTGCATGCCGTTCAAGGAGATGACCGGTGTGCGCTACGGTAATCCTGCCTGGTCACTGAAGCGACCACCACTCTTTCCGGTTGGGCCGGCCCTCCTTGGAAGAGTCTTGGACTCAGAGGGGCGACCGATCGACCAACTCGGACAGCTCACACCAGAGGATTTAGTGGTGATCGATGGCAGGGCACCTTCGCCAATGGATCGTACCCTCATCGACGAGCAACTCTCGCTTGGGATACGGGTCATCGACACCCTGGTCCCGTGTGGGATCGGCCAGCGGCTCGGTGTCTTTGCTGGTGCTGGAGTTGGGAAGTCTTCACTGCTGTCGATGATGATTCGTGGTGCCGATGTCGACGTGATCGTGTTGGCACTCGTTGGGGAGCGTGGGCGTGAGGTCAAGGAGTTTCTGGAACATGATCTCGGCCCCGAAGGCTTGGCCAAGGCGGCGATCGTCGTGGCCACCTCTGATGCACCACCCTTGTTGCGTGTGCGTGCGGCACTGGCGGCGACAAGAGTCGCCGAGTGGTTCCGTGATCAGGGAAAGCGCGTACTGCTCGTGATGGACTCACTGACTCGACTCGGTTTGGCACAGCGTGAGATTGGGCTCTCGGCCGGCGAGCCGCCGAGCGTGCGCGGTTATCCGCCCTCGGTCTTTGCGTTGATGGCACGACTGTTGGAGCGAGCCGGCACCTCGAGCCGCGGAAGCATCACCGGCATATATTCGGTCCTCGTCGATGGGGACGACTTGAATGATCCAATCGCGGACTCCGCACGTTCAGTGCTCGATGGTCACATCGTCCTCAGTCGGAGCCAGGCCCAGCGTGGCCTCTATCCAGCGGTGTCGGTGCTGGAGTCGATCTCGCGCCTTGAGACCGCGATCCTTGATGACTCCCAGCGTGCATTAGCCCATGAGGCTCGACGACTCTACGCAGAGCTCGATCAGGTGCGCGACCTGATCGATCTTGGTGCCTACGTCGCTGGCTCGAATCCTAACGTCGATCGAGCACTTGCTACTGTCCCTCGCTTGACGCAGCTTTTTGCGCAGGATCTGATGGACTTGACCCCGGCGTCTGCGACATGGTCACGGTTGTCTCAAGCACTCGGGGTGGCGCAGTGAACCTGGCTGGTCGCCGACGAGCGTTGACGCTATTGCTCCGTATGCAAGAGATTGAGCGTTGGGGTCACCTTCGCGAGCTGCGAGAGGCTGTTGAACGACGTGGTGCAGAACTTGACAAGGTAGACGACCATCTCGCGGTCGTCGAGGCTCGTAGCGATTTTGGGACCCTTGGACCAGAGCATCTCTCCTTAGCTGCCCAGCATGGAGAACGCGCCTTAGCGGCAGCGCAGACCATAGCGGTGCAGGAGCGGGTCCTGGTCGCCATCGATGCCAAGCGCAGAACGCTTGAGGACCTGCGTACCGTCACCGTTGGTGAACTTGAGCGCCAACGCGCCCGACGTGAGCTCGTTGAAGTTCTTGATTTCTTTGTAGCCCGCCAAATTTTTGATCGTCAACTAAGGAGTGAGTGATGAACGCCATCCCCGCAACCCTTCCAGCGCTCACCGATCTTTCTAATGCCTTTGGCCAACTGGCCAATCAGGCTACCTCGGCGAGTGGGCCGGGTGAGTTTCTCCAAACCCTCAATCAAGTGCAGTCGACGATTGGGTCGATTCTCGATCCGACAGCGGCCACAAGTACCTCGTCAGCCGCTGATTCCTCGGCCGTGACCAACACTGGAACATCCTTGGCTGCAGGGATGACGAGTGGAGGCCTTGGCACAACGGCGGGTGGGACGGGAGCCACAGTGATTGGCACCGGTTTGATGAGCACGCCAGCGTTGACGGCGTCGGCAGCGTTCGGAGCATCACCAGCGACGAGTCCTGCACAAACCGCTGGTCAGAGCTCTTCTCCGGTGAACCAAGCGGTCGCCAATGCCTTGAATGAGATCGGTGTACCCTATGTATGGGGTGGTTCATCACCGTCGGCTGGGTTCGACTGCTCTGGACTGGTGCAGTGGGCCTACGGCCAGGCTGGTATTGATCTGCCACGAGTCGCTGACCAACAAGAACAGGTGGGGACCCAAGTCGCCTCATTGGCTCAGGCACGACCTGGTGATCTTGTCTTCTACGGGAACCCTGCCTACCACGTGGGAATCTATCTCGGCAACGGGTATATGGTCGATGCGCCTGAGACGGGACAGACTGTGCAGATCCAACCGGTGGGAGATCCTACCGAGATTCGCAGTGTCGCGCCGGTCATGAACAGCCCGCAGGCGAGCGTACCATCAGACCTATCCTCCGTCTTTGCGGCTGCGACCCAGGCCTACAATCTGCCACCCAACCTGTTGACTTCGGTCGCAACGGCGGAGTCTGGGATGAATCCATCTGCAGTCTCCTCGGCGGGTGCGGAAGGACTCATGCAGATTATGCCGCAAACGGCCGCTTCGCTGGGTGTCAATCCAATGAACCCTACCCAGGCGATCTATGGAGCTGCTGAACTGCTTTCTCAAAAATTAACCAAGTTTGGATCAGTGCCACTCGCTTTAGCCGCCTACAACGCAGGTGACGGGGCGGTGGAGCAGTACGGGGGGATACCGCCATATGCCCAGACGCAAAATTACGTGACCGAGGTCATGAGACTCATGGGAGGCCAAAATGTCGCCAATAGCTAAGTCAACAACCACTCCGCTCCTCGAGGTACTGCCCCAAGAATCGCCAAAGTCGCAAGCCAAGTCAAAAACCCAAGCGAGTTCCAAGGAGCGCTCTGAGGCTGATGGTGCCAAAACGCACGCTCAGCCGACCTTTGCGGAGGTACAAGCCAGATTGGAGCGACCTGTGGTCAATAGGCATCGGCCAACGTCGCCTATCCCTGTGACCACGACCCTTACGTCGCCTGTCCCTATGACCACGACCCTTGCGTCGCCGATTCCTTCGACGATCGCCCGGTCCGGTCATGACACCAAGACATCTGCACAATCTGCGGATGGATCGGTGGTCCTTGCGACGAGGAGCGACGCTATCGAACTCATCACCACCCCCCCGGCAACCGCAGGCGCTCCAATGGTGCGTACTGCAGAGAATGCACCAGCGCAAACTCGGATTGCGACGCAGGGGGAGGCTGGGGCTCAAGCCCAGGCTGCCATCCCACCAACGAAGTCGATCACTACAGCGTCCTCGACGAGCGAGGCTGGGGCACCCGAGGTTCCCCTTGGTAAGGATCGCCAGATCGGTGCGGTCTCTTCAGGGAGCCTGCCGAGCCAAGGAGGAGAGGACATTGGCACTTTAACAGCTCCACTCGCGCCACGCTCATCATCTGTCAGTATCAGTCGCGCCCCTCTCATCATCGAAGGATCACCACGATCACACATTTCTTCGTCGCCACCACCATCTGATCCATCAAATCAGGTGGTGCGTACAAAGGCGGGCGCTGGTGTGTACAATGGAGCCCAACTCTTTGTCGGACAATCGCGCGTGCCGCACCAACCGGCACCGGTAGGCCCACTCGTCGAGATGAATGGATCGAGTCCACTACAGCGTCTCGATATGGCCTCGCCCCCTTCCGTTCCAGTGGCTGGAGCGACTGGCGAAGCGATGGCGTCCTCCCCACTTGGACAACTCGGCACTATCGTGGCCCAGGTGGTTCGGGAGGGCAATCTTCCAAGGACGATCACTATCGCACTGGAACCAAAGGAACTCGGACAGCTCCAGCTACAGGTGACCTCTAATGGTGGTGAGATTCAAGTCCACATCCAGGTCGCTGATCCTCTGACGAGAGGGATTGTGAGTCAGCAGCTCGGTGATTTGACCAACGCCTTACAGCGTGATCTTGGATTTGGTGGTCAGCAAACAGGAGGACAAGGGCGGCCGTCGGAATCCTCACCATCCGATGGAGTGCCGATGCTTGACGCGACGCCCATTGCAGGTGTCGTGTCTGGATCTCCTACGGCTGTGGTTGCACATTCGCTTGTCGACGTACGGCTCTAAGGAAGAAAGGAGGATAAGGCGATGACCTTACCTATTAGTTCAGTCGGTGCTTCAAGTGCGGTGGGAGCGGCGAACAGCACTGCTAGCAGTCCATCCAACACCTCAAATAACTCGATTGCGTCGCTCTCATCCAATGAGTTTTTACAACTCCTGGTCACTGAGCTGACGAACCAGAATCCGCTCTCACCGATGAACCCGAGCGCGATGGTGCAGCAGACCTCCAGCCTGTCGATGGTCCAGCTCCTCGATAGCGTCAGCAACGAACTGCAATCGCTCCAGTCTCAGGAAGGAGTGGTCAACGCCGCCAATCTGATCGGCCAGACGGTGAGCTACACGACAGCGGGTGGCACCCAAGGCAGTGGGGTTGTCTCGGGGGTAGCGATGGCGAACGGATCACTCAATCTCAATATCGATGGGGTGGCGATACCGAGTGCCGAAGTGACCGCCGTTGGCAAGACGATCGGAGGGACGAGCAACTGATCAACGTGCACGCTCTGCCAGACGTCCACCTGTTCTTCATCACTACAAGTTCTTAATCAGCACGAGCAATTGATGAATTTTCATCTGTATCTTCCGAGGAGGAAATCATGACCAAGTCCCTATCCGCAGCCATTACTGGTATTAACGCCGATCAGCAGTGGCTCGATAACATCGCCAACAACATCGCCAACTCGAACACCGTTGGTTACCAATCCACCTCCATCCAATTCGCTGACCTGCTCTATCAGCAGTCGCAAGGGGCGGGCGCCCCTGCCGTTGGCAATCAGGGTGGCACCAACCCGATTGTGATGGGATCCGGCGTGCGGGTCGCCAGCAATAATACCAACTTTGCCCAAGGAACGATGCAACAGACAGGGGTCTCAACGGACCTCGCGATCTCAGGTAATGGTTTTCTTGTGGTCTCCCAAGGAGGTCAGGACTACTACACCACCGATGGTGCGCTCCAGCTCGATGCCGCAGGTCAACTCGTGACCGCTACCGGTGCGATCGTGCAGGGTTGGGCACCCGGAGCAAACGGCCAGATCAACCAGAATAGCCCGCTCACCGGCATCACGATTCCGCAAGGACAGGTAGCAAATCCAAAGGCCACTCAAAACATCACGCTTGGTGGCAACTTGGAGGCTGGTGCAACGAACCCAGTGACGGTTACGACTACCGCGTATGATTCGCTGGGTGATCCGATTCCAATCACGTTTACCTTTGTCCCGAGTTCGACAACTCCAGGGTCGTGGACGGTTGCAGCGTCAGTGCCGCCCTCAGGGACGAGCACCACCCCCACCTACCTCTCGATTGACGGGACGACGGCAACGCAGTCGGCGTCAGGGGTTATCTCTGGAGGGACTCCGATCACCTTCGACCAAACTACTGGTCAGATCGCAAGTATTAACGGCAGCACGAGCAATTTGACGACCGCTACCGTAGGTGGATTTCCAGCAACCTATAATTTGCCAACTGGCTACACCGCGAACCTCGACTTTCCGGCCGTTGGTTCCACTAACGCGGTTACGCAATTCGCCGGGAACTCCTCATCCTTGGCGGTCACCAACCAAGACGGTGCCCCTTCTGGTGCCTTGACTGGCTTTAGCATCGGATCAGATGGAACGGTGCAGGGCACCTATGCGAACGGCACGAAGCAGGTTCTTGGCCAGATCGCGAGTGCGTTGTTCACGAACCCCGAGGGTCTTGCAAAGCAGGGTAACCTCCTCTACCAGGCAACCCTGAACTCGGGTGCTGCTCAACTTGGAGCGGCGGGTTCCGGTGGTCGGGGGACCTTTGTGGGCGGCTCGGTGGAGGAGTCGAACGTGAACCTCGGCAATGAGTTGACCGACCTCGTGCTCGCACAGACCGCCTATCAGGCGAATACCAAGGTGGTCTCAACGACGGCCTCGGTACTCCAATCCCTGGTGCAGATGGCATAAAATTCGCACCCATTTGCTCTTGAGGTGGCCACGGTTTGTGCCGATGCTCCTTACAGCACATGGGAGGTGCACGATGATCGAGGTAACTCGGCTGTCAGGATCGACAGTTATTCTGAACGCAGATCTGATTGAAAAGATCGAAGCGACACCGGACACGGTGATCACGCTCACGACAGGAGCGTGTTTTGTCGTCAAGGAGTCGGTGTCAGCGATCGTCGGGATCGTGATCGACTACAAGGCGAGGATTCTTCATCCAGCGCTTGGGAGTCAGGATCATCGAGCGTTGATGGTGTTACATGGAAGTGAGTTGGAGTAGGCATGGATGTTGCAACCCCGATAGGGATCGTATTCGCGCTCATCGCCGTCATCGTTGCGATGGTACTCGATGGTGGCAATCCGGCATCGTTGATCGCGCCCTCAGCGATGCTCTTGGTGATCGGCGGTACGGTTTTTGTCTCCCTTGCTGGTATCCGCTTCAAGGAAGTTGGCAGGATCGTTGGCGCACTGAAGTCAGCGATCCTTGCCAAGTCCTTGACGGCAGAAGAGACCGTCGAGACGCTCGTCAAGTTCGCAGAGATGGCTCGGCGTGAGGGAGTACTCGCTCTCGAGACGGCGGCGAAGGATCTCACCGATCCGTTTTTGAAGACCGGAATCCAGCTCATCATCGACGGGGTCGATGGTGAGAAGATCCGAGAGATCCTCGAAGCCGATATCGACGCAATGCGATCTCGACATAAGGCTGGTGCCAAGTTCTTCAAGGATATGGCGGGTTTTGCTCCGACGCTTGGCATCCTCGGCACCGTGATGGGACTGATCCATGTGCTCGCGAATCTCTCATCGCCAAACACCTTAGGTCCAGCGATCTCAGCGGCCTTCACCGCCACACTTTGGGGTGTCATGACGGCGAACGTGATCTGGCTGCCGATCTCGAACAAGCTCGCCCATCTGGCCGAACAGGAGCACATGGCAAAGCTCCTCATTGTCGATGGCGCCTTGGCCATCCAGAGCGGATCCTCGCCGCGCCTCCTGGAACAACAGTTGATGACCTATCTAGCTCCGGCGGATCGAGCAACCGGGGAGAGCCCGAAGCAAGGCAAGAGTCAGGGCAAGGGCAAGGCGGCCTAGGCATGGGAAAACGTGCGGAGGGTGAAGCGGAGGCGGAGAACTCGGAACGCTGGTTGCTCACCTATGCAGATATGATCACGCTTTTGTTGGCGCTCTTTGTCGTGTTGTTCGCGATGAGCAGTATCTCGCAGAAGAAGTTTGATGAGTTCAAGACAGGTTTAATGCAGACCTTCTCGCAGATGCAACTTCAATCTGCACTGAAGGGGGGAACCGGTCTCTTGGAACATCGCTCGCTCATCACCCATCCCGGGGTCACACCAGGACCTCCACAGATCTCAATACCTCAAACTGGGGCAGGCACTCCCGCGAGTGTCTCCCAGCAAGATAGCCAGCTCGCAGCCGAGATCAATGCAGCTCTTGCACAGGCGAACCTCGCCAACGATGTCCAAGTAGCGGTTGAAAAACGAGGAGTGGTTGTTCGACTGCTCTCAGATAAGGTCTTTTTTAACACCGATTCTGCTGCACTTGGTCCAGTAGGTAGTGAGGTCGTCAATATCATCGGCAAGGTGGTGCAACCGCTGCCAAACGATATCGATGTGGAGGGCTATACCGACTCGGCACCCATCTATGGTGGGCCTTTTTCATCGAACTTCGAACTCTCAGCCGTGCGAGCGGTGACGGTCTTGGAACAGCTCATGCGTACCGACGGGATCGGTGCGAGCCGACTCTCGGCGACTGGCTTTGGTGCTACCCACCCAATTGTACCCAATTCAAACCCGACGAACATGGCGTTGAATCGAAGAGTCGATGTCGTGATTCTTAACTCGCAAACCAACAACCGACTGTAAGGAGGCACAACAATGGCGACCAGGATGGCGCCGGTCGAGGCGACCCCAGAGGAACAGCCCAAGAAGAAAAGCAAGAAGAAGTTGCTGCTCATCATCATCGTGGTGATGGTGCTCGCGGCGGTAGCGGCGTACTTCTTGGTACTGAAAAAGCCCACAAAGGCTACCAAGGGAGCAAAGACGGCGGTAACATTGCCGAGCATCTCGTACACGATGCCGGTCATCACCACGAACCTTGACGATGGCCACATCGTCCAGGCGCAGATGCTCCTTGAACTCGCGCCGGGTGATACGAAGGCCGAGATCGTTAAAGATCTCCCAGAACTGAACAACGCTGCGATCTTGAGCTTCGGTGGCATGGGTTATAGCGAATTACTTCCGACCTCTGGTCGAACACAAGCTGCGGTGACCCTGACCAATGCCTTCAATGCGGTGCTACACACTGGACCAAAGCCGTGGGATACGGTGCAGTCCATCCTCTTTGCGAGTTTCATCGTGCAGTAATCATCGTGCAGTAAGAAGGAAATTCTTCAGTTGAGGGTTCTACGGTCGATGAAGAACCCATGAGCTGGGAGACCACAGAGGATCAGAAGCGACGATCGATACGACCGGTCGACTTTCGTCTACCAAGAAGTTTTGAACGTTCCCATCTGCGCGGCGTGGAGTTGCTGTTAGAGAGCGCATCACGGCCGAGTGCAACCTTGCTCGGGGCTGCCCTGCGCCGCAATGTCAAGATCGAGCTCGACGCAATCGACCAGTTGTCATGGGAGAGCGTCCTCTCAGAGCTGACTGGTTCAGGGTTGGTGATCAACTTCGCACTCCATCCGCTCGCTTCGCGAGCGACGATTTTTCTGCCGGCAGCGGTCGCCCTTCGGCTGATCGACCTTCGTCTTGGGGGTGAAGGAGACTCGCCACCGATCGAGTCGCGTGAGTTGACTGATCTCGAACAGAACCTCGCCTCCAAACTTTTTGAGGATATGGTGACCCAGGTCGCAGCCGCGATCTCGACCCAGACTGCGGTGGTACCCGATCGCATCCACACGGAACCCTCCTTGGAGTTCATCCAGGGCATACCCCTTGGCGAGATGTGTGTATGGGCGAAGTTCCGTTTCTCGCTTGGCGATGACGAGGCGAGTGAACTCTCGATGATCTTGCCCTATTCGATGTTGCGTCCGGTGGTGGAGACGATCTCCTCCCGAGCGGTCGTCATGCAGGAGAATGGCACCGACTTCCAGGCAGCCTTCGAACGCCGGCTGCAAGAAGTACCGGTCATTGCCCGGGTCCGTCTGACCCCCACGACGATCTCGTCGCAGGCCTTCCTTCGGCTCAAGCCAGGAGACGTGGTCGGCCTTGGGCACCGAAAGAGTCGTCCGATGTCGGTGGTGGTGGACCGAGTGGAACTGTACAAGGCGGTACTGGGGCAGGCTGGTTCCCGTGTCGCGGCAATCATCGTGGGTGAGGAGGAGTAAGGATGGAGAATGAGGAGATAGCCGAGGTAGAACGGCCAGTGACGGTCGATAACCTTGCGGTGCTTCGCAACGTCGAGATGGAGTTGACCGTAGAGCTTGGTCGGGCGAAGATGTCGGTTAAGGCACTTTTGAACCTCACCAGTGGTGACGTCATCGAACTCGATCGTGCGGCAAATGCGCCAGTCGATGTCTTGGTGAACGGAACTCTGGTGGCCCATGGTGAGGTCGTCGTCGTCGATGATGAGTTCGGCGTGCGCATCGTCGAGGTGGTCAACTCTGAAGAGGTCGATAACTTGAGGGCTGGGCGCTGATGGGGTCGATTGCTAGCGCGTTGCTGGCGCTCGGGGCCGTCATTGCCCTCATCGTTGGCATGGGTAAGGTTGCCAAACGCCGACGCATTGGGATGGTGGGTGCTGAACGAGGGCACGGACCACTGAAGGTGACCCAGCGGGTCGCTCTTGGTCAGAAGGCGAACATATTTGTCCTCGATGCAGGGGAGAAGCGCCTGCTCATTGGGGTCTCCGGCACACAGCTTCAACTTCTCGGTGAGCTTGGCGTGGAGCTCGCCCCTGAGGAGCCGGTCGAAGTCTTAGATCTTTCAATGATTGAAGATCCGGAGCGCGAACTGCTGGCGACCTGGGGCAGGACGAATGGCGATATCTGGCATGGACGGCAGAAGGAGAGCGTAGTGGCTGGTATTCGCCGGCTACTCGGCGGACAACAGAGTTAATCAATGGGCTCTGCTACTCTCGGGACGGCACTGCTTGGGGCCGTCGGGCCGGCAACGAAGTTGCCGAGCCTGAATATCAGCTTGCACGGTGCCTCAGGGCCGAGTGAGTCACTGATCATCATCTTGGTCCTCACCTTGTTGTCGGTTGCGCCATCCCTCCTTATCCTGTTGACGGGATTCGTCCAGATCGTGGTGGTGCTCTCGATCACGCGAAATGCACTTGGGCTCACCGCGACACCTCCAAACCAGGTGCTGGCGGGACTCGCTCTCTTTCTTGCGATCTTCATCATGGCACCGACCATCAAGATCGTCGATCATGTGGCGGTCCAGCCCTATCTGCACGGACAAATCAACGCAGTGCAAGCCTATGATCGGGCGCAGACTCCGATCAAGGAGTGGATGCTCTCCAACACCAGGACCCAAGAGCTTGAGCTCTTTGCCAAGGTGAATCATCAAGGCACGGTCGCACCAACGAGCGTTTCGATGGATGCGGTTATTCCCGCCTTCTTGCTCTCGGAGTTGCATTCGGCCTTCATTATCGGCTTTGTGATCTTTCTGCCCTTTCTCGTGATCGATCTGGTGGTGTCGTCGATCCTGATGAGTTTGGGGATGATGATGCTGCCACCAACGCTGGTATCACTTCCCTTCAAGCTGTTACTTTTTGTCATGGTCGATGGTTGGACACTTGTGGTGCACGCGTTGCTAGTGAGTATGAAATGAGTAGGCAATGAATGATGGACCTGTCCTCCAGATCGCTGGCCAAACTCTCTATCTCGCCGCCAAGCTCGCCGGACCGGTATTGGCTGGAGCCCTAGCGATTGGTCTCGTTGTGGCCTTTATCCAGACGCTTACCCAAATTCAAGAGGCGACCTTGAGCTTTCTCCCCAAACTTGTCGTGATTGCACTCATCATCTTCCTTGCTGGTCATTGGATGCTCTCTCAACTCGATGGGTTTACCATTCAGATGTATCGAGAGATCCCTTCTTTGGTGAGTTCTCTTTGAGATGGCCAAGCACCAAGGAAGCGGGTTTGTATGCAGGTAGCCTTCGATGCACATTGGCTGATCGGCTACCTCCTGGCGTTCAGCCGTTCGATGGGTTTTATCCTGGTGGCTTTTCCGTTCGCGATGCCGGTGGTTCCGATCACGGCGCGAGTGGCGATCGCTGTCGCCTTTGGCCTTGGAACCGAGTCGCCGCTTGTTCGGGGGATGGCACTGCCGACGACGACGGGTGGCTTGATCGGCACCACTGCTGAACAACTACTCATTGGAGCGGCGCTCGGCTTCTTCGCTATGTTGTTTGTCTCTCTTGGGGAGTCAGCGGGTGGGCTGGTGGGCCTTTTCGGTGGCTTCTCGACTCCACCAGCACTCGACCCGCTATCGCTGAATGAGACCCCAGTGACTGGTGAGTTCTACAACCTGATGTGGATCGTCCTCTTCTTCGTCTCAGGGGCCGATGTGGTGGTGATTCATGGGTATTTCGCCAGTTTTGGGACACCGAATCTCTTCCATCTCTCCTTCACACTCGGCATCTTAGTCAAGTCGGTGACGATTCTCTTTGTCTCCTCGCTCGAGGTGGCCTCGCCGATCCTTGCGGTGATGTTTTTCTCTCAGATCGTCGTTGGCATCCTCACCAAGGTCGCCCCTCAGCTCTATGCGTTGACCTTCATCTTCCCACTCCAGATTCTTCTGTCATTCATCCTAATGGTGGTCGCGGTGCCCCTCTTGCCGCATCTCTTTGATGCCTCGATCCGAGACCTCTTAGCGGCTGAGCGGGACCTCTTGGGAGGTTAAGTGCCAAAGAATGAGGGTACCGAACAGCCGACGGCACAGAAGCTGCAAAAGGCCAAGAAAGAGGGGACGGTTGCACGCTCTGCGGAACTAGCGACTTGGTTGGTGATCCTCACGTTTTCACTGGCCGCACCGTTGATGTTTCATCTCGTGGAGGCAAAGATCGTCGCCTTTAGCCACCTTGCTCTCAATGGTGGCGCGTCAATCACCACGGCAACGGCCCTGCGTCGGCTCGAATCGGGACTCGAGACCGTGGGGGAACTCGCTATTATTGTCGCGACGCCAGTCGCAGTTTTCGTGGCACTGATCAACATTGCGCAGGTGGGAATACGCTTTGTACCCAAAAAGATCACACCGACCTTTACTCATTTCTCGCCAAAGCAGAATCTTTCACGCATCTTCTCCACCACCCCAGCGATTGAGGCAGCGAAGTCGCTCGTGAAGCTGTTGATCGTCGTGGTGGTCTCGACGCTCCTATTGTTGGGAGGCGTGGATGCCTTGACGTCTGCGTCAGTTGCGCCGCTCGCTGTGGCCGCGCAGGTCGCCTCGATGAGTCTGGAGCTGGTACGGCTTACTGGGGTCTTGGGACTCGCGATTGCACTGATTGACTACGGCCGTTCTCGGCAGCAGGTGCGCAAACAGCTGCTGATGACTCGTCAAGAGGTCAAGGATGAGATCAAGCAGTACGAGGGGGATCTACAGACCAAGGGGCGCCGCCGTCGAGTCGCTCGAGAGCTCTCAAGGCGGCGTATGATCGCCAACGTGGCCCTCGCTGACGTGGTGGTGGCGAATCCCACACACGTGGCGGTTGCGCTCAAGTATGAGCCGGCGACCCATCGCGCACCTATCGTTTTAGCCAAGGGCTCGGAGTACATCGCTGCTACCATTCGAGAGCGGGCTCGGGTGGCAGGGGTGCCGATCGTCATCGACCCGCCCCTGGCGCGCGCGCTCAATATCGCGGTTCCTGTCGGAGAGTCGATCCCTGGTTCTCTGTTCCTGGTCGTGGCTCGTCTCCTCGCCTTTGTCTATCAGCTTTCGACGACCGCACGGTACTACGAGTCCACCCATCAGTCCAATTTAGAGGAGATCCCGGAGGAGATTCTGGAGCGAGTTCTCACCGAACTCGCCACCTAGGCAGCTCCAATTCATCGTTGGTTGATGGTTTTAATTAAAGGTCGTGCACTTGACTGACGAAGTGTTGAGTACACGGATGAGCCCTATTCTCAAGGATGACCAAGGTTCAATGAGGGAGGACCATGGAGAGTGCCCGTATGCGCCGCTTGGCGCTCGCGGTACCGATTGGCATCGCCGTGATTGTGGTGATGTTAGTCGTTCCAATCCCCTCACAGCTGCTCGATATACTTATCACCGCCAACATCACCTTCGCACTGGTCGTCCTCGGAGTCTCCCTGCGAGTGACGGATCCTTTGGAGTTCGCGGCCTTCCCCTCAGTGCTCTTAATCGCAACCATGTTTCGATTGGCGCTCAATGTCTCGGCGACCCGATTGGTGCTGTTGCATGCCTATGCCGGTTCCGTGATCGAGAGCTTTGGCCACTTTGTGGTCGGCGGATCGGTCGTTGTCGGTCTGGTTGTCTTCGCTATTTTGTTCATCATCCAGTTCGTCGTGATTACCTCTGGTGCAGGACGGGTCGCTGAGGTTGGTGCTCGGTTCACCTTGGATGCGATGCCGGGCAAGCAGATGGCTATCGATGCCGACCTCAACGCTGGCCACATCGATGAGGCCGAGGCTCGACGACGACGCGCACGTATCTCCAAGGAGGCTGACTTCTACGGCGCGATGGACGGCGCTTCGAAGTTCATCAAGGGTGATGCCATCGCAGCGGCGGTGATCACCGTGATCAACCTCATCGGCGGCTTCATCGTCGGTGTGGTGCAGCATCATCTCTCGATCACCCAGTCGATTGATACGTACTCCTTGCTCTCTGTTGGTGACGGTCTCGTCAGTCAGATCCCCGCGCTGCTCCTCTCGATCGCAACCGGTCTGGTTGTGACCCGAACCTCGAACGACTCGGACTTTGGCCTCGATCTTTTGCAACAGCTCTTGAAGCAGTCCGTAGCCCTCCAGATCGCTGGCGGTATTATCGGCACTCTTGGTTTGCTGCCGGGCTTGCCAAAGCTTCCGTTCCTGCTCGTCGGTGGCACCGTCTTTGTGATTGGATGGCGTGTCTCAAAGACTCCTGAGCGAGATGAAGGGGCGACGGCTGAGGCGCTGACCCAGGTCGCGGCCCCCGAGACCGCCCAGGACGTCGTTGGCGTCGAGATCCTCGAACTCGAGTTGGGCTTTGAACTCCTCGACGTGGTGGATCCGGCAAAGGGTGGCGACCTGCTTGAACGGGTAAAGGGGCTGCGCCGCAAACTGGCTGGGGAACTCGGTTTCGTACTGCCGCCAGTGCGAACGCACGACAATTTGGATATCGGCCCCACCGAGTACGTGATCAAGATCGCAGAGATGGAGATCAGTCGCGGGAAAGTCCCTCGTGATCGCGTGCTCGCGATCGGTGATAATCTCGATGCATTACCCGGTGAGGAGACCGTCGATCCTGTCTTTGGCCTGCGAGCTCGTTGGATCCCACCCGACTACAAGACCCAGGCACAGGTGCTCGGAGCTACCGTGGTGGATCGCTCTTCGGTCATCGTCACCCATCTCTCAGAGGTTGTCCAACATCATGCAGGTGCACTGCTCACACGGCAGCAGACCAAAGAGATGCTCGATGCTCTCAAGCGAGTTGCTCCCGTGGTGGTTGATGAACTCAACACCGCTCAGGTGGCCATGGGTGATATTCAGCGAGTCTTGCGAGAACTGCTTGACGAGCGCGTTCCGGTGAGAAACCTGCCGGCGATTGTTGAGGCGATTGTCGATCGGTACCGCACCTCCAAGGAGCCCGATGCACTCCTCGATGCGGCGCGGGAAGCGCTCGGTGGGGCTATCTCATCAACTTTTGCCCAGGATGGGATGCTAGCGGTTGTCTACCTCTCATCACAGCTCGAGATGCGCTTTGCTGAGAGCCTGGTAACCGTGGATGGTCGCCGAGTGTTAGGTATCGGCATGGAAGAGATCGTTCGCCTTCGAGAGGAGATCCGGGCGGCCAAGCTGCGAGCTGAGATAGAGGGTCATGAACCAGTACTTGTATGTATGCCCGCTATTCGTAGAGCACTCTTCCAGACCCTTCGCGCGGGTGATGCAGCGATTCCAGTGTTGGCCGTGAGGGAGCTTGCTCCTTCGCTTAAGTTGATTCAGATAGGAGTGATTGGTGATGTCGAACCAGCTACGGTTTAATGGAAAATCGATTGAGGAGGCGCTCGCAAAGGCGCGAACGGCGCTTGGAGAGGGCGTTCGGCTGGTGGCGGCAGAACGGGTGAGCAAGCCTGGCTTCGTGGGGAAGCGCATCAGCTTCACCGTCGTGGTTGAACCCCCAACGGCACCGATCTCAGCACCTGGATTTGCAGCTGCCCTTCGTAACGTACTCGTCAGTGCAGGCCCACGACCGCTAGGGCCAGCCGACGCGGATGAATCCGATTATCGGAGCGTGCAAGATGAGCTTGCGAGGACCTATGGACGATCATCGACGACAACTGCTTCCTCTCCAACACCTCCAATCTCCGCTCCGATGTCGACCCCCAAGGTGTTCCGTCGGGATGGAAAGGTGACGAAGTTGACCAACATCGCTGCTCCGAGCTGGGCAACACTAGCGGATCCGGTCATGGTTCCTCCGAACGAGGCCCAGCCAGAGCATCCGGTTACCTTGACCACGTCCGAAGCGTCTGATACCAGGCTGATGCCTGCTCGGTTGGTGGTTGATACTCCTGGTGCCCAAGGCGCTGAGCAGATGGACCTTGCGCAGATGGACGCCGGTCACGCGAATGTTGACACCCCGTTGACAGAGACAGAGCTCGTCCAGGCCGCCCGTCGTGCGATGGAGGCAGGATCGGCACCTGGCGCGTTTCTCGTTGATCGCATCGACGCGCTTGTCGTCGATCTCGCTGGTGACGCACCGGTTGTTGATCTTCGGGGACATCCCTTCATGGCCGAAACGGCCCAGTTCGGTGGAGTGACCCAGCTCGTAGCCGTTGTGGTGCCCTCGGCGACGGATCCGATCGGACGCTTTACTGAGATCTGTGAGGAGTTGGGAATCGTGCCAGCACATCGTTTTGTGCTTGCGCGTCGCCGCCGAGAGATCCCAGCACAGATGCTGAGTTCAGCCAACGCGGTAGCCCGGTCGGTAATGGATTGCACTGAGTCGAGTGGCCGCACGGGAGTTTTAGTGGATCCTGGTCAACTACGCCTGTTGCGCGGCTCTTTTCTCGATTCCATGATGGCGGTCGTGGTCGCTGTTGAGGGTGGGGCAACGGTCGCCCGACTGGAGCGTGAGATGAGTCCCTGTGGTGAGATCGATGCGCTCTGGTATCACGGCGATGACATGATCGCTGCCAAGTTAGGAATTGCTCGGTTGCGGCCATCGACCACAGGAGCTGATCGGTGAAGGTTCCATGGCGGGTGCGCTTGACACTCGTCGGTGCCTTCATCGCGACCTACTCCAGCTTGCGAAACGTTTTGGAGGGCTATAACGGTTGGTCAATCTACCTCGAACACCTCTTGATTGCACTCTTGGTTGTCTATGTCGGTCTCTCGATCCTTGCGACCATCACCGCCTGGTATAACTTACAGAACTTGGCTGAGCGTCGTAGGCGATCAGATTAGCTGCCATAACCGGGCAGATCAATGGTCAGGTCGTTCTTGCTCATCACGAAAGACGGTGGCGGGTAGTTCGCCGATGAATGGGTTCTGAGAGAGGGCAGTGATGTCCTTCCACCGTTCCCAAAGATGAGCGATGTGTCCCTTGTTGAGGGAAGATTCACTGTTGTCACGCATGCTGGGCATTCCTATAGGTTACAATCTCTTCCAATCATGGATGACCAATGCGAGCGATTATGGCTACCCAGAGGGAATGACCCGAGAGACATACTATGACGATACGGTCGAGATAAAACGAAAAGGTGGGGGAATTGGCGGAAGTAGAGGTCCAACAACATGGTGCGACGATGGTCGTTACGATCAATCGTCCTGAGCAATTGAACTGTGTGAACGATAGGGTCGCTGAGGGGATTACTGAGGCACTCCAAGATGCGGAGACCGACTCCTCGATTCGGAGTGTTGTCCTGACGGGAGCGGGAGACCGTGCCTTCTGCACAGGAATGGATCTCAAGTTTGCCCAAGCCAACGGTAGCGGTGGTGTCATCATCCCTGGTCGTGGGTTTGCCGGTATTGGTGGTTACGATTTCCCCAAACCTTTGATCGCTGCGGTCAACGGTTACGCGGTTGCGGGAGGTTTTGAGATCGTCCTCAACTGCGATCTGGTCGTCGCAAGCGAAGGAGCTCGCTTCGGACTTCCTGAGGCAAAACGCGGTCTCCTGGCGACGGGTGGTGGCCTTATTCGCTTGAGCGAGCTTGTTGGGCGAAGCGTGGCGATGGAACTTGCACTGACCGGCGAGCCGATCGGAGCAGATCGCGCTCTGGAGCTTGGGATGATCAATAGGGTCGTTCCGCGCGCAGAGTTGCTTACCGAAGCCCTTGCCTTTGCTGAGAGGATCGCTGCTGCTGGTCCACAGGCGATTGCCCACACCAAGCGCTTGCTGCGTGGCACCTATGCGCGTGCAACAGAGATGATCTGGCAACTCAACTCCGAGCTCGCCGTTATCACGATGGAGTCCGCCGAGGCTGCCGAGGGGATGGCGGCCTTTGTCGAGCGGCGCGAACCCAGGTGGCAGTCTTTGGAGGACGAGGCCATCTCCTAGTCATAGTATCTTTTAGTCATAGTGTTGCTCTGGAATCAGCTTGTTCACGATGACCGTTGTCGTGCCCGGCTGGTCACGTATGTGGAGAATCACTGGAACCTGGTTACGGGTTCCACGTTTCGCTTGAAACGTTCGTCTGCGATGACGGTGGTAGCTGCATTCTTGGCCCAGACCGAGGTTGCCATTCCCTACCTCGCTTGAGGTGTGCTAGCTGGACGTATTCCAAAGGTCCCTTCCTAGTGCCGGCATGTAGCAAGGCCGCCCACCTGGGGTGAAGTCCTTCTGGAGGAGGAACTTCGGCCTAGAGCGATGTAGGTCGTTGCAGGTGAACATCACGGGCAAGCTGATGGAAGTTCTCAACCGCCTCGGCGAGATGCCCACGATGTGCCATGAGGGCGGAGCCGGAAACGAGGACCTCTGCCCCGTTGATCACACATTCTTGGATCGTCTCCTCGGAGACGCCGCCGTCAACCTCGATCTTGACCAGCGGGTTGGTGACTTCGCGGAGCGCAACGGCCGCCAGAATCTTGGCATCCATCGCCTCGATATAGTGTTGGCCACCAAAGCCTGGGTTGACGCTCATGATCATCAACACGTCGAGTTGATCCATGACGTACTCGACATCGGTGAGTGGCGTAGCCGGGTTGAGGGCAACGCCGGCTCGTACCCCGAATGACTTGATGAGGCTAAGGGTCCGGTGGAGATGACGGGTGGCCTCCGCGTGCACGGTGATCAACTCGCAGCCCGCCTCCACGAACTCGCCCACGTAACGTTCGGGATCGACGATCATCAGGTGCACCTCGTAGGGAAGCGTGCTGTAGCGTCGGCAACTGGCGATCACGGGCGCCCCGATGGTGATGTTGGGTACAAACACGCCATCCATCACGTCCCAGTGGATGCGATCCACACCGGCCTCTTCTAGGGCCTGTAACTCCTCGCCGAGTCGTCCAAAATCACATGGCAAAACCGAGGGGGCGAGTTCAACGATTCTTTCAGCTCGCTGCGATTCAATCATCTGCTAACTCCTTGCTGTCGCTCGATGGGCTGGGACCTATCCTCGTTGGAGCTGGTAGTACATGCTGTGAGGCGGGGGTTGGACCGGCGGCGAATAGTCATCGGCTCTGTGCGCATTGCGAGTTGTCCACACGCTGCATCAATGGTCTGGCCACGCGTTGACCGAATCGTACAGCGAACATCGTTTGCCTGGAGGGTCCGCTGAAAGGCGAGTACTCGGTCGCGCGTGCTGCCACGGACAAGGTAGCCGGGCGTGGGGTTGAGAGGGATGAGGTTCACGTGTGCTCTGAGGCGCCGTGCGATGGTGCCCAACTCATCGGCGGCACGTTGGGTGTCGTTAAAGTCGGCGATCATCGCCCACTCCAAACTCACCAGACGGGAGGTCGCCGCTGTCCATTCTTCACAGCTCGCAACGATCTGTTCGATCGGATAGCGTCGATTTAGCGGAATGATCTCGGAGCGATCATGGTCGTTGGCGGCGTGGAGTGAGACGGCGAGCGTCAACGGTAGCCCCTCTGTGGCGAGGCGTTTGATGCCCGGAACGACGCCGACGGTTGACACGGTAATGCGCCGAGGTGATATTCCGAAACGATCTACGATGACCCTGAGAGCCCCCATCAAGGATCGGTAGTTGGCGAGGGGTTCCCCCATGCCCATCATGACAATATTCGAGAGACGGCGAGGGAGTGCGGCTTGTTTGGCCCGGTATACCTGTTCGACGATCTCTGCAGTGGTGAGTTGTCGCCCAAACCCTCCCTGGCCAGTTGCACAGAAGCTACAGGCCATGGCGCAGCCAGCCTGGGTTGAGATGCATGCGGTGGCTCGATGTGGATACTCCATCAAGACGGTCTCAATGCGATAGCCGCCGTCGATTTCGTACAACCATTTACGAGTCGCCATGTCGTCACTGGTCGTCATGGTTACTTCGCTGAGGCTCAAGGGGTAGTCGTTGTCGAGCTGGGCGCGCAGCCGAAGTGGGAGATTGGTGATCTCCGTCACTGGTAGCGCCTTCTCAAAGAGTCCTTCGAAGAGCTGTTTGACCCGATATCGAGCGCCGAGTGTCTCCTCGGCGGTGGCGGGATCGAGGTCAAAGAGCGAAGGCATAGGTATAAGGTTAGTCAGGAGTGGTACTGTGGCGGTGAACTGCACCTGCCACAGATGCCAAATGTGGCTAACTCGCCGGCACCTTGTTGGCAAAGCTCTGGTCGATATAGCGAGAGACGCTCAATGGTTGGTGGTAGTCGACGAGCCCATTGGCCAGATAGACCCGCTGCATCGCTTGAAGGGTCGAGACGGGAGGTGCGAGGTTTGGTGCATAGATGCTCGGTGGTTCCGTAGCCAAGATGCTTGTGGACTCTCCCGTAGCCTTGGCAATGATGGCGAGGTTTGCAGCGCTGGTCTGGGCAGATCCTTGGAGGTCTTGGGCTCCCTTGGCGAGCGCATCAAAGAAGTGCTGGGCCGCAGGAGTCTTGGCAAAGGAGCCGCCATAGATCACACCGACGACCGCGGTTTTCACCGGTGCCGGGGAGACGAGGGTTCCATCCTTGGCGGCAAGAATCGCAGAGAGGAAGGGTGCCGCTGGATAGGCCGCTGCGACGGAGTGATTGGCGAGCGCCGTCTCCATATCGGGAAAGCCGAGGTTGACCACGTTCACGTCAGCGAGGGTCAAGTGATACGGCTTGAGTGCTTCGGCCAAGAGGTAGCCCCCGGCTGCTCCAGCGCCTCCATCAATACCGATTTTGGCACCACGCAGTTCGGCGGCGGTGAGGGATTTGCCAGCTGGAACAACGCCGTTCGCAACGACGAGCCCATTTGCGGCAGTGCCGGATGCTTCGGCCGCCATCGATCCGACCACCTTAAAGTTCAAACCCTGGTTGATGGCATCGAACATGCCCGCAGAGAAGCCCCCAAGGACGACCTGGACGCGATTGGTGGCCGCCAAGGTGGTTGCACTCTGCCCTGAAGAGACGACGGTCAAGTGGACGTTGAGATGTTCCTTGGCGAAGTAGCCCTTGGCCATAGCGATGTAGAGGGGGTCAAAAAGCGGAATCGGCACATAGGCGACCGTCACGTTGGTCGTTGAAGCGGTGCTCGTAGTACTACTGGTGCTGGTGCTGCCACAAGCGGCGAGGATGCCCGATGCTCCTAGGGCAAGTGCAACGGTAGCCAATCTGTTCATTCGACGCATCGTATCTGTTCCTTACTGCTGTTTTCCTAGGAGCCACCCCGGATTGGGAGTACCTTCTGAGCTGTCCTGGAGTGGATCTTCCAGGCGAGTATAGCCAACCGAGACGACGGTCCCGGCTGAGGTCAAGATTGCTGGTCAGTCACGAGAGTTCCTGCGTGACCAGGGCATGATCCTTCGCGCAACGAGTTCGACGATGCCGGTCAGCACCACTCCAACCAGTGCGATGGTGATCAGACCAACGTACATCTGATTGGGTTCGAAGAGTTGCCAGGAGTTCCAGACCAGATAGCCCAATCCACTGTTAGCGGCGACGAACTCGGTGGCGGTGACGACGACAAGTGCAAGTGCTGCCGCCACTCGGAGACCGGTGAAGATGGCGGGCAAGGTTCCGGGGATGAGTACGTGCCAGAAAAGACGTCGACCTTTGGCCCCGTACGCTCTTCCGGCTTCGATGAGCTGGGGATCGATCGAGCGCACCCCTGCCATTGCGTTGATTTCGAGGACAAAAAACGAGACAGCGGCCACGGTGAGGATCTTCGGTGTCTCTCCGATCCCAAAAATGACGAGGAGGAGTGGTAACACCGCGATCTGGGGAACCGCGTAGAGGGCGGAAAACAGCGGAGAGAAGGCGGCGCGGAGCGTACGAAAGATGCCAAGGAAGATCCCGACGACGATCCCCGCCGCACCTCCTAAGACGAAACCGACGATGAGGCGGAGCGAGGTGATACCGAGATCGTGGGTCAAGATGCCGTTGTTGATCAGCGCGATGGCGGTAGAGAAGATGGTCGTCGGTGGGGTAAAGATCTTGGCGTCGATCAGGCCGGTAGAACTGGCGATCTGCCAAAGTACGAGTAGCGCAATAGGGGTAGCGATCCCTAGTACCAAGTCACGCTGTCGTAGCCGGCGACTGTGGGCCGAACTCCGGTTGAGCTCGGCATCGATCGGGTTCTCTGTGGAGGTTGCGGTCAACGGGACTCCATTGATGCCATGACCTCATCGTGGAGATCGTTAATAATGGTGTCCTTCAAGGTGACGAATCGTGGATCAGCCATGTTGTGAAGGGTGCGAGGTCGTTCCAGTGGTACATCGAGGCTGGCCTTGATGCGTCCGGGGCGTCGACTCATGACCATCACCTGGTCGCCGAGGAGGATGGCCTCGTCAATGGAGTGCGTGACAAGGAGCACCGTCTTGCGGGTCTCCTCCCACAAGCGAATCAAATCCTCCTGGATGAGGAGCCTGGTCTGTTCGTCCAGTGCCCCCATGGGTTCGTCCATGAGGAGGACATCGGGTTCCGTCACGAACGCTCGAGCGATGGAGAGACGTTGCCGCATGCCTCCTGAGAGGGCGTTGGGGAACGCCTTCTCAAAGCCAGCGAGACCTACTCGGTCGATCCAGAGTTGTGATCGGCGATTGCGCTCCTTGGTCTCCACGCCTGCCATTTTGAGGCCAAAACTGACGTTGTCGAGCACAGTGAGCCAAGGGAAGAGGGCATGGTCTTGGAAGACAAAAGCAACCTGGAGTGCTCGTGCGTGTTTGACGGACCCCTGGCTCGGGGTCTCGATACCGCCAACAATCCTGAGGAGGGTGGATTTGCCACACCCCGATGGCCCAATGAGCGAGGTAAAGGAGCCTCGTGCCAACGTTAGATCAACATTGTTGAGTGCGAGCACGCCCCGGCCGTTGGTGGTAAAAACTTTGGTAATACCCTTGGCGCGAACGAGCCAATCATCCTGGTCAACCGTTGCATCCGAGTGATTAATAGTGAGTCCACTCATGATGATGCACCCTTTACAAGGTTCTCATGCTCACTTGTCCGAGAGTCGTTCTTGCCTCTCCAAGCACGGCCAGTATTGCTACTGGTCTTACATCCTCTCACCAGGTGATAAGTCAACCCATCATCTGAACTGTCGTCTGTACCCGATGAGGGCCTGGGAACGAACAGGGCACTGGCCTCAACTAGGCCAGGACTGGTAACCGACCAGTCACGGATATTGAGCCCAGCATTGGCATCGCGATCCACCTCAACGTGACAGGTCTCACAGGTAAGTCTCTTGGCGAGCTTTGCACCCATGAGTCTGCCCGAGCAGTCATGGTGGATCTGCGATGAGGGGAAGAAGCGATCCACAACGACTACCTTAACTCCGGCTCGTTTGGCCTTGTAGGCGAGTGTTGGTCGAAAGGCTCCGAGTCCGGCATCAGATACCGAGCGTCGAAAGGCTCGTCTTCCCATGCTCTGCCTCATGGCGGCGAGATTCAGATCTTCAATCTTTACCTCGCCGTAGTTATCCACCAGGTAACGCGTTAATTGGTGGATACTTTCACGACGGATGTATACGGACTTGCGGTCTAGCTTGGCGAGCTTGGCTTTCGCTCGCCTGTATCCGTTTGAACCGGGTATTATCCGTCGTGAAAGAGCGCGCCCAACCCTACGACGCTCGGTAAGCGTCGTACGTAGTGGTGCTGGGTTGGGAAAGACTTCTATATTGCCATCGCTATCGGCTATCGTTGCTAGCGACCTCAGTCCAAGATCGACACCAGCGCGAACGTTTGGCTTTGATGGAGACTGGTTGGAAACGATACTGGTCCTCACTGCGACTTGACAAGATACAAACAGTCTCCCCCACCTCTCTGAGAGCGTGCAGTTGAGCAGACGAGCGTTGTTCTTGG
>JAKAQR010000005.1 GCA_021819725.1 Actinomycetes bacterium
GCCTGGGGAGATTCAGTTCCTAACATGAAAAGAGTCTACTTGAGCTGGGAAAACCCTTCAAGCACCCCGAGATGTCCCCTCTCATTTTCTCCTCATTTTGGGGGTGGGTTGTTCAGCAGAGTCCTAGCCTCCGTTAGCGAAAACGAATCTTGCTCACCGAGATCTGCGTGCCAGTCCACGGCTTGTCAGCGCACCGAGGACAAGAACGAGCAGTCCATAGATACCAAGCAGTCCTGTGGAGGTCGCTCCAAAGGCAGCGGTGGCGATCCCTGCCGCAACCGCGAAGTCACGGATAGCGACTGGCAAGACGATACCGGTTCGTGTGGCACGCGAAGTGCCGATCGAAACAGCCATTCCAATCAGTGTCGAACCCACGACAAAGACGATTAACAAGCCAACACCCATCAGATACACGGGTGCAAGTTGCACCTGGCTCGCCACCTCCCAAATCAAGAACAAGAGGGCCAGCGAGCCGAGAATGCCGCCGACGGTCCTCCCGACTCCCGTTGGGGTCAATCTCATCCCGACAAGCGCTCCCAGCGCCAAGGGAATCGCCACCACAACCACCAAGGTTCCACCAAGTCCGATGGTGGAGAGATGCGACGCAGTGGACAGGACGGAGAGAATCGGACCTGCCACCAGGATGGTAACGACGGTGGATCCTAGCACCAACAGAGCTGCGACAGCCACATCCCCCGCGCCAAGACTCACGAGTGCAAGTGATGCCACCTCGCTAGGGGCGACACCGACCGCAAGCAAGGCATCACGCAGCTGACCCTCCACAAGACGACTGAGTCCCCATGCAAACAGAGGGAACAGGATACTACTCGCGGCCAAGGCGACGAGTAGTCGCCAGCCAGCACGTCGAGCCGCCGTCAAACTAGCAAAATCGACCGTCAGACCAGCCGTGAACACCAACACCGCTAGCGTCACATAGACCGTGTCCCCACGGTCAAAGCTCCTGCCCGGGGCTGGCAACCAGAGGGCAAGGGCTCCGACAATCAGAACAAGATACAGTATCCATCGCTCTATTCGCTCCCGCACCCAACGCAACCGCATCGCTCACTCCTTCGGTGGCTGGGGCTCATGGCGCAAAAGGAGTGATGACTCGTCTAACGTAGCGGTCGCACTAGGTTGGGATCCTCTTGAGGCTCGACGACGCCGACCGTCAAGGATGAGACCAGCGATGGCCACCACAATCCCTACTCGAAGAGCAATATCGGCAATATTGAAGGTGGTCGGATAGAACGAGAGGTGGATCCAGTCGATGACAGGTGAGCGAAGTGGTCCATCAGACCCGATCCATCGAACAACCAGGTTGCCAACTCCTCCCCCGATAGCCAGCGCAAACCCAATACGTCCGATCCAATTCGTGCTTCGCAACAGGAACCAGAGCGCAACGATGACCACTACCTCGGCCAGCTCCACAAGCCACTCGTGCTGTTCACCGATGCCAAATGCTGCCCCGGTGTTGTACACGAGACGGAGTTTGACGATACCGCCAAAAAACGATGGTGTTCGCGTGCGCAGGTACGTCCGCGCCCAGACACTCGTGGCGAGATCAACGACAACGGTGACGAGAACAACGACTGTCAACGACAGCCATCGAGCCGACCTTAGATCACGCGAACATTTTGACAGGTTGCACTCCTCAGCTCGTACCGCCCACACCCCAGTCTAAATGAGCCCCACGTTAGCCAACCATTGCTAGCCGAATGGAAACCGTGTGTTCACATTGACCGGGCGAGTCCATACCCTCGATAGCCGAACACAGAACTGGGTGGTAACAAGAGTGAGCGATTCCATCAGCTCTCGAAGGGGTCTACCGTCGAGAGGTCCTTTTGCATCATCGCACGCTCAGCATGCCGTCGCCCTAGGTGGTTGTACCCACCGAAGTGGTCCTTCACGGTAAGATAGCGCTTGAACCGCATCAACAGCCATCGACCTTCTCATGGGGTCCCGAACCTGTTGCATCCTGTTGCATAGATGGTTGATGTAGGGGTTAGTCTGCTCCCTTCTCATGGGGTGTGGTGCACGTTGTGTTACGACGTGCTACTGTTGTGGCCACGGTTGATTGCCGACGAAGGGGGGATGGGATGCGGACCTTCAGGGTGGTTCTTCCCTCCGGGGTGCGATATTGGACGGTGGTTGATGACGATCTCGTTCCGGTTAGTATCGCTGATGCCTATCTGCGCCACGTTCGCTTTGGTCGTGATGGTGCGGAGCTAACGACCAAGTCCTACGCGGGAGGGATCGCGCTCTTCCTTCGCTGGTGTGCGGCTACCAGTCGTCACTGGCATGTCGGCATCGAGGACCTTGGACTATTCATGACCTGGCTGCGTCACACTCCTCGTGAGGTCGGCCGTAGCGGGGGTACTGGCGAGGTGCTAGCGGGTCCGGGTGTGGAACCGGTTCGTGGGGCGCGTCGGGTAAATGTTGTGCTCACGGCGGTCCGCGGCTTGGTTAACCATGCGGTGGCCGCTGGTGACGCGCCTGCACGGCTCCTGCCCCTGCTCTATGAGCTTGCCAGCGACGCTGAGCTACCCGAGGCCGCCCGACATGAGGACGGCCGGATCGCCTGGCGCTTGCGAGCGCGGCACCGTCTACACGAGCCTGACGCTGGCGTCGACCGAGCCTCGGATGAGGAGATCGTCGCGCTGCTCCGAGCGTGTTGTTCGGCTCGCGACCGGCTCGTTGTGTTACTCATGGCTCGAGCCGGTCTCCGGCGTGGCGAAGTCTGTGGGTTGCGACGAAGCGATGTACATCTTGCCGTCGACTCCAGACGACTCGGCTGCGAAGTAGCCGGTGCACACCTGCATATTTTGCGACGCGACAACCCCAACGAGTCGTGGGCGAAGTCTAGGCACCCCCGCGTACTCCCCCTCGACGCGCTCGTTGTCCGGGCATTCGATACCTATGAGCTTGAACGCACCATGTGTTCAGAGGCCTTCAGGAGCGACTTCGTCGTAGTGAACCTGTTCCGAGCACCGCTTGGTGCACCGATGCGCCCCGATGCACTCAACGAGTTGCTGCGGGCGTGCTCGCAGCGGGCTGGCCTGCCGGCAGCGGTGGCACCCCATCAGTTGCGCCATGCCTTCGGGAGTAACCTCGCCGATGCCGGTGGCAGACTTGACGAGATCGCCGAGCTGCTCGGTCACCGATCGATGTCCTCCTCGGAGGTCTACCTACACCCAGCCCCAGGGAGGCTACGCCAAGCGATCGAGGCCGTCCCTTCACCTCGTGGTGTCTACGGACCAACACAGTGAGCGGCGCATCAAGGGCGGCAGGGATCGCCAGCACCTCCGAGCACTTTGGCTCCGGTGGGTTCGAGAATCAGGGTAGCAGAATCGGAGCACTTGTCAACGAGACATTCCTCACCGAGATAGGTTTCGATGCAGAACGCCTAGTGCTTGCGCCACCAGAGAACCACCTCCTCCTTGTCCGCCCAGTGTGCGTCGTAGTGGGATGTCATACAACGGCTCCAACGGAGGCCAGAGTCTGCTACTCGTGTCGGCACCGCCTGGAGAAAGAGGGGCTCTCTGACCAACAGGTCGAGCTGCTCAGCCCGCCGAACAAGCCAACTCGATCAGCAATGCAGTGCCTCGTCAATGACTGCAAGCGGGAGCGGCTCTTGCGCCCACCGGGGTTATGCCGTTCACACCTTGACCAGCAACGCGACCTCGGGGTGCCCCTTAAGGCTTTCATCGTCCACTCCGAGGTGAGCGCTCTGCCTCCCAGCGGCCCTTGCCTCGTGGTTGCATGCACACGTCAACGGCGCCACCCCGATGGTTGTTATTGTGAGGCTCATCAGATTCGCCTACGTGTCGCACTGCGACGTGAGCCCGATCTTGACGAGGAGAGTTGGCGAGCAATTGGGCCCGCCATCGGTGTCGGTGGTGAGATCAGTCTGCGTGGGCTCAATCTAGTGGTTGTTGCCGAGGTCCTCTACGGCCTCCAGTGTCGCTGCGTAGTAGAGCGCGTCAAGACCAAGGAGTCCGACCTGCGGGCGTTCTGTGATGACCTGCGTCGTCAACAGGTCGCCTCGATCGAGGCCTTCGTGGCCCCAGTAGCCAAGCAAGGCAACCTCGGCTACATCGGGCTGGCAAACTCCCTCGCCGCCTATGCTCGCCGGGCACTCGCCACCCCGGAGAGCGAGGTCGCTAAGGATGTCTGGGACCTTGCGGTCTTCGGCCACTACGGGTCGGTCTCGTTCGAGCGGATCAGTCAGCACTGGTTGAAGGAGGCGACCAAGCGCTGGGCAGCCGATGATCTTCCAAGACGCCGCATCCGACCGGGACGCCGAACGAGCGGTGGCCTCGCGGTACGCCATCACGTGAACTGTGTGGTGATGCTTTCGGAGTCACTGAGGCTTCGCGAGGACGCCGGTGAGCTCCCCGGCACGCTCAGTCGAGTCGACATGGAGGGGTTCTTGAACCGGCTGAGCTATCTCGTATCTGCCGGGCGTATCAGTGGTGATGCTCGTATCCGGGCGACGCGCGAGGTGCGAGCTGTGCTTCAAAGGGTTCGGGCAATGGGGCTCACCCGAACCGGCCAGGTCGCGGGTGGACTCGGCGAAGACTTCGCGATACACCGTGAAGATGTGCCTGATAAGCCAGACTCTACGCAGATAGGGCGAGACGTGCCGCCCGAGGTCTTGGCCCAGCTGTGCAACCACCTCATAGAGATCTCATCTAGCGAAGTACGCACCGGTATCGAGCTTGCCATCGATACCGGTCGCCGCCCAGAGGAGATCTGCGATCTTTCCTTCGACTGTCTGACCCGTGATGAGGACGGCCTTGCAGTGTTGGTGTTCGACAATCACAAGGCCAACCGCCTCGGTCGGCGTCTGCCCATCGGTGAACCCACGGCCCAGGTCATCGTGGTCCAGCAACAACGGGTGCGCTCACGGTTTCCCGACACCCCACTTGGCGAGTTGAAGTTGCTGCCAACCGATCGACGTAACCCCGACGGGCGAAGGGCCATTACCGCATTCACCTTGGGGTTCGCTCATAGAGAATGGGTTTCGCGACTCCCTGTGCTACGGAGGAACGACGGCACCGAGTTCGACCAGCGTCGGGTTGTGCTCTATGCGTATCGCCACAGCTATGCACAACGCCACGCAGACGCAGGCGTACCTATCGACGTGTTGCGCGAGCTTATGGACCATCGCAAGCTTGACACGACCAAGGGTTACTACAACATCGGCGAGCCACGTCGGCGCCAAGCCATAGAGGCGGTCTCCGCCTTGGCCTTCGATCGCCACGGCACGCGCATCTGGCATGAGGTGCAGACCTTGCTCGACTCGGAGCACGCCCGTCGGGCAATCAGCAAGACCGCCGTCCCTTTCGGGGTATGTACTGAACCCTCCAACGTCAAAGCCGGAGGGGGTGCCTGTCCGTTTCGCTTCCGCTGCACGGGCTGTGACCACTTCCGGACCGACGTCTCCTACCTACCTGATCTCAACGCCTATCTGGATGACCTGCTACGGAACCGTGAACGCCTTCTCGCCACCACCACCGAGCTTGAGGACTGGGCGAGCCAAGAGGCCATGCCATCCAAAGAAGAGATCGTCAAGGTACGCCAACTTATCGCCCACATCACGGCGGGACTTAATGACCTCGGCATCGACGAACGCACACGCATTGACCATGCTGTCGAAACCGTCCGCCGTCATCGCACCGTGGCACTCGGAATGCCCGATGTACGCCATGTTCCGCTAGATCTCCGGCCGAGTCGCCAGCCATGACCACTAACCCAAACGTCCGAACCGCAGCTCTGGCCGAGGGCAGGAGAGCCGACAGTCTCCGGCGGCGCCAACGTGTTCTAACTGCGCTCGACGATGCCGCCAAGTCCGGAGGACAACTAAGCGCGAGCGCTATCGCTCGGAGTGCTGGAGTCGATCGCAGCTTCCTCTATCGTCACCACGATCTTCTCGAGGAGCTACATGCCCTTGCCGAACGACCAGCGTCCGTCACCACAGTCAGCCGATCGTCGCTTGAGGCTGACCTGCATGCCGCAAAGGAGCGCAATGCGCGTTACGCCACTCGCGTGCAACAACTCGAACATCGCCTCTCGCAGCTGATGGGCGAGCAAACCTGGCAAGAATCTGGTCTCGGGGCTCCAGACAACATCGATCAGCTTCGTGGTCGTATTGCCTTGCTCGAAGCCGAACTGGCAGACGTAAAGATCCAACTTGTCGAACGTACCGACGAACTTAAGGCTGCACGGAGCGCAAACCGTGAGTTATTCACCAACTTGAACCTCCGATCCCGGTCTGAATCTGACTGACGAGAACAATTTCGTGCACCACACTTGTAGTGCACGCTACGCAAACACAATTAACGCTTTGAACTGGATATTTTCACATGCGACCTTGTCTACAACATTCATGACCCCTTGAGAAGAGGCTACCAGCTGTGCTCGCTCACGTCACACCACAAGAGCGAAGCGCCACGCCGACGGTACCGCGTCGCACGGTGCTGACCCACCACTCGGACACCCCTTATCAGACTCGATATGGGGCTCGACGCTCATGCGATCGCTCGCTTGTGCCATTACCACCTATCTTAGACATGGCCCACCCTGGTGATCAGCATCCTAACAAGTAGCAACCCTCGATGGGCATCGCCGAGCGGGTACCTCTACCCCTCGCAGTCACCACCTCGGCGCATCAAGGTGATCCGTCCCCACCAACCCTCGCGATGATCGTCCTCTTCCTCATGGCACAATCGCTTGGCGCACAGCAGACACATTCTACAACCCCGCAACCCTCGCCGCGCATGGTCCTACCCATAGAGAGGCATCGGCTCGGATCGCTCAAGACGCCTTCGGTTCAAGGAACGCCAAGCACCAGCTCACGAAACGCTGTCTTATGAAGCCTGCGCTTGCACATACAACGCGCCAGCCGCCTGTGCTAACTGCTCTCCAAATCCCAAGCGAAAGCTATTGGACTCAAGGTCGACGATAACCACATCCAGCTGTCCTTTGGCCAAGCGTCGTGCCTCATCAAGGGCTGCGGTGAAGGGATCATCGGTGCCGACCTCGTTGGGACGTGCGTCCGTGAGGACGACTACCAGAGGCTCGGTTCCTCGCCGCCTCAGGTCAAGAGCAAGATCTCGACCGGCGGCGAGACCGCGCGCTAACGGGGTTCTGCCTGCGCGTTCCAAACCAAGCAACCTCGCGCGCGCAACTTCGAGCGACCGCGTCGGTCGCAGGCTGACCTGCGCGGTCTCACCCCCGAAGGAGACGACCGCCACCTGCGCTCGCTCTCGATAGGCGGTTCCGAGCAACTGTTCTATCGCCTCCGTCATAAGTGCGATCGCCTCTCGTCCCGCAACCGAAGCAGAGACATCGACGACGAAGATGACACAGCGTTTGAGGGCCCGTTCGACCTCAAGGTAGCGAAGGTCCTCGTGCACGAGTCCACCACTTCCGCCACGCCCAAGTCGCGCCACGATGGTACGGGTCAACGAAAACGTACCCGGCTGTGTGACTTCATGATGACGAGCAACCTCGGCGCCCTGTCCTTCGGTGCTTCCTGCCTTCCTCGTCAACGAAGCCAAGCGCTCTCCGAAGCTTGCTTGCGATTGCTCCCCTGAATCATCACCGGCTCCTTCGTTGGATCTACCACCGTCAAGTGCAGCGCCAGTTGTGCCATCCTTCACCTCAGGCTCTTCTACTCTGGAGTCCTGTCCACGCTGTGGTGTCTCATCAGGTGCTGATCGAGGTGTCGTCTGACGAGGAGAGGGTTCCTGTCGCTGGCGATGTTGAACGATCAACTCCATCACAGTCTCGATGTCGGCCTCCTCCACGCAGCTCTTGCCAGCCAGCGCAGCGTTGGCCCTCGCGGCCTTCGCAATGGCGACGTCAGCACGGAGCGAGCCGATGCCAAGCTCCGCACAACGACGAGCGATGCCCTCGAGTTGCGCGTCGAGCGCCACCTCCATCAGGCGAGCGCGCGCTTGCTCGATCACCAATCGGCCAGCCACATCCATATCGCGGTCAATCTCCGCGCCAAGCTCAGTCTGCAGTCGTCGGCGCACCGCGAGCTGACGGTCCATCGGATCCATCAACGGATCCACCTGTACGGTCATGGCGAAACGATCAAGAAGCTGTGGGCGAAGCTCGCCTTCTTCAGGATTCATCGTTCCAATCAGTGAAAAACGTGCGGGTTGAACGACGGAGACAGCATCGCGCTCCACACGGTTCACCCCCGTTGCTGCCGCATCAAGGATTAGGTCAACAATATGGTCAGCGAGCAGATTGATCTCATCGATGTAGAGTACGCCCCCGTGTGCCATCGCTAGCAAACCATCCTGCACCCGTACCTCACCCGAGCCAAGGACCGAGCCGACGTCGATACTGCCTTTTACTCGATCCTCGGTGGCGCCAAGGGGGATCTCAACAAAGGGCGCAGCAGGTCCAAGCAGCTTGGACAATCCTCTGGCTAGTGTTGTCTTGGCCGAACCCGGTGGACCCACCAACAACACGCCGCCGATCGTCGGGTCAACAGCTAACAGCCGCAACGCTAACTTCGCCTTCGGCTGACCGACAACCGCGTCAAACGAGAGCTGATTACTCATCGTCCATCCGCCTCAAGATCGCCCTCGATACCGACAATTGTTCTACGCAGATCGGATACTCGCTCAGGCGACGCCACCCACATACCGCGTTCATGCGCCTCAAGCAGTCGCTCGCAGATCGAGACCAACGCCGTTGGGTTCACCTTGGCAAGAAAGGCACGTCGGTTCGTATCCTTGACATAGCTATCGTGCACGGAGTCATACATCCAATCCTTAGCGACGTGCGCGGTTGCGTCATAGCCAAAGAGGTAATCAACCGTGGCCGCCATCTCGAAGGCGCCCTTGTAGCCATGGGTCATCATCGCATCGAGCCACTTCGGGTTTAACACCCGTGAGCGCACGACTCTTGCCGCCTCCTCCTCGATTCCCCGTACCCTTGGTCGCTGCGGGTCAGCGGAGTCACCAAAATATCCCTCCACATCACGTGCTCCTAGCGCCCTGGCCGCCGCAACCATACCGCCGTGATCCTGAAGGTAGTCATCGGAGTCAAAAATGTCATGTTCTCGATTGTCCTGTGCCTTATACGCCACCTCAAGCGTCTCAAGTCGCCGTTCAAGTAGGTGGCGGTTCGGCACTCCATGACCACTACGGGAGTAGCTAAACCCACTCCACGTCAAGTAGACCTCGGAAAGGTCGGCATCATCATGCCAGGATCGACTCTCAAGCAGCGGCAGGATGCCAGACCCATACGAACGTGGCGAGGGTCCAAAAATTCTCTCGGTGACCCCGGCCTGGGCGACGGGATTGAGTGCACCTTCCGAGGTCTCTTTTGCCACAAGCTCGAACGCCTCATCGAGTAGGTCAATCGCCCCTGGAAAGGCATCTCGAAAGAAGCCAGAGATACGACAGGTAACATCCACCCTCGGTCGACCGAGCTCCTCGATCGGCACCGCATGCAGCCCACGGACACGGTGTGAAATCGGATCCCACTCCGGTCGGACGCCCAACAACGCCAGGACAGTCGAGATGTCGTCTCCTCCCGTGCGCATGGCTGCTGTACCCCAGAGTACGACACCGATGCTCCTCGGATACCGGCCCCCGTGCTCGTCCGAGAACCGCGAGACCATCGCTTCAGCCAAGCGTTGGCCAGTGAGAAAGGAGATCTGGGTCGGCAATGAGCGTGGATCAACCGAATAAAAGTTTCTACCTGTTGGCAACGCGTGTGCCATCCCCCGCGTCGGTGCGCCCGAGGGCCCGGCAGCGATCGCCTGACCGCTGAGTACGGCCAAGACCGCATCAAGTTCTCCGGTGGTCGCCGCCAAGTTTGGCACCAACACCGAGCCAACCCAGTGCAGCACCTTCCTCAGTTCTTCACCAAGGGGGTAGCCAAGCCCAAGGGAACGACAAAACTCACCATCATCGAAGATCGCCATATCGAAGTCGTGATCAGCGTAGGCCCAGAGCAGCTCGGTCACCCGTTCGTCATCCTCATCCACCTCGAGCCGCGTTGGATCCTCTGACCCACCGGCGACCAGTGGCCGCAAGGCTCCAGCATCGAGCTGTGGCATTCGCGTGATGGCCACCAACATATCGATCAGTGCCTGGCCAACTGGCGGTTGACCGAGGATATGGAGCCCACCGCGAATGAGGGAGTCTTTGAGTTCGCAGAGATACCCGTCGACATGCAACAGAAAGTCATCGAAGAGATCCTGTTCCACGCTCGGCGTATCGGTCACGCCCATATCCTCGTGGAGGCGGGCGGCTTCGATGAGGTCCCAGATCTGTGAACGAATGGCTGGCAGCTTCTCAGGGTCGAGCGCACTGATCCGCTGGTGTTCATCCATCAACATCTCCAGTCGTGCAAGGTCACCGTAACTCTCTGCTCGCGTCATCGGAGGCACTAGATGGCCAACGAGGACGGCGTGGGTGCGCCGTTTTGCCTGCGTTCCTTCCCCAGGGTCGTTGATCACGAAGGGATAGACCACCGGCAACGCCCCAAGAATGGTGTCGGGATAACAGGTCGGGCCCATCCCAACGGACTTACCGGGAAGCCATTCAGCGGTCCCGTGTTTGCCCAGATGACAGAGCGCATCGACATCAGCGATGGACTCCAACCAGTAATAAAAGGCGAGATAGTGATGGGTTGGGGGTAGCTCAGGTGAGTGATAGATCGCAATCGGGTTCTCGCCATAGCCTCGCGGAGGCTGGATCGCAACCGTCACGTTACCAAACTGCAACGCAGGGAAAACCAGGTGATCATCCTGGAGATAGATGGAGCCAGGAGGTGGCCCCCAACTCGCGGTCACGGCCGTCTGGAGCTCGTGCGGCAGGGTGTGGAACCAGTTGGTGTAGACATCGACCGGGAGAGCAATCCCACCACCCGCTCGCACAGCAGGGTGCTCGTAGTCGATCAGATCGCCAAGATGAGCCATGAGTGCATCCGCATCCTCAGGTAATCCAACAATCTGATACCCCTCTTGGAGCATCCGACGGGCAAGAACCATCAGGCTCGCCGGAGTGTCGAGACCGACAGCATTGCCAAGTCGCGAACGCTTGGTTGGATACGCCGAGAGCACGATAGCGATCCGCTTATCCGCATTCTCCTTGCGTCGAAGACGGACAAGGCGAAGCGTCAGATCCATCAACCGTTGGGTGCGCTCGTGATCGAGGCGATAGGCACTGATGCTCGCGCCAAACCCCTCATCCTCGTCGATCAACTCCTTGAAGGCGATGGGTACGGTGATGATCCGGCCGTCAAACTCTGGCATAGCGATGTTCATTGCTACGTCAATAGGACGGAGCCCCGCTTGGCTCTCTTCCCATAGCGATCGTGGCATCGTCGCAATGAGTGCCTGCAACACCGGAACACCGAGATCAGCAAGTCCACCAGCCTCCCAGGCCAGTGCATCAGCGTGACCGGCGGCAAGGACCGTTGCCAAGATGACATCAGGCGGTGTCGCATTGATCAGCTCGACAACCGAGGGTTCACCCTCGCCAACACGCAGCGAGTAGGCGTAGTAGACGTCGATAGCCATGCGGTTCTCAACCGCAACGTCGACAAGGTCCTGGACAAAGGATAGGTTTCCGGAGATCACATGGGCCCGATAGATGATCACCGCGACACGGCCAACGGGTTCATCAGCAGACGCACGCATGAGACAACCAAAGGCTGGCACCTCTTCGAGCGCAGCAAAGCCGTAGCCGGTCCTGGTAACGGTGTCGGAGAGGAAGCGAACGAAGTTCTCAAGGTTGGCCACTCCACCTTCGACCAGGTAACGGAAACCCTCTTCCCAGATACCTGCAGACACCGTGGAGGCCTCCATCATCTCCCGGTCAGGTGCGTTATCTCCGGGATAGCTCACCAAAGGGACGCCACGCTGGCGGCAACGAGCGCTAATCTGGAGAAACCATCGACTCGCCTGGGCGCCACCAAGGAGGCGGACAACAACGATGCGCGCATGATCGATGAGATCATTGACCTCAGTTAACGCTTCGATCTGGCGCACGACCAGTCCAAAGTCCTCCCCGAGATCCTCCCAGACACTGCGCAAGGCCAAGACCTCGGTATCCGCATTGGTCAGATAGACAAACTTCTCCACACATTCCTCCCGCTGGGCCTTCGCATCGCCTCGTGAGTACCGGCCCGACCCGGCCACAGCACAGGTTAGCCGCCGAGCCTCTCGAGTCCTAGAAGCTGAGCGACATCAAGGTGTGCGCCAACGACCTCACCAAGATGGTCAAGACTTCTCTCCACGAACTCATCAAAGTGCAGCTGGCTCGCAAAGGAACGCCCACGGGCGCGAGCGACCGCTGTGAGAAATGGTGATCGCAGACGATCCGCGTCGAAGAGTCCATGGAGCGTGGTGCCATAGATCTGGCCATCTCGACAGCTACCCTCTCGTATCGTCGCTTCCCCCTCGCGGGGATCAGGACTGGCTAACATGAAAAACGGATCCCCCTCAGCGACGACACGCCCATGGTGGATCTGATAGCCGACCACCTGTGCTTGCCCGAAGCAAGGTGCTGTTCCAACCACATTGGTCAGCACCTTCTCTGCCTCGAAGACCACCTGTGCGCGCAGGAGGCCGAGGCCGTTGACGCGACCAATCCCCGATTCGATCGGATCCTCGATCTGGTCGGCGAGCATCTGGTAACCACCGCAAATACCGAGTAGCCAGCAGCCCTGACCGATGGCGTGTTCGAGCTGGGGTACAAATCCAGCGGAGCGCAACCACGAAAGAGCGGTGACCGTTGCCTTCGTGCCGGGCAGCACTACGAGATCTGCGTCGGCAAGATCCTCGGGGCGACGAACAAAACGAAGATCGACATCCGGCTCCAGCACGAGTGGATCAAAATCGGTGTAGTTGGCCAGATAGGGCAACTCCACCACGCGCACCCGGATCGGAGCCTCACTCCTCTGTCGACTCCCAAGCCCATCCCTTCCCGACGGACTCCATTGGGTGACCCCAAGATTGATGGCATCCTCACCTGGCAGGTACCCATCAATAATGGGGAGGTTGCCGAACCACCGGGTACCAAGCCGTCGAGTCAATACGTCGATACCGGGCTGAAGAATGCCTCCATCACCTCTGACACGGTTGATCACAAAACCCCGCAACAGCCTTCGATACTCCTCTGGCACGAGCGTGTAGTGGCCGTAGATCGACGCAAAGACACCACCCGGCTCCAGGTCACCTACCAAGACCGTCTCAAGCCCCACCGCTTGGGCAAACCGAAGATTAGCCAAATCCCCCTCGAGAAGGTTGATCTCAGCGGCGGAGCCCGCGCCCTCTGCGATGATCAGTTCATGGCTCGTGCTCAGCTCTTCGAAGGCCTCGACGACGGTCGCGAGTAGTTCTCGCTTGGTCGCTATCCATCGGCCACTGGCGATCTCGCCAACTGGATGACCGCGGACGATCAACTGTGATCGTTGCTGGGCCGTTGGCTTGATCAACACTGGGTTCATCGTCACGCTGAGATCAACCCCGGCCGCTCGTGCCTGGACTGCCTGGGCTCGAGCAACCTCCCCACCCTCGATCGTAACAGCGGAGTTCAACGCCATATTTTGACCTTTGAATGGTGCGGCAGAGATCCCTTGCTGGCGACACCAACGCAAGAGACCCGTCACCACCAGTGACTTACCTACATTGGAGCCGGTACCGGCGATCAACACACCTCGGGCATGAGAACTCCTCACGACAACCTCATCAGCAAAACCCGAGCCTCAGTCGGGATGGGTCACTCATCTGGGGAAGGAGGGTGTCAAGGGTAACATCATCGCCCAGTGTAAACGCAGAGCGATCGGGTTCGTTGGTCGCTACCGGGGCGACGGCGCTCGCCCAACGCAAGAGCGAGTGGATCAGTGCACGAAGATCGCGATCATCGCAATCAGGAACAGAATGAGTAGATAACTCAGATACACGTTGAGCTGACCTCCCTGAAGTGGACTCAGCAAGCGGGCGAGCCGGTTGACACCCCCACGCAACGACTGGATCAAACCAGCTCCAAGAATCGGAGCCTCCCTGGCGTGGTAGGTGGCCTGCTCGAGTACATAACCCTGGTCACGGTAGGTGCGCTCCGATGATGTCTTCGGCCGATAGAGGAACGAATAGACGGTGCGCAACGGATTAGAGAAACCAAAAGCGGTGGTCGCACTCGACACCAAGTCCACTGTCTCTCCACCACTCCAGGGCGATACACGACGCGGTCTTGATCGCCGTAGTGCCAAGGCGACCGGCACACACGCAAAGAGTACCCCGACGATCACAAACTTGACCGGCGAGATGAAGGCAAAGCCAGCCGACAGAGGAACGATCAATAGCCCATTCACGAGCGCCTTCGCGCTCTCGGGATCTGGCCATGAGGCGCGCCACATCAATGGCTCCCAGAACACGAGGCTGATGGCTCCAGCGAGATTCGCTAGCCCGAGGACTAGTACCGCGAGTCGGTGACCGACGGTGACCGACCTACCTGGCCGCCTCGCACCGAGTAGTCCTATGCCATAGAGTTTGACGAACGTGGCCAGACTCAGCGCCGCTGAGAGCGCAAGTCCCGCCCCCACCAAAATCAGCGTCGTCCGCCCAGCCAAGGAGACAAGCGTGAAGTCATGGAAAAGTGCCTCAAAGAGAAGCCACTCGGTGACGAACCCCATCGCTGGCGGCATAGCCGAAAGGCTCATCGATGCGATCAGACCTCCGACGCCAACCGTCCATGGGTACTCGTGTCCAAGACCGGTTTGGATGATCCGATGGTTCCCATCGCGCTCCTTCTTGACTGATGCCGCAAGAAAGAGGCTTGCCTTTGCAAGGCTATGGCCCATCAAGTGCAGGATTCCGATCAACCAGCAGAGTCCGGCAAGCTCTTGCTGCCCTCCCGCTTGAAAAATCAGTGCTGCCCCAAGCGCCCCAATGGCGATGCCCGCGTTTTCGACCCCAGACAAGGAGAGCAGTCGACGCCAATCTCGTTGCTGAAAAGCGTAGAGAATAGCCATGATCGCCGAGAGCATGCCAAGAGCTGCGACCGTCACCCCGAGGAATAGCGTCGAGCTCGCGTGAACGGGCAACCATCGCAGCAACGCGCGGCCCAAGGCGAAGTACGCGGTGTTGAGAATGAGCGATGAAAGGACAGCACCGGTCGGTCCATCCGCAGACCCGTACGCCTCTGCCACCCATGCATACAGCGGCGCGACCCCCAGCTTGGCTCCAAAACCCACCAGGAATAGCAGCCCGATAATGGAGGAGACCACAACGCCGCGCGCGGCCCAGTCGCCTCGGAAATCGGCGAATCCAAGGTGTGGCCCCAACAGGGCAACCGCCATGATCAGAGCGACACTGCCGACCTCAAGCAGTGCCAACATCGTCAATGTCGCCTTCGAACCGTTCATATCGGATCGGTTGGAAAGGATCATCACCGCTCCACCCAGACTCATGAGCTCCCAGCCCACGATCATTGAGGCACCATTGTTCAACCCAGCAAGACAGAGTACACCAAGCAATGCAATCGCGACACCAAGTGACCACCAACCGCCCTGGTTGTGGCGTACCGCGACCGCCAACGCAACAGCCAACCAAGCGGGAGCCAAGATCAGTAGCGCCGCGGTATCCATACGCCACACCAGTGGCTGATTCTCTAGCACGAACAGATGCAGCGAGCTCGTTCCGCTAGGCAGGCCAACGATATCGGCGACCAACGCTACGAGCACGCCAACCAACACCACCTTATGCGCAAGCGCTGGCATCCAGGAAGAGAGGCGCACGAGATGAAGGCCAACGCTCAGAATCAACAGGGTTGCAGCAATCGCCATGCCAAGGGTGGCCACCTGGGGGACGCTCATCAAGATCTCCCCACAAGCGCGAGCAGTGCATCAGTGATGACCGCCGGATGTGGTGGGCAACCGGGGAGCCACAGATCGACCGGAACAACCCCACCGAGACCACGGCGTGCGTTGTAGCCACCTCCGTTGGTTCCTCCTGAGATCGCACAGACACCCGTAGCGATAACGTACTTCGGTCCCGGCATTGCCTCATACGTCGAGACCAGAGGGTCATACATGGGACTCGTCACCGGCCCTGTGACTAACAACACATCCGCAAATCGTGGCGATGGGGTGAAAAACACACCAAATCGATGCAAGTTGTAGTAGGGGTTATCGAGCGCAGCGATCTCTGATTCACACCCATTGCACGAGCCACAGTCGATATGGCGAACAAAAAGACTTTTACGCAACCGCCGCTGCTCTTTCGTCGGTTGTAACGTGGGGGAAGCGACCTCAACGTTGTGTCGACGGCGCAGCGCATCTCGATCACTGTTCGCTCGGGTCAGACTGGTCGGACGTGTCAGGGCCTCAAGCGGGCACACCTCAACGCACAGATTGCAGTCGATACAGGCGCCATGGTCGAGCTCTACCACACCATCATCGATCATGATCGCCTCCGTTGGACAACTTTGCGCACACCGATCGCAACCCTCTGGACAACGATCGGTGGCAGGCACCGGCAGGCCTCTCATCCCAGAGACTTCGTCGAGTGGCCATCCGACAGTCTTTACTCCACCTCGAAGTCCACGATAGGTCCATACCGACACCGGTTCTACCTCCTATCGATCATTCCCGGCCAACGAAAGACCAAAGCTGGCTTCGTTGATCGCGTAATCCATCATGTTGGTTCCATCAACGGTATAGGGAAAGACACGCCAGTTCGAGAAGGATGGCTCCTTGATCTTCACTCTCGAAAGGCATCCGCCATCACCATAGACCACATAGATCAGAGTCCCGCGAGTAGCCTCTACCCAACCCATCCCGCGAAAAGCCTCCATCGAGCCCCTGCGATCATCGGCAACCAGCACCGGACCATCCTCAAGCTGGGTGAGCACCTGGCCCAGGATGGCAAAGGAGGCAAAAATCTCATACTCTCGGATCAGCGCTCGGGCTCTTGCGTCGCCCATTGTTGCATCCGGCACTGCAAAGTGGTACCGTTCGTAACCGCTGTAGGGATGGTCGCGGCGAAGATCGCGATCAAGCCCGCTCGCTCTCTCTATCGGACCAGTGGCCCCCTGAGCGAGCGCGACTTGTGCGCTGAGCATGCCAGTGGTCTCAAGTCGATCAAGATAGCTCCGTGTTCGGGCTAAGGCAGCGAGGTAGGTACGCGCGTGCTCCTCCAATTCGGTCAAGACATCCCCAACTCCATCGGTTACAAGATCGCGGCGCAACCCACCTGGCACAATCAGACCACGAAGGAAGCGACCTCCGCTCAGCCGAGCGTTGAGCTGTTTGACAAGCTCTGCCAGATAGTGTCCCTCGGCATCGGCCACCTTCAACGTCGTCAACTTCGACAACAGGCCGAAGTACTGTAGATGGTTATACAATCGTTCTAGCTCAGCAAGGAAGACACGCAGCTGCTGTGCTCGGGTCGAGACCTCGAGTTGGAGTGCATCTTCACAGGCGAGCGCGAACGCGAGTGCATGAGCCACGCTATCAATGCCCGAGACGCGTTCTGCGAGCAATGATCCGGCCTGGATCGGCCTCCCTTCAAACCGAGTCTCCATACCTCGGTGTTTGTAGAAAAGTCTGGTCTCCAAGTGAACGATACCCTCGCCCGCGTAGGAGAAGGTAAAGCTCCCGGACTCGACCACATCTGCACGAACAGGACCGAAACGTAGCTGTTGTAGGTCATCACCCCCAACCGCTGGCATATCCATTGGCGCTGGCGAAAACGCAAACGGATCAGAGTAGTTCCCATCTAGTCCGAGAAATCCATCTGGGGCATGAGAACCCCCATGCAAGACGAACCGCCGTTGATCAGGCGATCCCTCGAACCGGATCCCATAGAGATCAGCGATTTCGCGTTCATAGGAGCCCGCCAAAGGGATGAGCACAGCCAATGATGGTACACTTGAGCCAGGTGCTACCAGCAGTCTCCACAACTTGAAGGGTTCACGCTGTCCACCACTGGCGAGATAGCTCAACTCGATCCCCTCTGGAGCTCGACGTGCCCAGATCGCCTGCAAGCGCCGATAGGTGCGTGGCGTTTGCTCCGGATCAACAGCGAGTTCGGAGAGGAGTGAGACAAGTTCACCGGGCTCATCAATAGAGATCTCATGCCACGCACTCATCAGCGACCCCCAAACGTGGAGGCGATATGAGTGAAGTAGACCCAAAGGGGATGGGGCCACCAAACGCCGAGCACAAGGACAAGCAACACGGCCACAACCATGGGAGCCACTGAAGTGATGGGAAGTGAAACCTGGTGCGCACCAACCTCAGGTGCGTCTGGACGAGGGCCCGAGAAGAACATCTTGCGAAAGTGGGTCATGAAACCAACAAAGATGACGATCAAAGCCGCACCCATGATGCCAACTGCCCAAGGGTTAGCGCTCGCGATTCCACCTCGAGCGATGGTCAACTCGCTCAAGAATAGACCGAAGGGAGGAGCCCCCACTGCGGCCACCGCGGCTGCCAACCAGGCGGCACCCATGACCGGAAAACGATCCCCGATACGACGAATACCAGCAATCTGGCGAGTGCCATAGGACTCAATAGCATTGCCGGCACCAAAAAACACCGCGGATTTGGTGAGCGAATGATTGACCATCTGGTATAGCGCGCCAACCGTGCCAAGCACCCCACCAAAGCCAAAACCGAGAGCAATGATTCCAATGTGTTCAACGCTCGAGTAGGCCGCGAGTCGCTTAATACCTCGCTGGCGAGTGATGAACAAGGCAGCCACCACTAGGCTCGTCACCCCCAGAATCACAAGGGCCCTGCTCGCATCACCGCCCATACTCGTGTGACGCAAGATCCCGAGATAACGCACGATCCCCAACATCGCGCAGTTCAAGAGCCCACCAGAGAGCATCGCAGAAACTGGAGTTGGACCCTCGCTGTGGGCATCGGGCAACCAGGTATGCATCGGAGCAAGACCAGCCTTGGTGCCATAACCTATGAGGACGAGCAAGAAGGCCACCAGCAATAGTGTCGGATCCGCCTTAGGGGCAATACCTTCGAAACTCTCCCACGTCATCGAATAACTGGCACCTCGCACAAAGGTGCCAGCGAAATAGAACAGAACGGTGCCGATCAGGGCAAGCGATAACCCAACCGCTACGATGACCAGATACTTCCAAGCCGCTTCGATTGCGCGCCGGTGCGGTTCTAATCCGACAAGAATGGCACTGATCAACGTGGTAAGGTCGATCCCGACCCAGTACAGTCCAGGATTGTTCTGAATCGGGGAGAGGATCATCACCAGAGCAAAGCAGGCGAACAAGGCATAGAAGATGCGCAACGAACGCGGGGAACGCCCCTGACCACGCAGATAGCCGCGGGCGTACACGGTTGCTGCGAGATAGACCAACCCCAAACACACCAGTACCCACACCCCAAATGGATCGATCAATAGGAGGGAATCAACACCGACGACACCGCGACTCGGCACAATCACCAACAGCCAAAGGATGAGCACGAGGTCCACCACAGCCGCCGTGAGGTTCGCCAGTTCCGCTACGACCGGTCTAGGGGCGACGAGGGAGAGCAGTGCCGCCGAAACAGTAACCGCCAAGATGATAAAGACAAGTATCCAAATCATCCAGTGAGCTCCCTCATGACACGCACATCGGTCACACCTAGATGACTACGCATGGATCGAACCAACACGGCATAGGTGGCGATAATAATCAGTAAGTCGAATAGAAAAACGATCTCAAGAAAGAACGGTAACCCGGGCACGAGTATCACCGACCCAGCAAGAACCCCATTCTCTATCATCAAGAGACCAAGCAAGCTCGACAGTGCTTCGGTTCGTAGAGTGAGCATCAAGAAGGCGATGAATTCGACACCCAAGAGCACCGTCAATGCGAGTACGTCGATCGCTGGCATGCCGCGAAGTTGGTGGTGGATCTCCTCCGCGATCACCGACGCCAAGATCACCAGAACACCACCGATGACCAACGTCGAACTCGATCGTACTATCGGTGCCTGTTCCCGTCCGACTCCCGTCCGATCCAACAATCGAATGACCAGGAATGGGATCAGCAAGCCTCGGATGACGATCGTAAGCACTGCGATGCCATAGAGCAACGGATAATGTCCCCAGAGCGCTACCACCACCGAGATCGCCGCTATGACCCACGACTGTACCGTGAAGGCATAGACATGGTTGCGCACCCAGTGTGAGCCAAGAATCGCAAAGCTCAGAATGAGTACGACAAAGAGTGCGAGGCTCAAGACCGCGATGACAATCGGATGGTGCGGTATCAGGTTCATAAGACCTGCTTTGCGACCACAGCCAGGACCGCCAACACGAGGGCAAGAGCAAGTGGCTCCTGGTACCGAAAGAACCGTAATCTCGACTGCACCGTCTCCACCACCACCATGACGACGGCGACCAGTAGCCATTTACCCAAGAGAACCACCACACTCAGTGCGACCGTCGGGGCCGACCCGTTGGAGGAGAGCCCCCAGGGGATGGCGAGGACGTTCAAAAAAATGGTATAGAGTATGGCCTGTTTCATCCACGATGACCACCGAATGAGGCCAAGCATCGGACCCGAGTACTCGAGGATACGTGCCTCTCCGATCATGTAGACCTCGTAATGAATCGAGGAGTGAATTGGCAGGCGCTCAGTTTCCACCGTCAACAAGATCAGGAACGCAGCCACGAAGAAGAGGTGGGCTGGGCTGAGGTAAGTGGCCAGGCTCGCAACCAAAAGGTGATTCACCACAAAGGGAAGCATCGACTCTGCCAGCAGCGTAATGCCGATGAAGACCATGATCAGACTCGGCTCGGCGAGGATTGCAAGGATCGACTCCCGTGAACTACCCATGCCTCCATAGGGGTGTCCCGCGTCAAGTCCAGAAAGACTGAGGAAGAAGGCAGCCAACGTCAAAATGAGGCCGCCTCCGAGTATGTCACCGATATTGGAGAGTGGCAGTGGGAAATTTGTCAAAACGGGGATCAACATCGGCACGATCATCATCGCGACAAAGGCAACGATCGGAGTAAGCCGGAAGATGAAAGACGCGGTCGTAGGTACCAACTGTTCCTTGTGGAAGTACTTCCATAGATCTCGATATGGCTGCACAATCGAGGGTCCACGGTTCCCCTGAACACGCTCTTCAGCAAAGACGATGAAACCATGGATCAATGGCGAAAGCAACAGGATAGTCAACACTTGGCAGACTTGTAGCAGCACCTCGCTCACCGGTTAGCAACACCTCCATCTCGACACACCCTCTGCCTAAACAAGCCCTTATCAAGGGCAAGCCTGTGACTTCAACTCAGCAGAGGAGTCATCAGCCTAACCGGCGTTGCAAGGTGGACTCCATCACCCTTTGAAACCAGCGTAGTCCCTATAGATCGCCCCTGTCAATCTCTACGTTCATTCGAGGAAGGTAGGCACTATGACGTTGTCATCCGGTGCTCCGCACAGACCTCCATATGACCCAACTCGTTGAGCGAAGACTCGCGAATGCCTGCCTGCTAATCGAGACCGAGAATTAGCGAACATTCAGGCCAAGCCGACCATCCACCTTGTCGTTGTTCGACCTGAGCCGCCTGGTTTTGCATGGCCGGACTCGCAGCCGATGGTAACCCAGCAAACCCGAGTCCCGTCCACGTCGAGGCAGAAAATTGGTAGGCACCGTAGTAGCCATTGCCGGTGTTGTCCTGATAGTTACCCCCGGACTCACAGTTACGCAACGCAGCAAAGGCCTGCGTCGATGGTGGCGCAGGCGATCCTCCCCACTGACTGCCAGCACCTCCGCTCGAGACCGCAGCACTGACCCCTGCGGCACTCGGCGCACCCTGGGCCTGGGGTTGCGGCGCGACCGACTGTTGTTGGGCAGCAGCCCGTTGTTGAGCAGCAGCCTGTTGTTGCTGTTGGAGCAAGGCGGCTTGTTGTGCAAGTTGCTGCTGCACCAACATTGCGATCTGTCCGTGCACCGAAGCCAACGTAGCCTGTTCGTTGGCGACACCTGACTGTAGCGATACCAGGTCCTGACTGAGCGACTGCTGCGCCTGAGTCGCGGACGTCACCTGATGCGCATCGTAGGCTACCAGCGCAGCAACCGCCTGCTGGGCCCGCTGGTAGTTGGTAATAACGTTCACGACATAGCCGCTTGCCACACTCTCATAGGTTGACTGAGCCGCGACGCTATTCTGATCGGTGTTAAGCGTGGTGATGACCGTATTGGAACCCGGCGCATCTGTGAACTTCGCGATGGCAAACTGCACGAGAAGGTTCTTTTCTACAGTCATCCGAACTCGCTCCTGGTCTAGTTGAGCAGTGCCCCGTGCCAAATTCGCGCGATCAACAACGAGCTGGGCACGTGCAGTACCCACTTGAACGGCCACTAAACGAATCTCATCCGACTGAGCTGATATCTGCTGGGCGAGCTGGGTTGCCTGTGCATCTAGCGTCGCCTTCGATGCGCTAGTCAACTGCACGGGAAAACTCCACTGCATAGGAAGACCGGGCAGAACCGCCAAACCCATCAACCCCACAGTGAAGGCAAGTCCCTTAGCAACTGTTTTCACTGGCATTCTCACTGGCATCGCCCTGTTAGAACTCCATCCTTCGTGTTTCCTCATCTTAGCAGCAATTGAATGAACTTGGAGGTGGATTGGTCTATCGTAGCGCAGCAGCGAGCAAACCAACCGTTTCGTTCTCAAGTTATATGGGCTCATACCGGTAGCCGTTTAGCTCAACAAACGTGAGCTAATCTAGTAGCAATGGGAAAGATGCTGACCCTCAGCGAGACAGCCAAGGCTCTTGGAGTCTCCATGCAGACGGTGAGACTGCCAAGAAGGGCTTCTCAAGCCGACCGACGAGACTCCCGGAGGCAATCGTCGCTACCACCTCACAAAAATACAAACCATGAGGTTCAGGCCCTAGGCCAGCCGGACCACAAAACAGTGGCGTACGCCCGAGTCTCTTCCAGAGACCAGAAACGATCTAGGGCGCTAAATTCGCTTGCTAGAACTCTACTGTGCAGCACGAGGGTGGACATACAACGTCATCTCTGATCTCGGCTCCGGAAAGAACTACCAGAAGCAGAGGCTCAAACAACCGATAGACGGCCTTATCGCTGGCGAGATGCAGAGACTGGTCATAACCCATAAAGATCGGCTCCTTAGATTCGGGAATGAGCTGGTATTTACGATGTGCGAAACCAAAGAGTGCGAAGCAGTCATTGTCAACCAGGGTCAAAACTCTTCATTCGAGGAAGACCTCGTCAAGGACATGCGAGAAATCATCACCGTATTCAGCGCCAGGCTTTATGACGCTCGATCCAACAGAGCCAAGAAGTCGATCGAGTCGATAACTGCGGTGCTAGACCAAGTATGATAACCGCCCCCATGATCAAACTCGAACCCAACAACAGGAAAGCCAACTACCTCCCGCGAGCTAGGGGAACTGCTAGGTTTACTTATGATTGGGTTCTTGCTTGTTGGAAAGCACAGTACGAGCCGCACGAGCTCAACCCATCGATTCTTGTTCCGAACCAGTACTCTCTGCGCCGAGAGCTCAGACAGTAAGAACCACGAGTCGCTCTCCCGTGGATGACCATCCATGGTCAGCCCAGCATCGGCGACTACTACATTGGAGAACTACTCCAGAGTCGACGCGGCGTAGGAGCCAGGGGTCAGGATAGGAGGGGTGAACTTCCAAACGAAGTGGACCGGGCGCGAGAAGCCTTCCGACTGAACTTCTCAGCCAGAGACGCTCGCAATATCGCCAATAACCTACCAACTCTGCCAGCCCATCCAAAATCCAGGCACAACCACCCGTATACAAGACAGCCGATGTCATCTGATCAACTAGAACCCAGAGTGAATCGCCTACGCCGTCACCGCCCAATGCAGCAGTGGTTCGAGTATTCCACCTGCTACGTTCCACCCCCTACACCATTTTGACCACTGACTTGTTTCTGCTTATGGCTTCACCTATACTGAAGGCAGGCAGTGGAGCTTGCCTACCAAACCGCCAGTTCGGCCAATGGCTCCTACAGTGACGGAATCTCTGTAGGAGCGTGAGTGGTGTTTGGAAGGCAGGACAGTGTGAGGGCGGAGTTTGTAGCCTGCCTAATCGAATACCTAACTTGCGTTGGCGAAACTGCTGCTGCGTATCGACTGGTTTGCAATTCCACAATCGACAACCGTAAAACACCTCAAGCGGCTGCGCCACCTCAGAACTGGACTCCCCATCCAACCATACAAAAGTCAACTACGTCTACTTCCGATAGCAAGGTGGCGATGGCAAGAAGCACTGATGTACCATCAACAATAGACAATTCCGCCTCTGTCATCGCATGCACAAGGAGAAGCAAAACTCAGGAAAGTGCAATGAACAACAATAGGGAGATTTGCGAACCATTGGATACCACTTTAACCCCTCAACGATCGGTTAATACCCGGATTAATCAACACACGATCGAACTAGTCGGCCCACTTTACACTATGGCATGCATGCGCTGATGTCGACTTCCAGAACACTCCATATTTCATGTACCACGAACCATTCGCCAACCCAGACTTACTCCAGGTGAAGGTCACTCGAGCGGCCCCAGAATGCATACAACTACCCAACAAGTCTAAACAACCTTGCGATCCGGACGTGCCACACCCCTCGTGATCTCGGCACATCATACCCATCAACTATGACGAGGACCCACTTCACCAATCGCCTAAGGAGGCTCAATGAATGATCGAACGCCAACAGCTATCGTGCGGTGCTCCGCAATGGTAATTCGTGACAGGGACATCCTCTTGTGTAAGCATCAAGACGACACATGGGTGCTCCCGGGTGGCACTCCGCGTGAAGGAGAGAACGCAGGTTCGTGTGTACGCCGAGAAATCCTAGAAGAAACTGGACTGGATGTCGAACCAGATCGTATTGCCTTTGTGCTCGATGCATCTGACCCAAACAGTCATCAACACTTACTCGAGATCATCTTTACCGTCTATGAACAACATAGATCACAACAACCACGAACCATGGAAACCAACCTTATCCCCTGTTTTCATCCGCTCAACAAACTGCGCGAACTCTCAATGCGTCCACCGATCGCCGGATATCTTCTCGGCCATATCCTCAGCTGGAGTCGCCTCGGCTTTCCGCGCTGGGAGACAGCAGCCTATCTAGGCAACGTTTGGCGGACACCCGACCAGACAGCAGCTAGTACACTGCAAGCCCCAATCGATACCATCGACCGCCTCGAACCCAAGTGAATTCTCAATCAAACAGTAAACACGGAAAGGCTCAAATACGATAGCCATTATTCCTAGCATCTCGACCAGTGCCAGTGACGCTGTGTCATCCATGAAACAACCCGAACCGAATCAACAATCTAATCCCTCAACCAAGGCAATAACCACTACGACCTGAGTCAATAATGAGCATCCACCTTTTTGGCATTCCCAAGATGACAACTATGGATCAAGGTCCCTAGCCCTTCGCGACCCTCGTTACTCTACGACATTAGTAACCACAACTACTGCAAATGCAACGGCCGCCGACAGAACATCGCGTAAACAATGACCCAACCATCGCTTGCAATAACCCGCGCTCAAACCTAACAATCCAGTGCAGCAACCAACAATACGCAAAAGAACTCATAGCATTCCATCAAACAAATATTTGAAGCGAGAATGAATAGCACAAGTTCAAATACCATTGAACAACAAACAATCGGCATACGATGCATTCGCAGCAGCTAATGTACAGTACTATATCATAGCAGGTTAAACTATACCCCAAAAGCCCATCATTGATCTTGCGATCGATCCGGTTAACGACTCACGACCTCGAGTTTGTACGAGACATCCTGACCCAAAGCAACATCAGCTAACCGTCCTAGGCAATAGTGGTGTACCCATAACAACACATCGACCACCCACTCCAAATAGCAGCAAGCTACGAGCCCAGAGGTGCTAGCGGGTAACAGATATCGTAGCGAATAGTTATTACACTACCTCACCATTCACACAACACGTAGGATCGGAGAAATCATAGGGTATACTCTTATGGACGGCTACAACACTCCCTGACTTCCTGCGAACAAAGGCATGAGCTTGATCCACAATTCTCTGTTACTCGATGACCACAACCTTAATGACTCGGTGCTTCCATGCGGTTACTAACTCGACTTGGACCGATTGCACTCGGAGGCGCATTAGGCGCTCTCCTCCGATATTGGCTTGAAATTCATCTCGGAACTTCGCTTCGCTTTCCGATGGGAATATTCGTAGCCAATATCGGCGGCGCGTATGTCATCGGCATCACACTGACACTGCTACCCCTTGTCTCGCTACGGTCTGGTCCTTTTCTGCGACTGTTCATCGCTACAGGATTCTGTGGTGGACTCACTACGCTCTCAACCTTGGCCGTTGCAATCGCTGAAGAAATTTCACACCTTGGGTTTTTGAGCGCGATTCTCTATGCCATTATCACTATCACTGCTGGAGTCGCCGCAGCCATCATCGGCCGTGTAACTGGTCGTCTCTGGTATAGACGAGGGGGTCTGACGACGAACTAAGCAGACTAGTAGCCCATAGGACTCTCTCTTATCTATTGCATACCTCACGCAACCCCCACAAGCACTCATAAGCAACCCAAGGAGCATCGAACCAAATGAATACCGAATTACTCATCGTCTTCGTCAACGAGTCAGATCGCATCCAACATCATTCAGCAGCAGACTTCATCATCCGCCAAGCTCTGGAACTAGGGGTGGCGGGCGCATCAGCTTTTCGCGCAATCGACGGCTTCGGCAAACATCATCGCCTTCATCACCAGACCCTCCTATCGATGACCGATGACGAAGGAGCAGCGATTCTCCTCTCTGACACCTCCGAGAAACTCGACATTCTTGCCAATACACTGAGCAAGGCCGGTGTGAAGGCGACAACTCTACGCATTCAAACCACCTCAACTACTTATGAGTAGCAGATGGCATGGTTACTCGTCGCCATCTTTGGTGCTCTCGGTGCAATCAGTCGCTATCTTTTAGACCGTGCCATCATGGGCCGCCTCGCTAGTGACTTTCCAGTTGGAACCCTAGTAATCAACCTAAGCGGGGCACTCATCTTGGGCATTGTCGTTGGATTGGCTACACGAAACATACTATCTACTGAAGATACAATCGCCATCGGTGATGGCTTCATCGGAGCATACACTACCTTTTCTACCCTCACTTTCGAAAGCCTTACACTTGCAAACGCGGATTCCATCTCCCTTGGTATTCTCAACATGGTAGGGACCGTTGTCGCTGCCACGATTCTTGCATATCTTGGACTCCATATTGTTGAATAGCCAACATGACGAAACATATCATCCGTAGCCAATAGTATAAATACTTCCCTAGCATGAGATCACATTGATGCATTGGGGGTAACGAAGCTTTAAACAATTCATCGTTATGAACAGGCATGTCTGTCTCACTGGTCAAGCGATGATTACTCAAACATCAATGCTATCATTAAAGCGTGGTCGACGTTTTAATAATAGAAGCAAACTGTCATGCATCGTCTGGCCGGTTGGATGAGGCCGCGTTGCGGATATGGACCGGGCACGAGGGGCCTTCCACCCGCAATATTGGGTATGGTGGGTTAGACATGGTTACCAAAGCAAGCGGCATGTCGCAAACCACGACTATGTAAGACTAAGTGAACTGAAGTCGCCAGCATCAGTCACTCCAAGCCCTAGGTCTCAGTATCAGTGTGTGCGCGGCTTAAAAAATAAATCAATGAGGGCGAGAAGGCAGAGATGTTGGAATGGCTACCTACGATGAAACGGTGCAAGACAAAACAACCCAAGAGGTGACGGTCCCACCCAAGGCAACGAGACGGGTGCTCTCCCCGAGCTACAAGGCGAGGATCTTGAAAGAATACGATGCTTGCCCTCAGGGAGGAAAGGGTGAGCTCTTACGACGAGAGGGACTCTTCTCGTCTCAGATCACCGAATGGCGTCGGGTGATTGACCAACAGAGTGCAGAGGCGCTCTCTCGAAAGCGTGGACCAAAGGCTAATCCTCTCCGGGCCAGGGTGAGAGAGCTCGAACATGAGAATGAGAGACTTCGCTCTGAGCTCGAAAAGTCTCGGAGGGTCATTGAAGTCCAGGGAAAATTGTCGGCGCTGCTAGAAGAGCTCTCGCTAGGGAGCGCCGAGGATCAAAGAGAGCCAACGCAGCCATCGTCGAGGGGGTAGGAGAACTGACCGAGATCATCGGTCTCGTCGCTGCCTGTGAGTGTCTTGGAATCGCGCGATCAAGCTACTACTACCTGGTCGATCCCCCGGTGAGGGAACCAAAGCCGAGAAAGCCCAGTCCAAGAAGATTGAGCGATGCCGAGCGAGAACACATTCTCGAGGTCTGTCACTCGGAGCGCTTCTGTGATGTATCCGTCAGGGAGATCTATGCCACCCTGCTCGATGAGGGGATCTATCTGGCCTCGGTACCCACGATCTATCGGATCTTGGCAGAGGCTGGTGAAACACGAGAGAGGAGACGCCAGGCAACCCACCCCGCCAGAGTCAAGCCAGAACTTTTAGCCACGGGACCAGGGCAAGTATGGTCGTGGGACATTTCCAAACTCAAAGGTCCCACCAAGGGGAACTACTACCAGCTCTATGTGATCTTAGACATCTACTCGAGATCGATCGTTGGTTGGAGAATCGAGGATCATGAGAGTAGCGATCTAGCACAAGAGCTCATGGGTGAGGCGATCACAAGAGAGGGAGTCGATCCCAACCAGTTGACGATCCATGCCGATAACGGAGCCTCGATGGCCTCTCATAGTGTGGCAGAGTTCCTCGCCAACCTTGGGGTACAAAAGAGTCACTCTCGTCCCCATACCTCTAACGATAACCCCTTCTCCGAGGCCCAGTTCAAGACCCTTAAGTACCGGGGAGACTTCCCGGAACGCTTTGGGAGCCTCGAGGAGGCGAGGAGCTTCTTCCAACGATTCTTCACCTGGTACCAGTACGAACATCACCACGTGGGCCTTGGACTCATGACGCCCGCTGATGTTCACGAAGGCTACGCGGAGGTGATCACCGAACGAAGGGCCGAGGTGTTACGCAACGCCTCTGAAACCCACCCCGAGCGCTTTGTGAGAAAGATCCCAACCCCACCCACCCTCAATACCGAGGTCTGGATCAACCGACCAACTGAAGAGGAGATGAAAGAGGGTCCTTAGACGGCCGGAAGTTAGCGTTTTGGATATTAAACTGATGAATACCTCGTACATTTTTTGTAGAGACTTTCCGAGCGCGTAGCCCCAAACCCTGTGTGTGCGCAGTCGGTAGAGGTCACAAAACGTTGACCAGGTATCCCTGTGAAATATGCCAACCCCTGCGAGGGTGGAAGATTGACTGGTTGAAATGCATATCTGATGAGCCGAGAATTGCCTCCTTGCGATTGAATTGTGCGCACCCAGAAGATGAGGTTCTACTCCTCTTGAGAGGTTGTAGGCTCAGTTGAGATAACCATCAAACCTGTTTGCGAGACGTTGTATATCATCTCTGGTCTGACCAATGACAACAAGTAGTTTGTCGTTGTCGCGACGTAGTTCAGATCATCTGAGAACTCGTCCTTATTTCAATTTCTTCTGCTGAGAGCACCGAAGGACACCTCTGTTATGACCGCGCATCCTCTGTGTCGTCGGTGTGCAACTACACGACATACGGCCGAGGAGATCGAGCCGGTTGCTCTCCTTGGTTGTTGTCCAGTGTCTGCTCACATTTATGTCGAGCTAGGGCTCCTCTGTTATGGTTCAACCAAGGTACGACCCATGCGCGCGTCGAACCATCCATCAAGAGAATCTCCTATCTCCGCCTTCCAGACACAACGACTGAGCCCATAACTGAGAGACAACTAATCTCAACAGTAGCCGATGAACCCTGTGTACGAGCATGCTTGCTCGTATGTTTTCTGCCAAATATAGCGACTCCATCAAGCCGAGCACGTTGCTCCGGACCGAGTAGGATGCTTGTCGACCCAAAAAGCGAGACAGCAATAATTCGCCGTCTAGCTAATTGAGGTAGTACAGTTAGATCAACCTTTGATCTGCCGAAACAAGAGATCACAATTGTCCTGGCATACACGGGTACAATAGACTGGTGACCAAAGAGCGAAAGTGCGAGCTTGGTGCCAACTGCGCTTGATCCGTTTTCGAGATTAGTTGGTAAGTCTTTGAGGACTGACGTCAATTCACCTATCGTCCTTGCGGCAAATACGGCATCCAAGCGATCAGAGCACTCGTTATGGTCCAAGCGTCCAGCCGATAACGCTTCCCTGAGTTGACACGCCACTTCGTCGCGGTCCCGATCCGAACAACGTTGCTCAATTTCGTCTGACATCATTACCGATCCTAGGCGACCAGGGCATTCGATCCCCACCAAATGCACCAGGTGGGTTAATTATCAGCTACCAAACTATCCGAATGCATCCTGACACGACGGATGCTAGTGATCGAATGCTCCATGACGCCCCTTACCGGCCCTGAAGTGTCTCGCCCCCTCCTGACCATCAGCCGCAAGGGAGACTCGACCATGGTGATACTCGTTACGCAATGCCTCTTCGAATGCGATCTCGAGACCTTCATAGGTTGATGCCCGATCATTGACGAGACAGACCTGCGGGAATCTTGCGATTTCCTGTGCTAAGGCGATAGCCATGGCACGTCCTTGTCCAGTGGGAACTACCCGACTGACGAGCCCCATCGCGAGCGCCTCCTCAGCACCGACTCCCCGACCGGTGAGGATCAGATCCAGAGCTCTACCAAGGCCAACGATACGAGGTAGTCTCACCGTACCCCCATCGACCAACGGCACGCCAAAACGCCGACAGAAGACTCCGGCGATCGCATCCGCCTCCATCACCCGCAAATCACACCAGAGCGCCAGTTCGAGACCACCGGCAACGGCGTAACCGTCGATGACAGCGACCGTCGGCTTGTGCATCTGCATACGGGTCGGACCGAGCGGGCCATGGCCATCCTCTTGGAGTCGATTAGTGGAACCCTCTGCAAGTGCCACAAGGTCTGCTCCGGAACAGAAGGTTCCCCCCGCTCCGGCAAGCACCGCAACGTGAGCATCACGATCACCATCGAAGGCAGTGAATGCCTCCTGTAGGCGTTCCGCCGTCGCATAGTCGATCGCGTTCCTCCGTTCAGGTCGATTGATGGTTATGATCCGGACAGACCCATCATTCTCCACCTCTACCGATGCCATCAGCACCACCCTCCTGACCGACTTTTGGCCCTCAACAATCCTCTACCAAGTTATCGCGATTCGCCGCCCTAAGCACGCCACAGTGGTCCGTTACCCTCCTTCGCCAACGCTCGGCCGCCAACCCATTAGGATTGCCATCGGTGATGGAGTTCGCCGATGGTCTCCGACTGATGACTCCTGTGACAGCGACATAGAACGAAAGGAGTGTCTCTTGTCAAAGGTGTATCTGCGAGAAATGATCCGACGTGACCCCGGCACCAGCTGGGTGACGAGTCAGTTGGTCAGCCATCAATTAGCAGAGTCTGATGCTATCAAAGCTCCGGAGAGTCTGGTGAACCCCACGGCTGAAATCGGTCGCGCCATTGACGATTTTGTCCTGACCGACCTCGCACTCGACCGCCTCTTCGCAGCCATCGACAAGGGGCTCGAACCCTTTGATCTCCTCCCTTACTTCACCACATTGCCTCAGAACCTTACTACTATTCGCTATCGTCAAGACGTTGCCAGCGATCTCCTCGTTGCCGATAATCGGTTACCGATCCTCGCCTTCTGCGAGTGTCTCGAGCGCGTCGAGTTGCAGCTAGAAGCGGCGGAGCGAGCCCGCCAACCCAGCGGAAGAGACCGATGGTTGCTCGACGCTGTCTTGACCTACACACGGGGTATCGAATCAGTTATTGCTCACCTAGGCGCTACATCCTGGAGGTCAGCAGGGCTAAAGGGACTCCAAGATGCGCTGTTGATACTGAGCCAAACGAATGACTTTCTGCAACTCTCTCGGGACGCTGAATCGGTGGCATCCGAGCTCGAGAGTATTAGCTATCAACTCCTCCTCGAAGACAATGCGATCACCGTTGAGCGTAGCGAAGGTGGGGCACGGACGGACGGCTATCGCGATCATCTTCTGCGTCTTTTCGCTCGGTTTGGCGACAGCAATGCACAGGGCATGACCACCTCAGCTACTCGTCGTTCAACTACGCACGTCGATGATCGCATTCTGGTCATCCTTGGACGGATCTTCCCAGATCAGTTCGCCCACCTCAGTACCTTTGCCAATGCCCACCAAACCTTTCTGCCGACTTGGGTTGCATCAATAGAGCGTGAACTGGTCTTCTATCTCGCTTGGATCGAAGAGATCCTTGCTTTTGAGGGTGCCGGCTTGCCTTGGGTTGTGCCAAAGCTGAATCGTGGAATTGGCCAAGAGCACGCTGAACAGATCTACGATCTTGCACTCGCGCATGATCTACTCCGGAACCACACGGTGCCAGTCACTAATCAGTGGCATCTCGATAACGACGAGTTGATCACGGTCATCACGGGACCCAACAATGGGGGCAAGACAACCTACACGCGCTCTATCGGCCAACTCTACCTCGTCACTGCGTTAGGACTGCCTGTTGGAGCCTCGGTTGCCCAGCTCACTCCACCGCCGAGTGTTGCTACCATCTTCTCGGAACAGGAAGTCGCAGATCGGATGACCGGGCGACTCGAGGAGGAGATCATCAACCTGCAGCACTTTCTTCGTGATGCGGCAGCACAAGCACTGCTCCTTGCCAACGAAGTCTTTAGCTCCACCAGTGTTGACGACGCAGTCATCCTCGGTCGCTTGCTCATCGAACGTTGTCAACAAAAACAGGTTCGCTGTATCATCGTGACCTTTGTTGAAGCGCTTGCCGCACAGGCGCCGGGTGTCGTATCACTGGTGGCGCTCAGCGACGAAGCGACGCTTGAACGGAGCTTCCGACTCGAGCGTCGGCCCCCACAAGGACGGGCACTCGCCCTTGAACTCGCTGCTCAATATGGATTAATCACTGGTGTCCCGAATGATTGAACTACATCTGCTTTGGCCACCGGGGACGACGGAACCTTCGGTACCGTTCACCGACGATCGGACCCTCGAAGACCTGGGATTCCCAATGATCATCGACGCCATGGCCGCGGGTGATGCCGATATCGCCAGAGTTGCGAAGGCGGTTTTCGTCCACGCGACAACGGATACATCAATCATTCGATGGCGCCAAGAGCTCATCACCGATGCGATCGCCCACCCACAGTTGGTCCGCGATCTCGCCCGGATCGCACAGCACGGCGCCCAGATGGAACGGCGCACCGCCTATGCAACACGGCCCCAAACCCCGATCTCGCAGCTTCTTCGTTCCCGCGAGATCCTGGCACTCCTCCTCGCGGACTTGAGGTCTCTCGCACAACGGATAGAAGAACCAGACGGTGACGTCGCATCACACGGATTACAACTTCTGTTCACAACCATTGGCGACAACTTTGACAGCGCCTACCTAAACTCGCTCGAAACCGAGCTCGAACGGCTTAGATTTGAGCACGGTTTGGTGACACGTGCTGGACTAGGTCCTGGCAACCTAACGAGCCCTGACCTCATCATCGAGGCTCCCTTCGAAGGTCGCGGATGGAGAGATCGCTTGGCACTCTCCCTTACATCCAAGCATCGCATCGAGATCGCCCCACGTGATCAAGCCGGGAGCGAGACCCTCCGAGAGCTCCGCAACCTTGCCCTCGGTCAGATCGGTGTGGCGTTAGCGCATGGACTCGATACGATCGTCAGATTCTTCGTGGCGCTTCGCGACGACCTTGCGTGGCTTGTTGGCAGCCTGAACTTGCGTGACCACCTCAGCACGATAGGCGTACCGATCTGCTTCCCTGAGCCAACAGACCAACCGTGGCAGCTCAGCTTCTGTGAACTCATCGAACCCACCCTCGCTTTGCGCTCGGGACAACGCCCAACGCCGAATGACTTTCTTGATGAGATCGCTGAACCAATCGTGATCAGCGGAGCTAACTCAGGTGGTAAGACCACCTGGCTGCAGGGAACCGCTATCGCCATCGTCATGATGCAAGCCGGTAGTTTTGTCACCGCCGAGCAGTTTCGTGCAAGCATGCGCAGCGGTCTTCGCACCTTCTTCCCCGAAGATGAGGATCGCGAACTACGACAGGGACGGCTCCAGAGCGAGTTGGCCCGCCTTGCGGCTACCATCGCAAGCCTCTCGGCCGGCGGGCTCCTCCTCATGAACGAACCACTGGCCTCGACGAATGAAATGGAGGCATCAGCCATTGTCACCACCGTCGTCGCCGAACTCACGACTCGCGGCATCACCACCATTGTGGTCACTCATTACCCCAGCGTGGCACGTGAACTCGGTGCTTACGGGATAAGCCTCCGGCCAGAAGTGATCGATAACGGGGTGCGGACCCATCGCATCCAGGCATCACCAGCGCCGAAAAACTCCTCGGCGATGGACATCTACCGACAACTCGGTGGTTGGTGAGGAGCGAAAGCCGTGGAAGAGGCGAGCCCAACTAAGCGCGATGGACTAGGCGAGATGGCTTCGTTCTACCACCTCTTGGAGTTCCGACCTGACCTTTGGATGGGCGACCTGGCCGGCGATCGCCATGGCTTGAGCCCGGGAAGAGCGACCGAACAACATCGCCCTGCCCTGCTCCGAGATGATCGCCGAATGCTGGAAGGAGGTCACGGGCCCTTCGAGCCGCTCAAGCACAGTCGAACCTTGACTTTTCTCATGCCAAGAAGGAAGGGCGATGATCGAATGGCCATCGACGGCATGGAGTGCTCCGACGGTGAAATCGGCCTGTCCACCGATGCCAGAGTAGAACCGCCCATTAATAAAGTTGGCATTGGCCTGGGCGAAGAGATCGACCTGAAACGCTGAGTTGATCGCAGTCATACGGGGCTGTTGGGCGATGATTGACGGATCATTGACGATCTCTGTGCGCACGAGTCGAAGACGCGGATTCGTATCACACCAGCCATAGAGTTCCCTCGATCCAAAGAGAAAGGAGGCCACCAGCGGATGCTCAGCATCGAGCGCACCGACGCGCTCCAGATTAAGCACACCATCGCTGATCATCTCTGACCAGATCCGCAATCCATGGGCGCTCGTCAGCTGGGCAGCAACGGCGTTAGGAATCGCACCAATCCCCAGTTGTAGTGTCGAGCCGTCCTCGATGAGCTCGGTCACGAACGAGGCGATCGTGGTCTCGGTCATGGAGTCACGGGGTAGGTCCTCCGGGCTCGTCAACGCCTGGTCACCGAAGAAGGCAAAATCGATGAGATCGACCGACAATTCACTATCGCCATAGGTGTAGGGCATCGTCTCGTTGATCTGGGCCACCACCAGGCCACCATTTCTACGAGTCTGTTCGATCGCCGCGGGCAAGATGTTCACCTCTGTCCCAAGTGAGACATGATCACCGCGCTGCCTCGAGACGTGAATGAGCGTCACCTCCGGCCTCATGAACGAACCCAGGAGTCGCGGAACCAACGACAGGCGCATAGGAAGATATTCGAGCCGCAAGCCAGCGTCACGGATAGCTGGCCCAAGAAAGGGGCTCTCGTAGGTCACGCCAGGCCGGTCGGGAATGCTTCCCTGTGGGTTCAAGATAAATAAGCGATACTGGGGCACCGCCTGATCAAAGGCCTCCAATAGCTGCTGTGGTGTGGCGAAGTTGCCGCTTGCCACCACACGAGGGACACGGTTCGTCAACTGAGCAAAATGCTCTTGCAACGTTGCAAGTGCGACGATCTTCACACTAAGGCCTCCTCATCTTCAGCGATTCATGATGCCTCCTTGGCACTCATGACCCATCTCTACGCAACCCAAAGTACCAGCTTCGATAAGCCACCTGGTTGATGGTCCGGCAACCACTCCTATCGACCCTCAAGCGAAAACGCGAGCCCTCTCCTCAGCCTACGTACCCACGGAGCGAACGACGGCTATAGTAAGGCCAATGAAGGGACCACTCCATCAAAGTGACATCCACCGGCTTGACATGGGTTATGTGGTGCGACCAGGAAGTGAGACAGCAAACGGAGCGCCCAGGGTCGAGCCAGTCTTTGCCTATCTCCTCTGCCACCCCGACATCACGATGCTCTTTGACACGGGGATCGGTGCCGTCGATCCTGAGACCGAGGCACACTATCGACCACGTCGCATCTCCCTAGAGTCAGCACTCCACGGCGTCGGCTGCACGCTCGCTGACATCGATATCATCGCGAACAGCCACCTCCACTTCGATCACTGCGGTGCAAACCCACTCTTTGGACAACGTCGCGTGTGGGTGCAAGCGAGTGAACTCCAATGCGCACGCGGACCGGACTACACGATGGAGGCACTCATTGACTTCCCCGGTGTGTGCTACGAGGTGATCGATGGTAGGGCTGAGATCGCGACGGGTCTCACCCTCGTTCCGACGCCTGGACACAGTGTTGGTCACCAGTCGCTCGTGGCTGAATGCGAAGATGGAACGTTGCTCATCGCTGGTCAAGCTACAGACTTTGCGTCGGAGTTTACGAGTGCTCATCTCGCTCAACAGGCCTTACACCATGAAGGTGAAGAAGTTGCACCGATACCACCTTGGATGGCACTCGTCGAGGGTTTCGATCCACGGAGAGCCGTCTTTGCCCATGATATGGCTATCTGGGAGTCAGACTAACACCCCGAGACGCCACCACTCCACCGCCAAACCAGCGTGAAGTTCCACCAGTGAGGAGATCACTGCCCTATCTTGCCAAGGGATCGCTCAAGCGCCAGAGGAACCTGATCGGCCTTCTCGACCATGGCGGCGATATGTCCATCTGGGCGAATCACGATATGCACCGGCTTTTCGCCAAGATCCAGCGCGCGCCGAAGGGTACGGCTTGGATCGATAGCACTGAGATCGGCAACGGCGATCGGCACCTCCTTGGGGATCTTCACCTCGCTTAGATCCTCACTGAGGACGGTGAAGCCATGGTGGACCAGTTGACGTAAGCGCTGGTGTGGCTCCCCACGATGGGATGATCCAAAGGGAACCTGAATTTCTTGATCGGGAAGTACGGTACCCGGAACTGGATCGACCGGCAATCCCCGCTGGGGACGACCACGAAACTGACGATCTGGCGATGGCGTCGTCAACGGCGAATCCACATACCAGAAGGGTTCATAGAGCCGACCCGAATCGACGTTGGCGATCGCATCAGCCGCCCCTGCGGCTGCAGCTTGGAGCAGATGCACCCTTCGCTGTCGATCCGCATCGGTCTGGGGAACCAGAAATCGCATCGTCGCTGATGTCACCTCCAGGTTCTCCAGAGCGGCCGCGCGGCGTTCAAGCTCGTAGGAGTCGAGCAGCCGCCGATCAGCGAACCCACGCACTACCATCGCAAGCTTCCATGCAAGATTCTCAACATCGTGAACTCCGCTGTTGAGGCCTCGAGCCCCAAAAGGAGCAAAGACATGCGCAAAATCTCCCGCCAAAAAGACAGAACCAACACGGAACCGCGAGGCTACCCGACCTTGAAAGCGATAGACCGATCTCCACGCCAACTGGTATGGCTGTTGGCCAACGATCTCGTGGATACGGGCATCGAGTCCACCTGAAGCCTCCTCCTGGCATAGATCAAAATCCTCGGGGACCTGCCAGTCGATACGCCATATACTGTCGGGTTGTTCATGAATCAGAACCTGACGGCCCCGGTTCCAGTCTGGATCAAAGTGAAACCGACGCTCACCTCGCTGGTCAGCTAGGTCAGCCTTGATGTCACAGATCAAGAAAAGATCGTCAAAGGAGTGGCCTGGAAAATCGACTCCGAGTTGCTCGCGTAGATGCTCGGAGTGGAGCCCGCAACAGGCAATAGCGAATCGACTCTTGATGAGCTGAGTTCCTTGCTCGGTGGCAACCTCCATCACCACACCGTGATCGTCGCTAGTGATCTTTTGAACGGTGGCGCCGCCCTCTATCTCAATCAATGGATGTACCTCGATAAGGCCGAGGAGCACCTCTTCGACTTCGGCCTGCGAGACATTGACGAAAGGAGGAAGAAGCGAGGAGCCACGATCCTTGAGTTCAACGGCAAAAATCTCTTTACCCTGGTAGTACGTGCGACTAGTCGACCAGGTAATGCCACGACGCGCCAAGACCCCAGCCCCGATCGCATCCCAGGTGTCGAGCACTTCACGCTGCTGGCAAATAGCACGAGACCCCACGCGATTCCGCTGTGGTTGTGCCTCGAGGATCTTGACCCGTAATCCCCACTGTGCACACAGCAGGGCTGCAGTCTGCCCCACCGGGCCTCCCCCGATGACGACGATATCAGGGGTCAGCTCTGTAGTTGGTCCCATACCTCACGATCCCTTATCGCCGTCCAGATCACCGGGTGCTCAACCCCTCGCAACTCGTCAAAGACACGGGCCACATCAAAGGGTATCGTGTGTTCAAAGATCGGCCATTGCCCATAGACGGGGTTGAGTGCTTGGTAACACGCCTCGAAGGCCTCCTTCAGACTCCCCCCACGGTCAACCACTTGCTTTGTCTGACTCAGCAGCGTCACCAGGAACATCCGCGATTGCTCGATGGCGGCTTGAACCTCAGCTTGACCGTGAACGACCTTACCCCTGCCACCGACCAGGTGCTCTGCGCCAAGGGCAGCGACATTGTCAAGTGTGGTACTTGCCCACTCCTGGTGATAGGCATCGCCGGTATAGAGCGCGGCCTCTGCCTCCACCAGATCCCCAGCGAAGAGTGTCTTGCTCTCTGGATGCCAGACGACGATGTCGCCGCGCGTGTGTCCCCGTCCAAGGTAGAACAGCTCGATGTGCCCATAACGTGGGCCAAGCTCAATCGTTAAACGATCCGCAAAGGTCATCGTCGGGTGGGTGAGACTCGGAATAGAGTCCGGTTCTTCAAAAAGGCGCGGCATCCTTGCGAACTCGCTCTCCCAATCCCGGCGTCCACGCTCCGCAATGAGCTCGGCCGTATTCTGGTGAGCGACGATGGCGGTTGCCGCAAAGGCGGAAGCCCCAAGGACGCGCACCGCATGATAGTGCGATAGCACCAAATACCGCACAGGTTTGGTCGTCACCTCGCGCAGTCGCTCGAGCCAGCGGCGGGCTGCAACTGGCGTCGCGCGCGCCTCAATGCAGACGAGGAAATCCTCACCCTCGATAGCTCCAACGTTGGGGTCCCCTTGCGCACTCATTGCAAAGACCCCGGGAACGATCGTCTCAAATCTCTCCTGTTTCGGACTGAGATCCGCTGACGATGCAAATGGTTTACTGGTCATCTCATCACCTCTCATTATTCACAACTATCTTGACCCGCACTCGACATGCTCTTCTCTCGGCCGACGCCGACACCGACAGTGACGTCATCGACGACGGCGGCATCCAAGGCCGCCCACCCTCTAGGTATCCGGGGATGCCAACTCGGTCGCTCCGTGTCGCTTCGACCATGACCAGGGGTAGTTCGGGTCTTCAATCGCTGCGCTCGCTAGTCCGAGTTCGAGGGGAGCAAAAGTGTCGACCATGACCGCCCACTCCTTCGTTCCCGGCTTCCCAAGCGCCGCCTCGACCGATCCAGGTTGGGGTCCGTGGATGAATCCGGCCGGATGCAAGGAGATCGAACCGGCCTCAATGCCCGACCCTTTGCGTGACATAAAATCTCCATCAACATAGAAGAGCACCTCGTCGCTGTCGACATTGGCGTGGTTGTAGGGCACGGGGATACTCTCTGGATCGAAATCAAAAGGACGTGGGGCAAAGCTGCAGATGACAAAGCCTGGGCCTTCGAAGGTCTGATGCACGGGTGGTGGCGCGTGGAAACGCTTCACGATCGGCTCGAAGTCCTCCATGTTAAAGACAAAGGGATAGAGACAACCGTCCCAACCGATGACATCGAAGGGGTGGTGCGCATAGACGTAACGGGTGAGGGCGGCTCGGGTTTTTACCAACACCTCCACATCGTCGCCATCGACAAGACAGAGTTCACTCGGTGTCCGAAGGTCGCGCTCCGAGAAGGGTGCAGACTCGAGCAGTTGTCCTCGTTTGGAGAGGTAGCGACTTGGAAACTCGATGTGGCCGCTCGCCTCAATCACCAGCAGCTCCATGCAACGATCACCCTCGGGAACCACGCGATAGGTGCACGACGCCGGGATCACAACATAATCGCGTTCTCGTACCTCGAGACGTCCAAAAACCGTCTCCACATGCCCCCGTCCGGCCTGCACAAAGAGGCACTCGTCTCCCATCGCGTTGCGATACAACGGCGTTGGCTGCTCTACGATGCCATAGGAGAGTCGAACATCACGGTTGCCCAAGAGAAGATGGCGTCCAAGCGGAGCGGGTGGTGGTTGGCTCCCCAACTTGGGGGTCAGGTAGTGCCGAGGGAGCAGAGGAGTATTGGGGAAGAGTTCCTCCTCATCAGTCATGAGCGCCTCTGCATCGACGATCGCGGTCGGCATCCCTACGTGATAGAGCAGCGCCGACTCCGCAGCAAAACCCTCATTCCCCATCAGCTCTTCGGCGACCAGCGCACCATCCGCTCCTCGAAGCACTTGGTGGCGTTTGCGTGGGGTCTCGCCCATGCGTTGGTAAAACGGCATCCTCTACCTCCCCTCGACAACTCCCTATCGTAGTCTTCTCCTCCGCTCCTTCTCAACTTCGACGCCGGCCACTGTCCTGGCTAGGATAGGTTCCCTATGGCCTACGACCTTGACCTTGATCCAATGAATGGTTTTGGAATCGATCACCTACCGCTCGGAATCGCGCTGGGTGCCAAACCCAATGAGGGTCACGTGGTCACCCGAATCGACAACCACGCCCTCGATCTCGCTCAACTCGCCGATGACGGGTTCGACCTTGGGCTCGAACCCCATGTGCTCCACGATCAACACCTCAATGCCCTCTTGGGCCTAGGGCACGAGACGATGGCTATGCTTCGAGAACGGGTTGCAGACCTGCTCACCGGAGATCCAAGCGATCGTCGCATGGTCGCTGCTCTGCAACCTGTTGCTGGGGTGCAACTTGGCCTCCCGATCGCCATCACCAACTACGTCGATTTTTATTCATCTCTCCACCATGCGACCAACCTTGGTCGTCTCTTTCGGCCTAATGGCGATCCACTCACACCAAACTGGCGCCATCTGCCGATTGGCTACCACGGCCGTAGTTCCACCGTCGTTGTCAGTGGCACACCACTGTGCCGCCCCCAGGGTCTGCGACTCATCGACGGGGAGCCAGTCTTTGGCCCCTCCACCCGGCTCGACATCGAGGCCGAAGTAGGTTTTGTCATCGGAAGAGCTTCACGGCTTGGCACGAGCATCACCACCTCCGAGTTTTTTGACTACGTCGCTGGCGTTGTGTTGGTCAACGACTGGAGTGCGCGTGACATCCAGAGCTTCGAGTCTGTCCCACTCGGCCCCTTTCTCGGCAAGTCCTTCCTCACCAGCATCAGTGCGTGGGTCACACCACTCGAGGCACTGGCACAGGCACGCACCACGCCGACCGCACAGGATCCGACCCCCGCACCCTATCTCATCGATAACGACCCATGGAATCTTGCTCTCGATCTTGCGATCGAACTCAACGGGTCAGTCCTTTCTCGCCCACCATTCGCCAGCACCTACTGGACACCGGGTCAACAACTCGCCCACCAAACCGTCAACGGGGCCGATGTGCGCGTTGGCGACCTATTTGCCTCGGGCACCGTCTCCGGTCCAGCTCGCGATCAGTTCGGCTCCCTGATCGAACTCACCGACGGCGGCACGAGGCCACTCACCCTCAGCGACGGAACCAACCGTAGCTTCCTCGAGGATGGGGACACGGTCGTTATCCGAGCGAGTGCACCTTCTCCGAACGGCGGTCGCCTCCAGTTGGGAGAGGTGAGTGGAACGGTCCGGTGAACGACGGGCCCCTTCGTCGTCGCATCGATGGGATGAATCAATAGCCAACAGAACCTAGGCGCGTGCATCGGACCTAGGCTGTGGAGCTATGGAACGAAGCTCACGCCTCTTAGTCAACACTGGAGAGGGCAAAGGCAAGTCATCGGCCGCCTTCGGAGTCATGAGCCGGGGCTGGGCCCGGGGCTGGAACGTCGTTGTCATCCAGTTTGTGAAGGGCGGCAAGTGGAAGACTGGAGAGCGCAAGCTCGCCGATCAACTAGGAATCGAGTTTCATACCCTCGGCGACGGCTTCACCTGGGAGTCCGATGATTTAGTCACTACTGCCGAGCTTGGCAAGCAAGCATGGCAACTCGCCAAAACCAAGATCGACGCGAACGCCTATGACCTGATTATTCTCGATGAACTCACCTACGCCATCACCTATGGATGGATCGAGGAGGCTCCCGTGCTGGAGACCCTGCAGAACCGGCCAGCTCGCACCAACATCGTCATCACCGGTCGTGGGGCAACGGAGGGTTTGATCGCCGTCGCCGACACGGTCACCGAGATGCGCAAGATCAAGCACGCCTATGATCAGGGGATCAAGGCCAAGAAGGGGATCGAGTACTGAGCACCCGTGGGATCATCATCGCTGGTACCGCCTCCGGAGTCGGCAAGACCTCGATCACGCTTGGCCTCCTCGCTGCCCTGGGTGAACGGACGCGTGTCGGTGCCGCCAAGGTTGGTCCCGACTATATCGATCCTCATCTCCACGCGTTGGCGATCGCGCGCCCAAGTTATAACCTCGATCCCGTGCTCACCGGAGCAGCTGGGGTCAAGGCGAGTCTCGCAAGAGCCGCGCGCAACATGGACCTCGTGCTCGTCGAAGGGGTTATGGGGCTCTTCGATGGGACCGACCTCCCCACGCAACACCAGGCTTCCAAGCCCTCACCGCTTGGCTCTACTGCTCAAGTCGCCAAGCAGACCGCTCTGCCAGTCTTACTGATCATCGATTGTGCGCATCTTTCACAATCCGTCGCAGCTATCGCTCATGGCTATCGCTCATTCGATCCCGATGTCCGCATCGCTGGCGTCATCCTTAACCACACCAAGAGCGCCACGCACGAGGCGTTTGTCCGCGAGGCCTTGGCTCTTCGGGGTATCGAAGTACTGGGCGTCATCCCCCATGGCGGCCTTCCTGAACGACGCGCTCGCCATCTCGGACTGCTGACTGCCGAAGAAGCACCCGAGAGCACACGCGGATGGATCGACGCTCTTGGTGAGGCGGTCAAAGGCTTTCTCAACCTCGAACGGATCGTTCACCTCGCGGCACCGATCATCCCTAGCCCAGCCTCCAGTCCTTGCAGCAACCTCTTCCCAGGGCAGGATTCGTCGCTGCCACGCCCCGTCATCGCCTACTCGGAGGGTCCAGCCGCCAGTTTTATCTATCCAGAGAATCTCGAACGCCTTCGAGAGGCTGGAGCCGACATCGTCGGTTTTGACCCACGCTTTGCGTCGATTCCCGAGGAAGCGGGACTTATCTGGCTACACGGTGGGTACCCCGAGAACTACCGAGAAGAGCTCGCCGCCAACGAACCGTTCTTGGGTGCCCTACGCCAAGCAGCAGCCACACATCGACCACTCATCGCCGAGTGCGGCGGACACCTCGTGCTCGGGACTCGGCTCGAAGACAGCAAAATGGCGGGAATCCTTCCCTTTGCCTCAACCATCTCCTCCCATCTGACCCTGGGTTATCGACTGGTGCGCGCCCGTGCGTCCGACGCATTTCTCATCGCCAACGGCGATGAACTCCCGGCCCATGAGTTTCACTACGCTACCTCAACGCCGGAAGGCACGGGGTTGACGCTTACCACTGCACGCGGGCAGTGGCAAGCTGGCTACCTGCGCTCGGCATTGCTCTCAAGCTACCTCCACTGGCATCTCGGTGCCAACGAGGGGCTTGCCGCTCGACTCGTTGCCGTTGCGGCACGGCACCAACGCCAATCGCGTGACCATCGCTCTCATCGATGGGTCGACCCTACGAGTAGGATGAGATAATGGAGTTCATAAGCTTTGTTGGGGCGGGTCCAGGCGCGCCGGATCTCATTACGCTTCGCGGTCAAGCGCGGCTGCGCGAGGCAGACATCATCATCTGGGCTTCGTCGCTGATTCCAGAAGAGATGTTAGCCTGGGCCAGTAGCGAGGCAATCTGTATGGACTCGGCAGAGATGACCCTTGAGGACGTGCTGCTCGTCTTCGAGCAGCACCCAGATGCACGTATCGTGCGTCTTCATTCGGGTGATCCATCCATCTACGGCGCCATCCAGGAACAGATCAGCTGGTGTGAACACCATGAGCGACCCTTCGAGATCGTTCCCGGTGTCACCTCGATCTCGGCAGCAGCAGCAGCGGTCGGCCGAGAACTAACGATCCCTGAGGTTTCTCAATCCGTCGTGACGACACGGGTCGCTAGACGCACGTCGGCGTCCATGCCAGCGAGCGAATCACTCGCTGGCTATGCACAGCTCGGTGGGACGATCGCTGTGCTACTCTCCGGAGCCCACCCAGAGCGCGTCGCCGAAGAGCTTCTCGCCGAAGGGTCGAAGTTCAGTGCCGCTACCCCCGTTGCGGTCATCGTCCGAGCGACTTGGCCCGACGAACAGGTTGCGATGACCACCATCGGTGATCTCGTCACGACAGTCACCGAATTGGGGGCCAAGAGGACGCTCCTTCTGCTCGTAGGCGATGTCCTCACCACCACCAACATTCGTCGATCGCACCTCTATTCTCCTGCCTTCTCCCACCGTTTCCGGTCGCGATCGAACCCAGGGACCACCGCTGGGCGAGCAAAGCGACGAGCCAATCGGTCGGTGCGCTGACTTGACCGAACGACTGCGTTCGGGCTTCACGACGGGGTCCTGTGCTGCGGCGGCAGCGAAGGCGGCGACGGTTGGTGCGCTCACGGGTCATGTACCCACTTCCGTAGAGATTCGTCTGCCCAAGGGCCAACTTGTCACCTTTGACGTCGAAGTCGATGAAGCTGGCAGGGCGGTGGTGATCAAAGATGCGGGGGACGACCCGGACTGCACAAACGGTGCCCACATCACCGCTTCCGTGCGACTGATCGACGGGGATGAGGTCCTCATCCAGGGTGGGTCAGGAGTCGGTACCGTCACCAAAGACGGACTCGGTCTTCCTGTCGGCGGCCCAGCGATCAACCCCGTTCCACGTCGCATGATCACCGAAGCGGTTCGCTCGGTTACCGAGCATGGCATCGAGGTCACCATCTCAGTACCCGGCGGCCAAGAGATGGCACTGGCCACCACCAACGATCGCCTTGGTATTCTCGGTGGGATCTCGATCCTCGGCACAACGGGCATCGTCAAACCCTTCTCGACCGCCGCCTATCGCGCCAGCATCGTCCAACAGATCGACGTGGCGGCAGCGAATGGACAATCACACATCGTGCTCGTCACCGGTTCCCGAACGGAGAGTGCAGCGGGCAGAATCTTCCCTCAACTCGACCCCGTCGCCATCGTCGAAGTGGGTGACTACACCGGCGTCGCCATCAAGCGAGCAGCCTCCCATCAGCCTGAGCGCATCACCTGGGTAGGTATGGCTGGCAAGGTCGCCAAACTTGCTCAGGGTCTACTCATGACCCATTTTCATCGCGCAAACGTCGATACCAAGTTGCTCGAAACAGTTGCCCGGGATGCCGGAGCCAGCGAAACGCTGATCGCTGCCGCGACGGCGACCGCTACCGCTCGGCACTTCTACGAGTGCTGCCAACGTGAGGGGGACCTGCGACCCCTCATTGCCTTGACAGAGTTGGCGGCAGCGACCTGTTTCGAGGCGGCAGGTAGCCGCATCCCGATCGAGGTGCTGATGGTGGACTTTGACTCCCTGGAGGTCGTCGCCGCTCATAGACTGGCACCGTGATCACTCTCATCGGCTGGTTGGGAAACCGCATCGATTCGCTCTCGGGCGACCAGCTCCGTGCTCTCCAGGCGTCGCGCACGATCTTCGCTCGGTCCGAACTCCACGAGCCGCTCCAAACCCTCTGCCCATCGTCGACGATCGTGGACTTTACATCCCCGCTGAGCACCACGATTCGCGCCATCGCTGCACACGCCGATGCGTGTACCGTCATCGCCAGTGGCGACCCCAACTTCTTTGGCCTCACAAAGACGCTCCGACGAGCTTTACCGGAGCATCCACTCCGCGTCCTTCCAGGGCCCAGTGCAGTGGCGACTCTCGCTGCTCGACTTGGACGCCCTTGGGACGATCTCAGTGTTGTTTCTCTCGTCGGCAGAGACCACCACGAAGCCCTGCAACGAGCAGGAATTCTCCTAGCAAGCCGACCAAACGCAGCAATCGCGCTTCTCATCCCACCCAACACGTTCCTTGACCCGCTCATCGAACGGCTCAGCGACCACCCAGCGACCGTGTCGATCACCATCGCCACTGACCTTGCGTCCGATGACGAGACGATCACCAAACTGACACCGGCTGAGGCCCTGCACTGGCGTTCGGGTTCACCAGCGGTCGCCTTCATCGAGATCGGCGAACCCACGATGGAGATGCTCATCGACTACACAACGGGTGAGGCGAGCATTTTTCGTGAGGATCAGCTCGCAACCGATGGCACGAACTTCACCAAACTTGAGGTTCGTCTCGCCGCTATCGCCCGCCTGGACCCAGACCGGCTACCGATCAGAGCACACGTCATCGAGGTCGGTGCCGGCAGCGGCACCTTGGGGTTGACGCTGTTGCGGCTGCGCCCTGACATCGAACTCACCCAGCTCGAGCCCAAACATGACCGTGCCGTCATGGCAAGAGCCAATGCGAAGACACTAGGCTATCGGACCACAGTGTCTGAGCAGCCAGTGGAGACGATCTCGAAGAACTTTGACGCCGCAATTGTCGGTGGGGGTGGCCTTGACGCCTTGCGACATGCGCTTGGTCTCCTCGGACCCGCGGCACCAGTGGTCGCAACCTTTGCCGACCTTCATCGCGCTGGATCCGCCGAACGCCTGCTCGGCAACGTGTCGCTGATCCAGGTGGCTCACGGCAAAACCCTAGGTCCAGATGGCACTCGGTTGGTACCCCAGACTCCGATCTACCTCGCATGGCGATAATGGCTCTCTCCAGACGCACCGAGGGCATCGTCGTAGCGTTAGGCCTCCCTCCAACCGGACTCGCTGACAAGCTTGGATTTCGTCAACACGGCTTCGCGAGCTTCGCAGACCTCACCGAGGCCTTACGCGATCATAACCAAGTCGTTGTCGTCGCCGCCTACCCCATCGTTGTGCGCGCTCTCGCAACGACGCTCTCCTCAAAGGACACTGATCCGGCCGTCGTCGCCATCGACGAGGGGATGCGTTTTGCAACCGTTCTCGCGGGAGCTCATCACGGCGGCGAACAACTGGCGCGCCTAGTCGCCCATCATCTCGGGGCAACGGCAGTCATTACCACTGCATCCTCGATCTACGATACGGTCGCGCTTGATCAGACACCCCGGGTGCACTTCGGTCACGTACCAGCCGGACTACAGGCGAGGATCAACCATGGCGATGGCCTTGTACTCGTGAACCCAACCGATTTGTTCCTGCCCGATGCCATTTTGGCACTCGCTCATGAAGGCAACAATCCATTGAAGGTCGTCATCAGCGACCGAATGAGGGACGAGAGTCTCGGTGATCTTCGAGCTACCGCGCCGACCCTCACCGTGGGCGTGGGATGTTCCAGTGATGCGACCGTGACCGAGATCGACGAACTCATCGAGACAACGCTCCAGAACGCTGGCCTTGACCCTTATGCCATCGATCGCGTGGCGACCATCGATCGACGACTAAACCACCCTGCGCTCCTCGGGCTCCATCGGGAGCTCATCGGTTTCTCGGCAGATCAACTCGATGCGGTCGAAACAGTGCATCCCTCATCTGTCGTCTACAAATCTGTCGGAACCCACTCGGTGGCCGAAGCAGCAGCGCTGCTCGCTAGCGGCGATGGTGCCTCCCTTGTGGTCGAGAAGGTCAGGGCCGACCGAGTCACGGTCGCCGTTGCACGCCGACAAAGGCTACGCGGATCACTCTCGGTTGTTGGACTTGGACCAGGATCCTTGGACCTGCTCACACCACGTGCCCTAGGCGCGCTCCGGTCTGCCCAGTTCCTCGTGGGTTTTAGCCGCTATCTTGAGCTGATCGAGCCCATCGTCGAGCGCGCACAGGTAGTCCGACCCTACCCGATCGGCCAGGAGATCGAGCGCGTCGGGGAAGCGATCGCCCTCGCGTCGCGCGGGAATCATGTTGCCCTCGTCACCTCCGGCGACCCGGCTGTCTACGCCATGGCACAACTCGTCATCGAACGTCTCGCCGAGGACCTGACTCTGCACATCATCCCAGGCGTCACGGCCGCCTACGCCGCCTCATCAAAGGCCGGTGCGATCGTTGGACACGACCACGCGATGATCTCACTCTCCGACCTTCTGACCCCATGGAGTGCCATCGAGGCCCGTGTCGAGGCAGCTGCCAAGGCTGACTTCGTCATTGCGTTCTATAATCCACGGTCCAAGCAGCGCACATGGCAGCTTGAGAAGGCATTGTCGATTATCGCCCAATACCGCCAGCAGAGCACGCCGGTGCTCGTGGCCACCCGCGTTGAACGTTCAGGCGCGACCCTCACGGTCACCAGCCTCGCTGAGATCGACCTTGAGACGATTGACATGGAGACGATCGTCATCATCGGCGCCACCACTACCGCCACCAACCATGGTTACCTCTATACCCCGCGTGGCTATCAGCCCACACCTGGCCACCAAGGTGCTCCATGATTACGATTACCGACGCCTGCACCGGCTGCGGTGCCTGTATCGTCACCTGCCCAACGCACGCGCTCAAACCGCACCCAAGACACCCACGTTGGTCTGCCCTACGATGTGAAGCGCACCGCGAGTGTGTAGAGATCTGCCCGGTCGGAGCCATCGATTGGCGCATTCACCTCGACACCGAGTCAGAGGCTGGCATTCGATGACCGTCTCGAGTATCGAACTGGAGAGCTTCGCTAGGATTCAACGTGAAGTCGACTTTTCCCATCTCAGTCGCCAAGGTGCTGAGATCGCTGCCCGTATCATTCATGCGACCGGCGATACCGAGATCATCCACGAACTCGTTATCAACGATGAGGCGATCGAGCGAGCGATCTGGGGGCTCAACCACCACGTCCCAATCGTGGTCGACGTCGCCATGTTAGCGGCTGGGGTTGCTAAGCTCAACCCCTCGATCGCGATCCAAGCTGCTCAACAACTGAGGAGCACCAATGAGACTCGATCGCACAGCGGGATGGCGGCACTCTTGGCTACGATGACCGAACAGATGCCGATCGTCGCTGTTGGCTCCGCTCCCACGGCGTTGAGAGCGGTCCTCGAACACGCCAGCGAGACCGTGCCACTCGTCGTCGTCGGCATGCCGGTCGGATTCGTCGATGCCGTGGAATCAAAGCAGGATCTCATCCGCTCCGGGATCACCCACCTCACCAATACCTCGCGCCGTGGAGGGTCGCCGATGGCAGCTGCAACCCTTAATGCACTGGCCCTACTATCGCAAGGAGAGTACCGACTTGACCACTAGAGGACTGATGCTGATGGGACATGGCACCAAATCAGCGAAGGGGCAAGCACAGTTCCACGAACTTGTCGCGCTGGCTGCGCAGCGCTTTGACGGGCCGGTGACCGGGGGATTCATCGAGCTCGCCCAGCCCACGATGTTCGAAGCCGTCGACGAGATCGCCGCTAAGGGGATCGATGAGCTCATCATCGCACCCGTTGTGCTCCTGCCAGCGGGGCACTTAAAAGACGATGCCGCCGAACTCACCCACTACGCCCGCCGCCAGTGGCCCCAACTCAGTGTCCACTTGGCCTCAGATCTTGGCACAACAGCCGAGCTGATCATCCGTCTCAATCAATGTATCGATGGGGTTGATGAGGCTGCAGAGGCCATTCTTGTCGTTGGGCGTGGCGCTAGCGACCCCAGCGCCAACGCCGAACTCCACGCCATCACTCGACTCTTGAGCGAGAGCCGAGGATACCCAACGACACACACCGCCTTTGTCTCTTTGGCTCCGCCTGATGTCACCACAGGACTCGAGACCTTGGCCCGACTCGGCGCCCAGTCCGTCGTCGTTGCGCCCTATTTTCTTTTTCATGGCGTTCTCCTGGACCGCATCGCGAGCCAGGCGCTGGCCTGGGCAACGGCCCACCACAAGACGGTTGCCATCAGCGAAGAACTTGGTCCCCATCCGCTCGTCATCGATGCGCTCTGGCTACGCGTCCAAGAGGCGATCGGAGGAGATGTTCGCACCAACTGTGATACCTGTCTCTATCGATCACCGTTCTCCATCAAGAGCGCAACAGCGCTACCCTAGGCACGGAGAACTCGCAACATTGGGCATGACGACCAACCAATGTTCCGCCGCGTGTGGACCCCAACGGGAAGCGTCACTTCGCCACCCTACGATAGTCCACAAGGGCGGTAGGCAACGAGAGACATTCGTCCCGTCGTAGAAGTCACCGCCCGCCAAGAAAGGAACACGGTGCAATTCGGAATCTTTCTACCACCATTCCACGAGTTTGCCGACCCTCGCGTGGTCGTCGAGCTGGCTACCAGCGCAGAGCGAGCTGGTTGGGATGGTATCTTCCTCTGGGATCACATGCTCAGCGAACCAGGCTTTAGGGTAGCGGACGCATGGATCACGATGGCAGCGATCGCCAGCGCAACGGAACGGCTGCGCATGGGAGCCATGGTCACACCATTGGCACGCCGACGGCCATGGGTGCTTGCTCGTCAGATAGCAACACTCGACCACCTTTCATCAGGTCGACTCATTGTCGGCGTAGGGCTCGGGGATGATGGGTGGCACGAGTTCAGCGCATTTGGGGAGCGCATCGATCCGCGCGGGCGTGCGAACCAGCTCGACGAAGCACTGGAACTCCTCGGGCTCTTCGCCTCCGGAGAACCGGTGGACTTTGTTGGAGACGAGTATCAGGTGCACTCACCTCCTTTTTTGCCACGCCCACTCCAGCGCCCGGTTCCCATCTGGGTCGCGGGTCGCTGGCCGAATCAACCTCCGCTGCTGAGAGCGAAACGGTACCAAGGCTTCTTCCCAATCTTTGCCGGGCCAGAACCTCCAACCATCCCCGCCCAGAGCGATCTCGACGCCATCACTCGCCAACTTCCTCAAACGGGTACGGGGTATGATCTTGTCATCCGCTATGCGATGTCCCTCGCCGCTGATCCCGTCCACGACGCGACACTCCTCGCTCAGGTCGGAGTGACCTGGATCCTCGAGAGCTTCGGTGCCTTCGGCCCTGAGCCCGAGATTATTCGAGAGGTCGTCGCCGCTGGCCCTGCTGGCAAGAGGGTTTAGCAACCTACTACGATACGTCCTTATCAGAGTTCGGCCGTCATCGGCTCCGGATTGTCGATGGCTCATCCGGCGCCATCACCCCGGTAGCAACGCTCAGTCGGAGTGGCGTCACGGCTCTCCTCCGATGAGCGAACCGGCCCCGATCGAGTGCATTGGAGAATCCTTGCAACAAGCGCGATCCATGACCAAACGAAGCGAACCAGAGACCTTGACGAGATCAATGCAGCTATTGCTCTCGGCAGCTATTGCTCTCGGCGGCTGTTGGCGCTCACCTCACTCGGCGAGCGCCAACAGTGCGTGCAGTGCCACTCCTCGATGGAGAGCAGCCTCGTCCACGAGCATCCTGTTCGAGTGGTTCGGTGCGGGCTGTACGCTTCCGGGGGGAGCAACACCAAGGAAGATCATCGCTCCTGGCGAGACTTGCAGAAGGTAAGAGAAGTCCTCGGCCCCCATCACCGGGGCCTCCATCGCAAGGACATCCGAAGTTCCCACCAACGATCGCGCGAGCCCAAGAGCACGCTCTGCCCCGGCGACGTCGTTGATGGTCACCGGGTAGCTCTCCATCGGGAAGCTAACCGTGACGTCAACCCCATGGGCATCTGCGATCCCGTGGGCTACTCGGGCCACCAGAGCTTCGACCACACGACGTGTCTCCTCCGAGAGTGTCCGAAAGGTGCCCCGAATGGTTGCCAACTCTGGGATAATATTGAAGGTGGTCCCCGCATCGATCTGCCCAACCGTCAACACAGCTGGATCAAAAACGTTGACCCGCCTCGTGAGCGCCACCTGGAGTGCCACAACCAGCTCGGCAGCGACCGGTATCGGATCGAGCGCCTCGTGGGGAGCAGAGGCATGTCCCCCTCGGCCAGTGATCGTGATGAGGAATTCATCGGCAGAGGCCATCATCGGCCCGCCCCGGGTAGCGATGAGCCCACTCGGAAGGTTCGTGATCACGTGTTGGGCATAGCTTCGATCGGGAGCAGGATCAACCAGTCCCTCCTCGATCATCCGCCGCGCACCCCCAGCACCCTCCTCTCCAGGTTGAAAAGCCAAGATGACAGAACCATGTAATGTGTCGCGATGATCCATTAACAGCTGCGCCGCGCCAAGGAGCATCGCCACATGCGCATCATGACCACAGGCATGCATCAACCCTGGGATCGTCGAGGCAAAAGGAAGGCCAGTCTCCTCAACGAGAGCCAGTGCATCCATATCCGCCCTCAAAAGGGTAGTAGGACCCTCCAGCGCACCATCGATGCGCCCCACCACGGAAGAGATGGTTCTGCCCGGGGTAGCCGAAATCCCCATTCCCGCTAGCTCGTTGAGGATGAGCGACTGTGTGATCGGAAGATCGAGTCCAAGTTCGGGATGTGCGTGGATCGTGCGACGTACCTCGATGACCTTGGGATCCATCGCCTTCGCCTCCGCCAAGAGTCCCTTTACATCAATTGTTGTCGCCATCTGTTCCGCCCCTTTCAACCACGCCTGCGCCCAGCCTACCGACTGCCGTCGACCGAGAATCAACCCCTGAACAAATAGCCCGCAAAACTACCTGAGGCATCCTGTGAGACGTGCTACTATCTATCGTGTATCGACGATAACCGTTCTGCTCCTCACCAGACTCGCGAGGTAGCGCCACGAACATCTATGTGAGAGTCGGAGGAGGAAGTGATGCGACTCGTGATCGTTGGAGGTAGTGACGCTGGCATCGCTGCGGCGCTACGTGCCCGTGAGTTAGAGCCGAGCTGCAAGGTGACGGTAGTGCTCGACGATGCGTACCCGAACTTCTCCGTCTGCGGCATCCCGTATTATCTATCGGGCGAGGTGCAGGACTGGTCAAACCTCGCTCATCGTTCCTACCGTGAACTCCTGGATCAAGGGATCGACTTACGAACCGACACCCACGCTCTCGAGATTAATCCTGCCCAACACGAACTGCACTGTCGACTGCAGGATGGACGTTTGGTAGCACTCAACTGGGATCGCTTGATCATCGCCACCGGTGCACAGGCGATCAAGCCACCGATCGAGGGACTGGTCGAAGCACTTGAGGGAGAACGTGTCTTCCTCGTTCACACGATGACCGATGCCCGAGCGATCATGGAGGTTCTCGACAAAGGTCAGGTGCGTCGAGCGCTGGTCATCGGTGCCGGGTACATCGGCCTTGAATTAGCCGAGGCACTCACCACTCGTGGCATCACGGTCAATCAATATGAGGCCAAAGATCATGTACTGCCCGCCGTGAGCCCGGATCTTGCTCGTCAGCTTGAGATGGTGCTGACCAGCCACGGCGTCCGACTCGCGACCAACACGGTAGTGACCGCCATCACGGCGGATCAGGATCACGTCACACTGTGGACCTCGTCTCCATCATCAGGTGCCGCTCAGGTGCGTGGCGACATCGCAATCGTCGTAGCGGGGGTGCGACCAGCCGTTGCACTCGCACGCACGGCTGGAGCCAAAATCGGTCCTGGTGGTGCCGTTTGGGTCAACCGACGCATGGAGACCGGTATCGACGACGTCTACGCTGCTGGCGATTGCGTGATCACCCACCATCAGTTGCTCGGTGAAGCCTACCTTCCACTTGGAACCACCGCCCACAAACAAGGTAGGGTCGCAGGTGCGGCCGCAATAGGGCACGAAGCTGAGGAGTTTCAAGGGGTAGTCGGGACCCAAGTCGTGAAGGTCTTCGACCAGGTGATCGCTCGGACCGGCCTGACCGACGACGAGGCGGTTAGCGCTGGCTTCACTCCCCTGTCCATCACGACACAAACAGATGACCATAAGCGCTACTACCCCGGTGCTGAGACACTCACGATCCGTTTGAGTGCCGACACCTCCACCCACCGTCTCCTCGGAGTCGCCATGCTCGGCCCAATCTCTTCCGGTGCCCACAAACGCATCGACACTGCAGCCGTCGTGCTCGCCCAATCAGCACGCGTTGAAGACCTCATGCATCTCGATCTCGCCTACACACCACCGCTTGGCACGCCATGGGATGCCCTCCAAGTCACCGCCGCTCAGTGGCTACAAAAGGCAGCAACAGGGAGCAGCTACGGTGGCGAAGATGGTTGAACTAGAATCAGCGACTATGTACCCAGCAAACTCAACCGAGACCTCCCCCACCACCAACGGCGTTGCGTGCGCCATCCCCGAACCAGCGATGGATGAGGTCGACCCACTCGACGACGGTGAGCTGGCACACATCACCAAAGCCCTGGGGAATCCAACCAGAATTAGAATCTTTCGTCTCCTGACGGAACGCCAGACCTGTGTGACCGGAGAACTCGTCGCTGAGCTACCCCTCGCGCAGTCAACCATCTCTGAACACCTGCGCATCCTGCGTGAGGCCAACCTTATCCAAGGAGAGATTGAGGGGCCAAGAACCTCGTACTGTATTAATCAGCGAGTCCTCACAGCGTTTAAGCGCGCCATTCAGACGCTCTAGCCGCCCTCAATGCAACAGTGTCACCCAGCCAGCCAAAGCGATCAAGGTGATCGCGAGGACTGGCGCAGCAAGTATGATTCCTTGACGGAAATACTGTCCCCACGTAATCTTGATACCTTTGGTGTCGAGCACATGAAGCCAAAGCAGTGTCGCCAGCGAGCCGATGGGGGTGAATTTAGGTCCAATATCAGCCCCAACGACGAGTGCATAGACGGCAATATTGTGCGAGATGCCAGCCAAGTGGGCGCCTTTGATACTCAATGCCCCGATCAGTGTCGTCGGCATGTTGTTCATGATGGCCGAGAGGATGCCAGAGCCAAACCCGCCAACCAGCGCCGTCGCCAGTACGCCATGATGGCTCGCGTCGGCCAGTCCATGCGACAAGTACACGGTGAGGCCCGCATTAAAGAGACCATACACCACCAGGTACATGCCCACCGAAAACACGACGATCCTCCACGGTGCTTCGCGAAGGACCATTCGGCTCGACAGTGCACTTGATCGGCTTGCCGCCAGCAAGAAGATGAGTGCAGCAACAGAGGCTGGCACCGACACTGGAAAGTGAAACGGCTCGGAGAGTAGGTAGCCCGCCAACAGCGCAACGAGCACCACCCAACCCAGTCGAAACAACTGGATATCGCGAAGAGCTGATTTTGGAGTCTCTAGTGACGTTGGATCGTAGCTACGTGGAAGCGATCGACGATAATAGATGAGTAGTACACCCAGACTCGCCAAAAATGAGACGACATCAATCGGTGCCATTCTCGACGCGTAGGTGAGAAAGCCGATGTGAAAAATATTCGCAGTGACGATGTTGACAAGGTTCGATACCACCAGAGGAAGACTGGTGGTATCCGCGATAAAGCCCGCCGCCATCACGAAGGGGAGTGCCCGACGGCGATCGAAACCAAGGACACGAGTCTGCTGATAGACGATCGGGGTAAGGATGAGCGCCGCTCCATCGTTGGCAAAGACAGAGGCAACAATAGCGCCAAGAATCAGCAAGTAGACAAAAGCTCGGAGAGCGCTGCCTCGCGCAAAACCGAGCACGTGGAGGGCAGCCCACTCAAAAAACCCAATACGGTCGAGGATCAGCGAGATGATAATCACCGCCACAAAAGTGATCGTGGCGTTCCAGACGATCCCCCAGACCGTCACCACATTGGCGAGCTGATCAACCCCAATAGCGAGCGCAACGATGGCACCGCCGAGTGCTGAGACCCCGATCGATAGTCCACGCGGCTGCCAAATGACCAGCACCAGGGTCACGAGAAAGAGGAGGACGGCTAACAACGTCAAAATCTCGCCGTGCAACGTCACCAACACACCTCCTCGCCTCCCTCAACGCCCATCGACCTTACCCGGGGTCCCAACCCCTGACGATCCCGGCACACTCCACTACTCGGTGATCACCAGCCAACGATAGCGTCGATGCGCTAGGCGATCTCAACCCTGCCCTATAATCGTTCTTCGACGATATACGATACTAGTAGTAATGGAGTTGCCGTAGCGCGGTCGGTTCCTCCGGACACGACCCTCCCCACATGGCGGTGGAGCCGGAATATTTGTTAATGATTGTAAACTATTTCGCGGAATAAAGCTCACTCCTCCCTGTTGTTTGAAGGAGTTCCATCTACCATCTGAAAAGGGGTACCATGTCACGTCGGAGCACCAACCTTGCCATCGCGGTGGTCGCGGGCGCTCAGTTGATGATCACACTCGATCTTACGATCGTCAACGTCGCGCTTCCCTCAATCCACACTGCACTGCATTTTTCACCCTCATCACTGGCCTGGGTCGTCAACGCTTACACCCTGGTCTTTGGTGGGCTCCTCCTCCTTGGAGGTCGTTCGGGTGACATCTTTGGCCGCCGCAAGATGTTTACGATTGGAACGCTACTCTTCGCTGGTGCATCCCTTTTTGGAGGACTCGCCACGACCTCGAGTTGGCTGCTGACCGGCCGTGCGCTCCAGGGAATCGGAGCCGCAATCGCCTCACCCACCGCCCTAGCCCTGATATCGACAAACTTCGTTGAGCCTAAGGAGCGAGGACGTGCATTCGCGATCTATTCAGCCGTCTCCGTAGCAGGTGTCGCACTTGGTCTGTTGCTCGGTGGAGTGCTCACCCAATACGTCTCATGGAGATGGGTATTCTTTGTCAACACCCCCATCGCCATCCTGCTCGCTTTTGCCGCCCCTCGTGTGCTCCAAGAGAGCACGAAGGTGCGAACGCGCATCGATGTTGGGGGCGCGATCATCGGTACCGCGGGGCTTGCCAGTCTGGTCTATGGCATTATCAACGCATCCTCACACACCTGGACAACCGCTTCGACCCTGGTACCTGGGCTCGTCGGTATCGCGTTGCTGGTGATCTTTGTCCTCTTCGAGCTCCGTGTCACCGCGCCGATCATCAACTTCGCCATCCTGAAGAGTCGCGATCGTGCCGGCGCCATCGGCATGATCCTCTTTGTGATGGCCGGCATGTACAGCATCTTTTTCTTCTTGACCCAGTACATGCAGGAGGTAATGGGGTATTCACCGACGAAGACCGGCCTAGCCTTTCTTCCGATGACCCTTGGCATCGTGTTCTTTGCCCAAGTAGCCGCTCGATCGCTCCACCGTGTCGGTCCCAAGGTGTTCATGATGCTTGGTGGTCTCGCTATCACGATTGCGATGTTTCTCCTCTCGTTCATCGGACCGCACAGTAGCTACCTCCAGATCTTGCTACCCCTCTTGATTATGTCAGCTGGCTCGGGCCTCTCCTTCGTCTCGATCTTTCCCACCGCGACCCATGGTGTCAATCCGAACGAGGCTGGCATGGCATCAGCACTTGTGAACGTTGGTCAGCAGGTCGGTGGCACCATCGGACTCGCCGTGCTGGTCACCATCGCCGTCTCGGCTGCCAGACGCCGCGCAAGTTCTCTCCACAGCGCCATCATCCACCATCAAATCAGCCCAGCTGTGGTGGGGTTGATCGCCGAGACGCACGGCTGGGCGATGAGTTTTCGTCTCGCCTCCGTCTTTGGGTTCGTCGCCTTCTTGATCGCGACGACTGTCGTAACTCGCTTTAAAAATCCGGCTGATGAGGCGACAGGTGGAGAGGCGTTAATCCTTTAAAACGGTCACGAAAATCGGAGCGATGGATCTTTTCTCGCATGGCCCTCGAGCGATCGCGGGCCGGTGGAGTGCGTTCGTTCGGTAATCATCGATTCGGTAAGGAATCACCGGGCTTCTGCCGGAGTGTATTACTGCGCAGCACGTCGAGCGGGCACACCCATGCAATCAGTAGGTGTTCAATCGATATGCCGCTCAAGCGATCCGTGGATACGCTGGCGCATCCGAGAAGCGGGCATTTAGGAGGACGAGCATGCGCCATCATCGTGCCCCTGCCTCGATATCGGGCTTGGATCGGCGCTCGTGCTGCTGTTGCACCAGGAACGGTTGTACTGGTCTACGACAATCTCCTACAACGACTGTGCGACTCCATTCACGACGGCTGGCGCGTGGTAGTAGCCGGGAAGTCGGTCGGGACGGCTACAGTCATGGCATGATCCGCAATGTCGTCATGATGAAGATGAAACCCGGCTACGACACCTCTCTGCTCGACACTCTTGTCGCACGCTTGTATACGTTGAACTGCCCCGGCACGCTCTCCTACACCGCCGCTCTCGATGCCGGTCTACGACCCGGCAACTGGACGCTGGCGGTCGTGGCCGATTTTATCGATGTTGACAGCTATCGAGGCTACGACGAAGATCCCAAGCACAATCAGATCCGTGCGGAATTAGCACCGATGATTGACGAGGTTGCCCGCGTGCAGTTCGTGTTATGACGCGGATCTGGCCACACCGACATTTTCTAGGACCAAGAATTTGCTAGAGTAGTCACAACACGAACAGACGAGGGGGAACCGCCATGATGGATGTTGATCTGAACAGTTGGATGCTTTTTCGTAACGCTGAACAGTCCTACCAAGATGTCCAGATCGTCACCCAACGGGATCAGCAATCCCAGCATCGCTACACCTACGCGGACTTCACCCATCGTGTTCGTCAGCTGATCACGGCGCTCGATAGCCTTGCGCTCTCCGAGCACGCGCGCGTCGCTACCATGGCCTGGAATAGCTTCGAACATCTCGAATGCTACTTCGCCATCCCCTGTTCAGGTCGCGTCCTTCACACCGTGAATGCGCGACTGAGTTTCGAAGATCTCGTCTTCATTCTCAACGATGCCGATGATGAGGCCCTCATCGTCCCAGCTGACCTCGCAGAGACCGCCGAGCGACTCAGGGTGCGCTGCCCTGGACTTCGCCACATCGTCGTCTTTGGCGACGATACCAGCGCCATCCCCTCGTCCATGCTCTCCTATGAAGCGCTCCTCAGTGACGCCACCCCCTTTCTAGGCGAACGGAGTATCCCAGAGACTGCGCCACTTGGGATCTGTTACACCTCGGGGACCACCGGTCGCCCCAAGGGAGTACTCGCCACCCACCGTTCCACCTATCTGCACACACTGACCGTCTGCTCGGGCAACGGACCGGGCCTTGCGACGAGTGAATGTGTGCTGCCGATTGTGCCGATGTTTCACGTCTATGCCTGGGGACTCCCATTTGGGGCGGTCGCTGCTGGGTCGAAGATCGTCTTTCCAACTCCCTCATTTGACCCGAAGATGGTCATCAGGCTCATCAACGAGGAGGAGGTCACCAAGGCAGCAGGCGTGCCGACCATCTGGATTGCCGTACTCGATGAGTTGCATCGAAGTTCCGAGAGGCTTGACGGGTTGAAGGAACTGCTCTGTGGCGGTTCTCAGCCGCCGTATGCCATGATCAAGTCCTACCTCGAGGAGTACGATGTGCGACTACTCCAGGCGTGGGGCATGACGGAGACCTCACCGATTGCAACGACGACTCGGCTACCACACGCCTTGCTCCACGCACCCATCGAAACCCAGGTTGACTATGTCGCCAAAGCGGGCGTGCCGGTGACCGGCATAGCAACCACACTGCTCGGAGATGACCACCAACCGGTGCCACACGATGGCAAGAGCATGGGAGATATCTACGTTCGTGGACCGTGGGTACTGGACTCCTACATGGGTGGACATGGTGCTGAATCCTTCGAAGTCGAAGGTTGGTTCCGCACTGGGGATGTCGGAGTTCTCCACCCGTCCGGCGTCATCGAGCTGGTCGATCGCACGAAGGATCTCATCAAATCCGGTGGAGAGTGGATATCCTCGGTGGCGCTGGAGGGAGCGTTGATGGGACACCCCAAGATCCTCGAGGCAGCCGTTATCGCTGTCCCCGATGCAAAGTGGCAAGAACGGCCCCTTGCGACGGTGGTGCCAAAACCACACGAAACGATCACGCTCGAGGAGATCCAGACGTACTTACTCGGCCTTGGATTCCCGAAGTGGCAGCTGCCCGATCGCATTGAGATCATCGAAGAAGTCCCCCGAACCTCCGTAGGTAAGTTTGACAAGAAAGTACTCCGGGCGCGCTTTGGCCAAGCAACCTAATCGTACACAGCGGTTTCAGGCGATTGCCTTCACATTAGGGTGAAGGGAGTGGACTTCATTCCAGAACCTCAACAAGGTCGCGTCTTTGTCAACGAGCACTGCAACCTGCTGTCGGACTGCGACCCAACGGGTCGTCTCCGCCTTGATGGCATCGCTCGCATTCTCCATGACGTCGCCACGCTGGACAATGAGGGTTCACCGGTACCAGACAAGGGCCTCTGGATCCTGCGCAACCTATCCGTTGAACTCCGCGTCTGGCCCGGCTATCTAGACTCGATCGTCTCGCGCACCTGGTGCTCAGGGATTGGACGAGCATGGGCCGAGCGCCGCACTGACCTCTATCGCCATGATCAGCTCGTCGCACAGGCCAAAGCGCTCTGGGTCAATGTAGCACCTGATACCGGCTTTCCCCGATCACTTCCCGAAGGTTTTTTATCCGTCTTCGGTCCCTCGGCAATGGGAAGGACCATCAAACCGCGTTTTATGCTCTCCCTTCCCGAGGACGAACCTGCCAGCACCGGCAGTATCCCTCTCCGTTATAGCGATCTCGATATCGTCGGTCATGTGAACAATGCCGTCCATCTTGCACTCGCTGAGGAGTTGCTCGCACCCTCGCAACGAGGAGCAGACTCTCAGCTCAACCAGTATCATTCTTTCACCATCGAGTTTCATCATGGCCTCGAACTCCCTGAGCCCGCCAATTGGAGTCTGTGGACCAGTGGCGGATCCATGACTCTCCGCCTCGCACAGAGCGAAGGTGTCGCCTCTGTCGTCGAGTTACAACGGGAAGAGGCTTCGATCACCGAACAACGGATCGGATCGTGATGGAGCAAACCGGCCGATCTTCCCCACAACGTTCTCTTCATGGCGGACAGTACATCCTGTTCGACCTCATCGCGGTGGTGGTCTTCGTGGCAATCGGGCGAGACGTTCACGGGCACGCCGATGATCTTGCCGGTCTCATCAAAACATCATGGCCATTCGCCGCTGGTGTCGTGGTCGGTTGGCTCGGAACTCGTCAGTGGCAAAACCCGTTGACCCGAACAGCGATACTCGTGTGGTTGGCTACGGTTGCGGTCGGCATGGTCCTGCGGGTCATCACGGGCCAGGGGATCGCCGTTCCCTTCGTCTTTGTCTCTCTGGGCTTCTTTGCACTCACTGAACTCGGTTGGCGAATCATTGCAAGAGTCGGCCTCAGCTGGCGAGATCGGGCGCCCCGCTGACTGAGGGTCCTCCTTGTCACTGCCGCAACTCGTAACGATGCCCATGGCTAGCATGAGGGTTGAAGGCAAACCCATCGACAACGGAGGAAAGCGATGCAATCACTCTCAGTAGAGACCACCAAAAGCCTACCAGAAGCCGAAGCGATGATCCGGACCGAGCTCGGTGCCGTCGGCTTTGGCATTCTCAGCGAGATCGACCTTGGCGCTACCCTGGCGTCGAAACTGAGTCGCTCAGTCGGCAACCTCAAGATCCTCGGTGCCTGCAATCCGCAGTTCGCTTACGATGCCTTGCTAGCCGACCGGTCCGTCGCACTCCTGCTCCCGTGTAATGTCGTCCTCGATGCCACGCCTGCAGGCACGCGCATCAGTGTCCCAGCCCCCGCGGAGCTTCTACCTGACCGCCCAGAGATCACCGAACCGGTCACCAAATTGTTATATGCAGCACTGGAAGCTATTGGCAAGGTTAACCTCGGATGAGTACGCCCGCTTGCGTGTGTGATTGCCCAACCAGAAGCTGGTCCTGCGTGCTCTGGTCCAGTCCCACAACCCGGAAGAGCCCGTCCAACCATCAACCGTTCCATGGAACGTACACAAGAGACCTCACGTAGGTTTGCAGTTCAACGGACCCACACCGCATGGTCTAGGTTGTGGAGAGCTCACAACGGCAGTTGCCTCCAGGTGCAACGTCTGTTGACCTGAAAAGACGTTGTTGATCCCACCTGCTCACGGTTTGCGTAGCGACCTCGAGGGTTGTAACGGTCTCGCTGATGATAGACATTCTCACCCATCATAGGTAGATCACCTCACATGCATCGAATGCACCGCCAGTTGGATCGACCTCCACAGGAGCGAGGGATATTGGAAGGCGCATAAGATGCCCTCCGATGTCGCATCTGGGCCGCCGGCCAAGGTCGATACAGTTCTACCCAGCGCCCCCGGTAGGACTCGAACCTACGACCGACTGCTTAGAAGGCAGCTGCTCTATCCGCTGAGCTACAGGGGCACTCAGTAAAGTGTAAAGCCGCCGACGCGATCAGCGGCAATCGAGCGCCACTCCATCAACTAGAGTGAAGGGAGTATTCCTCCGCACTCATCCACAGTCTTTTACTAACGCGGAGGTAGAGGGAAGCGCACATGCAACAACGGTCGCGGCTTCGATCGTTTCCCCACAGTGTCTTTGGACTCTATACCGTGGCGGGATTCTATCGCGGTGCCCAAAACATGGCACTCACGACCCTCGCGCTGATCATCAAAGAGGATCTTGGCTATGGAGCAGGAACCATCGGCGTGATCTCAGCGCTCTCCGGTATCGTCCTTGTGCTCGTCACCCTCATGATCAGTGCACGCCTCAAGCCAGCGCAACTCGAACGCGCGGTATCAATCTCGCTGGTTACACTCGTTCTCGGCTTAGTCATCATCGGCGTGAGTCACTCTATCTACCTCACGGCATTCGCATCCATACTCCTCGGCATCGGCGGAGGCCTAGGAATGCCGGGGCTTGCCGGCTCAGTGCAGCTTGCCGCGGGCGAAACCTCCTCAAATCCTCAACGAATCCTCGCGATCTACACGCTAGTCTTGAGCATCTCACTCGCGATTGGACCGCTTCTCGAGGCTGGCCTCCTCGATGCTACCCATCAAGATGTTCGTTGGCCGTTCTTAGCCTTTGCCATACTTCCACTCCTTGCCCTCGGCATTATGCTGTCGCGACATCGAGAAGCAATCGCTGCCGCTGCTCGCGCGAGTGCTGCGGGAGGGCCGTCCATCACACCTGTCGCCGATACGAAGCGAGTACGACTGCTCCAGACTCCGGAGGTCGTCAAAGCCCTTCTCGCACAACTCATGTACGCCGTGCCCTTTGCAGCCCTCACCGTCTTTGGCGCCGAGGTTGCCCGCGTGACCGATCAGGCCACTGCGGCCCAAGCCCAGCTCGCCTTTACCGTCTTCTTTATCTTCTCGCTCGGCTCCCGTGGACTTGTCGCTTGGCGATCCCCTATCTACCACAAGGGATTGGCCTATACGGCATCGGGGATCATGACCATTACCGGTCTTACCTTTATCGTTGCCGGCCACTCATTCACCCTCTTTCTGGTAGGAATGATCATCCTCGGCATCCCGCATGGTTTGATTTTCCCCCTCGCACTTTCTGCGCTGGCGAGTTCTCTACCACCAGATCAGCTACCCCGTGCAAACTCGTTGTTGATGGGTTCCTCCAACTTCGTTGGTATCATCGCACCACTCATCCTTGGCGTCATCGCCGCCGCTACCACCTATCGATTCATGATGGGCACAGTGCTCGCCCCGGTGATCCTGCTCTTCGCCGTCTTTGTCGGCGTCGTCGGCATCATGCGTCTCCGCCACAGCCCCGTCGCCAGATCGACGCCATAGGGCTCCAACGTTGCAACCACCGCTCACACCGCCTGACGTCCTTCGCCAATCCATCCAAGGCAACCGAACTCACGCATGCTGACTAACATCTTCCGTCAACCTGCAGCCAAAGCCGCTAAAGTAGACGCGTGCACCAGTTTGTCCCCTTGCGCATCGTGACACACCTAAGCGGTCGTTGGTGACGTAGGTGGACCTTTCCCATCCCCAAGGCTCTGAGTACGAACGGATCGTTGCCCAGCTGGCTCACACGCTGCGCCAGGAGCGCAGCCTGCGAGGGCTCTCTCGGTCCGATCTCGCACGCCGAGCCCAGCTCTCGGAACGCTATCTGGCCCAGGTCGAGACTGGTCGTGCAAACCCGTCACTGACGGTGCTTACCCGACTGGCCCAAGCCCTCGACCTGGGCCTCATCGAGTTGATCGATGTCGCCGCACTCGCCACACCAACCCAGGCGGAATCGCTTATCGAACAACTCAAACGACGGGTCGTTTCCGAGCGACACGGGATCGCTCTGATCGGGTTGCGCGGAGCGGGGAAGACAACTCTCGGTCACTTACTAGCCGCCCAACTCGGCTGGCCTTTCTATCGCCTAACGGAGCTGATCACCGAACGAACCCAGATGCCCCTCGATGAGCTCTTCTCTCTCGGGGGTGATGCCGCTTTTCGCAGACTTGAACTCGAGACCCTGCAACAACTCGTCGAGGATGGCGAGAGTCAAATCATCATAGAGATTGGTGGCGGACTGGTCACGAATCAACCGGCCTACCAGCTACTTCGTCGTCATTGGACCACCGTTTGGCTCTCGACAACGCCAGAGGAACACATGCAACGAGTCATTGCCCAGGGCGACCTACGGCCGATGCACGGCTCCGATCGAGCCATGGAAGAGCTCAGGACTATTCTGTACGAACGAACCCCTTTCTATCAAGCAGCCGAGCTCCATCTATCCACTTCGCATCGGAGTGTCGAAACCTCCCTCACGGAACTCGAAGGGCTCATTGCGAAGTATCTCGGCGTTGGCGACCGCGCCAAAGAAGACAAATCCCCGCATGGGGGAGATGGCTAGCCATCCCGCAGCAGTCGCCAATGCGACCTGCGCGATCGATGGGTGGCCGCGCGGTCATTGGCCGCACATCATTGACCACACGTTATTGACCACACAGCCGAAGGCTGCATAATAATGCATGATCCTGTGGGACTCTCCCCGCGTGTTTTGCAGTATAGTGCAAGTGTGCCGATGCGCCTAAAAAGGTGCCTGTGTGGCATGCCGACCGAGAACGAGTCATCGACGACCGGTGCGGGCGTGCCCATGAAGGGGGAGTGATGATGCAGGTCCAACAACAAGAGACGATGGCGATCGAAGAGTGGCTAGCCAACCTGCCAAAGAGCTACAACATTGCAGAGAGTCTGCTCACGACCGCTCGATCACAACCGCTTGGTCGCACAGCGGTCACGGATGCGGACGGTACCTACTCCTATCGAGAGGTTGAAGACCTCGTGCTCCGTTCTGCCACCGCATTGATGGAGCTCGGCCTTGAGCCTGAGGATCGACTTCTTTTAGTCATCGGCGATACCATTCTCTTCCCTGCTCTCTTCCTCGGGGCCATCCGAGCTGGCATCGTTCCCATCCCTCTCAACCCGCTCCTGGCCGAAGAGGACTTTCGCTACATCATCGAAGACTCTAGAGTCAAAGCCATCGTCACCCACGCCCAAGGTGTGGAAAAGATCGAACGGGCGGCGGCTGGGTGTCGACGCGTCAAGTGGATCGAGCGTGACAACGGACTGCGCGGACCGGGGATCGGAGCCCGCATCCTAGCGGCTTCGCCGTATCAGCAACCTATCGCCACCGTCGCCGACGAGGTCGCCTTCTGGCTGTACTCATCAGGATCGACTGGACGCCCAAAAGGGGTTCGGCATCTCCACCGCAATGTGGCCGTCACCATCAACTGTTTCGCCCAGCAAGTACTCGGCCTGACCCCTACCGACACGGTCTTCTCTGCGGCCAAGCTCTTTTTTGCCTATGGCCTTGGCAACGGACTGACCTTTCCCTTCGGCGTTGGAGCAAGCGTCGCCTACCTCAACGAACGGCCAACCCCGGACTCCGTGATCGATCTCCTGCAGGCGAGCCACGCGTCGGTCTTCTGCGGCGTGCCGACACTCTTTGCCTCCTTACTCGCAAGCCCTCGCGCACGAGAACTTGCCGATGTTGGGCTTCGGATCTGCACCTCAGCTGGTGAAGCGTTACCTCCCGAGATCGGGCGCCGCTTCGAAGAACTCACCGGTGCGGCTATTATCGACGGTCTCGGGTCGACCGAGATGCTCCATATCTTTCTGGCCAACCGTCCCGGCAGTATCCGTTATGGTTCCAGCGGCGTTCCTGTTCCCGGGTATGACGCTCGCCTCATCGACGACGAAGGGCTAGAGATCGCCACCTCAGGGACGATCGGCGAGCTGGTGGTGCGGGGTTACTCCGCCGCTGATGGCTACTGGAATCAGCGTGACAAGTCTCTCGCCACCTTCCGAGGGCATTGGACCCATACCGGCGACAAGTACCTCCGCGATGACGATGGTTACTATTACTATGCTGGTCGATCCGATGACATGATGAAGGTCAGTGGCAACTGGGTCTCGCCCTTTGAGGTTGAGTCAGCATTGATCGCCCATCCAAGCGTTCTTGAGGCCGCTGTTGTCCCTTGGAGAGATGTCGATGATCTGATCAAACCGAAGGCCTACGTCGTTGTCCGTTCGGATGCCGAGCCAACGGATACGCTCGTCTCCGACCTCCAAGGCTTTGTCAAGCAGCAACTCGCCCCGTGGAAGTACCCTCGATGGATCGAATTCGTGGAAGAACTCCCCAAAACTGCTACCGGTAAGATCCAACGGTTCAAACTCCGCGAGTCATGAGGACGACGTCAACGATCCAGCATCTAGCCAGCACCCTTGAGGTGGCACACTGGTCACCCAGCCTCGAGTCCCGTGATGGTCCAACTATCTTCCTGCTTCACGAGGGTCTCGGGTGTGTGGAGATGTGGAAGGACTTCCCCCAGCGACTGGCAGACCGACTTCGGCTGCCCGTCATCGCCTACTCCAGGGCGGGTTACGGGGGTTCGAGCACCATCGATCTCCCTCGATCGCTTGACTATATGCAACGCGAGGCGGATGACGTGCTACCCGATCTCCTCCAAGCGCTCTGTGACGGGCCAAGGGTACTCCTCGGGCACTCCGATGGTGCATCGATCGCCTTGGCCTATGCGGGTGCCCACCACGATCCGCTACTCACCAGTGTTGTCGCGATCGCACCACATGTGGTGGTTGAAGCGATCGCCACCGCAGCGATCCAGGGGGCGAAGGAGCAGTTTACTGCCGGTACCCTTGCCTCAAAGCTTGCACGGTATCATCGCGCAAATCTCACGAGTGCCTTCTGGGGTTGGAACGACGCTTGGCTGGACCCGGACTTTCGTACCTTTTCGATCCTTGATCGACTGGACACCATCGCGGTGCCCGTTCTCGCCCTGCAGGGAACCGAGGACGAATATGGGACGAGCATGCAACTGGAACTCATCGCGTCAAGCGTCGCCGAGACGACCCTCATCCTCATCCAAGAGGCCAAACACTCCCCTCATCTCACCCACACCGACCGGGTCTTGGATGCAATCGAACGCTTCCTCGACCAACGGGGCATCCTCGTCCCCAAGGTCACCGGGTCGCCACCACGATAATGCATTATATTGCCGTCTTTCTAGTTGGAAATATAACTATACTGCATCATAGGAGGAACGATGATTGACCTACGCACGAACCCTGATCGTTATCACCACTGGACACTCAAACTCGGCGACCAGAGCGCAGAGCTCATCCTTGATGTCGATGAGCACAAGACGATCGGCACCGGCTACCAGCTGAAAATGAACTCGTACGATTTGGGAGTTGATATCGAGCTCGCCGACGCCCTGGAGCGACTGCGGCTCACCTACCCCCAGATCACCACGGTGCTGGTCCGCTCAGGGAAGGACCGCGTCTTCTGTGCAGGAGCCAACATCGGCATGTTGGCTGGGGCTACCCATCAGCACAAAGTCAACTTCTGTAAGTTCACCAACGAAACGCGGCTTTTTATGGAAGGGGCTCCTGCGCACTTCATCGCAGTAGTCGAAGGCACCGCAGCTGGAGGTGGCTATGAACTGGCACTGAGCTGTGACACGATCGTACTCGTCGATGACGGATCGGCGTCTGTCTCACTCCCAGAGGTTGCGCTGCTCGCAGTGCTTCCCGGGACGGGAGGGTTGACGCGGTTGACTGACAAACGCAATCTACGTCGTGATCGGGCCGATTACTTCTGCACCCTTGAAGAGGGTATCAGTGGCCAACGAGCTCTCGATTGGCAGCTGGTCGACCATTTGGTGCCCCGTTCGGGCCTCGATCGACTCCTCGACAAACTTGTGACCTCCCACGAACGTATCGACCCACCACCTGGACCCGGCATCGCTTTAAACGACATCGATCGCGAGCTCACCGACGATACAATCAGGTATCGTCACCTCCAAGCTGACATCGACCGGAACAACGGCGTCGTGACTATCGAGATCCTCGGCCCAACGGAGCTTCCGGCCTCCTCCGCCGAGCTCCTCGGCCAAGGCGATGCCTCATGGTTGATCGCAGCGGCACGAGAGCTCAACGACCTACTCTGCCACTTACGCTTCAACGAGGCAACAGTTGGAACACTGCTCATCAAGAGCCACGGAGATCTCGCTCTCGCCCAGCGCTACTCCGAGCTCCTTCTGCAGTGGCGCGGCGAGTGGATCGTCGACGAGGGTCTCGCCCTCTGGCAGCGGACCCTTGCTCGCCTCGACCTGACCTCTCGATCCATCATGTCTTCGATTGACGATGCCAGCTGCTTTGCGGGACCCTTGGCGGAACTCATCTTTGCTTCAGATCGCTCGTACTTCCTCGATAATGGGGAGCCCGGACTCGTTCTGAATCGCCTCAACTTCGAGGCCTTCCCAATGATGAATGGACTTTCACGACTCGCTACCCGCTTCTGGGGTCACCCGGAACAACTTGGCGCGCTGGAGTCACTCATCAACCAACCGCTCGATGCCATCGCCGCTCAAGACAAGGGTCTGGTCACCTTCACACCAGATACATACGATTGGGAGGATGAGCTACGCCTCGCCCTTGACGGGCGCAACGCCTTCTCACCGGATGCGCTCACTGCCATGGAGGCGAACCTGCGTTTTGCCGGCCCGGAAAGCATGGCGACCAAAATCTTCGGACGTCTCAGCGCATGGCAAAACTGGGTCTTCAATCGTCCGAATGCCGTTGGCCCTGAAGGAGCGCTGCAACGGTATGGGACCGGGCTCACCACTAACTTCCAACGAGAAAGGATCTAACCATGGAACTCATCGACTACGACTCACAAATCCCCAACAACGTCGCGCTGGCAAGCGACGAGCGTCTCAAGCGAGCCCTCGAACAGTGGCACCCTGGCTACCTGAACTGGTGGAACCAGATGGGACCTAGCGGATTCGCAGAATCAGAGGTATACCTGCGCACCGCTACCGGGGTCGACCCGAAAGGTTGGGCACAGTTCCATTACGTCAAGATGCCAGAGTATCGCTGGGGCATCTTCTTGGCCCCTGGTGATCCCGATCGGAGAATCGGCTTCGGCGAACATATCGGCGAGCCGGTGTGGCAGGAGGTTCCTGGCGAGTATCGAGCCATGCTGCGTCGCCTCCTCGTGGTGCAGGGCGACACTGAACCCGCCAGCGTCGAGCAACAACGTCACCTGGGAGCCACTGCACCCTCCCTCTACGATCTCCGCAATCTCTTCCAGGTCAACGTCGAGGAGGGTCGCCATCTCTGGGCAATGGTCTACCTGCTTCAGCGGTATTTTGGCCGCGACGGTAGGGAGGAGGCTGAGGCATTGCTGCATCGTCGCTCGGGAGACGAGGACCGTCCACGAATGCTCGGAGCCTTCAATGAGGATACCCCCGATTGGCTCTCCTTCTTCATGTTCACCTTCTTCACTGACCGGGACGGCAAGTATCAACTCGAGGCTCTTGCCCAATCAGGCTTCGATCCCCTGGCACGAACCACTCGCTTCATGTTGACCGAAGAGGCTCATCACATGTTCGTCGGGGAGAGTGGCATCGGCCGCGTGATCGATGCAACCCTGACAACCATGAAGGCCGCGGGTATCGAAGACCCCTACGATGTCGACCGAATCCGCACCCTTGGCGTCATCGACCTGCCGACCCTGCAACGCTATCTCAACTTTCACTTCTCGGTGAGCCTCGATCTCTTTGGTGCAGAAGGCTCCTCAAATGCAGCAAATGCCTTTGCCTCAGGACTGAAGGGCCGATTCAATGAGCATAAGATCACCGATGACCACCAGCTCGTCAGCGCGACCTATCCGGTACTACGACTCCAAGGTGGGGCGATCATTGCCCGCGACGAACCAGCGCTGACCGTCTTGAATGCACGCCTACGCGATGATTACGCCAACGACTGCGCCAACGGTGTCAAGCGTTGGAACAAGGCCATTGAGAAGTCAGGCATCCAATTTCAACTCACCCTACCCCATCTCGGATTTCATCGCCGTGTCGGAGAGTTTCAGTCCCAACCGATCGATCCGGCGGGCAACGTGGTAACGGACCATACCTTCGAGCAGGTGACCCTGTCACACCTGCCAAACGCCACCGATCGCGCCTTTATCAACTCCTTGATGCAGCCCGTCTATGAGCCAGGCAACTATGCGCGTTGGATCGCTCCACCAAAGGTTGCCATCGACAACAAGCCGGGGGATTTCGAGTTCGTCCGCCTCCACGCATGATTACCTCCACGAGCTTGCTTAGACAACATCTGATCGACCCAGAGGTCTGCATACGCTGCAACACCTGCGAGGAGACCTGTCCGATCGGCGCCATCACCCACAACGATGACAACTACGTCGTCGACCCAGCGATCTGTGCCTCCTGCGGAGATTGTCTTGGTCCCTGCCCGACCGGAGCTATCGACTCGTGGCGGATCGTGACGACGCCGCATTCGATCGATGATCAGCTCGGCTGGGAGCTCTTGCCCGAGGACACTGGCGAGATCTTCGAGTCAGCCCCAGCAGGTGACGATGAGGCCCGAGCACTTCTGGAGGTTGCCCACCAAGGAGCACCGAGGGCGGTCGCCCCAAAGAGCGCCACTGTACCTCGTCTCAACATCGCCACTCGACACTCCCCCATCACCGCCACCGTCATGGGCAACTACCGGATCACTGACGCACAGAGCGAGTCTGACGTCCACCATCTCGTTCTCGACCTTGGCGGCCACGCCTTCCCGATTCTTGAAGGCCAGAGTGTAGGTGTTCTGCCCCCTTCGAGTCCCGACATGATGCGACCGGTACTCCGGCTCTACTCGGTCTCGTCACCTCGTGATGGTGAACGACCGGGCCACAACAATCTTGCACTCACCGTCAAGCGAGTGATGAACAATGGAAAGGGTCAGCCTGGACTCGCCTCGAACTATCTGTGCGATCTTGTCAAAGGCGATCAAGTAGCCCTCGTTGGCCCCTTTGGCGACACCTTCCTCATGCCAACCGATCCAGCGAGCAACCTCATCATGATCTGTACCGGCACCGGTTCTGCTCCCTTTCGTGCGATGACCGAGTTTCACCGTCGCCACCTCCCCTCTGGGCCAGGCAAACTGCTGCTGTTTTTCGGAGCTCGCACGCGGTCGGAACTTCCTTATTTTGGTCCACTGATGAAGCTCGATCGTACGCTGATTGACATCGAGCTCTGTCTCTCAAGAGAAGACGAACTGCCAGCTCGACATGTCCAGGATGGTCTGCGTGAACGAATCATGGACGTTGTCGATCTCCTTGGACACGATGCTACCCATCTCTACCTGTGTGGAGTCAAGGGGATGGAGGAATCGGTCCGGAGTGTCCTGACCGAGTCGATCCCAGATTGGGCAGCAAGGGAGGTGCAGCTCCTCCAGGAGGGCCGTCTCCATATTGAAACCTACTGACCACTGGGACAGCACCCGAGCACCTACCGCCTGCCCAGGATGACTAGCTCGGCTCGCGCGTCAACTCAATGAATCAGTAGTTCAGCCACTCGGTAGGCGAGATCTAAGGACTGTCGTGCATTGAGACGAGGATCACAGATCGTATCGTAGGCACGTGAGAGTTCCTCCTCAAGGACCCCTTCGCCTCCGCCGAGACACTCGGTGACGTCTTGACCGGTAAGTTCGACATGGATGCCTCCTGGCCAGGTGCCGAGCCGCCGGTGCACCTCAAAGAAGCCCGAAATTTCGTCCATGATATCTTCAAAGTCGCGGGTCTTATACCCCGCTTCTGAGACGAAGGTGTTGCCGTGCATGGGATCACAAAGCCAGACGACTGGGTGCCCCGCCGTCTGGACCGCCGTCACCAGCTCACCAAGTTTTGCACGCACCACATCGTGTCCCATGCGGGCCACCAAGACCAGACGACCCGGTTCTCGATCCGGGTCAAGCTCTCTACAGATCGTGAGTAGATCGTCGACCTCCATGCTCGGTCCTACTTTGACGCCGATGGGATTCGCAATCCCGCTCACGAAGCGGATATGCGCCCCTTTCGGATCACGAGTTCGATCACCTATCCACACTTGATGAGCCGACAGATCATAGTAGCGATGCGAGGCAGGATCACGACGCGTGAGGGCAGCCTCGTAGCCGAGCAGCAAGGCCTCATGGGAGGTCCAGAGTGTGACCTGATGGAGGACTTCTTCCTGGGAGAGATCGATCCCGCAGGCTCCCATGAAGTTCAGCGCTCGCTCGATCTCTGCTGCAATGGTCTCATACCGCTCACCCTCAGGCGAGGCGGCAACGAAGTCTTGGTTCCAGCTATGTGCACGCGAGAGGTCAGAAAACCCCCCTTCGGTCAGTGCGCGCACCGTCGCAACGGTAGCACGTGAGTAGTCATAGGCCGTCAACATTCGTTGAGGATCGGGACGACGCGCCGCTACGGTCGGATCGTCGCTGTGGACAATATGGCCTCGAAAAACTGGAATCTCAACCCCCTGGTGGAGTTCTGTCGCAGCGGATCGTGGCTTGGCGTACTGGCCGGCGATACGACCGATCTTCACGACCGAGACCCCCGAAGAGTACGTGAGGACGACTGCCATCTGTAAAATGACTCGTAGCTTGGCACGAATGGCGGCGGCCGAATGTTCATGGAACGACTCAGCGCAGTCCCCTGCTTGCAGCACAAAGGCACGACCCGCCGCAGCACGTGCAAGTCCACGCTTGAGTGCATCGACCTCCCGGGGATAGACCAATGGCGCGCGCAGGCCAAGCTCCCGACGTACCGCCTCAAGCTCGTCCGCACTATGCCATTCCGGCTGCTGCGCGATCTGGTAGTTCTGCCAATCCCACGGATCCCACGCCAGCTCCATGTCTACCTCCTCCAGCTAGTCTACGTGACAAGAACCCCACCAGCGGTTCGTTCCGGGTACCCTGACCCCAGTAAGATTGCTTAGCAACGCAGCCGCGTAGCAGAGGAGTGGACCACTATGCACCGAGACCAGGCCGCTCAGCGCCCTCTAAGGCACCGCCAATGCGGCTAGGTGTCTTCGGAGGGACTTTTGACCCTATTCACATTGGCCACCTTGTGGCTGCCCAAAATGCCATGCACGCCGCACATCTCGACCGCGTCCTCTTCATCGTCGCCAACCAACCGTGGCAAAAGGAAGGCACCCGGGAGGTAACCGATGCCCAGCTACGCCACTTGGTGGTCACCCAGGTTCTCGCCCCCATCCCAGGACTCGAGCCGAGCGACATCGAGATCCGTCGAGGAGGCCTATCATACTCGATCGATACCCTGATAGAACTTCACGACGCACAACCAGCTGACGAGCTCTTTCTCGTCGTCGGCGCTGACGCAGCGTCGCAAATGCCAACGTGGGAACGGGCCGAGGAGCTCTCAAAGCTGGCTCGGCTCGTCATCGTCAATCGTTATGGTTACCCCACCATCAGCCACATCCTGGACTTTGACGAACCAATACTCGCAGAGATGCCATGGCTCGACATCTCCTCTACCGATCTTCGGGAGAGAGTGCGCGATCGTCGTCCCCTGCAATTCCTCTTGCCGGCGACCGCCATCGACGCCATAGAACTCTATGCGCTCTATCGCGAACAACCCGCTGGAGGTGCGAGCACCGGTGAGGACCACGGTTGACCTACCGGGTCGTCGGCTCGTCTGGACTAAAATAGCAGAGGCCTGGGATCGAACGCACGATCGGGACAGAGATGTCCTTGCAGATTGGAATACTACGCATGGCTGCACGCACCAACGAATCAAGTGATCGTTATGAGACGATAGAGACCTGCAACAGCTTGTGGGTCTTTGAGGCGCAGGAGAAGAGGTTCTTACGTCTACCGAGAAGTCATCCCCTTCCAAGCTCCTATTCGCTCCTGCCCGAGTCAGCTTGGGAGCACTATGAGTCCTTCACGCTGGACCCAGTCTCTGGAGAGTTCATCGTCCGTCTCACCGCCGATGGCTCCCGCGTGCTTCGGTCGCAACGCCATCGACAGCCATGTCCGATCTGTTCAGCCGAGGCCGACCTCACGATGACTCGCGAAATCAGCACCATTGAGCTATCGCTCCTTGACGGTACGCCCTTGCAGCCCGGCACGTGACAGACAACCCGCCCTCCTTACCGAAGGGTCCACTGTCGGCGGCTACACTGGAAGCATCGTGAAACATAACCTACGACCAGGGCAAAAGTTGGGTATTGAGATCTATCCCGGCCCCACTCCACACACTGAAAACAGGCGCGTCGATGTCGATCCACGTGAGTTAGCCCTGTTTCTCGCTGCCGTCGCTATGGAAAAATCGGCCAGCGATGTGTTGGCGATCGACATCGGAGAGGTGTCAACCTTTGCGAGCTACTTTTTGATCCTGACGGGTTCCAACACGCGACTCCTGCACTCGTTAGTCGATGAACTCCGCGACCGCGCCAGGGACGAATATGGTCTTCATGTTCGTGTCGAGGGTGAAAGAGGCGAGGAGTGGGTGCTGCTCGACTTTGGATCGCTCATCGTGCATTGTTTCTCTACCGAAGCGCGCGAGTTCTACCAGCTCGAACGGCTTTGGTCCGATGCTACCCGTATCGAGCTACCGACACCCTCGAACGCACAACCTCGCTGAACAGGAGTTCCACGAAGCTGGGTACAAGCTCAGCAAGCTCCCATCACGGTCTGTGCCTCTCAACGTGGAGGGTGAGCGCAATCAACGATCCCCATCGCCAAGCACCGACCCCATGGGGGTTGATGAACCCTACCCTTGTAGGAAAAGTGCAAGTTGTCAATCGCCGCCAGCCTAACCGTGAACCGATGAAGGCTCACAGATGGCGTGGACCGCGCGAGGCCATCGCGTCATTGGGGAGTTCGCCCATTCGGTACGATAGCCGCACCGATGTTATCAACAATGGGCCCGCCGACAATGGCATTGTGGGTCCTGTTTGGCACGCGATCCACTCCACCGACAGCGAGGCTCTCGGCGACGACGAGCCCAGATCGGCCATCACTCTGGTATCGACGGCTCCGCAGCTGATTGTGCAGGAGCATCAACTCCATCGCGCTCAGCTAGGTAGCGGAAGAGACCGACTACCGATGGTTGAATAGAATCGATCAGCTCCTCGGCGAAGCCATCCTGATTCTCCTCAAGCGCCTCGAGCCCCTCCTCGGTCCCGAACACTACAAACGGTAACATTAGGTTTACCGCCTCATCATCCTCGGCTAACGTGGAGAACGCCTCTGGAAAGAGATCGGTCGCCAGCAGGAAGCCTGCGCACCACTCCACCGGCGAGATCTCCTCAAGCTCCTCGTCCCCGTCTACCTCCACGATAGAATCGAAGATGGGAAGGAACTCTTCCGGGCGCGTACGAATCACCTCGCGCACAACCTGGGCGTGGCGGGTCATGAAATCGATCACGGTGGGATCGATCACCTCACCCTCACGCACGACGCCTAGGGCCAACTCGACCCACTCATCCTGTTCAACACCGACTGGAGCCACGGCCAGACCGGCGACAAAGCCGTCAAAGGCAGTCAGCGTCAAACGCTCGGGTGGCGCCTCAGGATCATCGAGAAACTCAGCCAGAGCATCTAGCTCGTCTTCGCTCAATTGGTCAGTCATCGGCTGCTCCCGTCATCCGCTCGATCATGCAATCCGCTATCACGCTAGTCGACCCGTCGGCACTGGCCACCGGGCCAAGCTAGCCGAAATCCAATTGTTCACTCACGCGCTCGACAGATAGACTGGCGCCAAGGCAGCGCGACCTCGGTCGCCTTTCATTCAAGGGAGTTACCATGCGCTTTGCAACGATCGAATTTCAGGGCCACCCTCGGGCGGCCATCGACTTTGGAAGCCACTACCGAGTGACTCCGTTTCACGACCTTGCAGAGGCTCTACGGGCCCTTGGCGGTGATGTCAGCGCGTTGGCCGACGTGACCGAGTTCGAAACCGTCGATGTCGCAGAGGCCGTCATCCGGGCCACGGTGATGACCCCGAGCAAGATTATCTGCCTTGGTCTGAACTTCACTGATCATGTTGCCGAGATGCTCCATGATCGCCCAGCGTTTCCAACACTCTTTGCCAAATACCCACTGACACTCACCGACCCCTACGCCCCAATTGTCAAGCCAGTGATCTCTGATGCAATGGACTGGGAGGTCGAGATCGGCGTGGTGATCGGCAAGCCGGCACGCTTTGTCACCCAGGAACGAGCCCTCGATCACGTCGCTGGATACACCGTCGTCAATGACGTCTCCTTCCGTGACTTTCAAAATCGAACCAGCCAGTTCTTACAGGGGAAGATCTTCGAACGCACCACCCCAGTCGGACCCTGGTTGGTGACCCGTGACGAGGTCGACGACGCGAACGACCTCGCGATGACCCTGACAGTGGACGGTGAGGTGATGCAAAATGGTCGGAGCTCACAGATGATCTTTGGGGTAGCCGAAACAATCGCCTACCTCTCGCAAATACTCACGCTTGAGCCAGGTGACCTCGTGAGTATGGGCACGCCATCAGGTGTAGGCGCCGGGCGTAACCCTCAGCGTTTTCTTGAACCAGGAGAGACGATGGAATCGACCATCGAAGGCATCGGTGTTCTTGCGAACCGGATCGTCGCCCCTGACTCCTCGACCAGTTGACAGTCGAGGATGCGATCGAGCCCGAGGACGACATCGGTCTCCTCGCCATCGACCTCGGTCAACCACATCGTCGGGTGAAGACCTCCGGAGACGCTCAGCAGTCGTCCCATAAGCTGTTGCTCTCCTACCATATGTACCTCCATGCGTCGATCTAGAAAACGACGCACACTCTGTGGCTGCAACGGTTCCATAACCACCTCCCTGCTGGTCTCTCGGCAGTTCGGCGTCGCTCTTGAGCGCAACCTCGTGTTGGCAATATTTTTTATTGAACATTTGTTGGATGTATTCTCTTAATAGTTGGACACCGTCTGACGATAGAGGGTAACATAACTACCGTCGATTCACCGTTGCCTGGGGGTATCATGTTCAGACACAGCCGTGGTGCGATTCTACGTTCGTTGGCTATCAGCCTTGCGCTCGTCCTCGCCGTCCTCGTCGTCCCAGCCAAGCCGGCGGCGACATCGACCACTCCACTCCCGGCCTCACACCTCGCCAGCGCGACTACCGCCAGCGCTGGGTACCTACTCGCCGGGGCTGATGGTTCGGTCTATGGCTTTGGTGCGCAGACCTACGGATCAACGTACACCGACGGACTCACTGGTCTGGGCGGCGCCCACCCGCTCGCCGCACCGATCGTCGGTATGGCCGCGACACCAAATGGAGGCGGCTATTGGATGGTTGGCAAAGACGGTGGCGTCTTTAACTTCGGTGATGCAGCCAATTATGGGTCAACCTATACCTACGGGATCACGGGTCTCGGTGGTGCCCACCCGTTGAACGCTCCTATCGTCGGTATGGCCGCGACACCGAATGGAGGCGGCTATTGGATGGTCGCTGCCGATGGCGGGGTCTTTGACTTTGGCAATGCACACTTCTATGGGTCGACCTATACCTACGGGATCACGGGGTTGAGTGGTGCCCACCCGTTGAACGCTCCTATCGTCGGTATTGTCCCCACACCGAACGGAGGCGGTTACTGGCTGATCGCCGCCGATGGCGGGGTCTTTGACTTTGGCGATGCTGGCTTCTACGGGTCGACCTATACCTACGGGATCACGGGGTTGAGTGGTGCCCACCCGTTGAACGCTCCTATCGTCGGTATGGCCGCGACACCGAACGGTCAGGGCTACTGGATGGTGGCAGCCGATGGCGGGGTCTTTGACTTTGGCAATGCTGGCTTCTACGGGTCGACCTACTCTGATGGGATCACGGGGTTGAGTGGTGCCCACCCGTTGAATAAGCCGATTGTGGGCATGACGGTCGCTCCCGGAGGTGGCGGGTACTGGCTCGTCGCCGCCGACGGTGGCGTCTTTAACTTCGGCTCCGCCCCGTTCTTAAACTCCTTGGGCAGCCGACAGATACCAGCACCCATCGTGGCAATGGTCATGGTCCCTGAGGAGCATGGCTACGATGTGTCGAACTACAACTGTCAAGACCTTCCAAACTCGCCGCAAGGGCTCATGTTTGTCGAGACCAATGGCTATCCTTTTAGCTTTGACTATACGCCACCCAACGGCGTCGGCTGTGGCACCGCAAGCAACGGGATCTCCCAAGGCTTGATGGCGGCATTGGAGATCGCAGGCAACGCCACCCAACCTTTTCTCTTTCTCGGTGACAGTCCAAATGCAAGCAACACGAACCCTGCGGTCACCGACCTCGTCCCCAGTGGATGTGTCAGTGTCCCGAGCGACATCGGTCTTGCCGCTACTGGCACCGCGCTGCCTGGTTGGAACACCGCCACCTGCCAATACGATGAACCAAACGCCAGCGGGGACTTCGCCACCGCACCGGTGACGACGTTGGGCTGCCAGCTCTACGTGGCCGCCGGCCACTCCTGTGACGCCCCAGGTCCTAACTTCAACTTCGGCTGGCAACAGGCGATCTTTGGCTACGACACCGCGACGGTCAACGCGAACGCCGCTGACCTTCCCAATATTGTTCACAACACCTGGTGGCTCGATACGGAAACCTCAGGAAGCTGGACCAGCAACCCTCACGCCAACTACGATGCGATTCTCGGCGCCATCGCAGCACTTGAGTCCCTCGGTGCAGCCAACGTCGGCGTCTATTCCACAAACTACCAGTGGTCACAGATCACCGAGGGCGGCATGCTTCCCTCTGGGACCTCGCTCTGGATTCCCGATCCCGGAGCCAGCCCCGCATCCGTCTGTCAAGGAGTGGCTGGATCGAGTTGGTCTGCTTTCGGAGGCGGCGTCATCCGCTACGTCCAGTACGGCACCACCAGCCAGTTTGGCAGCCCTATCGACGAGGACGCCAGCTGCTAGAGGATCTGCTCGACGAAGTGCTCCAACTGGCGCAGCGTCCGACACTCGACCACAGCGTTGCACCAGGCGGAGTAGCTCGCCACCGTTGAGTCACCCGTATTCCAGTAGCCTTTTGGCTCCGGGTTGAGCCAGTATGTTGCTTTTGCCCGTTCAGCGAAGGCTCGGAAATGAAGTTCCTCCGGATCATGATAGTTTGAGCGTGCATCACCACAGATGATGAGGGTCGTCGAAGGCGAGATGGCTGCGTGGTAGCGTTCATCAAAGTGCCGAAACGTTGCCCCATAGTCTGAATGTCCAACTAAGCCGACGACCTTGGCCGACTGGGCAACGTTACGAAGCGCCACCTCAATATCGCCGCCTCTGCCGAGAAGCTCCGTGACCTCGTCGATCTCGTCGATGAAGGCAAAGCTGCGCAGACGCCGCAGCTCATGCGAGAGTGCGAACAGCAGTTGCATCGTGAACCGCGCAAAGGAGGCGACCGAGCCAGAGACATCAGCGAGCAGGACTACCTCTGGACGCATCGGCCGATCATCACGGGTCACTGGATCGAGTGGGACACCACCGGTCGACAGTGATCGCCGGATCGTCGCTCGGAAGTCGAGTCGGCCAGTGTTGTGGGCCCGATGTCGCCGCTCAAGTTTAGCGGTCAGTTTGACAGCCAGCGGAGTAACGATGCGTCGGAGCTCTCGAAGCTCCTCCCGTGAAGCGTGCATAATCTCGACGTCCTCCGGCAGATGGAGGCCGAGCGTTCGCGCCACCTCAGTGGCACCACGTGCCTCGACCACGCGCGCCAACACCTCACGATCGATGGCAGACGTCAACGCCTTAAGCCGCTGTGCGACCTCAAAATCGGAGTCATCAAAGACCGATGCCGCATCCCCCTGTTGCTGGGTGGCGAGACCTGCCAAAAGCTCGAAACGCAGCCGGTCAATATCAAGACCCCTCGCAGTTCGATAGGCATAGTAGACACCCGAGACGGGGCGATCCGGGGAGACCCCGGCGAAGCGCTCCACTGCCCGACCGACTAGCTCGCCTAGCCGCTCATAGTCTTGGGCCAACAAGGCATCGCGAATAGCGTCGATCAGCTCCTCTTCATCCTCGCCGTCAGCCTCAGCGTGGGAGCCAGCAGAGAAAAAGACATCGAAGAGACGGTAGAAGATCGCCAAGGAGGACTGCTCCTTGACAAGAGTGGCAGCCAACGCCGCACGGAGTACCTCTCTGTCGAGCAAGTCAACTGCGACCAAGGCAGCCGCCGCGTCGATCACTGACGATGGTCCCAGACTGACCCCTGCCGCACGAAGGGCTTCAACAAACGCAAGAAGAGTGTTGAGTAACACGTCAGGAGGCTCGTGGCGACAGTTCCTTGAGTGCCCGCTCGATATCGGCACGATGCTTCAACAGAATGGGGAGAGTGGCGGTCAAGACATCGTCGTCAAGAGAATCCACCGAGAGCGCCATCAAGGATCGACCCCAATCGAGCGTCTCGGCGATCGATGGGCTCTTCTTAAGGTCCAATGACCTGAGGCGGGCCACGATGGCCACCAGACGCTCCGCTAGCTCCTCCTCGATCTCAGGTATCGCGGTACGTACGATATCGAGCTCACGAGCTTGGCTTGGGTAATCGAGATAGAGATAGAGCGCCCGCCGCTTAAGTGCCTCGGAGAGCTCCCGCATGCCATTGGAGGTCAAGACAACGATCGGCTTTGACGTGGCGACCACTGTGCCAAGCTCCGGCACGGTCACCTGAAACTCCGCGAGGACCTCAAGCAACAAGGCCTCCGTCTCGACTTCGAGGCGATCCACCTCATCGATCAGCAGAATCTTCTCCGCTTCGCCCCGTAGTGCCGCCAACAGAGGCCGCTCCAACAGGAACTCCTGTGAGAAGATCGATTGCACCTCTTGGTCAGCTCCTGCCTGTAGTGCGAGCAGCTGCTTGCGATAGTCCCATTCATAGAGCGCTCGAGATTCGTCGAGCCCTTCATAACACTGCAGGCGAATCAACTCGAGCGAAAACGCCCGTGACAGTGCCTTGGCGAGTTCAGTCTTGCCAGTGCCTGCCGGGCCCTCAACCAAAATAGGCTTCGCTAATTTGGTCGCAAGAAAGACGGTGGTGGCGATCTCGGTACTCGGCAAGTAACCCACCTGAGCGAGTGCGTCCGAGACCTCCTTTTGACTCTGAAGGTACAACACCCCCTCCAGGTTAGTGACGAATCTGACCCTCTCCTTCGATGACGATCTTTGTCGTCGTCAGCTGCGTGATACCCATCGGACCGCGTGCGTGAAGCTTCTGCGTACTGATGCCTATCTCGGCCCCCATGCCGAGCTGACCTCCATCGACAAAGCGTGTTGAGGCGTTGACCAAGACGCTGGCGGCATCGACCTCACGCTCAAACCGTTGCGCATGGGCTAGGTCGGACGTGATGATCGCCTCAGAATGACCTGAACTGTACTTGCGGATGTGGTCAATGGCCTCATCAAGGCTATCGACCACACGCACCGCCAAGATCAGATCTAAGAACTCGCGAGCGTAGTCGTCCTCGGTTGCCGCCACTGCACGGCGACACGCCCGGAGGGTACGCGCATCTCCACGTAACTCCACCGGCGCCAGAGCCGTGTCCAACAGACCGAGTAATGACTCGGCCACGCTGGCATGGATCAGGAGCGTCTCCATCGCGTTGCAAACACCAGGGCGTTGCATCTTAGCGTTCTCGATGATGGTGACGGCCATCGCAAGATCGGCACCCTCGTCCACGTAGACATGGCAATTACCATCGCCATCGATGATCGTGGGCACCGTAGCCTGAGCCCGTACGGTAGCGATCAGTTCTGGACCACCTCGTGGGATGAGCACATCCATCGCTGTGTCGAGTCGCATAAAAGCAACGGCACCTTCGCGACTCGTCTCAGCTGCTAACCCCACCAACTCTATCGGCAAACCCACCTCGGCGAGTGCCCTCCTCACTGAAGCAACGATGGCTTGATTCGAGTGTCGAGCCTGCGACGAGCCTCGTAACAGAATGGCGTTCCCCGCATATAGTGCCAGCGCGCTCGCATCCGAGGTCACATTAGGGCGATTCTCATAGATCACACCCACGACTCCAAGAGGCACCCGGATCCTACGCACCCTGAGGCCATTAGCCAGGACCCACCCCTCGATTACCTCCCCCACCACGTCGCGTTGGCGGCTAATCGCCCGAACAGAGTCGACCATCGCTCCTACACGGGACTCATCGAGGGTGAGGCGATCACGTTGAGCGGCGGTCAAGTTATGGGCACTATCGAGATCGAGACGATTCGCCGTGAGGATCTTCGCGCGATCAGCCTCAAGCGCCCCTGCGATAGCCTCCAGCAACCGGACTCGAACTGCTCCCGCACTCGTGGCCAAAATCCGCTGGGCTACCCTCGCTGCTTCGGCCATCCTCGTGAGCCCATCACGATCCGTAACGGCACCGTGATCGGCCTCGTGGGCGATTTTGTCTTGCGCGGGCTTGTCCTGGTTTGTCAGATCCTGTCTCATGGCACCTCATAGTGTGATAGAAGGGTGGCCTTCAATTCCCTCCCCAGCGTACACCGTCGGCATTACGATTTTAGACAAGAAGAGCGAGATCATCTCGATGGACCACGACCCCACGAGTACCAAGAATGGCTGAGGCATCCAAGCGCGTAATCCCTCGAGCGAACACTCCACCCTCCGCCGTCTCGATCTCAACCGTCGCCCCCGCCATGAAACGACCGCGCACCTGACGGATCCCCACGGCCAACAACGAAGCTGAACTCGAACAGAGCGCCGCTTTCGCCCCCTCATCGACAACCAGTGAACCCTCTGGGTCGGTCGCGTACGCAATCCAGAGGCGTCGAGCAGGCTCACGTACTCCAAGGGAGGGGATCAAGGTCGATGGAGCGGGACGCCCCTGTACTGCGGCGACGATGACCCCTTCCGTCTGTGCCGACGCGATCAAACAATCCACTCCAGAGCGCGCCGCAATATTGGCGGCGGCCAACTTCGATGACATCCCACCGCTTCCGCGCCCAGAGATCGAACCCTGCGCACGCACGGTATCGAAGGCATCAAGCTCGAGACGTTCAATCAGCTGTGCCCCACTCACCCGCCGAGGATCGGCGTCATAGACGCCTGGCAGGTCCGTCAGCAGAAGTAACAGATCAGCGTGGACTAGGTGGGAGACCAGTGCCGCCAGCCGATCATTGTCACCAAAGCGGATCTCCTCATTCGCAACGGCATCATTTTCGTTGATCACCGGCACGACGTGCATCCGCAGTAACTCCTCCAGCGTGGCCCTCGCGTGCAGATACTGACGGCGATCACCGAAATCCTGAGGTGCCAGCAACATCTGGCCGATCTCCATCCCGTAAGCTCGAAAGCGCTGCGCCAGTTGCGCGAGCAGCTCTACTTGCCCGACTGCACTGATCGCTTGCAAGACGGCCGCCTCCGCTGGCCGAGCGACACCCAATCGCCGTACACCGAGTGCAATCGCACCCGAGACCACCAGCACCACCTCGACGCCGCTCCGACGAACCTCGTCAATACCCTGCACTAACCCGGTGGCGACCTCGGTGCGGAACTCGCCTGCGTCCGTGGTCAACGAGGTCGTCCCAACCTTCACAACCAGACGAGCGATCCCCATCAGTCCTCCTCGAAGGTGAACTCAAAACTCCCTATCTTCACAAGATCGCCTTCGCGGCAGCCGAGCCGTCGCAACATCCGGAACACTCCCATGCGTTCCAAGCGCGTATGAACGATCGCGAGTGCATCAGCCTGCCCGAGATCACTCAGACCAACCGCATGGAGCGCATCCCTGCCATCCACCATGAAGGCCGCATCTCCTGTACGCGTCACCCGTACCTCGAAGTTCGGCCGAGGCCGATAGACCATTCTCTCCACCGTCGCCGGTCCGCCAGCCTTCGCATCGGCCACCACCTGGGCAAATCCATAGATCACACTCGCCATGCCACGTCGGTCCACATTGGAGACAACCCCAACCAACGGCATGGAGAATTGTTCAGCAACACGGCTCATCCGTCGTTGCGCCTCCTCCCCGTCGTCGACAAGATCGAGTCGCGTACCAACAAGCACGCGAGGCCGGTCGCCGAGGGATTCCTGATAGTTGGTGAGTTCATGGAGCAACTGCGCAACGCACTCCTCCATTGCACGCTCATCCAAGTCAGCCGGAACCACAAGCGCCAGCGCCACCGCCCGCTCGACATGCCGCAAAAAGGCATGCCCCAATCCGCGACCCTCGCTCGCTCCCTCGATCAAGCCTGGGATGTCAGCGACGATATACTCTGTTGCGTCAGCGGGACGTACGACACCGAGATTAGGGATGAGTGTGGTGAAGGCATAGTCGGCAATCTTGGGACGTGCGCGGGAGATGTTGGCAATCAGTGAGGACTTTCCGACATTTGGCTCCCCAATCAAGCAGACATCGGCCTTGAGTTTGAGCTCAAGATTAAACCAGAACTCCTCACCCACCTCACCCTGCTCAGCGAAGCCAGGAGCCCGCCGACGGTTGGAGAGGAATCTAGCATTACCAGCTCCCCCTCGACCGCCACGGGCAATGACGAATGCTGCTCCAGCTTCGGCGAGGTCAGCGACGAGCGTACCATCGAAGTCGCGTACCACAGTACCAAGCGGAACCCCAACCACCTGATCACGACCACCAGCACCATGCATCTTTTTTCCCTGGCCGTGAGCACCATCGCCCGCGCGACGAAAAGGCTGGTCGCGAAAGACAATCAACGAAGCGAGTTGAGGGTCCACCTTCAGGATTACATCGCCACCCTTCCCACCGTCTCCACCATCAGGCCCACCGCGATCCACGTGCGCCTCGCGTCGGAATGAGACAGCGCCAGCTCCTCCGTTGCCCCCCTTGACATGGACTTGCGCAGCATCTACGAACTCCGCCATCCTCACCTCGCTTATACCAATGAAGGCGGGGCCCAAGACCCCGCCTTCTAAAATTCACTCGCACCACCTGCCGACCTAACGTGAACCGCTCGGCCACACCCGACGGAGCTACCCTAACGTCGTATGGCTTGCAGTCGCGACAAGCACTGCGTTCGCACAACTACCGTCCCGCAGAGGACAGGATCGTGCAACGGCTAGTTGAGGGGATCCTCGATCGGCACCACTGAGACGAACTTACGACCCCGATGCTGCCCATATACCACTTGACCAAACTCTTTGGCGAACAGGGTATCGTCGCTACCACGCCCTACATGGTCACCTGGATAAAACTTCGTACCGCGTTGGCGAACAAGAATCGATCCTGCCTGCACCGTCTGACCACCGTAGACCTTTATCCCCAATCGTTGGGCATTAGAGTCACGGCCGTTCTTAGTGGAACCACCACCCTTAGTCTTTGACATTATCTCCTCATTCTTTTTGTACTCACGCCTCTGTCACCCACATCAAAACCTTTACGGCCTGGCGACAGGACCTACTTTGGCGTCATGACCGCACGTCAGGGCGAACACTCCTCCGCAGTCGCTCAACTGAGCTCCGAGAGCTACCCGGCGACGATCGAGGTAATTCGCACTCGAGTGTACTTCTGGCGGTGACCAAAGTGCTTACGCTCGTTCGCCTTGGACTTGTAACGGAAACCAATAACCTTGGTCCCCTTTACCTCCTCGACGACCTCGCCGACTACCGATACACCGGCAAGCTCATCGGCACGAGCGAGCACTCGCTCATCGTCGACAAACAGTACTGGGCGCAGAGACACTTCGTCACCGGCAGGAACGTCAAGACGCTCCACCAGAACCGTCCGACCCTCAAAAACCTTGGCTTGCTTTGAGCCTACATCAACAACTGCATACATATCGGTACTAGTATACGTCCTACTGGGTGATCATCGGGTCGATGACATAGCCACTTCCGCCACAACTGGGGCAGACTTCTGACAGCGCCTCAACAAGTCCTTCCGCGATGCGGTGCCGGGTCATCTGCACGAGGCCCAGCTGCGACATCTCATACACATGGGTTTTGGTCTTATCGCGTGTCAGTGCGGCACGAAAAGCGCGCATGACATCCTCTCGGTTCTGGGCCTCGATCATATCGACGAAGTCGATAACGATGATACCCCCGATATCACGAAGCCTCAGTTGACGCGCAATCTCCTCCACCGCTTCGAGGTTGTTCTTATGGATCGTCTCCTCGAGCGAGACGGTACCAACGTTGCGAGAGGTGTTCACGTCGATCACCGTCAACGCCTCGGTTCGGTCGATCACAATCGACCCACCGGACGGGAGCCAGACCTTATGTTCAAGAACCTTCTGCAACTGCTCACGGACATGAAATTGATCAAAGATGGCCAACTTCTCTGTGGCAGGGTCGAAGTACTCCACCCGATCAGCCAACTCTGGAGAGATCGCCGCGACATATCCGGCAATCTCCTGGTAGAGGGCGAGGTCATCGATAGTGACCCCACGGAACTCCCGGTTGAACTCCTCCCGGATCACCCGTACTGCCGATGGTGGTTCACGGTAGAGGAGAGCGGGGGCATGTGCCGATTTAGTCATCTCCTCGATCTTTCTCCACGACTCCATCAAGCTATCGACATCGCGCTTGAGCTCTTCCTTCGTGGATCCCTCAGCAGCGGTACGCAGAATGACCCCAAAACCTTCAGGAGCAACATCATCGAGAATCCGTCGGAGACGACGACGCTCGTCATCAGGCAGCCGTTTCGAGATCCCAAAACTCCCACCGCCTGGCAGCAGAACGGCGAACCGTCCGGGTAGCGAGACCTCCTGGGTCAGGCGCGCACCTTTCTGTGCAATCGGATTCTTGACAACCTGGCAGATCACTACCTGCTTTGGTCGCAGCAGTTGTTCGATCCGGACGTTACGATCGAATGATTCGAGGTCTTCGCGATCATAACGAACGTCACCACGATAGAGGACCGCATTCTTATTGGTACCGATGTCAACAAAGGCAGCCTCCATGCCTGGAAGCACGTTCGCCACTCGCCCAAGATAGATATTCCCACTGATATTGGACTGCGAGTCGGAGGCCCGTGACACAAAGTGTTGAATCAGCGTTCGACCCTCAAGGATGGCTACCTGAGTAACATCCCCAGCGACATGAACCACCATCTGGTACCGGCCGACGGGACGTCCATGGCGCTCACGCGGCGCCCGCTGGGCAAACCGGCGCTTGATCTTAGCTCCCGCATCAATCGTTTCCGCTACTTGACCTTGGATCTCCATCTCGACTGGCGCTTGCGCCTTTGTGGGCCGTCGCCTCGACTGGGTGCGACGCGGAGGGTTGGTCGCCGTCGTATCTCCCGGCTGGCGAGTTCGCGAACTCGAACGCCGACCTGTCGACCTTTGGCTCTGAGCTGGCTTACTTTCGCTCGCCACTCCATCGGTACCGGACCCTACCGGGTTCGTTTCTTCCATTCAAAAACCTTTCAAAATCACTCATGCGAGCACTGCGGCACCCATCAAACGTTGGACGATGCCGGGAGTAACAACGCCGCACGGTAACGCGCGCATGATTCAAAGCAGAATGAGCAATGCCCCTATCCCGGCGGCATGCAACTCCGTCGAGGAGTGATAATCGGTCTGTGACGATCAACTCAGTGGGCACATACTGCAACATCTCACTCGCTAGTGTAGTAGCCCACTCAGAGGCGTCGATCGAAAGCCGACACCCCAATCCAGGGCTGCTCCCCTTGCGGCTATCCGTTCTTCTTTTTGGGTGGCGTCGTCACCGTGCTGGAGGTACCCGTGCTCGTCGTTGTTCCTGTCTTGGAACCGCTCGTCGACTTGACCGTTGTTGCCTGGTGATGCGCGGGTGCATTCAATGCAACCGTAGAGCCAGCGGCGAGGTGCTTGAGGCCATAGGTCGGAGCCCCAACCGGATGATCCTTCAAGTACTGAAAGATCTGACGGACGACCGGCGCAGAGCCCGTGTCACCGAAGCCGCCCTCCTTGATTACGACGACAACCACATACTTTGGGTTGGGTTCGGGACCAAAGGCAACAAACCAGGCATTTGGAACCTCGCCATGGACCGAGGCGGTGCCAGTCTTGCCCGCCAAGGTATAACTGCTCTCTGGCCAACCAAGGAAGATACCATGAGCCGTTCCTAATGGGTTGGAGATAACCCCCTCGAAACCAGCAAGGATGGCCGCACGAACCGACGGGCTCAAAGGAACGTGTGCCGCTACTTTGGGCGCAAATCGCTTGACAAGATTGCCGTTCCCGTTGACGATGCCTTCAGCGATCCTCGGCACGTACCGGGTCCCACCATTGGCAAAAGTCGCGTACGCGTTGGCCATCTGTAAAGGGGTGATCTCCGTCAAACCCTGGCCAAAGGACATCTCAAGTTGATCAGCAACATACCAGGTAGCATAGGGATACGCCTGAGGGTAGAGTTGGTGCAACTTCTTCCGGAGCGCCGGAGAGTCGACCATTCCAGCAGCCTCACCTGGCAATGCAACGCCCGTTGGCGATCCCCAGCCGTATTTGGCGGCCATGTGTTGGATAGGCGTGGCGCCGAACTTGGACTGTTCGGTATAGAAACGATAGCCCAAAGTATAGAAGAAAACGTCATCGGAGGCACTGATCGCCGTGCTGATATCGATGGGGCCGAGGGTTTCACCACCCGAGTTGTGCAGGCTGCAGAACGAGCCAGTACAGTTCGGTATCACAAACCGACCTGTATCGTCGATAATGGTAGTGGGTGTCAGCAAACCATCTTGGAGCGCAGCCGAGGAGGTCGCCAGCTTAAAGGTTGAACCTGGGGTGTAGACACCCGAGATCGCCCGATTCAATAACGGATCACGTGAGCTCGGTGCCGTAAGCTTTGCGTAGTTGGCATAGGAGATCCCACCAACCCACTGGCTCGGTTGGTAGGTCGGATACGAGGCCATCGCAAGCACTGACCCATCGTTCACGTTCTCCACCACGGCAGCACCGGTGACATCGTTGGAGTAGCGACCAAAATAACTGTTGTAGCTCCCCTGCAGTTGGTTGACCCGCTGCGCTAACAGCTTATCAACATATTGCTGCAATGGAAGAGAGATGGTTAACTGCAGATCTCCACCTGGCTTTGCACGAGTTCGTGACGCAACCCCTACCTCCTGACCATAGGAGTTGACGATGAGCTTCTCCTGGCCCGGGGTACCATGCAGGTACTGCTGATAACTCTCCTCCACACCGGCGAGCCCGATCTGGTCACCAGGTGCATAACCCTTCGATGCGAGCTTTGCCAGCTGCTGTGGACTGATCGCCCCAACGTAACCGAGCACATGCGCAGCTGTCGACCCATAGGGGTAGGTACGCTGGGTCTCGAAGTTGGTGGTCACCCCCGGAAACTCGCTGCTGTGCTCGGCCACATAGAGTGCGGTGGCCTGTGAAATATTTGACCCAATCGGTGTCGGTACATAGGTCGAGTACTGCGAATTACGCAAGTCAGCCGCGACTTGGGTAACAGGGATCCCCAACAACTTCGCCACCCTGCCCTCCACCTTTGGGTGCAGCGATGCTTCGTATTGCGACAACCCAAGGACATCAACCACGCGGTTGCCCGCCAACACGTTCTGTTCACGGGAGAGAATCAGGCCACGAGGCGCTGGAACCGCTACAGTCCGCGTCGAGTTCTGGGCGGCCGCCTGCTGAAATGAGGGTGCCTCGAGCACCTGTAGTGCATAGAGACGAGCGACCAGACCGCCAAGGAGTGCCAATCCTGTCAGCCCGAGCAGACGAGCCCGGAAACTCAACGAAACTTTCTTTGATCCTTGGGGCACGATTACCTCCGTTCGAGCATCGGGGTTCGTTCCTGCGCTCCAAAGACCAACCGGCAAAGACCAAGCGCTACAACTGCGAGAACTAGATTGATGCCTCCGACGATGATCAACTCGTCGAGTGTTCTCGCCCGCAACGGATTACCAAGGCCAAGCAGGTAGAGGACTAGGGAACTCAACCCTTCCCCAACGACGCTAGTAGCCCCAACTATGAGAATTTTAAGAGCAAGGGGACTCCCGGAATCCAACCGTTCTATCTCACCAGCAAGATATCCTACCACACAAAGTACGAGCGCTGAGATACCGAATGGAGTCGTGAGGAAGGAGTCGACCAACAGACCAGCGAAGAATCCGGTAAGCGCTCCGATCTCTCTGCCCCGGTACACCCCCACGGCAGCGACCATAAGCATCACAAAATCCGGGTGTACCCCTAAAATGGTGAAGCCACCCGCCCCTGAACGCTGTACCACCACCGCCGTGAAGATCAACAGAGGCAACCCAAGCGCCCGTACCCACCTCACGAGCCAGCTCCCGGGGTCCACTTCAACACCGCGACATACTGAAGAGTGGCATAGTCCACCAAAGGAACTGCACGGATACTCTCTTGAAGGTCACCCGAAGGATTCGAAACCTGGGTGACACGAACCGCCGGGATCCCTGGTGGGAACAACTCGCCCTGCAGGCCGGAGGTCACCAACACCGCGCCACGCCGGATATGGGTGCCAGGCACCACCAAATTGATCGTCAACGGCTCTCCAGTGCCTTGACCAACCGCGGCACCCACCTGGCCCGACTTAGGGATCCGGACGCCAACCGTTGAGGTTGGGTCCGTGACCATCAACACCGTCGCAGTTGAAGACGTCGTCTGCACCACCCGTCCTGCCAGTCCAGCACCGCCCACCACTGGATTGCCCACCACGACACCATTCGCGCTGCCACGGTCAATCACAAAGGTGAGCTGTAGATTGCTAGGGGTCATCTGGATGACCTCCGCGGGAGTGGAGGCAAGGGTCGTAGCAAACGGTAATCTCGTCAGCCGACTCAACTGCGTCAACGCGTGCAACGCTCCAAGATCCTCAAAGTGCGAGCGTTCTATCACCCCAAGCTTCGACTTGAGTTGGGCAATCTCACGCTGGTCGGAAGGGTAGTTCGTTATTCCGTGGTAGGCGTTCGCTAGCGGCCGAAAGACGGTGTCGAGCGCCGACTTCGTCGGATTGACCACATCAGCGACCACAACCTTGAGTGATCCAAAATGCATACGGGAAGCGTTGAAGTTGATCGTGATGAGCGAGACCGATAGCAGAATCAGAACAGCAAGTGTTGCCCTAGGTCGCTCGAGTAGTCGTGACAAGTCGTTGGGGGACCTAACGTGACGAGGTAATCAAGACCTGTTTGAGCGCCTCAAACTCCTCCAGGCACTGCCCCGACCCAAGAGCCACGCATTGGAGTGGATTTTTCGCCACGACGATGGGCATGCCCGTCTCCTCGTGGAGTCGTCGATCGAGTCCGGCCAATAACGCACCACCACCGGTTAGCACAATACCCTGATCCATGATATCAGCGGCTAATTCAGGAGGCGTATTGTCGAGCGTTACCTTCACGGCATCGACGATGGCGTTAATCGGCTCGGAGATGGCTGCGCGAATCTCCTCAGTCGTTACCGATATCGTCTTTGGCAAGCCCGTCACAAGATCCCGACCCTTGATTTCAGCGCGCAACTCCTCCTCAAGCGGGTAGGCCGAGGCGAGTGTCATCTTGATCGATTCAGAGGTCCGTTCACCAAGCGCGACCGAGTACTGCTTCTTGATGTAGGCAATAATCGCCTCATCCATCTCGTCGCCACCGACGCGAATAGAACGGGAGGTAACAATCCCACCGAGCGAGATCACAGCGACCTCAGTGGTACCACCACCGATATCGACGACCATATTGCCGGCCGGCTCATGCACAGGCAACCCAGCCCCTATCGCTGCAGCCATCGGCTCCTCGATGATGTACGCAGGTTTTCTTGCCCCCGCGTACTCAGCAGCCTCTTGGACCGCACGACGCTCGACACCAGTGATGCCGCTCGGAACGCAGATGACCATACGCGGCTTGCCCATCTTCGACTGGTTGACTTTATGAATAAAGTAGCGGAGCATCTTCTCGCAGATCTCAAAGTCAGCGATCACGCCATCCTTGAGTGGCCGAATCGCCTGGATATTCGATGGGGTGCGTCCAATCATCCGCTTGGCCTCAGCACCAACCGCCAGGGGACGACCATCCCGCACGTTGATGGCGACCACCGATGGCTCGTTGAGTACGATACCCTTGCCACGTACGTACACCAACGTGTTGGCGGTACCGAGATCGACGGCGATATCTCTACCGAAAAGACCGCTGCTACTCTTTGCCATTTGACCTCCTAAAGATGGCGTCTCGCCTACGTGAGGCGAAACTCTGGGAAAAATAAACCGATTTCGCGTTCTGCTGCCGCGGGTGAGTCCGAACCGTGGATCAAGTTCTCATCCATGAGCATAGCAAGATCACCACGGATTGTGCCCGGTGCTGCCTGAGCCGAGTTCGTCGCTCCCATCATCGTTCTCACCATCTCCACAACTTGAGGGGGACCTTCAACGATGCCTACGACAACTGGTCCCCTCGTGAGAAAAGCGATGAGATCCTCGTAAAACGGCTTCTCGCTGTGCTCGGCATAGTGTTGGGCGACCAATGGATTCGCCAATTGTCGCCGCTCAAGCGCGAGGAAGCGAAGCCCACGGCGCTCAAACCGACCGACGATCTCGCCGATCAATCCGCGCTCAACAGCGTCTGGTTTTAGGATGATGAGGGTAGTAGCCATACGAATGGTAAAGGCTACCGGCTCACGACTCATCAAGCAGCAGCTTGGGAATATCTTTGCACAAAACGGTCCCACAGGCACAGTGCGAACCAGTGATCAGCACCAATCCGACCTCGAGCGAACTGAGCAATTCTCCCACCGACCGGAGTTCAGCGGACCAATCGAGAATGCGTGCATCCGGATACACCTTTTCAGCGGCGGCACGCAAGATGGCCGGCGCCACCCCGCAATCGAGCAAACCAAGAGCGGCGACGCCTGGAAGCGCCAACGCCACCAAGAACTCATACGGATCCCGTCCATGGCTCATACCGAAGACAATCCCAATGGAATGCTCTGGACCAAAGGTCTCCAGCAACGTCGTCCCGAGGACCGCAGCAGCCTCACGGTTATGCGCCGTGTCTACCACGACAATCAGCTCTCCACGCAGGACCTCAAAACACCCCGGCAGGTGGAGCCGAGCGAGCCCGCTCTCGATCCGCTCACTCGTAAGACGGCGACCAAGAAGCGCCTCAACGGCGTGAACGGCCAGCATGACATTCCAGGCAACGGCCTCACCAAAGAGTGGAACAAAAAACGATCGGTCGCCCAACGGTGAATGCTCGACAAGCTCCTGCCCACCCACTCCAGGAAAGCGTTCAACATCGAGCTCATCCATCCAGATTGTAGGGTTCAGAGAGAGTCGATCCATGGCCAAGGCTCGCAACTCTTCGTCGAGAGGCCCCAAGCAGACCGTCGCCCCGTCGTGGACGATCCCCAACTTGTGTTCGAGTACGTCACCAAGTGTCGGACCAAGTTCCGTTAGATGATCGTGCCCAATCGAGGTGATGACGGCTACCTCTGCATCAATAATATTGGTTGCGTCGTCGCGACCACCGAGCCCCGTCTCGATCACAGCGATCTCGCAACCCTCAAGTGAAAACACTGAAAGCGCCGCAACAAAGAGTGCTTCAAAGTGCGTCAAGGGAGGCACTAACTGTTGTTGGGTCATCGCCGCCAACTGCCTGAGCTCCTGTTCAAGGCGCTCGCTCTCCACTGGAACGGCGTCAATCATCACTCGCTCTTCGAGACGACAAAGATGTGGGGAGCGAAACAGTCCCACGCGAAACCCCATATCCCCCAGCAGCACCGCCGCTGCGGCTGCGACGCTACCTTTCCCATTGGTACCAGCGATATGGATAAACCTGAGCCCGGAACTGATGCCTCCCAGCACCGATGCCGCTGCCCGAACGCGATCGAGCGGCGACAGTGTCACCGAACGATCGGCCTCAAAGTTCGGCAGACTCTCCAACCATTCGATACCCCGCAACTAGGAGGCTTGCCTGGTCGATGACCCATTCTGATCAGGTGCGGCCGGAATGAGCGTCGGTGCAACGTGCTCAAGCACCACCTGCTCGTCGACCACGCATTTAGTCACATCATCACGCGATGGCACCTCGTACATCACGTCGAGCAGAACCTCCTCGAGAATGGCTTTGAGGCCGCGAGCACCGGTCCCTCGCAACATGGCCTGATCGGCGATGGCATCCAGAGCACCATCGGTGATCTCCAACTCAACCCCGTCGAGTTCAAGCACCTTCTTGTACTGTTTGACCAACGCATTCTTGGGTTCAGTCAGAATCTCAATCAACGCCGGTCGGTCGAGGTTGTCGATGGTACCGATGATAGGCAGACGTCCAATGAACTCCGGAAGCAAGCCGAACTTCAATAGATCCTCGGGTTGCACCTCGCCAAGGACCTCAATCTCTCTCTTGGCATGGGTCATGGTTCCAGAGAATCCGATACCGCGTCGCCCAAGGCGACTTGCCACGATCTCTTCAAGACCAACGAAGGCACCACCACAGATGAAAAGTACGTTGGTGGTGTCGATCTGAATGAACTCTTGATGTGGATGCTTCCTGCCGCCCTGAGGGGGAACGGAAGCAACGGTACCCTCAAGTATCTTCAACAGCGCCTGCTGAACCCCTTCCCCTGAAACATCACGGGTGATCGATGGGTTCTCACTCTTGCGTGCTATCTTGTCGATCTCATCGATGTAGATGATCCCCATCTCAGCACGCTTCACATCAAAATCCGCTGCTTGGATGAGTTTGAGGAGAATGTTCTCCACATCCTCACCGACATAGCCTGCTTCGGTCAGTGCGGTAGCATCAGCGATGGCGAAGGGCACGTTCAACATTCGAGCGAGCGTCTGCGCAAGCAGTGTCTTGCCACAGCCAGTTGGGCCGAGCAACAGCACATTGGACTTCGCAAGTTCGACGTCATCTTTGATGCCGCTACGAATGCGCTTATAGTGGTTGTAGACCGCCACCGAAAGAATCTTTTTCGCGCCCTCTTGGCCGATCACATAGCCATTGAGGAACTCCATGATCTCCTTGGGCTTAGGGAGTTTGTCATCGCCTTGGGGCTCCGGTTTAGCGCCCAACTCCTCGGAGATGATGTCGTTGCACAGCTCGATGCACTTGTCACAGATGTAGACGCCTGGCCCTGCGATCAGTTTCCGTACCTGTTTTTGCGACATTCCACAGAAACTGCACTTCACCATCTCTTGGCCTTCACCAATCTTCGCCATGGCCAACCCTCTCCTTAGTTCTTACCGTAACCATATCGCAATCGCCGCAACGATCGCCGTGTTTGGGTAAGACTTCCTATTTCCCAATGGAATCTCGTGAGGAGAATACCTCATCGATGACCCCATACTCCAGTGCCTGCTCCGCTTCGAGAATAAAATCTCTATCGGTATCATGGGCGATCTTCTCAACTGTTTGACCGGTTGACTCCGAAAGCATCTGGTTCAGCAGATCACGCATCCGCAAAATCTCTTTCGCTTGGAGTTCGATGTCGGTTGCCTGGCCGCCAACACCGCCGTAGGGTTGATGCAAGAGAATCCGAGCGTGCGGAAGAGCATAGCGCTTACCTTTCGCGCCTGCGGAAAGAACCACCGCAGCCGCAGAAGCAGCCTGGCCAAAGCAGAGAGTAGACACGTCCGGACGAATGTAGCGCATGGTGTCGTAGATCGCGAACAAACCGGTAATCTCTCCACCCGGGGAGTTGATGTATAGGTTGATATCTCGGTCAGGATCTTCGTACTCGAGGTACAGCAACTGCGAGCAGACCAGGTTCGCGACGGCATCGTCAATCGGTGTCCCCAAGACGATAATCCGCTCCCGAAGGAGTCGGGAGTACAGATCGTAGGCTCGTTCACCCCTTGAGGATGTCTCAATCACGGTAGGAACCAAATAGTTATACGCTTGCATGCAACCTCTCGATCTCCATTATCTGCCCGTTGGTTCGCACCGCGAGGAGCAGTTCTTCCATTCTAATGGTGCCGTGGTGTTTATTCCTCTGAAGAGCCGACAGGTTCAGCAAGCTCCTCCGCCCCGGCGTCATCTTGCGCTTGCGCTCCATCTCCAGCTTCGAGGAGTTGATCCAACTCAAGCTGCGATAATGTCACTGGGTTCCCGTCACTGTCCTTGATGCTCACGATATTGGCCAGCCGCCGGTAGGCCTTCTGTTTGATAAGCGACGTACGGACCTGAAACTCCTGCAGCGGAGAGATGCCGCCACGCCGAGGCTCCAGTGCTCCCGAGGTATTGAGTTTCTCGATCTCCTCCTCCACCTCTTGTGCATCGACACTGACCGCCTCATCGACGGCTATCGCCCTCAACGCGAGGTCCCAGAGAACTGATTGGGCAGCCTTCGAACTGAGTTGTCCAGCTAGAGCGTTTTCGTCCTGTTGGCTCATCTCCAGGTAACGTCGCAAGGAGATCCCAGAGCCGTCGAGGGCATGCCCAAACTCATGCAACTCCTGCTGGTAGGCGGAGTTGAGGAGCACCTCTGGAATGGTTTTTGGCTCGGTCAACTCGAGCACCTTCTGATAGAGCTGTTGCTCGAAGAGCGAACGAGCCTCTGCGATACGCCGCGAAGCCATACTCGTGCGCACATCCTCGCGCAGCTCATCAACCGTGGTGAACTCGGATACCTGAGCGACAAAATCTGCATCGAGATCAGGTAGTACCAGCTCGCGAATAGCGAGCACCTCAAGGATCGTCTTCTGCGTCGGGGCTTCGTCATCGGCATCGCCATCAACCGGCGCTTCAACCGCCACCTTATCGCCAACACTGGCACCGAGGAGCGCTGTCTCAAACTCAGGAGCAACCTCGCCTTTCCCGAGACGAGCAGTGAGGTACGGTGTCACCACATCCTCCGTGTCACCCTCAACGGCAATCACATTGAAGGTCACTTGGTCGCCTTCTGCCACCGGACGATCCACCTCTTGGAGAGTGGCCATCTGCTCGCGAATGCTATCGATCACCGCATCGACATCGGCCTCGGTCAGCTCGACTCGCGGCAGCTCGATCTCGATCGAGCCAATACCCTCTACGCGCACCACCGGTCGCAGTGCCACGTCGAGCTCCACCTTCACATCGCCCTCTTGAGCCCCATCGACAATTCGGAGGCTGGGCGACTCGATAACGTCGAGACCATTGTCAACAATGACCTCCTCGTAGCTCTCCTGTACCGCATCCTCGACCGCTTCGCGGCGAACGGCCTCTTGACCCAGCCGTGCCACGAGCACCGAAGCAGGAACGTGACCCTTCCTAAAGCCAGGGATCCTGACCTGGGAGCGAAGTTTTCGCACCGCCTGATCAAGGTACGGTCGTAACTCCTCGTCGCGGAGTTCGATCGTAACAACAGCAGAATTGGACTCTTGATGAAGTTCAGCAGATGAGCGCATAGCAACCAAAGCATACAAGGTCTACGCGCGAGGTCATGAAGATCCTAACGAAGTCGCCCCAACAAGCGACGAAGTTCCTCAAGCGAAGTACCCTCTTCCATCGCCAATTCCGGATTCTCGATGCAGTACACGAGGTGTGCCGTCAAGTAGTTGATAGCAGCTCGATCCAGCGCTTTGGTCACCGCGGCAAACTGCATTGAGAGCTCCTTGCAATCACGACCCTCGGCGACCATGCGACGAATCCCTCGCACCTGTCCCTCGATCCTCGAGAGTCGGCGATCGAGATCCGCCTCCTCCTGGCGTAGATCGGTTTGACCTTGCTCGGGGGTCATGGTTCGCCCAGACCTCTCTGATGTGCCTCGACCATCGAACTCACCTTCTCCTTATGGAAGCCGTCAGGACAAACCGATCGGCTCTTACCACACGACACAGCTAGCGACAACTCCCTGGTTATCAAGTGTAGCCGCGGCAAACAATAATACCATAGGGGGTTGTCGATAGGCCTCGCGACCAGAGCACCACAAGCGTGGTAGGTAATCAAGCATTACCCGCAACGTTCCTACCCAAGGAGTGATCGCCCACGCAGCGAAGCCAAGATCGTTCGTGGACAAGACCACCGCAAGGAGTACCAAGTTAGGCGCCATCCAGGACCACCTCACTCACCGCACAGACCCGACTAGATGACCGCTAAGGCGACGGAACTCCATGGCTGCACGGAACTCCATGGCTGCATCGCCGACAGGGAGGTGGAGCGGGTGACGGGAATCGAACCCGCATGGCCAGCTTGGAAGGCTGGAGCTCTACCATTGAGCTACACCCGCGTTGGAACACAACAATGCACCGTCGGGAAGGCGGGATTTGAACCCGCGGCCCCCTGCTCCCAAAGCAGGTGCGCTACCAAGCTGCGCCACTTCCCGCAAGGGCAGAGTTTAGCTGATTATTCTCCCAGTGCCTCTAAATTAGCGCGTCGTCGATAGCGGAACCAGACAAAACCCACGACTAACAACACCAGCAACGCACCGAGTACGTAGCCCAAGTCCTGGATCACCTTCACTAATACCGTGTAGTTCGCGCCCAACCAATACCCCGCCAGCGTCAATAACGCCACAAAGGGGATACTCCCGATCAACGTGTAGAGCGAAAACTTACCCACAGGCATCTCTGCAACACCGGCTGGAAGACTGATGACCGACCGAACCACCGGCAACAACCGGGAGATGATCACCGCCGCCTCACCGTGACGCTGAAACCACCGCTCGGCCCTATCGAGGTCCCGCGGCTTGACAAAGATGAAACGCCCAAAACGTTCGACTAGCGATCTTCCGCCCGTCCGGCCGATCGCCCAAAGAATAACACTGCCGATCAGGTTGCCCAGGATTCCTACCAAGATCGCGCCGATAAGGCTCAGTTTGCCAGACGCGGCCAGTACGCCGGCGAGCGTCATAACCAGTTCCGAGGGGACGGGGATCAACGCCGACTCCAAGGTCATCAACACCAAGATAGCGAGCAATCCATACGTCACTACGTACGTGTCAATAAAGGAGTTCATCGTCCCAATGATACCTACGTGCGATGGGAGATATCTCGATCTCCAGGAATTCTTACCACTACTCCAAGCAGGCTCCCAGCCCAATGCAGCTGCCGCAACTAGACGCCTGACCTTTCGGATGATGACAGAGGATCGGCCGACAGATCTTCGATGCTGGTAGCCTGGACGCATGGGGCTACCACTACCTTGCTCGTTGACGCCTACCAAGGTCACTGCCTTCAAGGATTGCGCCTATGCCTTTCGGCTCTCTATCATCGACAAGATACCCCAACCCCTCTCCATCTGGACCGTCAAAGGCGTCCTCGCTCACCGGGCGCTCGAACGCTTCTACTTCTCGCTACCAGCTGCCGAGCGCACCCCACAACGGGCACGCTCGATCGTGCAGGACGAGCTGGCCAATAGTCGCAAGGCCGGGTACTCCGCGAACTTCCTAGAAGAGCTCCCCGAAGGCGCACAAGTCCGCCTCGGCCAAGAGGTGGAACAACTGGTCCTCAACGTCTTCACGCTTGAGGATCCGACCACTACCAACGTTCTCGGCACCGAGATCATGTTCGAATCGTCGGTGGGCGACGTCCTCGCTCGCGGCGTAATCGATCGTCTCGACCGTGACGCCAACGGAGACCTCATTGTCGTCGACTATAAGACCGGTCGTCCACCCTCGCACACTCACGAGCAAGATAAGCTCGCTGGCGTGCTGTTCTATGCGCTTCTCGTCGAACGGGTCCTTGGAGTGAAGCCAAAGAGCGTCAAGCTGATGTATCTTCGAGATCGCATGGTCATCGAGACTGAGGCGACACCACATCGGCTGCATGCCGTCGAGGGCAAAACGGCCGCGATTTGGTCGGCGGTTCGTATGGCCTGCGAGACCGGGAACTTCCGCCCGCGACCATCAAGGCTTTGCCATTTTTGCGCCTACCAATGTCAGTGCCCATCCTTTATGGCTCCCCACGTGCAACGACAGCCAACTGATCCAAGGGCGCCAGAGGTTTGAAACAACTTGATCGCTTTGATGCCGCTGTTGATCGCCTCTTCCAACTGCTGAGGGGACGGAGACACCTAGATCGCCTCTTCTATACCCTCTCAGCACTCGCCGACCACTCGCTACTGTGGGAACTCCTCGCGGCATCCCTTGCGATTTCCCCGCGAAGACGCGGGAACGCTCTACGCGCCGGGGCAGCATTGGGTGTAGAGTCGCTGTTGATCAACGTCGTAGTCAAGTCTTTGTTCTCCCGAGAACGTCCGATCGACGACACCTACGAACATCCCCACCATCTCCGATACCCGCTGACATCAAGCTTCCCGAGTGGTCACTCAACCGCGGCCTTTGCTGCGGCTTCCTTGCTTCCGAGCCATCGGTTGGGCCGTTGGATCCTTTTCCCACTAGCTGCGCTGATCGCGCTCTCACGCATTCACGTGCGCATCCATCATGCCTCCGACGTTATCGGCGGCGCATTGATTGGTCTCGCTTACGCACACGTAGTCAAAGTTCTTGTGCCGCTCCCACCTCAGCCGAGGGAGTAACACACCCTAGCATGCCCCATCTCGTTCGCAGAACTTGGGTGTTTTTGAGTTATCGTCCTACCACCCGGTAGACTGATTGTAAAAGCAATCAAAAGGAGACGTAACCGATGCACTTCGCCATCAACTGGGACTACCGTTGCCCATTCGCTCGTAACATGCATGAACACCTCATTACCGCGATGCAAGATGGTGCGGACTACCAAGTAGACTTCGTGCCGTTCTCCCTCAGTCAGGTGCACATCGAAGATGGAGAGCCAGACGTTTGGTCAGACCCCGAACGTTACAACGAGCTCCTCGCAGTGATGACTGGCATGACCGTGCAACGCCACTTCCCAGAGAACTTCCCTGGCGTCCACCTTGCCCTCTTTGCCGCCCGCCACGACCGCGCTCTCGACCTTAGCGATTGGTCAGTACTCGCATCGATTCTTGAGAGCCATGAGGTGACGCCCGAAGAGGTGCGCAAGCTCATTGATTCAGAACACATCCTCGAGGACTTCAGACGCCAACATCTCGCCTCGGTTGAAGAACACCACGTCTTTGGGGTCCCAACATTCATCGTGAACGGCCAAGCTGCATTCGTGCGGGTTATGCATCGACCAAACGGTGATGCAAAGGTAGCTCGCGCGACCATCGACCGTGTCCTCGACACCATGACAAACTACCCCGAATTTAACGAGTTCAAGTACACCTCCATCCCCCGCTAGGGGCTCCGTCACTCACGGCTATATCCCGCAACTAAGCGACAACCGTTGGGATCGCACTGGCCGGAGCGTCCTGTCGCCGGGGACCAAAGCTTCCCTGCTGTCTTACACTCTCGATCGAGATGGTCCTGGCTGGACTGCACAGGACTGTTCACCTCCGCATGAACGCATCTCTCGTGATCGGTACTCTATCGGCATCAACGCTGCAGGTCCCCGCTTGGCGACCGCCTGCATGCTTCGAGCCATTACCCTCTTGGTGCGCCGAGCCCGGACGATCTGCATCGTTACGGGCAAGATCCACCTGCGCGGCGATCCTCGCTCATCACAGTTGACCGCGACACGCTACCCGAGGGGGCACGGTGTGCCAGCTACGGTGAGCCTCACGCCCGACCCAACATGAGGACGATGCACTGATCGATGTGCTCAGCACCTACCGCGCACTCAGAGTCACGACCGATTATGCCCCTATGCGTACACAAACGTTCCTTGGCACATTCACCGAGCAGTCATCACCGAGCAAGCTCAACCGAAACGGTCATGGGCTGTTCAACCAGTTATGGTCGTACCGAAGTTGCTTCGAAGCGTCTGCGCCCACTCCTCAGGCGAATAGTCAATCATTGTCTCAAGGCAAAGACGTTCGAAATAGGTGACATCACTCCGATAGTAAGGCTCCATTGGTGCTCTTGCGACGATGCGAAACAGCAAGCTCGCACCAAAATCCCCACTATCGGGGGTGGCGCCAATGAGAGAGAAATTGAAGGACTGAATGCCCATTTGCTCGTAGGTGGCGAGTACAAGTGCGAGACCCGATGCCAATTGATAGATATCGGGATCGCTTAGATCAACGAGATCACCAAGCCCAGGGGCCAGCGCCCAAACCTCATAGAATCCGGAGGGCGCGAAGGGAACCAGCCAGACGAATGGATCCATATGCGCCACCATGCGCTGGCTCTGTGCATCCTCGAGTGCTATCAGTTCTTCAAAATAGGGTTGACCATAGCTATCAAAATGCTCCTTTGATGCTAACAACAACCGTGACTGTGCACCAAGCGGGACAGAATCATGCGAGGATTGGATGTGTGGATGGATGAGTGAACTTCCCGAAGGCGGCAGATAGTTCGCATTGACTGAGGAGTAAATCAACTCCGGACGTTGAGATCGCACTGCTTTGGCATGTTGTTCGATCGCCAAGAGCACATCGTAGACAACCTCGCGGGTCATGGCCGTCAGTGGGAGGAAGTGGCGGCTTACATCGTAGACACCGACTGCAGACACGGAGGAATAAGCGATCACATTAGGAACCACCCAGGCGTTCCCAACGATGATGCGGCCATTTCTTGCAATCTCCTCGGGGAAGGGCGCGGTTGCATCGCCGATGGTATCTGCACAAAATGGACAGAAGCCGTCTCGTTCGACAACGGAACCGAGTTCCACAGCACCTGGAGTTAACTTTGCACCCTCGATCAGCCGAGCGCCATGACCGAAGAGCGGGTCCACCCGGTGGATGAGCTTCGCCGTTCTGAAACCACCATGCTCGAAGTCTGGAACCTCCGCTTGAAGCTCACGCTCCTGGAACAAAATCATCGATCGCTCTCCTCGAACCAGAACCCATGTACGAGGACTAACCTAGTCGAGGTGGACCGACTGGTAGACGAACCGCGTTTGAAAGACATCTTTGCCGCTTTAGTCGACGTCGTAAGCAAGCTCGACATGGATGAGACATTGGTGCTCCTCGCCGGTCACGCTCGCACGCTCACCCGTGCTCGATATGCAGCAATCGGCGTAGTTGATCCCGCACAACCAGACCGGCTGCTCGACTTTGTGACATCGGGCATCAGCTCCGAGGAGCGAAAGCGTATCGGCAATCTCCCCTCCGGTGGTGGACTTCTGGGCGCGGTTATCGACTCTCACGCTCCCGTCATCTCTGACTCTATCGCCAACGATCCACGAGCCGCTGGTTTCCCCCCAAACCACCCGTTCATGCAACACTTCCTAGGCGTTCCGATTATCACTGGTGAGAAGGTCTTTGGCAACATCTACGTAACCGACCGCCTCGACGATCAACCGTTTGATCAGGTAGATCTCGCCATCCTTGAGACTCTCGCCACCGGTGCGGCTGCAGTGATCGGCAACTTGCTGTTGCGACAGGCGCTCGCCCTCGCGCAAATCGAGGACGACCGGGCACGCATCGCCCGAGACCTCCACGATGACATTGTCCAACGCCTCTTCGCAGTGGGCCTCCAGCTGCAGGCCGCGTTGCCCTCGCTACAGGGGACTGATGGATTCCTTTTCGTCCGCCAAGCGATCGACGATCTCGATGCCGCAATCGGTGAAATCCGGACGACAATCTTTCAACTCGAACCCGCACAGGAGGGGTCATCGCGTTCAGAAGTACTCGACCTTGTCTCGCGGCTCTGCACCATTGCTGACCTGAAATACCACGTCGTCTTTACCGGCCCAATCGATACCGTTCTCACCAACAGCAAGCAGACCCTTCTCCTCACGGTCCTGCGAGAACTCATCACCAACGCCATCAAACACGCTCATGCTCATGAACTCCGCATTGAAATTGGGGTCGCTACAGTCCTCAGCATCGTCGTCATCGACGACGGCGTCGGAATCAGCGACCATCCTCACCTTGGCCATGGCATCGCGAACCTCCAAGCCAAGGCAGCAACCAGGGGTGGAACCTTTGCGATTGAGGCCAGTCCCTTAGGCGGATCGCGAGCCACCTTCACGATCCCTCTGCATTGACAAAGGTTCGATACTCCCGAGCTCATAGAGGCGTGAGAGGCAGCGACCGTACTTCTGCCTGAACCCCCCGGCCAAGAAACTCGCCGGGAACAGATCTCGAAGAGCACCCTCTCGCAACCGCACAACGACCCCTTGATCATAGAGAACGTCAACAAGGCTACACAAGTGCAACGCATCGCTTTGGAGCTCAATGGGAACGACATCGTGTATCTCAACCGCATCGAGCCTCTGAACGACTCCACGATAACGAATTGGATGAACGCTGCGGAGCTGGTCCAGCAGTTCGCTTAGCCCGACGTGCACCGTACTCTCCGGCAACGATCCAACCCCACTCATTTCGCGATCGAGCGCAAAGCCCCTCCGTCGGAAATCCCCGCCCTCAATCGATAGCACCTTGAACGCTCCCGCCAACCCCTGTATCTCACGCAGAAAGTCATCCGCGCCGAAACGCCCCTCTCCAAGTCGATCGGGCAAGGTGTTCGATGTCACTACGAGGTTGGTTCCGGTCATAAGTAGCTCATCAGCAAGTCTGCTGATGAGGACCGTGTCCCCCGGATCGTCTAGCTCAAACTCATCGATCGCCAGCAGGCTCGTCCCTCGAAGGAGTTGAAGCGCACCAGCGAAAGAAAGCGCTCCAACAAGACTCGTCAGCCCGGAGAAGGAGGTATAGAACTTCGACCCCGACCAGGCATGAAACGTTGCAGCCAAAAGGTGGGTCTTGCCCACTCCAAACCCACCATCGAGATACCAGCCCACCGGCTGATACACCGTCGATCGTCGCCACAATCGATGACTGTGGGCCTGCGCCGCGCTCTCGACCGTAAACGCGTGGAGCACCTCCTTGGCTCGCTGTTGCGAAGGAAACCGGAGGTCTGGGTGGTAGGAATCAAAAGTCGCATCTGTGAACCCGCGAGGAGGAACCATGGCAGCAATTAACTCTTCATGACTCGGGGCGAGGGCCGGATAGCCAAGCAACATCTCCATCGCTACCACGTTAGAGGCGAGCGGCCTCCTTGACCTCTGTCGAGAGACATTCCGTCCCGAGTGTCGCCCGAGGCGCAACCGATCACAATCCCGACAGAACGACCCGACAGAACGACCCGACAGAACGGCCCGACAGAAAGGGGCTGTTGGCGCGGCAACAGGAGGGTCCCAAGTGGCCAAATCGATACGAGATGGGTAGCCCTCGGATGATCAACAAGGCGGTACTGGTGTCGGGTTTCTCCCTACACACGCTTCGTCGATGGAATCGACGATCCGATCGAGCTGTCGTCGCTGCTTGCCTTTGGGCTCCCCTGATCCCCACCGAGTTCTTGGGTCTGACATCACCGCGTTACCGCCTTGCCCCGACAGAGGGGACCAAGCTGTACCAACGTGTCCTGCGAGCAGGCCCCCGAGTTCCTTGGGCTCTTGAGGTTCAGCTGCCTCAAGCAATTCCTTAACGCTCCACCACTGGCAACCAAGAAGAGCCGCCCGTTCCTCGTCGGTCAGGCAAGTCGGTCGAACGCGGGCATCTCCCACGCGAGCCAGACACAACGGCTCAGCTCCCACCAGTCAAGTCGCCTTCCACACGCTGTTACCCCTCACTCGTGCAACTTGCCCGGCAACGCTACCCGTGGACAGACCAGCCTCTTCCCACCGCTCTCGGCGTACCGCGTCCATCTCCGACTCACCCTCTTTAACCTCCCAATGGTCGGGTCCCAGAACGTTCTGTTGTTGAGCGGATCACGCCGGTGGAGCGACAGAAGCCGTTCGGCACCGTCAATTTAAGTAATGTGCACTGGGACCCTCGCCAGCACCGAAAAAACACTCATCAACCATGCTCGAGCCCCCTTGTCGCATCAGAACCTCATGAGCGAGGGGGATAGGCCGTCCACCGGCCCACCCTCATTCTGCCGCTCGGCGGCACTGGACCGAGGGAAGCGGATGGGCTCGTGGAAGAATCGACGCCCACTCCGAGCAGTGTCCGAGTCACCGCTTGTCCGCTGTCAAGCAGGTCATCAAGAGCTCGGGAGACGTGCGCCGCGGTTACGAGAGGCGCCTGTTCGCCCAAGGACTCGAGTACTGAGCGACGGAGCAACTCCTTGAGGAAAGATGCCGTCACGCCATCTGTGCGGTCGACGACGACGCCCAGTTCCTCATCGTTGAGCTGCAACGAGACACCACGGGCATAGAACTCGAACAGTCTGCGTCGGGCAGCGGCGTCAGGCAAGGGAACTTCGACGGCAACATCGACGCGCCCCGGCCGTGCAGCTAGTGCAGGCTCGAGCAAATCAGCTCGGTTTGTAGTCAACACGAAGAGCAAATCGGCATCAGCAGCGGCGCCATCCATGGCGTCAAGCAGATCAAACAGTACCGGGCTTGACCCATTGCCAAACGAGCGATCCTCTGCGACCAAGTCGACATCTTCGAGAACGATGACCGCTGGGGCAAGATCGCGTGCCATCGCGGTAACCGAACCAACCGCATGCAAAGAGCGGCCAGTGAGCACAAGCCGCGTGTACTGTGGCATGTGCGCGACCAGATACCGCATGGTGTGTGTCTTGCCGGTTCCCGGCGGTCCATAGAGCAACAGACCTCTCTTGAGGTGCTGACCCGATGTGAGCAGGGCCTCGCGATGCTCCGCAACCCCGAAAGCATGGCGCTCGATACGACCCAGCACTTGGTCGGGAAGTACGACACCGTCGCGCTCGATAGGCGCAACGCTCATGAACCGCAGGTCAAAACCGCCGTGCGGGAATGCCACTACCTCGAGCAGCTGGCTGCGGTAGACGTTCAGCGCACCACGTAGCCCATCTATCTCGGCGACCACCGCTTGGGCGGCCGACACTGGCAGTCCAAGAACTTCAATACGAAGGCCGCGTTCGTGTTCACGCGGCGCCGAGACCAGTAGCACGTAGGGGCCAGCCGGATCGCTCACGAGTAGCAGGGCGAGCTGCAGACACGCGAGAGTCGAGCCGGGTCCGTTTGGAAGGTCGACCAAGGGCGGGGCGCACAGTTGAATGGGCGGCAGCGCTCCGCCTGAGGCAAGTTGTTGCAGCGTCACACCGCCGAAGTGGGGTGGCAGCGCGATCCCATGGACCACAACGTTCCTCCCCTCCTCGGCCATCCACACGTTTAGGGCCGTCTGCAAGTTGACATGCTCAAACGACGACCACTCCCTGGTGACAACCGACTCGCGGGCTCGTGTTGCTCCCAGAAACTCAGCGATAAGGCTCACGACCTCGTTGCGCTCAACCTGCGTGTCGGTCTGAACCCACCGCATAAACGACCGGAACTCTGCGGCAAACTCGCGCCCGACCGCCTCGCTCGCGTGACTCTCATCACCCATCTCACGACCCTCCCTCTCGGCACACCACCCATGGCTAGCAACTACCCCGAACTCGGGGGGACGCTCTTGGCCATCTGACAGCACCGTCTTCGCTGTGCTCGAACCCTCTATGAGCGCCGAGCCTTCTCACCCTATCGGATCTCTCCTTTGATCGGGCGACCGCGAGGTGTCGTCGCCTGCCGCCCAAGAGGAGCAACATCGCAACACCACCTCATACGGTCTCGGATCTTGCGCGTTCAGGAAAGCGGCTCTGCCCCACCAAAGGGATTTTTCTGCTAGTTTTCTCTTGGTACTCGACGTAGGGCAGGAAAGCTGCCACAGCGCGGTCCCACCATACCAAGCGCTCCCGTAACCGTAGACCCCGGCCTTGCGCAACACGCGGACGCTAGTCAAGTAGCATCCCACATGGCAGAGAACAACCGCCACAGCCGCAAAGATTCTGAGCGCACTCAACCGAGGAAGGCGCTCCGATCGTCCTCTTACCCTCGATCCGACGTCGCAGGGAACGTCGGTTGTCGGTAGCGTCGTCATCCTCGCTAGGGCGCTACTGTGCCTTTCTCCCGGTCAGCTGGGATGATGCTTGGACCGTCCGGCATCCGTGGCTCGAGCACGAGGAGCCCTGTGTCGTACCAAACCAGAGCCATGACTGTCTAGTGGGCCAGTGGCCCCACATACTGTACCTCTTGAATGGACACCCCTTCCGCTGGGCCCCAGGTCGGCCGCAGTTCCACCTGACGCCCCACTCCGTTGGCGGTCCATCCCTGGGAGAGATAGACGGTCTCTGCCCGGACGTTATCCGCCAACACCCACAGCTGTACCACCTTATAACCCTTTTGCCAGAGGGATTGACACGCCACGTCCATCAAGGCCTTGCTCGCTCCACGACGCCAGTGGTCAGGATGTACATAGATGGCATAGATTTCTCCCGCCGAGATGTCCTCGCAATCGGGTCCACCCCGAGACGCGTCCATCGTCCACTACGATCACCGTTGCGGGGCCGTGACTTGAACGTGAACCAAATTTCTAGCTCTCCGCCCGTTCGCTCACGTCAAGTCCATCAAGGACACTGTCGGGCATCAAACCCCGGCAAGCAGCTCCCCGTGTGGCGACATGTAGCAGCGCGACCTCGTCGGCATCACCTTCTTTGGCCTCTCTCAGCTCTCGCACTGCCCGCTCCCCACTTCAATCCGAAGTCCCTCCAAACCTGCGCGAGGTGGATGGTAATTTCACAATCAGCGAGACCATACGGACACCGAGTAGGGCTCGACCAACGCTCTGGCACCGGCCATGCACCCGACCCATGCAAGCCCCACAACGCACCAATACCCATTTCGGCACTGTCGTCCCTCCGCCACGTACCCACGTACCACGCCGCCAGCCTTAACCAAAAACATACTCGAACGCAAGTAGTTGACTTACGCAGGGGTATCATCTTGCGGTCAATAACCTCCACCGCTAGACTCAGCTACTCAAGCGACACTGGACCCTTGAGGAGGAAATACACGCAGGCTTGGACTCATCGACGATTTAGATTCTGGTGCGAACGCCAACAACAGGGACCCCCCAAAAAGCCAATCAATGAGACCACCGTCGAAGATAGGAGACGACTCATCCCCAACCGATCTCGAATCGCGATCACTATCGTTCTTGATCTCATGGACACCAAGGTGAAGGCGAAGAACCCTGCACCACCGTACATCGTGATGAGCGGAGTCATCGTCTCCCCTCCGAACTAGCTCCAGCGCAACTACTATCCATTGCTCAACGAATGAGGAGTCCTGTTATGTATCTCACCGAGGGAGAGACGCTCAGTTATGAGCAACTACTTACGCTGTATCCAGTAACCGAGGCAACGGTCCTTCGTGCGAATATGGTAACCTCGCTCGATGGCAAGATTGCTATTGATGGTAGGTCAAAGGGCCTCTCCACCAGTCTCGATCGCAAGATTTTCCATCTCCTGCGTGCAACGGCGCAGGTCATCTTGGTGGGATCAGGTACTGCACGGACAGAGAACTACAAACCACCCACGCTCACACCCGAGTTAGCTCACGTGCGTCAACAGGCTGGGTTGCATCAGCCCCTACGCATCATCGTTGCCACCAGGCATCAGCCACCAGCAGCGATCAGTGCTACCAGCAACGCCGACTCCCCGGCTATCCTCCCCCGTCACCTGCCCGAGCAACTCAACCGGGTCGAACTAGGACGGCTCCTTGAAATCGACGAAAATCAACCAGGCGGTATCCTCTGTGAAGGAGGTCCAACGCTGCTCGGCAATCTCCTCACCCAAGGTTTGGTTGATCAACTCTGCGTGACAATACGGCACATGCTCGTCGGAGAACCCTCTCCCCAGCTCGTCCCCACGCAACTGCCGACAACCTCCGACTTTGACTTGGCGGCCAGCATCACCACTCAGCAGGCCACCTTTCTACGACTTACGTACTTGGGCTAGAATACAAGCATGCAGCTCGGTCGCATCGTGCGAGATTATCAGCGCGCCTACGATGAGGCGCTCGTCTTCCTGCACGAGAGTGCCGATGAAGTCCAGGCCGACCAACAGGTACTCGCATGGATCGATGGGCCAACCCTCATGGATCTCTCTACCCACCTGTCCGAGGTTCTGGGATTGGTCACCATCGAACAACGTGACTACCTCGGTACTCCCTACGTACTGAATCCGAATCGCCGAAGTGCAACGCTCCAGGTGGCCAGGAGGCTGTCGCTACACGCGCTTTGTGAAACGATTTTACGCTGCTGGGGTGCAACCGGACCGATCTCCACGGAGGCACCGGACACGCCAGAGCGACTGATCAGCGTGGCCGAACAAGGGGGGACCTACCCGATCCCGAGCGCTATGGCCACCGCATTACTATCCGCGAACCCCCAGTTGCGTGCTGACCCTCGTCCTATCATCGCTGCGATCGCCGAATCGGGCTACGAACGCCTATGGGCCATTGGCTTTTCTCAACTCCAGTAACCTGGCGCCATGGCAACACTCACCCCGATCGAATCGACCAACGCCAGGCGCAGAGATGCAGGTGGTGGGTCAGGTCGCAGGAAGTGCAGCGCAACCTTCCACTGCTGGCAATGTTCCGACCGTCATCGGTTGGCTTAGGCGTACTTCATAAAGTGATGGGGTCGTTGCAGTCAGACCGATAGGCTCAAGCGATGGGCGCAAGATGTTCGTTGCAGTCGAACCCTGGGCAACCCCTCCTACGAGGCTTCCACCGATGATCGAGGCCAGACTCGCCCGACTAAAGACCACCTCGGGAACGTGGGTGCTGGGATTTGCCGCGCAACTGACCCACCATCGTGAAGAGTGAAACAGTGTCGGTGCTAGCTCGTAAAAGGGCGCGACTGGATTCGTGGTCTGAACCGCGCCGAACCCATAGAGCGCAGTACGACCGGTCACTTTGATGGCGACCGCTCGGGACCCGGTGGTGCTTGCAATCGAGGTAAGGTCGACGACCAACGGAGCACCAGCCGGAACCGTGACCCGTTCCACGGTACGCATTTGACCCATATCCGCTACCTGTGGGGTTCCGTCGAAACCAGCCATCGAGATCGTCACAGGATCCGCCGTTGTCGAGGTGTTCACGAGATCGAGCGACAGCGTCTTGGTCCCAACCAATGGAACGTACGGGAAGTACAGTCGTCCCGAGGGAGCAGCATCACCGAGCGACTCCTGGGTGTTCGGGAGCGCGATGCTCGAGGCGACGACGACGCTTCCCGACCGGGCTGAGATCCCCGCAGCAATAGCAGAGGTATTCGGCGCAAACCGCTCCGCGTTGATTGCCAGAACTGCACCGGGGCGTACGATGAGGCCTTCGACAGAGGGAACTGAAACTTCACCCTGCGCGGAGTAGTAGTTCAAATCGATCACTGCTTGCACTTTAAAAGGGTTGTACACAGAGATTGTCGAGTGGCTACCTGTTGTCGTCGAGAGACCCTCAACGGTCCAGCTATTGCTCGGAGATGAGCTGCACGGGGAGAGCTGTGGAGTCGCAGTTGGGGTCGTCTGCGTCTCGATAAAGGCCACTACCCCACCAGAAGAGACGATGACTCGTCCGTGGCCAGGAGGCACCAATAGTCGAAGTGACGAGTGTGCTAAGAGAAGACCATGATTGATACGTTTGCCCACCTCTGAACTGATGAGGAGTCGTCGATCAAATCGAGTTGGATTCTCCAAGATGATCCCATCAGAACGAATCGCGCCAAGCGTCGATGGGATCACACAGTACCAACTCACCGATGTTGCATCCGGTACTGCAGTCGGGATCGCCAGACTACCGATGCCAAAAGGTACATTCGCCACCGCGAACCGAGCCCGTTGCGCCGAATACGCATTGGTTAAGAGCACCACGCCAACGAGCGCCACTACGAGAGCCACCAGTATGGCTTTCTTGCGTTGCATCGCCATCATACTCTGACTGGCTCCGCTGGCTCTGGAGTGAGCTGTGATCCAGTCCTTCGTGCAGCGCCAAAGGTCCTACTCCGCAGCCATGAGCGTCGACCAAAAAGACCAAGTAACAAAATCAGTGTCGTCAAGAGCTGGATGGAGATGCCAACGATCAGCCAAGGATTCGTCGAAGAAGCACTGTTGGACGGAGACACCAATCGCGCCGTCAAGCGATAGACGGAGATCCCGCCCTGAGAAAAGAGCTGGACCATATCGAGTTGCCGACCAAAGGCAGTTGTGAAGGCATCAGCCGCTAAGGTCCGCGGCGCGCCAACGACGACCACCTCTCCGACCCCATCAGTGGCAAGTTGATCGCCAAGACGCACCGTCTGCCCGGCGAGGGCCAGGCTGACGAGATGATCGAGCGTAGCTTGCCCATGGGTGATTGCGGGAGCCCCAGCGGTCAATACCGTCGGAGCCACGCCCTCGGTCAGGCCTACGTAGACACCGTTGGTCAACTTCTCCCCCGTCACGATACGCGGACCTGTACCTAACTCAACCCAGAGCACGGAGCCCGGATCGCGGACCAGGCCCTCGACCAGAGGGAGCGTGTCACGCGCGTTGGTTGTCGGACCTGGCTGACCTGCGAGTGCGCCGAGGGTGGACCCCAACACGGTCACCAGTAGCACCACGGCAACGACTCCAGCCATCACATGATGGAGTCCAAGGCCGAAGGAGCGAAGCCTCTGTAGCATGAGACGTACGGCTCCTGGCACCGCAACCGAGGCGATCAGTGTCGCCAAAATCGTCGGGTAGACCGGGGCAATAGGTGAGCCACCGAGTATCCCCCGGCCAGCTAAGACGGAAAAAATAAGATAGCCAACGGCCGCGATGGTTGCCACCATGAGTGCTCCACCTTGCCCTTCGCTAAACCCAACCACGACCACGACAAGGGTAAGGAGCATGGCGCCAAGCAACCAGGCGGAGAGACCTTGAACAACCGATGCACCAAAAAGTGCGCTGATCATCGAGCTTGCGGGGTTGACAAAACCGGTGAACACATAGTCGGCGCCTGGGTGAACCACGATGAGAGCGCCAATCCAGGGAAGGTTCGCCAGGACACCAAAGGCAACAGCGTAGGCAACAACGACGGCCAACCTCCGTGCCCGCTCGACGCCAGCGGTCGCGACATAGGCCACTAGCTGTACGAGAGCGGCAAGAAGCCAGACGAAGGCGAGTTGCGGACTAAGAGCGAGGGCGAGCGCAAAGAGTGCTGCCACCCGTAGATTCGACCTGCGCATCACCCTTCGAGAGCGACGCTGAGCCGCAATAGCGTCGATGGTAGCCCCCAACAACAGCGGCGCGATAGCATAAGCAAAAATGATGTAGATGGACCCACGAACCAGAGCGATCGCCACGATAGGCGACAGGGCATAAAGGACACCCGAGGCTCGAGCGAACCCATCAGGAAGACGTCGTCTGGCCACCCGATACGCGCCGACGGGTCCCACGATTAGGGAGGCGACCACCAGCAACCAGACGCCAAGCGCCGTATGACCGATCAACACAAGACCCAGCAGACCTATCAGCAGGTCCGAGGCTGGCAACACAGCAACTCCGAGTAGGTGGCTCGCTCCATGGCCAGAGAAGTACGCCCCAAGGAGCTGGAATGGGGAAGAGTAGAGCGTGAACGAACCCACTAGTGGTGTCGGCGCAAAGAGGGTAGAGCGTGCCAAGACAAGACTTACCAGGATCGCGACCCACAGCGCCCATCTACCTAGTGTGCTACGCCCCTCGCTGGGTGACTCTGCATCTGGTGAAGTACTCGACTCCGCTAACGGTTCCGTAGCCGACTTGGTCCTCGCCTGTGAGAAGAAGCTTCTCAACGTCAACCATGAACCCGAAAACTTCAATAATCGTCCATCAAGACCATCCGCGACCATGCGTTCGCGCTGCTGACGCAGTCCCTCCCGTTCGCGGAGGACGCCAAAGGACCGAAGGCAACCCCAAGCTACTCGTGGGCGCGCGGTAAGCGTGAGAAAAAAGGCCTCCAGGAGTCGTTCCAGATAGAACACCACAAGCGCGAACACACGTGTCCATCCCTGTTCTAGCTTGGCGATACAGCGAGCTTGGTGGCGACGCTTCAGTTCGATGCGCTCAGCGTGCGGCAACGCCACCCGCTCCTCAAGGACGACTCCACGCTGGACGGCCCTAAGACGCGGCGATCGGCGTCCCGCCGTAGAGACTGATCGATGGCGCACTCGAGCGTGAGGCGCTGTCGATATTCGTGCCCCCGCCATGCGAACACGACAGGAGAGGTCTACCTCCTGATAGACACTCCCAAAATCTTCATCAAATCCCGCAAGCGCCATGAAAAGATCGGCACGGATGAGCATGGCGCAACCAGCGGCGACCGCGACCTCATTGATCTCGTCATACTGACCCTGATCGAGATCTCCCACCTCAACACGGGGCGCGGTCCCCATCAGAAAATCGAGATCCCTACCGAGTTCAAGAATCTGGCGAGGAGAATCATAGGCGACAATCTTGGGAGTGACTAAGCCAGAGTTCGTCGCGTACGCAACCTCCATCATCGCAGCGAGCGAATTTGGCGCTAATGCTACATCATCGTGGCAGAGGAGTAGGAACTGCGCCTCTGGTGCCATCTCGACACTCGCGTTCGCCGCTGCGGCGAAGCCGGGGTTGCCGGCCACTTCGCATAGGCGTGCCATCGGCAACAAGCGATGTGTCAACTCATCAACTCGGCTCGACTCATCGACGTTGGCCACAACCACATCGAGGTCGGGGTAACTCAGCGAGGAGACGCTCGCCAGGCATTCTTCGAAGTAATCACCTGGATCGTGAGCGACGACGATCACTGCCACTTTAGGGGGTGCTTGCATCAGAAGCTACACGCTAGTCGCCAGGTTGAGGGTAACGACCACTGTCGACACCCCCGACAACCCCTGCAACTGTCTGGGGAAGGGAAAACTCACGGGAGAAGCCAGTCACCTCCATCAGTCGTCGCGGATCTCCCACGACGACCTCGACATCATTAGGTCGTAAGAGCGCGGGATCAACCTCCAGATCGACCTGGTAATTCAGGACGGCAGCGAGGGCACCCACGATCATACGAACACTCACCGACGCACCCGAGCAGACGTTATAAGCCTGACCCGGCACGCCGTGGATAGCAAGGAGACGATAGGCTCGCACCACATCTCGGACATCCATAAAGTCACGACGGGCATCGACATTGCCTACGCGAAGGCTCGTCTTGCCCAACGCCTTTGCCTCCATCATGCGGATTGCAAGCGCCGGCACGAGATAGTCGGGAGACTGCCCTGGACCGGTATGGTTGAAGGGGCGAGCCACCACCGTCGGCAGACCGCGACCATACCAGCCCTGCAAGGTGGCGAATTCAGCCGCCGCCTTCGATGCTGCATACGGAGAGACGGGGTGCAGCGACTGAACCTCCTTGATAGGGAGATCATCTTGCGCAACCCTTCCGTACACCTCTGAAGAAGAGACGTGCAGGAGGCGTGGGAGGCGTGGGAGCTGAGCGAGCGCAGCTACCAAATTTGCTGTTCCCACGACGTTGTTATAAAAATACAACTGAGGATCTGACCACGATGCTCCTACGTGCGAGAGAGCGGCCAGATGGTAACAGACATCGATCTCAACACCAGTCAGCGCCGTCTGGAGCGCCTCTCGATCACACAGGTTCAAGCCCTCACGAAGCTCGATCACCTCGTCTCCTTCACCAGAAAGGTGCTGACATAGCCACCCTCCTACAAAGCCATGGCTACCAGTGACGAGCGCTCGCATCGTGCTTTCAAGCCTCGAGCAGGCGACAATAGAGCGAGGTCGTTTCCCGCGCAGCGCGCTCCCATGTGAAGCTTCGTGCCCAATTCACCTGCCGTTCTATCTCATCTGGTGTACGCGAAGTCAGCGCCGCCATTTCAATACCGTGCGCGATCGCATCGACATCGTCAGGGTCGGCCAGCCACGCATACTCTCCCGCCACCTCAGCCATCGCCGACTTGTTACTGGTAACGACATTGAGACCGGAGGCTAACGCCTCTAAAACTGGGAGACCAAAACCCTCAGCATTGGAGACATAGATCATCGCCCGCGCTCGCCGCAGTGCTCGTCGCAGCTCCTTTTCATCAAGGTAGCCCTCGATACTCACGCACGACCGATTCCGCATCGCGTCTAGGGCCGCATCGAAATCACTGGTCTTCCAACCTCGCTTACCGATGATGCGGAGCCGCCAATTCGGATATTGATCGGCGACCTTGTCAAAGGCTTGGAGTACCCGAGCAAGATTCTTCCGTGGCTCTATGGTCCCGAGCGAGCAGAGTTCTACTGCGTCATCCTCATCGCCACCGTGCTCTGGAATGAGCAGCGGATCAACCCCATGATAGATCACATGGATAGGAGGGGTTGTGGGGAAATGGTTACGTAAACGATCAGCGGTCGCTTGCGACGGAACGATCAAAGCATCAGAGCGCTTCACCGCCAGCCGGATGGCCCGCTGGAAGTAACGCACTTTGGCCGGCTCGTGCCACTCAGGGTTGTCAAAGAAGGTGAGGTCATGAATCGTTGAGATCACTCGCAGCTTGTGACGGGCGGCTGGAACTTGATAGTGAAGGCCGTGAAAGACACGGGCACCACCTTTGATCGCGATAGAGCCAAGACTCCGCTCCTGGTAGAGCAGCCGAAGAGGACGACTATTTGGAGCAGCAATGAGGTTTTCGTAGTTTCCTCTTGGAGGGAGAGCAAAGAGACGCAGCGACGCACGAGTCGTCAGGAGTGAGATGGGAGGGCGATCCTCAAGTTGGTACATAGCAGCGACGAGTTCCTTCGCATAACGTCCCACTCCCGTGGGGTCACCAGAGATAGACGTCGCATCGATAGCCACTGGGTTCACGCTGTTAGCTCCTCCCATAATCGAAGATGTTGCTGGGCGGCCACCAACCAGGATAGCCCCTCAACTGCGAGTAACCCATGAGTAACAAGTTGGGAACGCAATGGATCATCACTCGTGATCTGCTCCATAGCCTGTGCGATGGCATCGACATCATGGGACTCAACACCCAGGCCCCCAAAGTGGGCAGCGGGAATATTCTCTGCGGTGACGACTGGAACCGCCGCGGCCAACGCCTCGATGACTGGGAGACCAAAACCCTCCTGCAGCGGCACGTAGACCAAGGCGAGAGCGCGAGCAAGCAGCCCCGCAACTACTCCACTTGAGACGCTACCAACGATGAACGCTCCTCGAGGCGGCACGATCTCTGGACCCCAACCCTTCGGGCCGACGATGACTAGCGGAACCGGATCGAATGCCGTTGACCGATACTGTTGATAGGCCTTGAGGATACGCGGCAGATTCTTCCGTGGCTCAACCGTGCCGAGCACCATCAGGTAACGTCCCGCAATGCCAAGATCGTCCAGCAATTTTGCTGTCGCTACGGTGTCGGCAGGTGGAACATGATCAACTCCGGGAGGTATGACCACGATGCGCTCCGCCGCAACACCAGCCTCTACGAGCAGTTTGACTGTCTCCGTAGCTAACGTCACCACCCGTGCGTCGCTCGCAACCACCTGAGCGAAGCGCCTTTCATGCCAGGCCCTTGCTCGCGGAGGAAACGTCTCCTTCTCTGAACGAAACAGTAGATCATAGACCGACACCACCTGAGGCATGTCCATTCTCAGCAAGGGCCCACCAAGGGAAAATGCGTGATAGAAGGACCAGTTTCCCCGTGGGACACCCCAACCAAAGTCCCAGAGACGCTGCTGGAGGCGATAATCAAAGGGTGTCTGGACACGGGTACCAAGCCACGAGGATGGACCAATGTCGACAGAGGTGCGCGAGGTAAGCAGCGCAAGCTGCCGATCCATTCCGAGTTGGCCTAAGCCCTGGAGTACCCCCGTAATATAGACCCCAATACCGCCCGATACGGGTCTGGCAAGCTGATCCACCAGCAACAGTCCTGAACTCGTCATCGTAGGACCCTTGCGTACAATGCTGCCATCTGCTCCCCACTTCGATCCCAAGAAAAGCGTGCTGCTCGGCTGTGTCCCCGCTCAATCAACGATTCACGGAGCTCTTTGTCCTCGATCACCCTGATGAGGGCAGATGCCAGTTCATCGGCAGAACGCGGCGCAACCGTGATCGCCCCATCACCAACGACCTCTGTGATGGCGCCAGCAGTCGTTGTGACCACAGGAGTACCCACGCTCATCGCCTCCAGTGGCGGCAACCCAAAACCCTCATACAGGCTTGGGTACGCAAAGACTTGGGCATTGCGGAGCAACCATGAACGCGCATCCTCCGAAACATAACCCGGCAACAAGATCCGTTCGGCCAAGACTGACGCCCCCAGATTGGCGAGCAACTCATCCAAGCCCCAGCCAGACTGCCCCGTCAGCACGAGGCGAAGATCCGGGTAGCGCGGAGCAAGCTCGGCGAAGGCCTGAACGAGATATCTTAAGCCTTTTCGCGGCTCAAGCGTCGATAAAGCGAGGATGTACGGGTGTCCCGCCAACTCCGTGGCGATGGGTGGAATCGATGGTTGTGCGCGAAGTGGTGTCACGCCATGCCCGATCGCAACAACGCGATCGGGCGCAATACCGAAGTAATCCAGTACCTGTCCACGCACGAACTCGGAGGGCGTGTGCACAAACGATCCTGACTCGACCGCGTGGCGCACCAACGTCGGAAACACGAGCACCTCTGGGCGACAGAGATGTGGATAGAGAAGTGGAGCCAAATCATGGACGGTCACGATCGTTGCTTTGCCCCGTACAGGAGGGACCACAAAGTTGGTTCCATGGATGACATCAAACCCACGAAAGAGGCCCCGAAGGTCTGGCCGATACCACCGCTGCCACGAAGCGAGCAGCGGTCGTGCGGGGAGCGCAAGGTTCAAGTAGGCAACCCCGGTCGGCAAGGCCTGCCGAAGTTGGCCGTGCCGACGGAGCGAGACCATAAAACCTGCTGCTTCGACGTGAGACCCCACTGACTCCGCCATGTGATAAGCGAACTCTCCGATACCACTACGCTGTCCTACGATCGCTGTGAGCTCAATTGCTACTCGGACGACCTACCTCCACGTCTTCACGGACCGGCTCCCAAACACAGAGGAGCGCTGTCACGAACCCATCCCTATCGAACAACAACGCTAGTAGCGATTGACCCAGGCGGTTCCCTTCATCGTCGATCGCGCAGCGAGGTGCCCAATTACCCCTTGGTCGATCGATAGAATGGGCGTCGAGTGACCAAGTGGTGTACGTTGAGGCTTGGGCAAAGCGTTAAGGAGATCGAGAGTTTTGATTGCGGTACTCGCCGGTGGAGTTGGAGCTGCCAAGTTTTTACGAGGTCTCACCAATGCCGGGCTCCAAGAGGAGATTGTCGCGATCGTCAACACTGGTGACGACTGGGTGCACTATGGTCTCCACATCTCCCCGGACCTCGACACCATCGTCTACACACTGGCTAATCTCGTGAATCCGGAGACTGGTTGGGGTCTCCAAGATGAGAGCTTTCACGCCCGGGCCTCGCTGCAGCGCCTCGGAGATGATCCGTGGTTTACCCTTGGAGACCGCGACATTGGTCTCCACATGTTTCGAACACAGCGACTCGCTGAGGGCGCCAGTCTCACCCAAGTCACCGCGGAGATCGTCCAGCATTTGAACGTCGACCTCACCGTCTTACCGATGACGAACGACGAGGTCGCCACCAAGGTCCTCGCTCAGCTCCCATCGAAAGAGAATCAAGGCGATCAGATTGTCGAACTCGATTTCCAGGAGTATTTTGTTCGCTACCATCACCAGCCGCGGGTGTTGCGGGTGCGATACGACCATATCAACACCGCAAAGCCGAGTTCGGACGTCACACGCGCTCTTGACACAGCACGTCGGATCATCATTGCTCCATCAAATCCCATACTCTCTATCGGGCCAATCCTCGCGTTAAGGGGTATCAGTGACCAGCTGCAGCGACGGGCCAGCGAGGGAGCTGTCGTCGCAATCTCTCCGATTATTGCCGGCGAAGCAGTCAAGGGGCCACTTGCAGAAATACTCGACTCACTCATGACCCAGCACGATGCACGGACCGTTGCACAGCTCTACCAGGAGGTCGCAAGTGTTTTCATCGTCGACACGGCCGATGCACACCTCGTCGAATCGATCCGCGCCGGCGGTCTGGCCTGCCTGAGCACCCAAACGCTTATGACTGATCTCGACGCTGCCGTCAACCTAGCCCAATTCGCGGTTGGAGCTCGATGAATCAGCTCAGGCTCCAGCTCTTTACCAATCCGCTCGACGAGGAGATCGTGGAGGGAACTGATCTCGCAGCTCTGATCGTCCGAGACTTTGAACTCGCCGATGGCGATATCATAGTGGTCACCCAAAAGGTGATTTCAAAGGCCGAAGGGCAGGTCGTCAGCGTCGATGACGACGATCAGGAGAGCTTTGACGCGCTCGTGCGCTCTGAATCCCGTCGCATCCTCCGTCGTCGAGGGACACTCGCGATCACCGAGACGCACCACGGATTCGTCTGCGCTAATGCGGGTATCGATCGATCAAATACCGACCCAGGTACGGTCACGCTCCTGCCTGTCGACCCTGATCGAAGCGCACTCCGCCTGTTGCATCAGTTGCAGTATCGCACAGGACTTCAGCTTGGAGTGGTCATCACTGACACCTTCGGCCGTACATGGCGATCAGGAGTAACCGACGTCGCTATCGGTGTCGCAGGCCTCCAACCCATCGCCGACCTACGCGGGACCCGGGACCACAACGGTATGACCCTACAGGCAACTGAAATCTGCATCGCCGACGAGATTGCCGGTGCTGCTGACCTCATTAAGCGCAAGGACGGTCGTACCCCATTTGTTCTTGTTAGAGGAGTGGACCGAAGCCACCTGGGGCATGGGAGCATCGGTGCCGACGTCGTCCGTGGGTACGACTTCGATCTCTTCCGTTAGCCGAAGCTGGTCCGAGTGACAGTGGCCTCATACCACTCAAAAACCCGTTCAAGACCTCGTTCGAGCGTTGTGCTCGCGTGCCACCTCAAATACCAACCAGCACGCCTGGCATCAAGACTTGAGCGCAAAATCTCGCCGGGAATGGCCTGGCTATAGATCGGCTGCCGGTACTCACCCCCTGCAATCCGATACATCTCCTTATGGAGCGTGTTGATCGAGGTTTCGATTCCTGTTGCAATATTGAGCGTAAGACCACCTCCCTGCTCAAGGGATCGATAAAACGCATCAACGACATCCTCGACGTAGACGAAATCACGAGTCTGGCTTCCATCTCCAAGGATACTGGCCTGTTCGCCTGCGATGATGGCCTGAGCGAACTTCGCCACCACCCCTCCCTCAGCCAACATGCCTTGCCTCGGCCCATAGACGTTCGCCAACACGAGAGCCGTGTATTCGAGGTCGAAGCTCGCCCGGAAGAGCCGCAGATAGGCGAGGACCGCATCCTTGGACAGACCATAGAAGGAGTCCGGATTATGGGGCATATCCTCGCGCACAGGCAGATCCTTTGGTGCTATCGCACCGTAGATACCGGCACTCGTGGCAAAGATCACCTTTGAAACGCCGGTGCGTCGTGCAGCTTCGAGGACCCGGAGAGAACCAACGACGTTAGTCGTCAAATCCCCAACAGGGTCCAACATGGATTCACGCACGTTGACCTGCGCGGCGAGATGGATCACCGCCCCAGGTTGGCGCCGCATCATCAGCGCCTCCAGATCACCATCGACAATATCTAGCTTGTGGAAATGTAAACCACGATCACCCTTACCTCGCGCCGTGCGCAGATTGGCAAGGGAGCCCGTCGAAAGATTATCGACCACATCGACTTCGTAACCAGCATCGATCAACCGCTCCACGAGATGAGAACCGATAAAACCGGCTCCGCCGGTCACCAAGACAGGAGACGATACCATCTATGATTGTCCCACGCCCACCAAGCTGTCGCCTGGATGAAGATCCGTACTCTCAGCGACAATAGCTAGCTCATCGAGGTGGACATCCTCAGGAACCACCGTATGCGCACCAACGATAGATCCTCGGATAACGGAACCCGGACCCACTCGCGCGCCCTCAAGGACAACTGAGTCTATAACCGTGGCCCCATCTGCAATCTCTACCCCGTCCTCAATCACAGATCCAACGACTCGTGAAACCGAACTCAGTTGGACCGAAGAACCAAAGTAGCAATGCCCAACAGCGTCTTCCGGCTGATTCGGAGCAGGATACCAGGCTCGCGGAGGAACGAGCTCACCCATCCGAGCACCAAAGAGAATGTCTCGAATTGCCCGATAATAGTTTTTTGGCGTACCCGCATCAAGCCAGTAACACTCATACGCACGGGCAAAGAGAGTGCCCTGTTTTACCAGTTGCGGGAACAACTCTCTCTCGATCGACATTTTGCCGCCTTGAGGGATAAGCTCAAGGGCACTCGGCTCCAAAATGTAGATCCCCGCATTGATATCATGTGAGGGAGCGGATTCGATCGACGGCTTCTCCACAAAACGAAGGGCGCGCCCATGCTCATCCTTCACCACCACCCCAAACTGGCTAGGGTTGTCCACTCGCACCAGTCCAATTGTCGCACGGCTTCGCCGATCGAGATGGAAATCTATCAAATCCTTTACGTCCAAGTCGGTCAAGATATCGCCGTTGACCACGAGAAATGTCTCATCAATGCCAGCACTCTCTGCAGCAAACCGGATCGCCCCTGCCGTATCAAGTGGCTCCTCTTCGATCGCATAGGTTAGGCGAACCCCCGCCGCTTCCCCAGTCGGATAGGCCAGGCGGAAGGCGTCTGGTTGATATCCCAGCGACAACACCACCTCATCGACACCGAAACCACGAAGACGATGCAGGACCCGCTCCAGCATTGGGAAACCAATCACTCGAAGCATCTGCTTAGGAGTATGAAACGTCAGCGGTCGAAGGCGAGTGCCCTCCCCACCGACGAGAACGACTGCTCGCATCTCCCCTCCTGCTACTTAGTACTGCTCGTGGACTTCGACGTACTCGTGGACTTCGACGTGCTCGTGGACTTCGACGTGCTCGTGGACTTCGACGTGCTCGTGGACTTCGACGTAGTCGCACTCGACCCAACCGATGCAAGGTTCGCTGCTGTCGGAGGTTGAGGAGGAGTCGTACCCTTGGGCAGCACGCCAAGCGTGATCACTTGATCGTTTGCGAGACGCACCTGCGCAAGACTCCGATAGACCACTGGCTTTGTAGCCAGTAGTGACGACCAGACATAGATACCAAACGTGGCAGACTTACCACTGCAACCCGCAGTAGCGCTCACCGATTTGCCCCCGGGCAGGGTGAAGCCATCCTTTGTTACCGTCAACCCACTAATTGCCTTGGGAAGTAACGCCAACGTGGCATTTGCTCCCTCTTCAGACTTCGACTTTGGTGCAACCGTGAGGACGCCATCTCCAAGTGACGTGATGCCGCTTTTCACATCGGTCGTCTTGGCCAGTACCGGCAAATACTTGCCGCAGGCATCGAATCCGATAGCCGTGTGCCATGTCGTCCCAATCACAGGCTGATCAGCAGCGGTTGCTGCTGACGTCGGGTGATCGATCTCGTACTTTGAATAGCCGATCACTGCGACACCAGCGACCACAATAACTGTCAATGCGGAATAAAACCCCACTGGAACCTGCCGTCGAACTTTTGCTCCACGGCCTGAAGCTTGTGCTCTTGCGACTCTTCGAGCGCTCTCTTTGCTTGCCATAACAGGTTAAGGCTACCGCCTTTGTGGCCCGTCCAGGACCGAAGGTGGCGAGACTTGCCCGAGAAACCCGTGAACTGCCCACAGCTCGAGTTCATCGCATCCGCTCGGCCAAAGCCAAGGATACCGTTGCACGGGTTAGACGACTCGTGGCTGGGCTGTTTACATTCCTCAGTTGCGCACGGTACCCGTGATGATCGTCCGTATCACGCTCATGGCACAACGTAGTCCAACGCCTATCTCCACCGCGAACAACAACAGGGTTGAGCGCTGCTCCAAGGAGGCATATGTCGCCATCGACCGATGATGCTCAACGACGGCTCCTAACCGCCGCTGGCTACTCGAGGTACCGCCCACGTGGGTCACCACCGCACGAGGTTCATAGACAATCTGGTAGCCAAAGAGTGCCATTCGGCGACAGAGGTCGACATCTTCCAAGTACAGATGGTATTTCGGATCGAAACCACCGACCCGACGGATCACATCAGTGCGACATAACAGGCAAGCTCCTGAAATCCAGGGTACGGTCACGGCTGTGCTTGGATTGAGATCGCTCATACGATACGAACGTGTAGCAGAACTCTCCGGGGCGAGCCAGCCAATCGCACCATGGCGGATCGATTGCCAGAGTGATGGGAAACGTCGAAATGAGGGGTAACGGCCACCATCACTATCTAAAACCTTCGGCCCCACAGCGCCCACGGCGCCGCTCGATGCCGCAGTGGCGACAAGCGCATCGACCGCTCCAGTGTGTAGGACCACATCTGGATTCATGATCAACACCATCGACTCCTCGATCATTGCGAGACCTCGATTGACAGCCAATCCATAACCAAGATTCTGACCAAATGCGACCCTGTGAACAACGCAGTTCGCAAAGGTTGAGGTCCATTCACCAGGTTCCGTTGCGCCGTTATCGATCAGGACGATGGTGGCAACGCCTTGGGCTGCGAGCTCCTCGACAAGAAGATCGGTCGAGCCTGAACGATAGAGAACGATGATGGCAGCAACGGTGGTCTTCACTGAAGATCAAGCTCTCGGACGACTCGTTCAACCGCATCATGCCAATCATCGGTTGCACGCCCAATCGCAGCGCTGTAGGTCGCCGTTGAAAGCACTGAGTAACCAGGGCGAGGGGCGGGATATCGGTCAACAATAGAGGCGGCGCTGATCTCCACCACCTGGTCAAGATCCCGTCCGAGCGAGGTGAGGATCCAGCGCACCACCTCATACCACGATGCAGTACCACCGTTGACGACATGAAAGTGACCGGTGCACGCACTCAGCATCAATTGAATGCTTGCCTCGCTTAAATCGTCTGCGACCGTCGGAGATCCGACTTGATCGCCGACAAATCGGAGGACAGAGCCCTCCTTGGCAAGTCGGACAACGGTAGATGCAATGTTGCCGGCCGATGCGCTCATCAGCCAGGCGGTCCGAATATTGAGATCGATCCCAACACGGAGCTCGCACTCACCGCCGAGCTTACTGCGGCCATAGACGCCTAGGGGGTCGACACGATCCCACTCGCGGTAGGGTTCAACCGACTGGCCATTGAAGACATAATCGGTTGAGAAGTTGCAAACCCGAGCACCCACGGCATCGGCGGCCTCTACCTGCCAGCGAAGCGCCAATGCATTGACACCAAAAGCGAGATCGGGCTCTCGTTCACATCGATCGACAGCAGTGAAAGCGGCGGCATTCACCACCCAATCAGGTCGGAGTGACCGGATGACCTCATTGACGTTAGCTCGCTGGCGTACATCGATGTCGGCGGAGGTAAACGCGAAGACTTCTACAGGAAGGTCGAGTTCGCGAAGCCTTCTCGCAAGCCGCTGGCCCAATTGTCCATTACTTCCAAAGACGACAAAGCGGAGCTGACTCACGATCGAGACTGCCAGGCTGCCGACTCCTGGACTGGAGCACGACCCATCAACGGACGCCACCAGCCCTCATTGCCACGGTACCATTGGATCGTTTCGCTGATCCCTTGGTCGAAGGGGATGGATGGTGTGAAGCCAAGCTCATTACGGATCTTGGAAGAGTCCAACAGATAACGGCGGTCATGCGACGGGCGATCAGGAACCGTCGTCTTGAGTGTATCGGGTTTACCTAGTTCAACAAGAATCCGATCAGCGATCTCCTCGATCGAATATTCGTCACCTGTACCAACATGATAGGTCTCCCCCGAGTGCCCCTTATGAATCACCAAATCGATAGCTCTCGCGTGATCGAGCACGTGGATCCACTCTCGCCGGTTGTCCTTGGAAGCATAGAGGGGCAATGGCTGGTCCTGCAAGGCTAGCGCAGTAAAGAGGGGGATCAATTTTTCAGGGAATTGGTAGGGTCCATAGTTATTGGCGCAGTTGGTGATGCTGATCGGCAAGCCATAGGTCAGCGCATAGGCCCGAACCGCGTGATCTGCCGCGGCCTTCGATGCGTTGTACGGGGTGCGCGGACGATAGGGCGACTCCTCCGTAAATGCATCCTGGGCATCAAGATCAAGATCCCCATACACCTCGCAGGTCGAAACATGATGAAACCGTGTCAGCCCCCCATAAGCCCGAGCAGCCTCAAGGAGACCAACCGTCCCGGTGACATTCGTGCGAAAGAAGCGCTCGGGATCGATGATAGCCAGAGAGTTATGCGACTCGGCGGCAAAGTTCACTACGACATCGACGGCGTAGCGATCAAGCACCTCCACGACGTGGTCGGTGTTACCGATATCACCATGAACAAAGCTGATGCGATCATCCAGATCCCCCAGTGACTCGCGACAGCCCGCATAGGTGAGCGCATCGAGCACGACAACATCATCGTCTGGATGGGCCGTCGACCAGTACCGTGTGAAATTCGAGCCGATAAATCCTGCGCCGCCGGTGACCAGTAGTTTCACTGCCCTCGCCTTTCATGGTGGGAAACGTTGCGAGCACAGACTATAGCAACTCCACCCGAGCGTGATCGCCTACGATGAGCTTGGTGGCGCTGGGCCGTTCGCTGCGATGACAAATCTTGGCAAACTTCCCGATCACCGAACCTTCGATTGCGCCGACAGTGTCAACCGTAGAGTCGCTGAGAATAATGGAGTTCATCACTTCAGAAGAGAGAATCGCACATCGATCCCCGATCGACGAAAAGGGACCGACGTAACTGGACTGCAGAACAACATCGCGCCCAATGATGGCGGGGCCACGAACGATCGAGTCGACGACCTTCGCCCCTGCCTCAACGACCACCGGGCCCTCGATCTTGGAGTCGATCACCTCACCCATGATTGACGGTCGAATCGCCATCAGCGCAATCCTGTTACCGTCGAGTAGCGCCTCAGGATCCCCCAAGTCCTTCCAGTATCCCTCCACCATCGATGAGTTCACCCCGAGACCATGATCGATCAGCCAGCTAATGGCGTCAGTGATCTCAAGTTCACCCCTCGCAGAGGGTGCGATCTGGGCGACTGCCTCATGAATACGAGCATCGAAGAGGTAGACCCCAACGAGGGCAAGGTCGGAGGGAGGATGATCAGGTTTCTCCACGAGGCGCAGTACCGAACCGTCATTGGCGACCTCAGCTACACCAAACTTCCGAGGATCTGGAACGCGCGCCAGCAAGATCCTCGCCGCCGTTGCGACGTCTCGAAGGGTGAACCCGTGCACAATGTCGGTGATACCGCCGACAAGAAAATTGTCGCCAAGGTACATGACAAAATCCTCATCGCCGAGGAAATCCTTGGCGATGAGAACTGCGTGAGCAAGCCCACGCGGCGCATCCTGTGGGAGGTAAGTCGCCTTCAAACCAAAAGCCGAGCCGTCTCCAACAGCGGCCTTTACCTCGCTAGCCGTGTGTCCCACGACAATCCCTACATCGGTAATGCCGCACTCAGCTATCGCTTCGAGGCCGTAGAAGAGGATGGGTTTGTTCGCGATCGGCACCAGCTGCTTGGAGGCGGTATGTGTCAGCGGACGGAGTCGAGTCCCGGATCCTCCGGCGAGGATAAGCGCCTTCATCTCGTCCCCTAAGAGGTTGGTAGACCGAGCGAACGGGCGATCACAAGACGCTGCACCTCAGATGTTCCTTCGCCAATCTCGAGTATCTTGGCGTCACGATAGTAGCGCGCCACAGGAGACTCCTCGATGAATCCTGCCCCTCCAAAGATTTGGGTCGCCTCTCTGGCTACCGACACCGCAGCCTCGGTAGCATAGAGCTTCGCGATCGCCGCCTCTCGCTTGAAGGGCCGCCCGTGATCCTTCAGCCAAGCCGCACGGTAGACCAACAGCCTCGAGGCTTCGACAGCGACCTCCATGTCAGCGCACTTAAAAGAGATCGCCTGATACCGCGAGATTGGCCCTCCAAAGGCATTGCGATTCGCTGCATAGGCAAGCGACTCTCGAAGACAGGCCTCAGCTAGTCCCAGTGCGAGTGCTGCGATTGAGATCCGCCCATCATCGAGAATGGCAAGGAATTGCGCAAACCCACGACCTACCTCGCCAAGTAAGGACTCTGGGCCAACCTCCACATCGGCCAAACTCAACGGATGTGTGTCTGATGCGTGCCAACCGAGCTTCCTATAGGCAGGCTCAACGGTAAAGCCCGGCGTCCCTGCAGGAATGATAAATGCCGAGACCCCGTCCTCTCCTCGAGCAGTAACGGTCACCAATGACGTGATAGGGGTGCCTGAGTTGGTGATATAGGCTTTGGCCCCATTGAGTAGGAATCGCTCGCCCTGGCGCTCGACCCTTGTGCGGGTGGCTCCCGCATCGGATCCCCCGTCAGGCTCCGTCAGGCCAAAACCACCGAGCGTTTTCCCAGCACAAAGATCGGGCAGCCATCGCTGCTTTTGTTCCTCATTGCCAAACTCGTAGATCGGATTCGCACCGAGTCCCACACCAGCAGAGAGGGTGATAGCCAGCGATGAGTCGCCTTTGGCGAGCTCTTCGACCGCGATGCACAATGAGGTGAAGTCGCCTCCTCCCCCTCCGTAACTCTCGGGAAAGATCATCCCGAACAGTCCAAGCTCCCCGAGCTGGAGCACCTGCGCAAGAGGGAACTCACTACGTTCGTCCCAGCCGAGAGCATTTGGCAACACCTCAGCATCCACAAAATCAGCCACCACCTTACGCAGTGCTTGATGTTCCTCACCGAACTCGACTGACATATCGACCTCCTCGTCCAATCCTCGTCGACCTCAACGCCGCTTTTCTACCAGGTAACCGCATCAACGCGCATGAGCCCTCACCAAGACACTACGCCCGACGACGACTCTTCCGTCCAGGGCGATCATCGCGACCACCTCGACCCAGTAGTACCGTGGGACCGCTCCCCAAACACTCTGTATCTGCCATCATTGTTGTATATAGAGCCACGACTAGGGCTATCCCGGTGCACTCGAGCACCCAAACTATCCAATGCCGCGGTCCCCTCTACAGCAAGCCATGCCGACCTCGAGACGGATCTACTACGCGAGCACAACCCCGATGAGACACTATCGATCATTCACCACTCCAAGATGTTCGATATCACCAACATGAACGGCAACCTGACCGGACGCAGTTCTGACAAGCAAACAACCCTCTTGATCGACATCTTCGGCTAATCCTACCACCATCTCCTCTGGGTACTGAATTTGCACCCGACGACCCAGCGTTGACAAGCAGCATCGGTAGGTTTGGAGGAGGAGCTCGGTGTGGCCATGCAGGAGCTGTGACAGTTGGTCATCAAGTTCCTCCAGGAACCGCATAAGGAGGGAATCGCGCAGCGAGAAGAAATCCTCCGCCGGTTCACCTTCAATCGCTTCATTGAGACAGCAAAGGTTGCGAGCATCCTCTAGGGTTGGGGTGGCCGTGAGGTTCACACCAAGACCAATGACCACCTGATGAGACGAGCCATCGAAGATGCCATCGATCAACATCCCTCCGAGCTTGGCTTCCCCTACCATCAGATCATTGGGCCACTTCAAGGTCACCCCCGCTACCCCGAGGCCCCGAATCGCAAAGACGATCGCATTACCGACGGCCATCGGAAGGAGATTGACCTCAGCACGCCGAGGCAACCGTACCAATACCGAGCAGGCAAGGGTACTCCTCGGAAGATCATGAAAAGCACGACCTCGTCTGCCGCGGCCGGCCCGTTGATGATCTGCCACGACGACCAGACGTTGGGTACTGACCCGTGCAAAGAGGTTTGAAAGCGTGCGATTCGTAGAGTCGGTCTCATCAAGTAGGATTATGCGCCATGGGGCGGTGCTGATCATTACTCAGCACCTTAGAGGACAGGATCGAGCCAAGCTTCCTCGACAGGGATAGCCTCGGAGAGCGGCGCCGGTGACGGCGAAGCAAGCAAGAAAGGTGACGTAGGTGTTTGAGCGGTTACTCATAGCGAACCGAGGAGAGATCGCGGTTCGCGTAATCCGGACAGCCAAGGAGATGGGAATCAAGACGATCGCTGTCTATTCTGACGCCGACCGAGATGCGATGCACGTCCGTTACGCCGACGAAGCCTACAATCTGCCCGGCACAACCGTTCGAGACAGCTACCTGAACACCGAACGCATCTTGGAGATTATTCAACGTTCGGGCGCCCAAGCCGTGCATCCTGGCTATGGCTTTTTCAGTGAAAACACCGACTTCGCCAGGGCGATCGAAAGCACCGGCGTTGTGTTCGTTGGTCCACCACCAGAAGCCATCGAGATCATGGGGGACAAGATCTCTTCTCGTATTGCCGCGACGGCAGCCGGTGTCGCTGGTGTACCTGGCACCACGGAGGTCCTCAAAAGCGCCGATGAGATCGTCGCCTTTGGTGAGAACCACGGTTGGCCTTTAGCGATCAAGGCAGCCTATGGCGGAGGTGGCCGAGGCATGCGAGTCGTCAACTCTGCCTCCGAGGCGGCCGAGGCTTTGGCCTCGGCTCAACGAGAAGCACTCGGTGCCTTTGGGCGTGATGAGTGTTACGTCGAACGGTACCTCACTTGGCCCCGCCATGTGGAGATGCAGATCATTGGGGATGCCTATGATACGACTCTCTGGCTCGGCGAGCGCGATTGTTCGTGCCAACGGCGGCATCAGAAGCTGATCGAAGAGTCGCCTGCTCCAGATTTTCCTGATGACATGCGATCCAAGATGGGCGAGGCGGCCGTGAAGGTCGCTCGCGCATGCGGCTATCGCAACGCTGGAACGGTCGAGTTTCTTTACCAAGACGGCGCATTTTACTTTCTTGAGATGAATACGCGTCTCCAGGTTGAGCACCCCATCACCGAAGCGGTCACTGGTCTCGACCTGGTGGAGCTCCAGCTTCGTATCGCAGCAGGCGAACGTCTTCCGCTCTCCCAAGACCAGATCAGCCACAACGGCCATGCCATTGAGATCCGTTTGAACGCTGAAGACCCATCAGGAGGTCGTTTCGTCCCCTCTCCGGGCCCCATCACGCGCTTCGAGCGCCCCGATGGTCCTGGCATTCGCACCGACGCTGGTTATGAGGCAGGAGACGCAGTGAGCCAGTACTACGACAATCTCATCGCGAAATTGGTGGTTTGGGCCCCTGATCGCGAGCGGGCAATCGCTAAGGCCATCCGCGCTCTCCGTGAGACCAAGCTCGAAGGAGTCACGACTACCATCCCCGCTGATCTCGCCATTCTCGAGCACCCAGACTTCCACACGGCGCAACATTCCACCAAGTGGGTTGAGGATCGGTTGGACTTGAGTGCGCTGACAGCTCCACCCATTACCGCCACGTCCGAGGAGACCACCACGCCGACCGAGGTCGTAGCCGAGGTCAATGGCAAACGGGTTGCCGTCAAGCTCTTCCTTTCTGAACTGGTTGCGCCGACCCCAACGAACGTGCCATCTCCGCGCCGTGACACCCCTGCCCCACGAGCAGCCCGCACGCAGGGACCTGCGTCGAAGGTAGGGGGTGGATCTGGAGCCGTCACTGTACCTATGCAAGGCACCGTCGTGAAGATAGCGGTTCAAATAGGCCAAGAGATCAATGTCGGGGACACAGTGATCGTGCTCGAGGCGATGAAGATGGAGAACTCAATCCTCGCTGAGCGCGCAGGAACCGTCAGCGAGATCAGGGTAAAGCCTGGCGACACCGTGGGTACTGGTGACGTGGTCGCCACCATCGCTTAATCATCACTCCGGTCGCGGAAGGAGCACCATGTCACACGGAGACAACGAACGCAAGGCAATTCGATCAGCAGCAGAACGCAACTACGGTCGAGCTTATGACCTCTCACATCGTATTCATGCAAACCCTGAATTGGCATTTCACGAAGAGAAGGCCGCCACCTGGCTCACCAACGAGCTCAGTACATCTGGGTTCACGGCCACAAAAGGTATCGGTGGTCTCGACACCGCCGTCATCGCTGAGGCCGGAAGTGGCGACCTTATCGTGACCATCTGCGCCGAGTACGATGCACTTCCCCATATCGGACACGCCTGTGGTCACAACATTATCGCAGCCAGTGCCTTCCTCGCCGCCACCTCACTCGTGGACCTCGTCGATGATCTCGGAATCACGCTGCGCGTCATTGGAACTCCTGCCGAGGAGGGCGGCGGCGGTAAGATCATCCTCCTCGATCAGGGGATCTTCACCGGTACGCACCTAGCTATGATGTTGCATCCGGCACCGATGGAGGCTGACCGAATGCATGTGCAAGCAGCGCGCCACTTCCGCGTCACCTACCAGGGGCGAGACTCCCACGCTGCGGCCGCACCTCAGCTTGGCATCAACGCACTTGATGCGATGACAATCGCCCAGACCTCTATCGGGCTTCTACGTCAACACATCCTGGCCGATGACCGCATCCACGGCATCATCACGAAGGGGGGAGATGCCCCAAACATCATTCCGTCCCTTGTTGAGGGGGAATTTCTGACGCGCTCTGCAACACTGGAGGAGCTTGCGCATCTCGCTCCTCGTGTCGATCGCTGCTTCGAGGCTGGAGCCTTGGCTACTGGTGCCACCTGCACCATCACCGACCGCGGACCCACCTACTCCCATCTGGTAACCGACGAGGAGTTGGCCACTATCTACGTGGAGGAAGCCACCCAAGTCGGCCGTACCTTTCAGACCGACCAACAGCCACTATCGGCCTCCACCGACATGGGTAATATCTCACTTGAAGTCGCTACCATTCATCCTCTGATCAACATCAACTCATGGCCGGCCGTCAACCACCAACCCGAGTTCACTGAGGCGGCGAAGTCGCCGGAGGCAGATAGGGCAATGTTTGAAGGAGGCATGGCGCTGGCTATGACCGCGATGACCGCCGCGCTCACCCACAGCACCAGAGAACGACTCCTCGCTCACCCTTGCCGGTAGGCGACGCCAAGTGTGCTCCTCGAGAGGCCTTTAAGAATGGAGTTCGACGCAGTACTACGACGGCGACGGATGCACCGTTCCTTCACTGAAGAACCCGTCCATATCGAGGAGGTCAACGCTCTTTGCGAGGCGGCGCTTCGTGCACCTTCGGCTGGCTTCACCCAGGGTACCGAGTTGGTGATCGTACGAGACCCGCAACGCATTCGCACCATCCTGGAACTGATCACCACGCAAGACTGGTTGACGAACGCTGTTAACCACCAAGGACTGCGTCACAGCCAAGTGTTGATCTTCCCAATCATCAACCAACAGGCGTATCTCGCACGATACGCAGAACCCGACAAAGCGCAATCCGGCATGGCGACCGAGGATGGTTGGCCTCAGCCTTATTGGCTGGTCGATGCAAGTTTTGCCACCATGCAACTGCTCCTAAAGGTCGTGGATCTTGGTCTCGGCGCAAGTTTCATGGGCATCTACTACGGCGCTGAGGAGCTGCGCACATTGCTAGCTCTGCCTGACGGGCACCATCCGCTCGGCATTCTCTGCATTGGACACCCCAGCAACTCCCGTCTCACGGGCTCACCGAGTCGTCGTCAGCGCCGGGCCGCGGAAACGCTAATGCATTTCGAGCAGTGGTAACATGATCGAGGGAGGCAATGTACGCTCTATGTCTAACTTACGAGAGCTACTGGCGAATGCACGAGCGCAGATCGACGAAGTTGAGCCCGTAACACTGCAGACGAAGCTCGGTGATGATTGGGTTCTTCTCGATGTACGTGAACCCGAGGAGTTCAGCCAGGGCACCATCCCCGGGAGTATTCTGCTACCCCGTGGCAACCTAGAACTGCAGATCGAAACGGTCATTCCAGACAAGAGGACCCCAATCGTGGTGTACTGCGCCGCGGGCGTGCGCAGTATCCTCGCTGCGTATACCTTGGGGCAACTCGGTTATACGAACGTCGCTTCACTCTCCGGGGGTTTTGAAGCATGGAAAGACCAGGGAGGACTCTGGCAGGTGCCACAACGGCTCGGTGATGCGCAGCGCCGTCGTTACCATCGCCACCTCCTGCTACCAGAGGTCGGTGAAGAGGGCCAACGGAAGTTGCTCGACTCCAAGGTCCTGCTGTTAGGAGCTGGAGGCCTCGGGTCGCCGATCATCTTGTACCTCGCCGCAGCGGGGGTGGGAACCCTTGGCATTCTCGACATGGACGAGGTCGATCTGTCAAACCTCCAGCGTCAAATTATTCATACCACAGATTCGATTGGAAAACGTAAGGTCGACTCCGCCAGTGCGGCTGTCCGTGCCTTGAACCCTGATATCGACGTCATTACCTATGACTGTCGTCTCGATGCAACAAATATCGCCTCCATCATCGCTGACTACGATCTGATCGTCGATGGTACCGATAACTTTGCAACACGCTACCTGATCAACGATGCAGCGATCGTTGCGCGGCTTCCAGTGGTGCACGGCTCCATCTATCGCTTCGAGGGTCAGGTCACTGTTTTTGCGCCACCAAAAGGACCGTGTTATCGATGCTTCCAACCGACCCCCCCTCCGAGTGAACTCGCACCTTCATGCTCTGAAGCGGGCGTCTTGGGCGTCCTGCCGGGCATTATCGGGTCTCTCCAGGCCACAGAGACGCTCAAGCTCCTCCTCGGGATCGGTGACACGCTCGTTGGGCGCTTGCTCACCTACGACGCGTTGACCCAATCGTTACACACCTACCGTCTTGGGCGTAATCCCAACTGTCCAAGCTGCGGAGACCGACCATCCGGCCTGGTCAATCACCAGAACATGGAGGCAGTGTAGCATCGAGACTCCCAACCATCAAACTCTTCACTCACCAAACTCGATCTCAGACGATGCAAGTAGGATGGCAAGGGTGACCACAAGACAGACCGACTCTGAGATACCCATCGAACCCTTCTATTCTCCCGCGAACACCTCGGTGAACTATGCGAGTGATCTTGGTGATCCAGGTACCTTTCCGTTTACCCGTGGAATTTATCCCGAGATGTATCGCCAGCGCAACTGGACCATGCGACAGTATGCCGGTTTTGGGACCGCTGAGGCCACCAACGAACGCTTTCGATTCCTGCTCGCCAACGGCCAAACAGGGTTGTCTTGCGCCTTCGATCTGCCGACACAGATGGGCTATGACGCCGATCACCCCCGAGCCGATGGAGAGGTGGGTCGAGTCGGCGTGGCAATCTCCTCCATTGAGGACATGCATCGACTTTTGCAGGGCATTCCACTCGACAAAGTCACGACCTCCATGACCATCAACGCCACCGCTTCCACCCTGCTGCTCCTCTACCAGCTAGTCGCAGAGGAGAACAACGTCGATCCCTCGGCCATTGGGGGAACGATCCAAAATGATATTCTGAAAGAATATGCCGCTCGCGGTACCTACATCTATCCTCCTCGCCCAAGCATGCGCATCATCACTGACATCTTCGCGTACTGCCAACGGGAACTTCCCCACTTCAATACCATCTCCATCTCGGGCTATCACATCCGTGAAGCGGGCTCCACCGCAGCACAAGAGCTTGCCTTCACCATTGCCAACGGCATCGCCTACGTCGAAGCCGCTCTGGCCGCTGGACTGGCAGTCGATGATTTTGCGCCGCGACTCAGCTTCTTCTGGAACGCCCATAACAATCTCTTCGAGGAGGTTGCCAAGTTTCGGGCTGCTCGACGGCTCTGGGCCCATATCATGCAAGAACGCTTCCATGCTCAAGATCCACGATCCCTGCTCATGCGTTTCCATACCCAGACCGGCGGCTCAACCCTGACAGCACAGCAACCAGAGGTGAACCTCGTGCGAGTCTCAGTCCAAGCGTTAGCGGCCGCCCTCGGGGGCACACAGTCGCTGCACACTAACGGTTATGACGAGGCCCTCGGTTTGCCAACCGAAAAGGCGGCCAAACTCGCGCTCAGGACACAGCAAGTGATCGCCTATGAGACGGGGGTAACCGACACGGTCGATCCACTCGCAGGTTCCTATTACGTCGAGTCGCTCACCAGTTCGCTCGAAGCAAAGGCACGCGAATACCTCGAGGAGATCGATGGACGTGGAGGTGCGGTCGCAGCCATCGAAAACGGGTACATCCAACAGGAGATCGAACGTGCCGCCTATGCCTACACCAAGGCCGTTGATGCTGGCGAAAAAGTGATCGTTGGAGTGAACCGCTTCGTCGATAAGCAGGAGTCGAGTCCAGAGGTCTTCCCGATTGATCCAGCGCTACAGAGACAGCAGATACAGGAGATCCGCGAGTTGCGCCGCCGCCGTGATCAAGGGACCGTCGATCGGGCACTCACCGAACTCAAAGTGGCCGCTCGTGGAACCGACAACGTCTGTTACCCGATGAAGCGTGCCTTAGCGGCGCGCGCTACCTTGGGCGAGGTCGCCGATACGTTGCGCGACGTATTCGGAACGTTTTCTCCTATTTGATTTTGATATATTCTATGCTATACTGATGTAAGAGAAGACCAAGGAGGGTCGTTATGGGTCAGGAAGGTCCACGTCCAGAATTCCTCACTGTGTGCCGTTGGGAGGTCCCACACCGTCAAGAGCAGTGGTGGCCGATCACATCAGAGTACGTGCAGCTGCTCTGGCTGCCGATACTTGGTCCATCCTGCATTGTGCTCTTGCAGCGCCTAGACCTGCTGATCGGGGAGGCGAAACAGGTCAGAACCTCCACCGAGGAGCTCGCTCGATCGCTCGGGCTCGGCCATACCCCACACCGAGGTTCGCTGCTGGACCGCAGTATCGATCGTTGCTGCGATTTCCGCGTGCTCCGTGAACTCATTCCAGGGCTCATCGAGGTGCCGCGCGAGCTACCTCCTCTGAGCAGCCGACAGCTCAAACGACTGCCAGAGAGCCTCCAAGTCGTCGCACATGCGCAGCCTGAACTCCAACGTTATCGCAACGAGACCGAACGAAGAGGTCGACTACATCAACTCACCGCCACACTAGCCAACCTAGGTGCAACGGACGACGAGATCAGCGACCAACTCCTTCGGCTCGGTTACCCGCCTGAACGTTCCACGGCCTCTAGTCGTGCGTACCCTGTAACCAGCGGATAAAGGTCACTACACCAAATCCTGTCGCTCCTGCTCGTATCCAGCCGTGATCGGTCTCGGCTCGCGAGGGTCCGGCGATATCGAGGTGTGCCCACCGTGCGTCTGGCACGAAACGCTGAAGAAGAAGAGCCGCTGCGATGGCACCACCACCGCGCTTGCCAATGTTCTTCATATCCGCCACCTCCGAGGCGATCAACTTCTCGTAGCTCGAAGGGAGAGGCAGTCGCCAGTTGGGCTCAACGGCCTCTTCTCCAGCGGTATGAAGTGCATCGAGAAGCAACTCGTCGTTGCCCATCAGTCCTGCGACCTCTTCACCTAATGCGACGACACAAGCGCCGGTGAGTGTCGCGATATCGACGATCTCATCGTTGCCGTCCTCCAGGGCAAGTGTCAGACCATCAGCCAAGACAAGGCGTCCCTCTGCATCGGTGTTCAAAACTTCAATCGTACGTCCCGAACGCGTAACCAAGACATCGCCCGGCTTTTGGGCACTGCCAGAGGGCATATTCTCAGTCATCATGAGATAACCATTGACCTCATGCGACACACCGAGCGCACCCAAAGTCGACATCGCGGCGAGCACCGCGGCGGCGCCACCCATGTCCGTCTTCATGGTCATCATCCCCTCACCAGATTTGAGTGAGAGGCCCCCTGAGTCAAAGGTGATGCCCTTCCCTACGAGTCCGATCTTCTTTCCAGCCGTCTGCTGAGGGCGATAGGTCAGTTTGATGGCACGCGGAGGCTCCACCGACCCACGAGCCACCCCAAGGAGGCCGCCCAATCGCTCCTCCTCACAGGTCTGCTCGTCCCATACGCGAATCTCAAGGCCAGAGCGAGCCGCAACATCGCTCGCCATGCGTGCAAACGCTGTCGGGGTCAAGCGCGATGGTGGTTCGTTCACTAGATCGCGAGCCAACGCCACCGCCTCAGCGATCACTGACGCCCGCTCCACTGCAGCGCCCTCAGCTTCGTGGCCAAGCACGACAACCTGAGTACAGACAGAGGATTCGGTATCCTCACGGGTTCGATAGGTATCGAAACGATACCCAGCCAGCAACATGCCGATGGTAAGTTCTTCAATTTGGGTCTCGTTCAAAGCGGGCAGGGTCAGCGCTACCTCAGGAAAATGAGCGCGTGACGCCTCGTCGACCACCGCCGCCCCCAGAGCACGAAGCTGTTCGGCGGTCGCCTCAGCGACGACGCCGAAGTGATACTGCAGTGCACCATCTACAACAGTTGGCTGCATCCGAGTTGTGTGCTCACCCTCGACAATACGAACGTCGACAGCACCAGCACTTGCCTTTTGCGCAATCGAAACCGATGTCTTTAAACTCACTCCATCCTCCTTGGGATCCACGTTCTTGAACAAGTCTGTCCTCTTGCACCCTAGGCGTTCTGAGCTCCTCGCGCGGTCAGCGACACGCCCTCACTCCATCGAGCCAACGTCCAGACAAGATCAGAGAGCCTGTTCAGGTACATCTGCACCAGAGAGTCTGGAGCCTCCTCAACGAAGGCGACGCTGTGTCGTTCTGCCCGACGGACAACCGTGCGTGCAACATCCAAAAACGCCGCAGTCACCTCCTCACCCGGGACGACAAACTCCTTTGGTGGTTGAAAACGCAGAGAAATCTGGTCAATGAGTTCCTCTAAGTGTGTCACCATGTCACGAGTCACCAGTGTTGTACCCGGTTTGAGATGATCGCGTTTGCTAGCCTGAGTCGCTACCTCCGCCATCAGTATCCAAAGATCGAGTTCGAGGTCCCGGCAGATTGACGCGAGTTCCCCGGTGGCATGGGCCCGAACAAGACCGAGATGGGCCTGAGCTTCATCAACTGCACCATTGAGCTCGACCTGGGGTGAATTTTTCGGGACCCTCCCGCCATAGAGCAACCCAGTGGTTCCTTTGTCCCCTGTCTTGGTGTAGATCTTCACATCATTCCCTTCGAAAAACGCAGCTCAGCACCTACTAGCCTATTAGACATGCTCGACTACGCCCGGCTAGTTCAAGAACAGATCGTCATCTTTGACGGCGCGACTGGCACCAACCTACAGCTCCGCGAACTCACTGCCGACGACTTCGGCGGCGAGCATCTCGAGGGCTGCAACGAGGTGCTCGTGCGCACAAAACCAGAGGTCATCGAGCAGCTTCATGCCTCATTTCTTGAGGTCGGCGTGGACGTGATTGAGACCGACAGCTTTGGATCCCTGTCGCCAGTCTTAGCTGAATACGGGCTCGCATCACAGGCCCGTGAACTGAATGAAACCGCAGCTCGGTTAGCCGTCCGAGTGGCCAGAGACTTCTCAACACCCAACCATCCACGCTACGTTGCTGGCAGCATGGGCCCAGGAACCAAACTTCCGACGCTCGGACAGATTGAGTTCGAGACACTCGTCGATGCCTACCATACCCAGGCGGCAGGTTTGATCGCCGGCGGCGTTGACCTCTTACTTATTGAGACCGTCTATGACATACTCTCGGCAAAGGCTGCAATGATCGGTGCTCGCCTGGCAATGCAGAGTGAGGGTCGTACGCTGCCGATACAGCTCCAAGTAACGATCGAGCTCACCGGCCGCATGCTTCCTGGAACTGAGATCGGTGCTGCCCTCTCTTCGCTCAGCGCCATGCAACCGACCGTCTTTGGCATCAACTGCGCCACCGGTCCTACAGAGATGAGTGAGCATCTCCGATATTTGGCGGAGCGCAGCCCTTTACCGATCTCCTGTCTACCCAATGCTGGACTCCCATCGGTCAAAGACGGCAAGATGCACTACGATCTCACGCCGGACCAGCTGGCCACCTCCCTGCGTCGCTTCGTACACGATTTTGGCGTTACTGTCATCGGCGGATGCTGTGGCACCACACCTGACCACCTCAAGGCGGTGGTGGAGGCCTGCCGAGATCTCACACCAGAACCACGCCAACCAAGCCTGGAACCCGAGGTTGCGTCGTTGTACTCCCCTGTCTCCTTGCGTCAGGACACCTCCCTACTGAACGTCGGCGAACGAACGAATGCCAACGGCTCGAAACGCTTTCGTGAGGCTCTTCTTGCAGCTGATTACGATACCTGTGTGGCGATGGCCCAAGAACAGGTTCGCGACGGTGCCCACCTTATCGACCTCTGCGTTGACTATACCGGTGAAGACGGTGTGCACAACATGGGGGAGCTGAGTGCACGCCTCGCCACTGCAGCAACTCTACCTATCATGCTTGACTCCACCGAGGCAGAGGTAATCGAAGTCGCGTTGACCCATCTCGGTGGAAGAACGATTCTGAACTCCGTCAACCTCGAAGAAGGCGATGCCCCTGGATCGCGTCTCGACAAATTTCTCACCCTCGCGCAGCGCTTCGGAGCCGCAGTAGTGGCGACCTGCATTGACGAGGAGGGGCAAGCACGAACACCTGAGTGGAAACTCAAAGCCGCCACCTCTATCGCCAATATCGCGATAGATCGGTATGGGCTCCAACCTGCCGATCTCATCTTCGACCCACTCGTGCTCCCCATTACGACTGGGATGGAAGAGTCCCGCCAAGATGCCAAAGCCACCATCGAAGGTATCCGGCTCATCCATGAGGCCTTCCCTGAATCGCACATCATCATCGGCTTATCCAACGTATCGTTTGGCCTGAAAGCTGCGGCCCGAGAAGTACTGAACTCCGTTTTTCTCGAAGAATGTCGGCTCAATGGACTCAGTATGGCAATTTTACACCCTTCAAAGATCATCCCTCTGGCAAAGATTCCCGAAGAGATCACAACAGTCTGCCTTGACCTCATCTATGACCGTCGCCGAGATGGCTATGATCCGCTGTCGCGACTCATTGACCTATTTGAATCCGCAGAAAGCCTCAAGGAAACTGGACCTCCGTTAGAGTCGCTCCCCGTCGATGAGCGCCTCTACCGCCGCATCGTTGACGGGAATCGAGTCGGTCTTGAAACCGACCTCCGGCAAGCACTCGACGGGGGATCGGCACCACTTGCGATCGTCAACGACATCCTTCTCGCGGCCATGGCCGAGGTCGGCGACCTCTTCGGTTCAGGGCAGATGCAGCTACCTTTTGTCCTCGCTTCGGCTGAGACCATGAAACAGGCAGTCGCTTATCTTGAGCCCTTTATGGATCGCGCGGACTCCACCAATCGCGGGACCATTGTACTTGCCACCGTCAAGGGCGACGTGCACGATATCGGCAAGAATCTCGTGGATATCATCCTGACAAACAATGGTTTCCATGTTCACAATCTCGGTATCAAAGTTGCGGTCAATGAACTCATCGAAAAAGCCGTCGAGACGAAGGCGGATGCGATAGGCATGAGTGGATTGCTGGTCAAATCAACGCTCGTCATGCGGGATAATCTTCTCGAACTCAATGCACGGGGTCTGGACCATATCCCAGTCATTCTTGGAGGAGCCGCCCTCACACGATCATTTGTGGAACGCGATCTGCGCGAGATCTACAAGGGAAGAGTCTTCTACGGTAAAGATGCCTTCGAAGGACTTACTGTGCTCGACAAGCTCGTCAAAATCTCCCATGGTGACCTCACTGACGACCAATTCGGTCGCAAGATCAAAGCTTCCTCCGTTAAGCGCATGCGAACCGAAGCGAGCGTTCGTTCCGAAGAACGTACCATTCGCTCCGAAGAGGTACCATTCGATAATCCGGTCTATACCCCTCCGTTTCTCGGCACAAGGGTGGTGAAAGGCGTCCCTCTCGAGGAGATCGCCGCCTATCTCAATGAAACAGCGCTCTTTCGTCATCAGTGGGGCTATCGACCCCAAAATGGAGAATCTGACGCTGAGTTCAAAGAACGGATTCGCCAGCAACTCGCGCTAGAACTCGATCACGCAAAAACGGACCAGATCTTGATTCCCCAGCTCGTCTATGGATACTTCCCCTGCAACTCTGAGGGCAATGACCTGATCATATGGGACCCTTCGGCGCGTGATCGTGAATTGACCCGTTTCCAATTCCCGCGGCAGCCAAATGCACCACATCTATGCATCGCCGATTTCTACCGACCCCGTACAACGCAAGAAGTTGACTACGTCGCCTTTCACGTAGTGACCATGGGTAAACGTGTCAGTGAGGTGGCCCAAGAATACTTCCGCGACAATCGCTACCAAGATTACCTGCATCTCCATGGGCTCGGCGTTGAAATGACCGAAGCTCTCGCGGAGTTGTGGCATGCACGGGTGCGACGCGAATGGGGATTCAGCAGCGAAGACGGACCAACACTAACCGGTCTCTTCAAACAGGCCTACCG
>JAKAQR010000066.1:0-2982 GCA_021819725.1 Actinomycetes bacterium
CCGTGCTAGTACGCCAGGCGAGGCTCCAAGACCGAAACGCCGTCGAACTCCTCCAACTTGACCAGTTGTGACCATCGTATCCGACCAGCCAGTTGGTCCAGCAACTCACAAATTGCTTCGTCGGTGAGGTGAACATCGTCGCGGCGAGCCACAAATCGCAGCTGCAGCTCGGCTAACTCGTTCACTCGGGCTGTATTCTCCGAGCCCACCTTGTCCCAAGCCTCTGACAAGCGGAGATGAGTCCTCATCGCCGCCAATCGGGCCTGTGACACCACCTGCTCACGACCGGACGGGCATTCAACCCAGAGATCAACTCCGATGACTCGACGCCGTACAGATTCCCTGGGACCGAGTGGTCGTGTCTGATCTGTCGGGGTGGTGGCCCTATCGATTGCGTTCATCATATGCTCCTTAACTCGCGAACTCTACATCAGTATACACCATTCACGGCCAGTATCAAAGGCACTGATCGCCACCGCCACCGTCTGGAGAAGCGACAGAACGCCAAGTACCGAGGGAGCCCTCACACCGCCTTCGATGGTAGCTATGACTGTCGCAATCTCCCCGACAACGCCCGTCACATTGCGGAACGGTCGTGGCGCGGTGCAGTCGGCCTTCCACATTCACATCGCAGCATCCGACACAATCACCCGTTAGCTGCCCACGATCGCACCTTGAGAGGCTGCGCCAACAAGGCGGGCGTACTTGGCCAGAAAACCATTGCCGCTCGGGAGCGATGGCGCACGCCAACGCTGGCGCCGTAACTCCAACTCCCCGCCCTCGACCTTGAGGTCGACAACGCGAGCCGAAAGATCGATGATGATCGGATCACCGTTCTCGACGAGTGCTAATGGACCGCCGACCGCAGCCTCCGGGCAGATGTGTCCAATGCTGATGCCGGTGGTTGCACCTGAAAAACGACCATCCGTGAGGAGGGCCACGTCGTGTCCATGGCCCGATCCCTTCACCGCTGCGGTCACCGCCAACATCTCGGGCATACCTGGTCCACCACGGGGACCCTCGTAGCGCACGACGATTGCATCACCGGGTTGGAGCTGCCCGCTAGTGACGTAGCTCATGGCCGCGGGCTCGTTGTCAAAGACGCGCGCTATGCCGACAAAGCGCGTAGCGTCGATTCCAGCAAGCTTCATAACCGCGCCTTGAGGTGCCAGCGAACCGTAGAGGATCGCCAGACCCCCGTCGGTGCGTAGCGCCCTGTCGATGGGACGTACGACGACTCCATCGGCCTGTTGAGGGAAGGCGGCGAGATTCTCAGCCAGCGTAGCACCAGAGACCGTCAATGTCTCACCGTGGAGTAGTCCAGCCTCGAGCAGGATGTTCAGTACCACCGGCACTCCCCCGACACGATCGAGATCGCTCATGACAAAACGACCTCCCGGTCGTAGGTCGCCAATGTGTGGGACTCTGCGGCTGATCCGGTCAAAATCCTCGATCTCCAGGTGGACGCCAGCCTCGTGCGCAATCGCAAGCAGATGCAGAACTGCATTCGTCGAACCGCCCAAGGCCATTACCGTTGTGATGGCATTTTCGAAGGCAGGCCTGGTGAGAATGTCACGAGCACAAATGCCTTGACTGAGTAGGTTGAGTGCAGCCTCACCACTTGCTCGAGCGAGCCGGATCCGATCGTCACTGCCTGCCGGCGGAGACGCTGATCCGGGTAGAGCCATGCCAAGCGCCTCGGCCTCAGCGGCTACCGTGTTAGCGGTGTACATCCCGGCACACGAACCCGCTCCAGGACAGGCCGAACGCTCCAATGCGTCGAGCTCATCAGGGGCGATTCGGCCGGCAGCCTGTGCGCCTACCGCCTCGAAAACATCTTGAATCGTGACATCTCGGTCTTGATAGCGTCCAGGTTGGCTCGTGCCACCGTAGAGAAACACACTTGCGACATTGAGACGAGCGGCGGCCATCAGCATGGCCGGCAAGCTCTTGTCACAACCAGCGATGGTCACCATAGCGTCTAATCGCTCGGCAGTCATGGCGCACTCGACGGAATCAGCAATGAGGTCACGACTCGGAAGTGAGGCACGCATGCCTTCATGGCCCATAGCAATGCCGTCAGAGATTGCCACGGTAGAAAACTGCATTGGAACTCCCCCGGCCGAGCGCACGCCCGCCGCCACCGAGTCGGCGAGCGAATGAAGGATAATATTGCACGGGGTAAGGTCGTTGCCCGCAGAGGCGATACCTACTTGAGGCCGTTCGAAATCGGCATCACAAAAACCCGTTGCCCGCAGCATCGCTCGAGCCGGTGCTCTCCCGGGTCCATCGGTCACCTCATGACTATGTGGTCGCTTGACGGTCATCTGGTCGCTCCCCCTCCCTGTTGTGTTTGAGTATACTAACGAATCATAATTCCCGAATCACTCCACGTACTACTTTCCACTGGCCGTTGGCTTCGTTTCTCACGGTGTCCTGTTTGCGACCGACATTGGACATACACCGACACCGATACTCCACGTCGCGAAGGGTCATCTCGACCTGCACTGGGTGAGTCACCAAGACTGACACTGTCCCCCTCCAACTGCTCACGATCCAGATCCTGGGGGCGGTTGGTGTCATTGGGCGTCACCCAGCATCTTCACCGATACCGGCCACGCGAGTACGTCGCGCACCAGAGCCAGCTCGAACACGGTTTCACCGGCGACCCTCGATCGCATTCACGTTGGTAACCGCTGCGACCCAACCGTCAAACGCCACCTCCGCTACCCAGCTCTAGCGATGAACGACTTGTCAAAAGTGTCATTTGACTGTACCACTTGCGCCGGATTTGCGCTACTCTCCAGCCGTCGGTACTCAGTTTTAGCACGGTGTTTGCACTCCACGTTGCACGCGCAATACGGCGATTCACCCGCGGCCGATCCAAATCTCCCCGCGACAGACCGAGCGGCGAAATCCAGTCCGCAGACATGACCTTAGTCACAGATGCCGAGCCCGTACTACTTGCGCAAATAGCGCAAC
>JAKAQR010000066.1:3082-10993 GCA_021819725.1 Actinomycetes bacterium
GCAATACGGCGATTCACCCGCGGCCGATCCAAATCTCCCCGCGACAGACCGAGCGGCGAAATCCAGTCCGCAGACATGACCTTAGTCACAGATGCCGAGCCCGTACTACTTGCGCAAATAGCGCAACAACAGAGAGGGACGGTGCGGATATACCGACCGTCCCTCTGCAATAGTCCCAGAGTTGAGAAAGGTGAAGAATCCTACGGTTTGGAACCCATCATCTTCCCGACGTGCTAATCGGCGAGGCTTGCCTCGCCACCGCCTTGGACTTCAAGGCGCACCTCGGCAGATCGGGTAAAGGCTTCCTCGGTGTCTTGACTGTTACGACCCGATGCCACGGCCCATGCGTAAAACACTACGGCAAGCACGACATCCACCACGAGGTCAAAGGGATAGTGGATCAGACCCTTTCCGTGGTTGAATGGAGAGCCAAAGCGTGCAGCGCCAAAGTAAGCCATGGCCATCATTGCAAGCAGATAGACCGGAAGCCAGAGTCCTGACCGCCAATCCTCCCGCGTAATCTTCTCCACCGGTGCACCCAGTGCCGATGCGATCAAATAGACGACCGTACCACCCAGAATTCCAACAACAAGCTTCCAGTCCACGCCCCAGCTTGACCAGTAGATGATGAGCGTGCCACCGATAAAGGCCAGCAAGCCAATCAACTTGGCTCCACCCAAGCGGAACGGGCGGTGCTTATCGTTGTGGTACTTCCTGAACACTGCGAGCGAGACCGGACCCATGATGTAAGTAAAAGCCGTCGCCGCGGAGATAACCCCCACCAGACTCTGCCAGCTTGGGAATGGAAGCAGGAAGATGATCGCGAAGAGTACCGTGATGGACATAGCCCAGATTGGCACGCCAAAGCGCTCGGAGATACCCCGAAACTTGTTGCCGATGTAGTTGTTGCGTGCTGAACCTAGGACGACACGTCCTCCAGAGGAGAGATAGACCAGTCCGGTTCCCGAGGGGGAGAGGACGGCATCAGCATAGAGGATCGATGCCAACCAACCAAGCCCGATGATGGTAGCGACCTGGGCGAACGGCGAGGTATACGAGAGTGCTGCCCAGCCTTTGGCGATCGCATGCGGTGGCAGGGCCGCGATGAAGACCACCTGTACGAGGGTATAGACAAGAGCGCCAAGCAGAATCGCGGTGATGATCGCTCGCGGGATATCGCGCTGTGGGTTCTTCGCCTCACCCGCGAGATCCACGGCCTGCCGGAAGCCAAGGAGCGAGAAGATGATACCACCCGATGCGATTGCGATGAAAACTCCGGCCGATCCATAGGGCATGAACCCAGAGCCGTGTGCCGTCGTGGCGGTATAGTTGCCCCAATGCTTGGCGACGAAGAGAATCACGATGATCGTCAAGGTCGGCGTGACGAACTTCAAGAACGTCACCACGCTGTTGATCTTGGCAAAGACCTTCACACCGTAGATATTGATGGCATAGAACACGAGCAGAATGATCGCCTCGACGATAAAGTCGAGTGTAGTATTGCCGTTGAATGCAGTGATATAGTGCTCGGCGTACTGCACAACCGCCTCAGCCTCAATGGCAGGAACTGCGGCATAGCCGAGAAACGCGCCCCAGCTCATGATGAAGCCGACGAGTGATCCATGCGAGAAGTGAGGAAATCGAGTAATTCCTCCAGCCTCCGGAAGCATACCCGAAAGTTCGGCATACACCAGTGCGATGAACGTAACAATAACGGCCGCAATGATCCACGCTAGGATGGCCGCTGGGCCAGCATAGTTTGCGGCGTAGAGAACTCCGAAGAGCCAACCGGAGCCAATGATGGCACCGAGGCCTGCGAAGCTCAAGTCGAGATATGACATCTCACGTCTCAGCCGCCCTCCGACGGCTGGTTTATCGGTTTGCATTGAGTAAGCCCCCTTGACTTTTGACTCGTGATGACGAGGCCACCATTGCGAGGCCTCTATTATGACTAGGTCACCTTGACCATATTGATTAGGTCACTGTGACCCTCTCGAAGCCCTTGTAGACCTTCGATTGTGCCTAACCTAGTACACGCGATGGCGGTTGACCGGCGTTTTTGCCACAATTCCTATACATCTTCTCAATTCGGTAACATTTTGTGTCGATAAGCCTTCTTCCTGAAAATCTCGCCACCTCGGCGCCCAGATTTTGCAGGTCCTCGGACCCCTACATCTCCCCCCTGTGAGGAGGTGCTCTGGATGAACCTGTTGGATACTTCTGACACAAAATGGTTGGCCGTCACAACGATCACTGGAAGTATTCCGGGCGACTTACCCAGGTATCGGAGACCAGGAGTACTCCGGAGCGGTGTGCAAGCAGTGACCGAAGACCGTCGAGTAAGGGCCTCACCCTCTCGGCGGGCAACACCACGGTAATTAGGGAAAGCGCATTTCGGTCGTTGAAGAGCAGACGTCCCTGGTGATACCCGCTATGGCCAAGGCCAGAGACGTTCGACACCACGGTGAATCCGGTTGCACCCACCTCGGACAAGAGCTCAGTGATAAGGGGAACATCCTCACCACCAATCACGACCTCGATCCTTGTCATTTGCGCCAATGCCCAGCTTTCATCCATGGGTACTTACCTCCTCGGTATAGGTTGCAGCGGGTCTCCACTGGACCCAACTACCGTCACTGCGACGGATCTTCCAGGTATCGTGCTCGTCGTCACGCGCAGCCAAATGCACCCACTGCCCGTCGAAGAGTTCACGCAGAACCGGGTTGCGGTTGATGACCGCGTCGAGGCGGATCTGTGGAGCCTGGACAACGGTGAGTAGCCGCAGCGGCTCATGATAAGTCCGGCCACTCTCGAAGAGCGATTGGAGGGGCAGGCCAACCTTCAAGTCGCCTCCGGCACCGGCGACCACGCCTACTCCGGCAACGATGTTGTGGACGGTTTTGTCTCCGGCGGAGAGTACCTCTGGATCAACGGTTGAGAAGTAGTACTGCGCGTTGATCCAATGGGCAACGACCATAGGCGCGGTGAGGATCGTCTCCAAGGCAACGCCATCTGGGTCCACGGATGCATCATAGGAGTGTAGGAAGCAGCGACCCTCCAGATCGACACCGGCGGTCACGCTCCGTGGAGCAACGATGAATGCGGCGTTTCGGGCTAACCCCCATTCAGGCTGCACCTGGGCCCAATCTGTGGAACGCGCGGCCACCTGAGCTACGGCGTTGCGACCCTTCTTCACCCCTGGCAAGAGCCGAGCACGCTCCTTAGCCAGTGCCGCGCCCGCGCGCTCGAGATCTGCGGCCAGCACAGCGATACCGTCGTGATGTGACGGTGGCACGAGATGCAGGTCGTAGATGACGACCGTATCGGTCGCGGTGTCGTGTTCGCCTGCGACAAAGACCGTCCCCCCAGGTATGAAGATCCCCCGTTGAGCAAGCAATTCACGAGTTCTCGTCCGGTTCAAGATCCAGGCTGCAGCGCGAGCGCTCGCGCCGCCCCTATTCCCTCCACAGGCTCCGCAGTCAAGCGCAGAGGCATACGGGTTGTTTTCCGTGGTGCTGCCATGCCCACAGAGCAGAACCAGCGAGGCAAAATCCCGGGTGAGACCCATGGTGGTCAGAGCCGTCTCGGCAAACAGCGCCTGCTCTTCATCGCTCATCCCACCGTCGTTGGGATCGGTTTCGATCACCGTGGCGACTGACGGTGCCAGCGATGCACGCAGCGCGCTACGCAACTTCGCATACGATCTCGGAAAGAAGGTCTTGGCGGCGGATATCGGACCAGCCAGGAAGCCGCTGGCTTCGGCGAGGATGAACGGAGACACCGCTGCCTTCTTGGCGGTATCGAACATCATATGAGCGCCAGCCTCTACCTGGCGACCACGAAGGTGGCGACTCGCGGTTACGTCGGCGTTGTGCGGCTTCTCCATGGTCCTCGAGCCGGGTCTGAGTAGCACTGGGCACAGATCGACGGCTTCGGTCGATCCCCAGGGCTGATGGCGGATCGGCAGTGCAAAGAAGCCAGCAAATCCAAACGTCTCGTACGGACCAACCGCTTCGAGGTGGCGGCGCAGTCCCTCGGAGCGCACATCGATGCAAAAGACAGCCTGGGCAGAGGGCGTCTGAGTCGAAAGCCCATCAACCTCTGTGTTCAAAGAGTCGAGCAGTCGATCACGATAGTGGCCCTCGTAGGCCCTGAGCCAGACCTGCGCGGCCTCAGCACCAGACAGCGCAAACAGCTCCTCGCGCACATCGGCTGGAAAAGCCTCGACATCCAAGCGTGGCGGCTCGAGCCGCCGAGCTTCACAACTTCGAGGCGCCTCGTCCAACCCCCTGTGGTGTTGGTAGAAAGCTGAGCTACCCATCGCTCCCTCTCCGTTCGTGGCCGCGACCGACAATGCGGCCTCATAGCTGAGACGAACCGCCAGGTAGTCAACCAGATGCAGAGCTGGGCCCGGCTGATAGGGTGCGGCCCACCGAGAGCGCCACTTGGCGTGCCCAGCCCACCCAGGCATCCGTGCCAGCTGACGAGCCAGCTCTGCAACTCGGTCCTCCTCGGGCACGCCGAGCCGGTCGAGGCCGAGCAGAATCGCATCCTCGGGCTGGGTCGGGAGCTCGGCAAGGCGGCCCCTCCCGGATTTCCCCAAGATCCTGCGGAGTGTCGGGTCTGAGGGTATGATCGCCCGCCAGGCAGTATAGAACCCACTGGCTGCATGGGTAGGAACCATGCCCGCAAGGAATGCGGCACTCCACTTGGCGACCTCCCGATCCGTAGTTGCGGCGATTTCGGTACCATGAGCCAAGTCATGGCGCTCCGTAGCCGTCAGGACCACAACATCGCTGATCCCTTTGCCACCATGGGTAACTGGGCAATCCCCAAGAGCTGCCCGCAGATCATCATTGGTAATTCGTTGGCTCGCATACTCCTCGGCGAACAGCGATGGTGACGGGTATCCGCAGATGCCAAGCACACGACTTGCGTAGGTAACCGCTTCGGCGAAGGGCATTTGACGGAGATCCCACAAAGGGTTTACTGCGATGACGGTTGAGAGCGGCCACAACGGGGCGATCAGTCGGGCTGCCTCGTCGACTTGGACGAGCAGTCGTGTCCGAGCAGCGAGCAGTTCATCAGTAGTGTTCACGCCACACCCTCCGTCCAAATGGCAGTCGTCTGAACAGTACCTCCACGCGAGCCCACCCAGGGATCCACAGAGCCCGGAGTACTCCTCTGCGGGCCTGTTATGGCTGGCGGTGCGCCAGCTGCTATCAAGCTTGCCACCAATCGCTGCCGGATGCTAGAGACCCGGAGAAGGCCCGCAATCGCAAGTCCTCCCGCACCCATAGTCAACAACCACCAAGGACTGAGCGTACCGATCCCCGCGATTGGGAGTGCTGGACCGATCCAGTCACCCAAACCACCCAAGACCAGCCCATAAAGTGCTCCAGCAGCAAGCATTGAGGCCACCCACGCGGCTGCAACACCCACTGAGCCTGGACGCCGCGCCCACCATGCCCAGCCTGCTGCTGCAGCGGTTGCAGCGGTGAAGACAAGCAATACCGCACCACCGCGATGTTCCAGGACTCCGGGAATAGCGGTCATTACACCGACCGCTGCCACTGCCGTAGCCCCCGCTGCCAGTAACCGCACAAGGGTGGAGCCCACACGAGCCGGCGCGATAGGCTCCTCGCCAAGGCGAGGGACTTGTGAGCCAGAGCCGAAGAACAACGTCGCCTTGTACATGCCGTGGCCAACCAGGTGGACCAACGCCGCCAGGTAAGCTCCGACTGCGCATTCGGCAATCATGAAGCCCATCTGACCCATCGTTGAGAACACCAAAGCTCCCTTGACGTCTGGCCTGCGGGTCATGAGTGCCGTCGCCACGATTGCGGTGCCTGCGGCGACCGTAAACGCTACTACCATGGCGAACATCGAGTCACCGGCTAGCGCACCGAGACGTATCAGCAGGATTCCACCACCGTTGACAACCCCGGCATGGAGCAGGGCTGATGCTGGCGTCGGCGCCGACACGGTGCCCGGCAGCCAACGCCCAAAGGGCCCCTGAGCAGAACGCGAAAGTGCTGCGACCACGATAAGGAGTGCCACCGCGCCTGAAAGCCCACCGATGGCTCCAGCTGCCAGGCGTAGCGCATGCGCGGAGACCACATCGACGTTCCCCGCTCGTAACCAGATAATGACCGCGGCACCCACCAAGGCTGCGTCGCCAAGGACGAACATTCCCAAGGTACGTCGGGCAGACGTCCGCACTCCCGGCAGATCCGGTCGCGCCCCGACCACGACTACAAAGCCGATCCCTGCAACCACCCAAGCGGCGACCAAGCCTGCGACCGTTATCGATGTGCTCACAACCGCCATCGCGGTCACCACCACGTTCGCCGCAGCGAAGAAGCGCTCAGCCTTCGGGTCGGCCTGTAGATACCGAAGGCCATAGCTTTGCACCACCGCACCAACCCCGCAGATGAGGACCAGAAGCGTTACCGTGAGTGGGTCTGCCCAAAGGCCCAGAAATGGATGACCATGGGCACCCCCTAAGGTGATCCCAAAAGATCCACGAAGTGCAACCGCCACAGCGGTACCGAAGGCAAACAGCGCCGACATCCAGCCAAGTTCCGTCACTATTCGACGGCGACGATTCGATCCCTTGGCGCCAACCACTGCGATAGCGGACCCTACGATTGGCATCAGCACCGCTGCGCCGAGGAGCCACTGTGTAAAGACGTCCATCAACAACTCCCCTCAGGGTCTACAGTCCGCCCCAGTCCCATGGCTACCCTCCCGTACTTACTTACGAATTCTGTTTCGTGAGTTATTCACCGCTGTTATTATAACCAATGCCACGAGTGATCGGTCACTCGTGGGGAAAAACCTGTCAACTATTTCATGAAGCCAGCTACCATTGGGAATATGGCTCACTCCAATCGCACCCCCGAAGATTCGGCACGGCCTAACTGGACGTTCCTTACCAACCACGGGCATGTCCTCGTCTGCATCGCCAGCGATCCCGGGATTCGCGGCCGCGACATTGCCTCGCGGGTCGGGATCACCGAACGCGCAGCCCAGGCAATTATCGCTGATCTCGTGGAGGGCAATTATGTAAAGCGAACACGCGTAGGCCGCCGCAACCATTACGAGATTCACCCCGATCAGCCATTACGCCATCCTGTCGAACAACCGCATAGCATCGGCGAGCTCCTACAACTCGTTGCTAACTTAGCGCCTCCTCGAACCGGCAAGAACGTCTCCGATATCCACGAGCATCCGGATCTCACCGAGGAGAACCACTCCCCAAGCAGGTAGCCATGGCATGGAAACCTCCATCCACATGCAGCACCTCTCCGGTGATGGATCGAGCAAGATCCGACAAGAGAAAGCAGACCGCATCGGCCACGCTGGACGCATCCATGGGATCCCAAGGCAGCGGTGCCTGTTGGCTCCACCGATCCACGAGCAACTCAAAATCAGGTATCCCTGAGGCCGCGCGGGTCCGGAGGGGCCCGGCAGCGACCAAATTGGCCCGTACGTGCACAGCACCAAGGTCACGAGCAAGATAGCCGTTCAGCGAACGCAGGGCAGCCTTGCACGGACCCATCCAGTTGTACACCGGCCACGCCCGGGCACTGTCGAAATCTAGCCCTACCAAGCTGGCACCAGACGATGGCGCCAGGTGATGGAGGAGCCGCCCCAACGCCGAGTAGCTCCAGACACTCGTACGCATCGCGAGCTCAACATCGCCGGCAGGGACATCCGTAATCCCACCAAGCGCGCTCTGGGGCGCAAAGGCAACCGCGTGTAACGCACCGTCCAAATATCCCCACCGACGACGTATGAGCTCCTCCAGGGTGGCGAGATCCTCCTCACTCGTCGCATCTACCGCTATCACATCGACCGATTGCGGGAGGGTCGCAACCACCACTTTGGCTGCTTCCAGATCCCTCG
>JAKAQR010000067.1 GCA_021819725.1 Actinomycetes bacterium
TGGCCCGACTGCAGGAGATTGGGTAGTGTGTAACTGGGTTCAGAAGGTTTCGTATACTCAGACCGCCGATTGCACTCAAAATGTTACGACGTCATCTACTATCGGTGGGTCATTGAATACAGTACCCGCAAGTTTTATCGATGGCGTTTTAGGTTTTAACATTTCCTGGACACACTCGTTCTCTCAGGGTGCGGGCAACTCAGTGGTGATTGCTCCCGGTGGTAGTGGTCCATATTATGCCGGAGTGGAGTATCATCCGGTGACGATCACCACCGAAGGCAGAACATGTGATTTGCAGGGGAGTTGTACCCCATGGGCGACGCAGACTAATTCCGTTCAACAATACATATCTCCAACCTTTAGGTATGGCGGCACAGGTGCTGAGTAGGTAATATGAGTTCGGAACCTACAACTATCGACACCCGAGGATCTATTATTGGACGTATTCGTGGATCTCCGGCGCGAAGAAGATATTGGTTACTTGTTTTGGTGATGCTGGTAACCGGTGCTATTATAGTGGCTGCGATACTTGACGATTCTGGTGGTCAATCGCTCGGTAGCTTCTATCCTGCTGTAGGGGCAACAGTGTTGCTACAAGCACGCGGAACGGGTTCGAAGGTCCTCCCTGTGGCGTCAGTCGCCCTGCCATCGAATCCAAACTCACACTCCTCTAAACAGACAACTTTTGAAAAGTTCCTCCCTGATTCAAAAATAAGCCTGTCGGCAAGTTGTTTCGGCAATCGACAATACCTGCGTATCAAAGTCCAACCAGGTAACGAGTCCCTTCAGCCAATGTGTTATCCGACAGGTGGTGGGGCTACTGTTGTTGATGGCCCTTATAAATTTCCCTACCCGAAGCGTGTGATCATCAAAGCGCCTGCGGACGTGAGTTGGAAGTTCATCCTTGTAGAACCGGGAACGTTGAATTCGGGCATCGCCATAGCTCCTTAGCGAGTTCCCGATTTTGATGGTTGAGTTCGCCGTACTGGGCCTATGTTGATCAGACGGTTGGGCGATTTACATTGCAATTACATAGATGTAATTTCAATGTAATTTACGCATCGGTCCAACCTCTGATGAGCGGTAGATCGTCGGTTACCGTGAGTCATGATTCCTCCGTCACCTCCGATCGGAGGTGAATACCTCTACGAAGCCAGCCCCAATAGCCCTTGTAGGAGCCATACCAAAGAGTTCAAGCTCTCCTTGGTCAGCATGGATGAGTCCAAGCGCGATGTCAAGTGTTGTGGTTTTGCCCGCTCCATTGGGGCCGAGCAGTGCGACGGTCTCGCCTGGTTGAGTCGATAGGTCGACATCTTTGACCGCCGCTACTGTCCCAAAAGCCTTGGCTACCTGGCACAGCGCAACTACAGGCGACCCTTGTATCGGTTTGATGTAGGCATTGGACGGCTGGTGTGTTTAGCCTCGGGCTCCTGGGCGTAGACCGGTACGCGAATTACATCAAAATTACATAGATGTAATTTGGGGCGTAAAATAGCCAGTGAACTGCCCAAACGTAATTACATCGAAATTACCAAGCGGTAATTAGGATCGTCCCGTCTTCGAGCTCGATACAGCGCCAGTTGTCTGAGGTGGGCTCATCGGAGCGCCACTCAGCAACGGGTTCGCGCCGCAGGTGCCGAACCTGGACGGGCCATAGCACGATGTAGCTCCGTTCATTGCGTCCGTGTCAGCAGCTTCGATCGTGATCATAGCGTGGTGGCGCAGGAGAGGATCTCGGAAATCGGCGACGTCGTACAGTCCCTGCGTCCTAGCTGGTCTGGACTGTGGCACAGCAGACGTCTCCCTGCCCAGCTGTGCCCGAGGACGAAGTCCCGAAGGTGTCGCTGTCGGCAAGCACGACGTAGTGCTCCCAGCGCTCTCCGCCCGGGCCAGTAAGCCAGAACTTGTCTTGGTGGGCGTAACAGCAGGTGACGTTCTTCTCCTCGCCGGACAAGAGCCCTTCACCGACGAGGCGAGCCTGATGCGACTCGACCTCGTCGCTGGAGGAGACTTCCACCCCGAGGTGGTTGAGCGTGCCACCGTGACCTGGCTTCTCCAGAAGGACGAGCTTGAGCGGTGGCTCGGTGACAGCGAAGTTCGCGTAGCCTGGACGACGCTTGGTAGGCTCGGTGCTGAAGAGCTTGGTGTAGAATTCGACGGCACCCTCAATGTCGTCGACGTTGAGGGTTAACTGTACACGGGACATGGCGATCTCCTTATCCTAGATGAATGTCTAGGATCAGTATATTCGTTGACTTGACATATGTCAAGGAAATATGCGAAACTGGTCCCATGCCGAAGTCCCTGCCTGTCATCGAATGCACTGGCGCGCTTTGCTGCCCTCCTGTCGCCGCGGGGGTCGTGAGCGACGACGACGCGCTTGAGGTGGCTTTTCGCCTTAAGGCCCTGGCAGATCCAGTGCGGATCAAGCTGCTCTCGCTGGTTATCGCCGCTGGTGTTGAAGGAGTGCGCAACGTCGACCTTGCTAAAGAGCTGGCGCGGACCGACGCCACGATCAGCCACCACCTTGGCCAGCTCAGCCGCGCTGGGCTCTTGGTAGTCACACGCCAAGGTGCGAGCACCTACTACGCGGTCGACCGGGTTGCTTTGGGTGCACTCGTCCGGGCCCTGGACCCCGACTGTTGTTGAGTGTGTGACCATGGGAAGGCCGACACGCGCTGGCTGCAGGCAAGAGTGTCAACGTGAGCGACAGGCTCGCCCAGCCACATCAGGATCATCGGTTGCGACTGTCGTTGCGGCAGCTGCCATGCTGGGCACAGGTTCGGCATTTGGTACCAGGGTGAGTAGTCCAGAACGTGCACCTGGAGTGCAGGAGGAACGGGTCACCGAGGTAATGTTCGGCGATCACTGGGACCGTGGTTTGAGTTCTGCGACCGCCCTCACCTCCCATTGGATACCTCCAGTCTGATGAATATGAAATACCTTCTCGTACGCGTTCGGGCGATTTCTAATAGTTGAGAGCAAACTTGGCAGTCTCGGACGCAAGGCTCGCTGACACCAGCGATCGCGCATCTCATTCACCTCGTCCATTCCAAGGCTGCCAGCGAAGATTGCTGATAGGAGGGGCCGCTTCATTTGGAGCTCTTGGAGAGTGGGACACGCCTGAGTTTTTGGAGGTACTCGGTCTCGGTCTTCCGATGCAGGCGAATATCGGAAGCTGGTAAGTCAAGCTCTTCCATCAGAATGCCTAGTAGACACACACTTTCGCTAAGGTGCCGCAGTACCAGCACTCGGTCGAAATAACGTGTTATGGTCTTGACATCTACCAGACGATAAACCGGTCGTGACCGACGTGAGGGGGTACGTAAATGAAAGTACGGAACGTCATTCGAAGGTGGGGTTGTAGCTGCTAGCGCTGCACTGGCTAGCTTTGGACCTGGTATGTCAATGACAGGATCGGCTTCTCCTTCTCCCTCTCCAAGTATCATGGTTGGAGAGGGAGGCTGCCCGGCCACATTGGAGCCAGGACAGTATCTCCACGCAGGCCAAGAACTCTGTTTTGGTAATGGTTACGCGTTCATTTTGCAAGACCGACACGGGAACCTCATGGAGTACAATTCGGCCGGACGGGCGACCCAGGCTAGCGATACTAATGGTGTAGCTGCATGGTGCGGTTCTCTTACCCGCCCTCTCAGTTCAACGAATCGGTCGCACGAACTGGCAAAGAAGTTTGTAACAATACACTCGGACTCATGATCATGTGGGTTGCGCTCTCGGGTACCACCCCGGAACCTGCCGACAAATCAATCTCGGGATGCGCGCCTCCCGGGAGGCCCCTCCCGACACCCCGCACTCACGCGTGCCTACTGCAGGGTTTTCATGTCAGGCGAGGGTTCGTCTATACCGAACCTCGCATATCGTTATTCCGCCGATCATCTCTTGCTTCGCACCCTGGTCCACGACCCATCCGCTGGTCTCATAAAACCTGCGAGCTCTGTTGTTGCTGTCCAAGACCCAGAGAGTGGCTTCACGGAAACCACAAGCGACTAGCGCATTGACGCTACTAGACATGAGATCGCGCCCAATGCCTTCGCCCCAGTGCTCCGGGGTCACATAAAGGCATCTCAATTCTCCGACTCCGTTGGCATCTCGCGACTGTCCAACGCTGGCAAAGCCGACAACATTGTTGGGTTGAACTTCAGCTACGAAAACGGACTCGTCGTGTGGGAGGAGTCCGTTCAGGTAGCGACTCCAATTTGCGCCGCGTTGAGCGGGATCAAGGGAATCGAGGTAATCTTGTGCAAGAACGCCTCGATAAGCAGCTTGCCAAGATACGACATGAACTGTTCCGATGCCGAGCGCGTCGCCGGGGTTGGCGTGTCGTACAGGCATATTAGCGTAACTCCTCGTCTCTTCGCGGCACCAGTGCACCTATTTTCTAGCCATGTCCTGAAGTACCTCATTTTAGCCCGGATCCACGTTCGTCTAGAAGATCGACCTTCACAAGTTAGAAGCGAACGGCTTCAAGAGAGCAAGAATAGTCACACATCATATGAGCAGGATAAATACGAGGCGGCTTATCGTTTCGATGGTCACCTGAGCGCGTCAAAACCAGATCGCGTTGGACGGCTTCAACATACTCGGGGTAGCTCAATTCGCTCGCTGCGGCCATGCACATAAGCTCTCTCTAACCTTGATAAAGTCGGTTGCTGGTAGAGATCGGGGGCTTGGGTCCTCGCCGACTTATCTCTTTCATTCCAACGCGACGCACCAGGGAGAATTTCATCGCCAGCGATCGTTTCGATTGGCAGCACTGTCTCCCGAATTGCATTCCAGTGGGCTGACTCAATTCTTCGATTGACCGTCGTTTCAAGGGTGTACTTGCCTTCTCATAGTCGCTAACATCCTATCGGTTGCCAGTGCAACCATGGTACTGATACCCAACGCCGCAGACCGTCCTGACCTTCTACCTTGCAAGTCAATGAGGGCCAATGACTTCGCCGTGCTAGAAAACTTGGGTAGGTTAGAGCTATCAGTGAATTACAGAGTGTCTCGTTTTTCATTGATTCAGACGAACTGGTACACATCCCAGGCAAGACTTAGCCCGGCCAGTTTTTGGTGGTCTTTGAGTTGCATACACACACGACAGCAAGGTTTGCGGCGTTTGGTGTAGGTCGGGGCTCACACCGCGTCGCAGTTGCATGGCCAGCGTTGGCCCTAAAATTATCGGACAGGAAGGACCGGTGTGCTCGCGCGGCTACGTGGTGACCGTCCCAGGGACTCAAGTACGTGGACACCACCGTTGTGCCCCCTCTCTGGGTGTGCATTGGCACTTGGTACGGAGCCGGTGCATTGACCGTCGAAGGGAGGTGATCACGCTACGTTGCTGAGTTGTTTCGGCCCGAACCGAAGTCAACGGAGAACTCATGTGAACAAGTAAGCCGGTAGTTTGCTTACCCTGGCGTCGGTTGAACCCGTTACCTTTTAGGTAAGCTTCGACGGTCAAGGATCCACTGAATATAACCGATTGACGTTCGAACGAACCGCAATGTTCAAGCCGCATAGCTGCGCGTAGATCGGTGTTCCATCTGGCGATCAAGTCCAGTCTGATCGTCAGCCTGATACCATCCATGCGCGTTTGAGAACGCCATAGTTACGTAGCGATTCTGCACTCAACACCAGAAACGATGAGCCCGCTCTTTGAACGATCACTGGTTGAGGTCCGATGGGGCCCGTCCCTCCATGTTTTGGCACAATGGGGCCTAAGTCCGCGTTCCTATAGGGCTTGCTTTGGCCCGAGGCAAAGAGTGCCAGTTTTGCGTCACCCTGTTCGGTGACCCACCCTAGGAGCAAGGAGCCGTTTGGGCCAAAAGTGGCGGACGGCAAGTCGTGAATATCCGAGATCCTGATCCTCGCCTTCACAGCGTGACTCGTCTCCACCACCACGTTGCTGATTCCCTTGTGTGGTCCCATTGTGATTCCCACGACCTCTGGTTGCCTCGGTAACCCCCCAGTAGCAAGCGCGTAATGAAGAGGTATAGCAGGAGCCCATCGTGTGCTCGTGGCGCCCGAGTATGTGAAGAATGAGACACCCGCCGGCGTCGGTGGCTGGTTGTTCAATGGTGATATTGCTCCAATTGCCTCGCTTTGGCTCAGCAGTCCGAGCAACGTCGGCCCTCCATCACAGAGGCAGACCGGTTGGACTTGTTGGCCCGCGGCAGTGATGTGGTAGAAATAATCACTAACGTTCGCTCCCGCTGGTGTGATCTCCAGCCAAGCGGCTGTCGCGCTCACCGCGGTGACGGTTAGACTTGAGCCGTTGCCTGCGCTGTAGGTGCCCGTAATCCGGGTCCATGACCTCCCTCCGCTGGTTGTCTTGACGATGATTCCCATTGCAGATAGGGAACTCCAGAGCGTGGCCCATCCGTCCTCGGCGTTTACGAATGATGCTGACGTGACATAGACCCCACCTGAGCGTTTGTAGTGGGCCATCAACGCACGTCCTTGGGCGATTGTCAACAGTGGCCGGAGCTTGCCATGACTCGACACACCGTCCAATAAGGCCGAGTCGGGTGGAACGAAATGCTTTGGTGTGTTCGAACTTGGGACCTGAGGATTGAATGTCAACAGGCCGTCGCCATTGCCCATAGAAGCACCTCCCGGGAACACCGGAGCGTCAATGGGAATCGTCACCGGTACGACATGCATCCCCGGGGTGACTTTTTGTGTGCTTGAGGAGGAGCAGGCGGAGATGAGCAACGCCAGTGCTAGTGGCAAGACACCAGTGGCCTTCACTCTTCGAGTCGTTCCTGGCGATGTGCGCATAGGTGCAGTATACTTAGCCTGCGACGGGTAGTTGGGGTTGGGACGCAACTCATCGTCGTCTCCTCAGTCCGCTCCCGATGTTCATGCTGTCTATATCGGTGACTTGTGAGCCGTAATCGAACCGGCTGGTGAGTCTCACGACAACGGTTGGCCCAACTGAATGGTAGTTGGCTCTAAGGCTTTCAACGGGACGCCACTAGTTTTCATCAGTGGATTTCAGATCGGGTAATGTGTTTAGTAGATGTCGAGACATTTGAAGTTGTTCAGGGTTCCTTGACACTTTCTCTAGCACGAATTGGTAGCCAAGTCGATCACAGCAGAGCTTTGAATCATCCGGACTGGATACATCCGATGCTGGAAAACAACGAGCTGGCCCGGCGTATCGTTTTGCCCACGGAAGCTGATCATCACTACAGTTGGATCGTTTCTCGCTCTCTACGAGGACTTAGCTCACCTAGTCGCCGCTGGTGGGTTCTGTAGGTGGATAGAGTTGAAAGCCCGACTCCTCTTTGTGAGAAAGGGAGCGATAGAAGGCTGCGGCAGCATCGGTGATCAGATCGACTCTCGTAGCCCTGAGCAAGGGCAACGCGTAGGATATGATTCCCTTGGCGCGACCGAGTCTGCGATGTGTCTGTCCGACGACAAGCAGAGACAGATGGGCTTGTAATGCTCTGTCGGTTTGGAAGTAGGCGAACCCAATAATATGGCTGGAAGTAGTGGCAACTACGGTGACAGCTTAGGGGGCGAGGAAGGCTTCCCGTTCTCGATCTCTGCCGTCACTATAGGAGGCCCAACCTTCTTGGCGACACAAAGCAATCCCCCCATCGAGATCGCCTTGTTGGTATTCTCAATTTTCGGGAAAAACTCGGCACGTGCTTAGGCTATCCTGCCTTCCAAAATATGCGACATACCAGTTATCGTTCAGCGAGGTTCACCCGATTCAACCTATCAGCTTTGTCCAAATTCTTATCGACCATCATCGTTAGGCAGGAGTTGGTCGGTTATATAGTCCAGTTCTTCATTGGTTGAGACCCGAAATTGAAGAGCTGTGGACGGTTGGCGGGATCCTTATGTCCGTCAGCGTGGCTTCAGGTAGGGTGATACCACTATGAAACCGTTCGGTGTTTCGTTGTGTCCGTAGACTGGATGTTCGCCAGGTTTGCTCGCCTGTTATCTTTGATAGCCGATCTTCTGGTTATTGCACGCGTGTGACGTAACCCACATTACGCTCCTGGGCGACAATCAGATCATTCTTGAGCGATAATCGACTGACTGTGGTCGCCTGGTAATGGCGTGCAGCTTCTTCAATGAGATCGCGGTGACGGTAGAGGAAGCTGTAGGTTCGACCTCACTTTGTGGAGGAGGCTTGCAGTGCAGTGTGGTCAAGAACTCGTGAGCGGCGAGCGGGGGAGATCCCAAACGGATCTCACTGACATGATTGCGCCAGCTTAGGGTAGGTTATACGCCGCTTCAATGATAAGGAGGGTTACCAGCGACGAAAGGTTCGTGAGCGGCACACGGCCTGCACGTAACCTACAGGCAAAGGAGCCACTGAAGCTCGGTAATTAAAAACTCGAAGCTCTTGTGATCATCTCCTTTGGACGCTGGTGTGAACCGAGAACGAGTACAGAGCACCTGAATATTCCAAGCCTGTGTCAGTCAATAACGATGCCAACACGACCCACTTCAGGCTGAGATGGAGCGCCAGTGCTGCAGGGAAGGCTGCCATGAGAACCAGGCTGCCAGAGGCAAGTCGCAGGGGATGTTTCGCTAAACTTTAGTAGGCAACGGCTTCTCCAACGGCGAGTGCAGCTAGAATCGCTGCTCCTCCAGAGGCTCCATGGTAGTACTTGTTGGTAGGGAGCAGGGGAAAAATGAGAATCGGCGCATAGGTCTTCACATGCCAGATCACGAACTGTAGATCGATGCTTTAGATTTCCTGCCGTGATGAAAAGGCGGTTTATCTGTTTTTCAGATTTCTCAACATTCCGGTACACGCGGGCGTGATACACCTGCGCGCATTTCGGCAACCGTAATCGTGGCAAAGATGTAGCTCGCGATCCGAGGATTGAATCCGGCAGTGACGATAGCCAATTGTGGGGCGTCAGTGCTAGTAGCACTGACGCAACGAACGGCCCGACAATGCTAACAAGGTCCCGATAGATGCTCCGTGTAGCGGTGACCGATTGACGTAAGTCCCTGTACATGTTTTCCTAGGTGGAGCCATTTATTGACATTCTGAAAACGCTAGTCTAACGTCAATCATTCCAGCGATTCCGATGTAGGGCTAATTGTTGTGCAAGCCAAATAGGCCAAAGAGGCCAAGCGCGATAAGGGTAATGCCGGTCATTAGGTCAGCCAACAGCAGCAAGCGTGCACGCGGAACCCGGTCTGCAATTATCGCGGCCCCGAGCAGGCCTGCTACCAGGGTGATCGTTTCGTCACCGAGTACTAGTCCGAGATCGCTCGCCGAATGAAATATGTCGGGCATCGCGTAACTCGGCGCAGCTTGGACCATTGCAAAGGCAAGGTTAGTCAGAGTACGGGCGATCAGAAATCTTCGCAGCAACGTGTGTTCAGGTAGCTTGCGGATGGATTCTATTCCAATTAGCCGACTTTGTCGGTATTGCGTGTGGAATGTGCCCGTCGATCTTTCCGGTCAATGTCGAAGCCGAAGACGAAGACCGATCACGTCACGATTTCACCATAGCGTTGGTCGACACCTTTATGGCTTTGACCATGGCTCGATTGTTGACTTTCAGCGTGAGTACCGCACAAGGATGGCTAGGATCCGATTACACTTGCCGTCTTTTCGATCATGGGTCCTACGTGCCTATAACTTGACTGGCGCTATTTGTCGGCTCCATCACTTAGAACTACTCGATGCTACCCGTATTCTTCCAGATGGTCATCCGCGAGGAGGACCGTTGCACCTAACGGAATTACATTGTGCAAACTCTATCATGTGCCTTGGACCGCAACTGTTGGGCATTCACCCCGACTTTGTTTTGGCGGCGCGAACGGAACCTTTTAGGGAGATCGGTCACCCGATGCATTAACATCGCCTCAAGGAGATTAATGCAATTCCAGTAGTGGGTCTTAGGAAGCGGGCTTCGGGTCCGGACATATCCCGTCTTGCAGAGCGATATTAGGAGTTTCAGAGTCCCAGGTGACTCTTCTATTGTTCGTCAATGACGGTACCATAGGCGCACTATGGCCGGCATGCTCCATGGGTTAGATGGCCGCTTGGCAAATGTCAGGTAGACGAGGGTTGCTCCGGGCTAGCAGCATCCGAAGGCGGATTAGGGTCGGGCTGCTGGATAGTCGGTGAATTTCCATTCGCGTCTGATCAGTCCGTAGACCCAAGAGTCTGATACCTCGCCGTTCACAATACAGTCTTCCCGGAGAGTTCCTTCAAGCACAAACCCGAGCTTTCCGAGTACACGGGCGGATACCACGTTGCGCGTATCGACCTCGGCCTGCACGCGGTTGAGGTTCAGAGTGTCGAAGGCCCACTGCAACAATCCGCGCGCAGCCTCGGTGGCATAACCGTGACCCCAAGCGGTATCGGTGTAACAGTAGCCGAGCGATGCACTGCGAAAGTCCGGATTCCATCCGTGCAGGCTGCACCAACCGATGATTGCACCGCCAGTGATACGCTCCACGGCCAGCCGCACTCCGGTGGCTTCCTCGGCCTTCTGGTGGGAAGCAATGATGAACTTCTCGGCACGGCTACGATCGTTCCACGCAGGTGCGTCCCAGTGGCGGAGAACATGTGCGTTGCTGTGCAGTGCGAAGAGGTCGTCTGCATCGGTGTCGTCGAAGGGACGGAGTCGTAGGCGAGTAGTCTCCAGCGTGGGGGTGGATAGCGACATGGGTGACATACTCCTTCTATGACTCTTAGGCATCCAACAACCTTCGGAATTGAGTCCCGCACGGGTTCCTCGCCTGCCGGAAACAGCGACGACCCACTCAAGGGCTAGTAGGTGAGTGACCAACTCCAATGACGCATTCCCGTCCACCGCGTGAGTAGCCGGGCACAGCCACTGCCGAATGACGATGTGGTCAGCCTAGCTTGCCGTGGCCTCGGTGGCAACATCGTTCACCGTTCTCATTCCCCTGCGCTCTCCGTGTCGAGACGAGCATACTGTTC
>JAKAQR010000068.1 GCA_021819725.1 Actinomycetes bacterium
CGCGCGTACTGGCGGCGGGAAATAGCTCCCTGAGGACATCCGATTCCAAATCCGATAAAGGTTCCCTTTCAGGTCCTTTTCGAACTCTTCAATGGACTCCCCGTCGACACCAGCAGCTCCCTGATTGCAGATTTCGGAGGTTTTCGGACACCCGTTTCGGTCCATTTCGGACACCCGTTTCGGAGTTTTCGGACACCTAGCGAAGGTGGGCCACTGAGGTAGCCATACTGAATCGGACAACGAGTTTGCCGAGGAGGTAGTCGTGTCACGTCCCCGCATCATCATGCGTGCAATCAGAGAAGTACTTAAGGCTCTCACTTTCCAAGGGCCGCCCGGTACGAGAAATCAGTCAGGCCTGTTCGCTCCCAAAGAGCACGGTGTTCGACTATGTCAAACGGGCAAAGCAGGCTGGCCTGTGTTGGCCGCTTCCAGACGACCTTGACGACAACGCCTTAGAGTCTCGATTGTTTGCCCGCTCAAGCCAAACCGATGCCCGATCTTGCCTACCTCCACCGTGAGCTCAAACGTCCCCACATGACGTTGATGCTCCTCTGGGTCGAGTATCGAGAGGCTCACCCTGATGGCTATGGCTACACCCAGTTCTGTGAGTATTACCGACGATTCGCAAGGACCCTCTCTCCAACGATGCGCCAACGCCACGTAGCGGGGGCGAAGACCTTCGTCGACTTCGCTGGGGATGGCCTTCCCATTTATGATCCAGATGATGAGATCGAGTTCTACGCTCAGATCTTCGTCGCGGTCCTTGGGGCCTCGAACCTGACCTACGTGGAGGCTTTGGCGAATCAGAACCTCTATCACGTCATCACTGGTCCCTCCCGCACCTCATCGCGGAGGTGCCTTGTCAGTGGTACAAGTTGGCTTGGACCCTACCCTCCATGGCATTGGAGCGAGGTGCGACTCTCCAACGTTGACCTTCTCGAGCACGCAGATTACATTTTCAAAAACCGATTGGATGTCGTAGGATATGGCAGAAAGAAGGGATACGTAGGAAGGCAGATTATGGGTTACCTTGGCCGAATAGCGTGTCAAGGAGGACAGGGGGCTCGTATGCGAGAACTATTCTGGTCACGGTTCCTCGCCGCAGACGATGCAGGCGAGACCTACGAGTGGCAATCTGCGAACGAGCCGAGGCGGGCATGACACTGCCAGACATTACCTCTCTGCCTGATCTGTTGCATGGGCGGTCGCTAACGGGTCCCGTCCGCTCAAGCAGGCCAATTTATCGCGATCTACTACCTCCTTGCAACGTCTCGTGCCCAGCCGGAGAAAACATACAGGCCTGGCTCGCCCATGTCGAAGCAGGCCTGTATGAGCAGGCATGGCGTCAGTTAGTCGCCGACAACCCATTCCCATCAGTCCATGGCAGAGTCTGCTATCACCCGTGCGAGGGTAGTTGCAACCGAGCGGAGCTTGACAGCGCAATCTCGATTCATGCCGTGGAACGGTTCCTGGGTGACAGCGCCTTGGAAAGAGGATGGGAATTTCCACGCCCTGGTAAACGCACTGGTAAACGCGTTTTGATCATCGGGGCTGGACCTAGTGGGCTCTCGGCCGCTTACCATCTCACGATGCGCGGTCACGACGTCGAGATCCGTGACTCAGGATCCGAGCCGGGGGGGATGATGCGCTACGGGATTCCTGCCTATCGGCTACCTCGCGATGTGCTCTCCAAAGAGTTGGAGCGGATCTTTGCCATCGGCATCCGCCTCACCGCAAACCATAAGGTCATCGACCTGGAGGAGGAGAGGCGTGAGGGAGGTTTTGACGCGGTATTTGTGGCGGTCGGTGCACACCTCTCCAAACGGGTGGATATACCTGCGCGCGACGCTGGCCGAATTCTTGATGCGGTTGCGTTCTTAAAGGACGTCGCAGCAGGTGAGCCTCCAGTGATAGGCAAGAGGGTCGCCGTCTACGGCGGAGGAAATACGGCGATGGACGCGGCTCGGACCGCGCGGCGCCTCGGAGCCAATGAGGCGCTGATCGTCTATCGCCGAACTCGCGCCCAGATGCCCGCGCATGAAGAGGAGGCCGAGGATGCCGAGCGAGAGGGTGTGCGAATCAACTGGTTGAAGACGATCACCGCCTTCGATGCTCCAGAACTGACCGTAGAGGCGATGGAGATCGATGAACGAGGAGTTCCAAACCCGACCGGCCGTTTCGAGCAGCTTGCCGCGGACACTGTGATCCTAGCCCTCGGGCAGGAGAGCGACACCGGTTTCTTGCACTCGGTTCCTGGAGTGGAGTTCAGCGCCGACGGAACCGTAAAGGTCTCCGAGTCGATGATGACCGGTCATCTGGGAGTATTCGCCGGCGGTGATGCCGTCCCGGCGGAGCGGACGGTCACAGTAGGAGTTGGCCATGGTAAGAAGGCAGCGCAGCACATAGACGCCTGGCTCGCGGGCAGCCACGGCGTCGAGAAGACCAAACCTCGGACCGCCACCTTCGACATTCTTCATCTCTGGTACTTCGGTGACACTCAGCGCCGCCTGCAGACTGAGTTGGCACCCGAAGAGCGGGTGGCCGACTTCTCTGAGGTTGTAGCTGGGCTCTCGGCAGAGGAGGCGGTTTACGAAGCTGCTCGTTGCCTCTCCTGCGGGAACTGCTTCGAGTGCGATGGATGCATGGGGGCGTGTCCCGAGAACGCAGTGGTCAAACTTGGGCCTGGTCAACGCTACCGCTTCGATTATGACCGTTGTACCGGATGCGGGCATTGCTTCGAGCAATGCCCGGTTCATGCTATCGAGATTGTTCCAGAGGAGGGGTGATGCGAGTCACGGTGGACGGGAACGAGGCCGCCGCCTCAGCAGCCTATCGGCTCAACGAGGTTTGCTGCATTTACCCAATTACACCGGCTTCGCCCATGGCAGAACTTGCCGATGAGTGGTCGAGCAAGGGACGGACGAATATCTGGGGCAGTATTCCTACGGTAATTGAGATGCAGAGCGAAGCCGGCGCTGCCGGAGCCCTGCACGGAGCCCTGCAGGGCGGTGCGTTATCGACGACCTTCACCGCGTCACAGGGTCTCTTGCTCATGATCCCGAACATGTACAAGATCGCTGGCGAGTTGACTCCAACCGTATTCCACGTTGCTGCACGTTCGATCGCCGCGCAGGCACTTTCAATATTCGGCGACCACTCGGATGTCATGGCAGTACGTCAGACAGGCTTCGCCATGCTCGCCTCTTCATCGGTTCAAGAAGCCCATGATTTGGCGGTCATCGCACAGCTAGCCACGCTTGAGGCGCGTGTGCCCTTCGTCCACTTTTTCGATGGCTTCAGGATCTCCCATGAGCTCAATACCATCGATATCCTCTCGGACGATGATCTCGAACACCTCATTCCAGTGGAGTTGATCAGGGCACACCGATCGAGGTCGATGTCGCCCGAAAACCCTTTCATTCGCGGTACCTCGCAGAACCCCGACGTCTATTTTCAGGCTCGGGAGGCGGTCAACCCGTACTACGCAGCGACCGCCCGCATAGTCGCGGGTGCGATGACGCGGTTTGCCGAGAGGACCGGCAGGCGTTATAGCCTGGTCGAATACACCGGTCATCCTCAGGCCGAGCGCGTGGTCGTAGCTATGGGATCAGGAGCGGAGACTTTGCGGGAAACCGTTGCCAGCCTGTGTGCCAACGACGATCGAGTCGGGGTTCTCACCGTACGTCTATACCGGCCATTTCCAGCGGAAGATGTCCTTCAATCTCTGCCTTCGAGCGTTCGGCGGATCGCTGTTCTTGATCGGACCAAGGAGCCAGGTTCCCTCGGCGAACCACTTTTCCTGGATATTCTTGGAACGGTTGCCGAGGCGTATCAGAGTGGCAGACTCGATGTCATGCCGTTGGTTACCGGTGGCAGGTATGGCCTATCCTCCAAGGAGTTCACGCCAGCAATGGCAGCCGGAGTATTGACTGAACTCGCCAAGGAGGAGCCGATCCACCGCTTCACAGTTGGTATAAGAGATGATGTATCGGGAACAAGTATCTCCTATGACCCGTCGTTTGATATAGAACCAGCTGATACCCTGCGAGCAGTATTCTTCGGCCTTGGTTCCGATGGAACGGTTGGGGCAAACAAGAACACCATAAAGATTATTGGCGCCGAACCTGATATGTTCGTCCAGGGTTATTTCGTCTATGACTCAAAGAAGTCGGGTTCTCAAACGGTATCGCACCTCCGCTTTGGAGCCCACCCCATCCACGCGCCATACCTGATCACAGAGGCTAGCTTTGTCGGCTGCCACCGATTCGAATTCCTATCACACCCAGAGGTACTTCGAGTCGCTAAACATGGTGCTACTCTTTTGCTGAACTCACCCTATCTCGCAGACAAGGTATGGCAGGTGATGCCCCGGCAAGTTCAGGAGCAGATACTCGCGAAGGAAATCCAGCTTTTCGTGATCGATGCTGGCCGGATTGCCACGGAGGTCGGGCTCGGAGGCCGGGTGAACACCGTGCTGCAGACCTGCTTTTTCGTACTGTCAGGGTTGATGGATTCAGAGAAGGCCATCGAGCAGGTCAAAGCCTTCATCCTCAAAAGCTACGCACGCCGCGGTGAGAGGGTTGTGAAGGCCAACCTCAACGCGGTAGAGCGAGCGCTACAGGAGCTGAATAGGGTCGAGATTCCCCACGAAGTGACGTCGACAATGGAGTCACCACCCCTTGTTCCTGCCAGCGCCCCCGAATTTGTGAGAAAAGTCACCGCAGTGATGATGGCTGGTCGGGGGGACGAGCTACCGGTGAGCGCGATCCCAGTGGACGGAACGTGGCCAAGCGGCACTGCGGCCTTCGAAAAACGCAACGTCTCAGACGTTATCGCCAAGTGGGATCCCGATATCTGCATTCAGTGTGGCAACTGTAGCTTCGTATGCCCACACAGTGTGATCAGGTCAAAGTATTATTCAGCATCGCTACTTGCAGAGGCACCTGTTGGATTTCAGTCAGCTCCCCTAAGGGCAAAGGGTTTGCCGGGAACCGCCTACACCCTTCAGGTCTATGCCGAAGACTGTACGGGGTGCGCACTCTGTGTCGAAGCCTGCCCGGTTACGGCACCAAGCGGCCGCGGTCGACGGGCAATCAATCTCATCCCGAGAGAGCAGGTGATGGATTCAGAACGGAATGCGGTGGCTTTTTTTGAGACCCTACCGGTCATAAAGCGCTCTCGGATTGACTTCGCCACCGTCCGCGGTACGCAGTTTCTGGAGCCACTTTTCGAGTTCTCCGGGGCGTGTGTAGGCTGCGGCGAAACGCCCTACTTAAAACTGCTCTCACAGCTTTTTGGGGAGCGGGCGATTATTGCCAATGCGACTGGTTGCTCCTCCATCTACGGTGGGAACTTGCCGACCACGCCGTGGACGAAGGACGCCTCAGGCCGCGGCCCAGCCTGGTCAAACTCGCTGTTCGAAGATAACGCCGAATTTGGACTAGGTTTCCGCCTTGCTGCGGACCAACACACCAATCTCGCCAGGGATCGAGCGCGACAGCTCCGAGATGAGCTGGGTGCCGATCTGGTAGATATGGTTCTCGAGGCTCCGCAACGGACAGAGTCGGAGCTCCAGGAGCAGCGAAAGCGGGTAGGCGAGCTAAAGGTACGCCTTGAACAGTTAGATAGCCCTGCGGCACGGGATCTGGCGAGCGTCGTCGATCACCTTCTAAGACGCAGCGTGTGGATTGTTGGTGGGGACGGGTGGGCGTATGACATCGGCTCCGGCGGCGTTGACCACATCCTCGCCTCCGGTCGCGACGTCAACGTGCTTGTACTGGACACCGAGGTCTACTCGAACACCGGCGGACAGATGTCAAAAGCGACACCTCTCGGCGCGGTAGCTAAGTTCGCTGCTGCCGGGAAGACGGCGGAGAAAAAGGACCTCGCCCTTCAAGCCATGGCTTACGGGAGCGTCTACGTTGCCCGGGTGGCAATGGGAGCCGATCCGCAACAGACGTTGCGGGCTTTTCGCGAAGCGGAGACCTATGAGGGACCTTCACTGATAATTGCCTACAGTCATTGCATAGCTCACGGTATTGACATGCGCAACGGTTTGGATCAGCAATACAGGGCGGTAGCCAGTGGTTACTGGCCTTTGATGCGCTACGATCCTATGATGCGCGCGGCTGGCGAAAACCCATTCCTGCTAGATTCCCCGCGGCCCCGCCTAGCCTTCTCGGAATACTCACAGCGAGAGCTGCGCTACTCGATGCTCGCCTCCTCCGACCCTCCAGAGGCTGACCGCCTAGCGAGACTGGCGCAGGCGGCAGTCGATCAACGGTGGGCGACCTACGAGGAGATGGCAACGCGTCCAGCCCACCGATTCCCAACAGATGCACGTAAGGATCACGCATGAACTTATCAGCCAACTACATGGGCATCAGCCTAAAGAATCCCCTTGTCGCCTCCGCGTCGCCGTTAACATACACCCTCGATGGAGTGCGGCGCCTCGCCGCGAGCGGCGTTGGCGCCATAGTTATGCACTCTCTGTTTGAGGAGGAGTTGGTTAGCGATGCAGAACACCAGGCTCGACTCTTGGAGGCAGGCTCCGAAAGCTTTGCAGAATCACTGTCTTACTTTCCAGACACCTTGGCACCCAAGGCATCCAAGCACTACCTAGGTCTGCTTGAGCGTGCAGTGAATGCTGTCGAGGTTCCCGTGATCGCAAGCCTCAACGGCGCCACCCCTGGTGGTTGGACTACGCATGCTCGGGACATGGAAAATGCTGGAGCCACAGCGATAGAACTCAACATCCACATGATACCAGTTGGTCCCGGTATCGACGGGCGCGGTGTCGAGGAGCTTCACGTCGAGATCTTGCAACAGGTGAAGGCTGTCGTAAGCGTGCCCATCGCGATAAAGCTGAGCCCTTATTTTAGCTCCGTTGGAGAGATGGCATCCCGCCTAGACAAGGCGGGTGCCGACGGAATCGTACTGTTCAGCCGGTTCATGCATCCTCGCATCGACCCCGAGTCACTTGAAGTAATTCCTAGCGTTGGACTATCGGATCCCGCGGAGTCTCGCCTACCGCAAACCTGGGTTGCACTGCTCTACGGACGCCTCGAAGCTACGATCGTGGCGGCCGGTGGCGTCGAACAGGCTGACGACGTTGTCAGTTATATCCTCGCCGGCGCAGACGCGGTAATGACAGCCTCGGCCCTCCTCCGCCACGGGCCAGGATATGCGGAAAACCTTCTCGACGGGCTCGCTAGATGGATGGCCCGAAAGGGCTTTGACGCACTTGATCAGGTTCGCGGCATGCTTGCGGTTCAGTCAAGTAGTGATGAAACCACGTGGGAACGTACTCAGTATGTGGATGCCCTTCGTGCAGCGAATGCAAATCTGCAGGGTCCTTGGTAATGTCACGAGCAAGACCGGCTGGATCTTTGATCCGGCTCCGCTCCAAAATACATACACACTCAATGCACCTCTCCTGTCTTCGCTCTCCAGCCGCCTTTGCGTGTTCTGCCCTATCCACAGGAACAGAACTAGGGCGAGTCGATGGTTGTTTACCTCCCACGTCCAACTTTCGTTGTCGTGGTATGCTTGGAGCCCTGCCGTGAGCGGTAGCTCCGTTTTCAACACACGTATCTCGGACACCGTTGCCGGTGGTCCCCAAAGGGACGATACGTGCTCCAACTCGGCTTTGCATTCGGCGTAGGAACCTCTCATCAAGGATCTTCTTCACTTCCGTATAGGGAGTGAACCGGCTGATCTGGCGATCTTTGATCCTTGATTTGATGTTCATGGCGGCTACGTGATCCACATCGCCCTGCCAGTTGCACTCCCAATAGGGATTGCGACAGTGAAACACATCCCCGTGTCGGTTGTCACGATGGACATACCCACACGTTGGATCAGGACATGTTTGGCTGGTGTAGGCCGCGTTGACCGTTTGGATGCCGGAACCTCCGACATAGAGATATGCTGCAAAGTTGTGTACGGACCACTTCAAAAGCGTCTTCGGACCCAGTTGCTAGCCGGTTGACCAATCGGGTGTGATTCCTACACAAATGCCACCAACCACTGTAGTAGCCAGAGGGACATTGGGCACAGGTTTGGGGACCATCTCAACGTTCGTGGCTAGGGTTGTTCTTCCGCCTCGCCGCCGCCCTTTAGGTAGTCACAGTTCTCTCCTTGGGTCAGACAACCAGCGAAGCTATGCCCAAGAACGACTCGAAACGGTGAGAAGATCCCCCAGAGCGGCACCGACTCACCCCTGGTGGCCCATCTCAACGTCTCGAGAACCCGATCCTGCCTTCAGTGGGTCCCCTCGGGCACCACTGCGGCCCGAAAGATCAAAGGTCAGCCTCTCTTGTTTCAAGGCTAGGCTAATGGTTGTACATGCAAATATCGCCCCCATCGCGGGCGCAGCGCGCCCGCATGCGCGAGGCGATAGCAAGGTGAATGAGTGAGGTAACGATGACGGACTACGTTGGTGGAGTGTTTTCGATTGGTGGGTCGCTGCCGGTCGGCAGACTTGGTTATGGCGCGATGCAGATCACGGGGCCAGGGATTTGGGGACCACCGCGAGACCGTGAGGCTGCCAAGGCGGTACTTCGCAGAGCTGTCGAACTTGGCGTGACTTTGATCGACACGGCGGACTCTTATGGACCGTACGTGAGTGAAGAGCTCATCAGGGAGGCGTTGCACCCTTATCCTCAGGGTTTGGTTATCGCCACCAAGGCAGGCCTTGTTCGGACCGGTCCAGGTGTCTGGGTTCCGGTTGGTCGCCCAGCTTATCTGCGACAGGAGGCAGAGATGAGTCTGCGAAGGCTCGGAGTTGAGCGCCTCGACCTCTTCCAGTTGCATCGTGTGGATCCTGAGGTGCCATTGGCCGAGCAGCTAGGTGTGCTTGCGGAACTTCAGTCCGAAGGGAAGGCCGACCGGATTGGTTTGTCAGAGGTGAGCGTCGAGTTGCTTCGCGAGGCACAGAGTTATGCCACCATTGACACTGTTCAAAATCTCTACAATGTTGGCAACCGTCAGTCGGAGTCGGTTCTGCAGTTTTGCGAGTCGGCTGGTATTGGGTTCATCCCGTGGTTCCCAATTCAGACGGGGGAGCTGGCCCAGGGCAAAGGTGTTCTTGGTGAGGTGGCTCGTGAAGTTGGTGCCACTCCGGCACAAGTAGCGCTCGCGTGGCTTCTTGCCAAGTCGCCTGTCATGCTTCCAATCCCGGGCACATCCAGCGTGGCCCATGTCGAGGAGAATGTCGCCGCCGCGAAGATCACCCTTACGGCCGATCAGATGGCTCGGCTCGACGCGTTGGCATCATAAGGGGAGCTACGTCGCCGCTCGCCGGGTGAGGACTCGATCCCCGAGGACGACTGCTGCGGCGGCCATGGCACAGGTGGTAGCCGCCAGCGCCCATCCCGCGGAGTAGTCGAAGTGGTTGATGCACAACCCGATGATCGTTGGGCCAAGCATGCCTCCGAGTCGCCCCCCTAGCTGGGTCATGCCGGTCGCTCGTGCGGGTGTTGCTCGGTGTCTTTCAATGACGGCGAAGTTGAAGAGGCCGTTCCATCCCCAGCCGACGCCGAGCGCGATGACCGCCCCCGGGATGATGAGCTGGCTCAGTTTGAGGTGCTGGCCGACCGCGAGTGTCGCATAGCCAAGGGCTCCGACGAGCATCATGACGGCGATGACTGAGAAGTGTGATGAAGCTCGACGATCTGCGAGAAAGCCGCTGACAATGCGCACGATGACGGTCGCCGCGCCAGCGAGGGCCGCGATCAGACCAGCTGAGCCCTTCGCGATGCCGGCATGTACGGTGCCCGAGACCAGAAATGCGGCCATCCCCGAGGCACTGAAGACCCCGAGGCCGATGGCGATGGCGAGGAGGACGATAGGGGCCTTGTCGATTTTGGGCACGAGGCTGGTGCGACGCTGCGTGGCAGGTGCGCGCGGCTGCGTCGGCTTTGGGACCAATACAGCGGTGATGATCGAGAGGGCGGCGGCCATGCCGAAGGCCCAGCGCCAGCCGACAGTCAGGGCGAGCGCCGGTACCGCGAGTCCTCCGAGCAGTGATGCGAAGGGTACGGCAGCCTGCTTGATACCGAAGGTCGCTCCTTGGCGGCTCGGCTTGCCTCTCCGTGCGAGGAACAGGTTCGAAGCCGTGGCGGTGCCGGCGCTGACCATGCCGCACGGGAAGAGGAGGACGGTTACTACCCACCACGACGATGATAGGAGTGCGATGCCAACGAGCAAGAGAGCACCAATCACAGGGGTCAGCTTGAGCACCCTCACCCCGCCCACACGTTCGGCCACCCGTCCGGAAGGGACTGCCCAACAGGCGGCCCCGAGATAATAACTCGTGACCGCCAGGCCGAGTTCTTGTGTCGTGATCGGGAACGACTGGCGCATCTCGACCGCGAGCGTTCCTACCAAGAACGCTGGAATTGAAGCCATACTGGTCGCCAATACCGCCACGATAAGGTCGCGAGTAAGAAGGTCTCGACCTATGAGCTGTTGCAGTTTCGCCAGCGTTGACCTAAACGAAGGTTCGTTCACTCGCCTGCGTGAAGATCGGAGAGGGCGCGTTTGAGGTGTGGGCAGAGGCGACCGGTTGCCGCAAGCGACAACATTCGATAGTCAGCGAGGAGCGAAGCGGCTGGGTGTGAGAAGGTCTCAGGCCGGTTGTGTTCGAAGACCAGGTGAGCAAACCAGGCTGGCAGGTAGCCGGCGAGAGCGACAAACCAAAGGTCTCGCGGGCGAGATGCTCGTAACAGCGCGCCAAGTGCCAGTGTGGATCCGAGGTAGTGCAGGGTGCGAGTGGTACGCAAGGAGTGCGCCCGAAGGTATCGCAACCAGAATTCGTCACTCATCCTCCCACTCTAGTGTCGAACGACCTTAGGTTCAAGATGGAGCTTCGCTGTCATCTGTCGAGCGCCATCATCTGATGAGGGGTTAGCTGGC
>JAKAQR010000069.1 GCA_021819725.1 Actinomycetes bacterium
CGTGGGTACTTTTCCCGGCAGCTTCACACAAGTGGATTACTCCTCCTGCATGTGCCGGTGGGCTTTGTCAGCTGAATGACAAGTTCCTCCTTTCTGAACAGTTATAGCAGGCGACTTCATGTCGCACCACGTGGTCGATATGCGAGGCTCCTGCTACCATCGCATGAATGAGGGTCAATGACTTACTCGCTGGATTGGCTCCACCGACTCGACCAGTGAGATCTACCTTGTCGGCGATTACGTCGGCCAAGCCAAGCTTGGAAGCAAGGGTGGACACCAAGAGGAGTCCAGCATTGGCGACCAGATTCTCATCGTCAAATGCAACCTCGATAGCCTCTAGCTTCTGATAGGATTGTGTCACAGAAAGTGTTCTCCTTGGTTGGTAGTTTGGGATGCTTCTATACACCTATTCTACCAGCTCAGGAGGCACTTTCTTCCGTTTTTGGGGACCAATTCTCCGGGTGCGTCGGTGGTTCTAGGTTAAGTACTTCTCTGATTGCACGCATGATGATGCGGGGACGTGACACGACTACCTCCTCGGAAACTAGGTTGTCCGATTCAGTATGACTACCTCAGTGGCCCACCTTCGCTAGGTGTCCGAAAACTCCGAAACGGGTGTCCGAAATGGACCGAAACGGGTGTCCGAAAACCTCCGAAATCTGCACAATGACGGCATCGCATGCTCGCAAGCGTCTGGGACTGGTCCGCCGTCGGCAGCTGAGAGAAGGAGATCGTCGAGCACCGTTCGGGTCCGGTGTCGGTCTTCTCGAGGCATGCGAGCGAGATCAGGCGGATTTGGAGGCGCTCCGAAGCGCGACGGTAGACTACAGGGCGAGTAGCTGATCCATGAAGAGGGGCAGATGGGCAGGAAGAAGTCTGAATTGCCTCGTATTCGGAGGATCCCAGCACAAGCGCTCTTTTGTCATGCACCGAGTCCGTTGGGCTCAGTGGCTCGTCAAATGTCGTTCGATCCTGGTTCGACAGCGATTGTTGGAGCCAGTTGATGACGTCCCCGCCGAGCCCGTTTCGCCTTCGAGATCAGCGTGCTCGTCCATCGGGCACCGAGCTTGCTCCTCGATGGCGAGGTATTCTCCATCTTTGCGCGCTCGCGGTGGCGTTACCGGCCAGTGTCGCACTGATGGTGCGAGATGGGATAAACATCGGCGTCGTTGTCTATGTACTCGGGCTGATTGCCCTTTACGCAATTAGCGCCGGCTACCACCTGCTACCGGTATCATCGAGCACTCGGGTTCGGCTGCGCCAGGCCGATCGTGCGATGATCTACCTGTTCATCGCTGCCTCTGCCACGCCGTTCTTCCTCCTGGCTGGGACCGGATGGCTCTTTGACCTCGCTCTGGTTGGGGTTTGGCTTGGTGGAACCAGTTGTGCGGTGCTTACATGGATTGGCATCATGCCAAAGGGTGTTATCGGGGGTTTGGCCTACCTCGTTCTTGGCTGGCTCGCGGTGATCACCCTGCCACAGGCGATACATAACCTGAACATGACCGAGATCGTCCTTTTTTTGATCATGGGACTGATGTACAGCGTGGGTGCTGGTGTACTCGGGTTGCGGTGGCCTGATCCCGTCCCCAAGGTCTTCGGCTACCATGAGGTCTGGCATGCAATGGTCGTCCTTGGGAGTGCCTGCTACTTCGTCGTCGTCTGGTCGCTAGCCTCACCTCACCACGGATAGCTGATCGCTCAACGTCTCCAACGCAGTTCGCATGCGGACAGTGGTCCTGTACCATCGGCGACTCGGTATGTGTGATAGCGTTGGCTGTTTTGAGATTTTCGAACACTTTGGGACAAGGCGTGCCAGTCCCGATTTGGCGACCCGTGCTCGCTAGGGTGGTGCTATCAGGAATCGGGTGTTATGCCAAGGAGGGAACTCAGGCCTTGTGCTACCTTCGCGGTGATCTCGGTAGAGGTCATTCCGACCTGTACGTCGAGCAGCCTGGTAGCAACGGTGATCGTCGGGCGGTTCCATGGTAGGTGGAGCATCGGAGTTCGGCGACCGAGGGGCCACGCTTGGTCGGTGTTCTTGATCGCGGCCAAGAGGATGGGAGTTGCATAGCGAGCACTCATGATGCCCACCCCGCGCTCGAGCTCCCCTAATCCGCTCGGTCGCTGCGACAGGGGGACAATGCGCCCCTCTGGGGCGATAGTGATGACACCCCCGTCGTGGAGAATCTGGTGGGCTCTCTTGAGAGCCACCACCGCGCTGCGTCCGTGACCTGCTGGAATCGCCCCCACCAGTCTCAGTGCTCGGCCGAGGAGCGGTCGGTCAAAGAAGTCTCCTCGCACAAAGGTGCGTGGATACATGCCCCACCGTCGGAAGGCGACGGCCCCGACAAAGAAGTCCAAGAGGCTACGGTGATTACTCGCTATGATCACGCCCCGACCTTTGAACGACTCAAGGTTTGCCTCATCGATGTCTACCCTTGCGATAACCAAGAATGCGATGGGTGCCAGGGTTGAACAGATCGCAAGGGCAGCCCTATGGGCGCGTACTCCTCTCACCAACATGGGAGGCACCTGTCGTGGAGGCGCATGACTATCATCGCAAAAACCTCTCTTAGTCTACGCGGATGTGCGGTGCGAATCGCGGGGGCGATGAGGCGCCCTCTTCGTCGACGGACTGGTTCACGTGAAGGCTCCGTTGATCGGTGCGAAACGCTCCACAATGACGACGCATGCGTACGCACTCGTGTTGTGGGGCTTGGCGTCCAACTCGGTATTCTGGGCCGGACCCGGAGAGGCGGAGCTGTGCTGAGTCGAGAGCTGCCCATGGCCCATCTGCGTGGTTGCGCTCCGGTGAGAGTCGGACCGTGGGCGGTCGGCGAAGCATCATCGACGGGGGTGTTTCGGCTGCGCATTTGGCGTCAGCGCCTCGTCTCGGGGATCTCGTTCATCTCGTCAAGGGGGTGAAGCGAGTGATCCGGCGATTGTTCGTCCTTGGCTGTGCTACGCTCTACACTGGCGGCGGGGGGCAGTGGACGCCAAGTCAGATCTGAGACCATAGCGAAATGGCTTGTCTTACGCTTCTCCTGAACGAAAGGGTGAAATCGAGCGTGTGTCACCCGAGCGTGGTGCACCTGATTCTTCGTGAAAGGTAAGCGTGAGATGGCTTCAATTGTTCTCGAGAATGTCACCAAGACATACTCGAACGACTACTGCGCAGTGAAGGACTTGAACCTGGCCGTGAACGATGGAGAGTTCATGGTCCTTGTGGGTCCGTCGGGCTGCGGCAAGACGACGGTACTCAGAATGGTCGCTGGACTCGAGGATATCTCCTCTGGGAATCTCCTGATGGGAGATCGGCTGGTGAACGATCTCGAGCCCAAGGACCGCGACATGGCGATGGTGTTCCAGAGCTATGCCCTGTATCCTCACATGACGGTAGCTGAGAACATCGGCTTCGCTCTGCGGATGAAGAAGCTTCCCAAGCAGCAGGTTCGCAAGCGAGTAGAGGCCGCAGCCGAGATACTCGGCCTCACCGGCCTCTTGGATGCCAAGCCGAAACAGCTCTCGGGAGGGCAGCGCCAGCGAGTCGCTATGGGTCGAGCTATCGTGCGCGAGCCGAGTGCATTCCTGATGGACGAGCCATTGTCGAACCTCGATGCCAAATTGCGAGTCAAGATGCGTGCAGAGGTGAAGAGAATTCAGGCTCAGCTGGGGGTGTCGACGATCTACGTCACCCACGACCAGATGGAGGCCATGACGATGGGGGATAGGGTCGCCGTGCTACGGGACGGTCTCCTTCAGCAGTGTGATACCCCGCAGAATCTCTACGACAATCCGGTGAGCCAGTTTGTGGCCGCCTTCATCGGATCTCCCGCTATGAATCTCTACGAGGCCAGCCTCTTGGACGGTGCGCGAGCGCTGCGCCTTGGGTCCCAGGTCCTTGAGCTGCCCGAGTCCGTTCGGATATCGCGCCCCTCGCTCGTTCGCTATGGAGGGAGGCGGATTACCGTTGGTATCCGGCCGAACGACCTTCGTGTGGCGACCCAGAGCGACGGCTTCACCTTTACGGCACAGGTGGTGCTGCTCGAGGCGCTCGGCGCCGAAGTTCTGGTGCACTTCACCGTGGACGCGACCGCAGCCAAGATCGAGGGCGCTGTGGAGGACGACGATGAGATTCTGATTGGGGGAGGCGAGGGAGTGGCGCGCGTTGAGCCGGACCTCCCTGTCCATGTTGGCGAGCGGCTGGTGCTGTCGCCGGACTTCGAGCACCTGCATTTCTTCGATCCGACGACAGGGCTTGCAGTGGGGAAAGGGCCGCTCACGCCGTAAGTTGGGCAGGCTGCGCAAGAAATTTTGCAAAGATGCACACACGGGCGTGGCAGTTGTGATAACGTTTCGTTACTTTGTTGGGGGGCATTGCTTAAGCGATTAAGCATCAGGGCTCGCGCAGCAACAAGGTTTGGGGGGAGCAATTTTGAACTCGAAGAGTGAAGATGGAGGCCAGCGCTTAAGCGGTTCATCACGTCCGATCCACGACGGTGATGGGAAGCGGCGAGTGCCACAAATTGAGGACGTAGCTCGTGAAGCTGGGGTCTCGATCGCTACAGTCTCCTACGTGCTCAATGAGCGAGGGCGGGTGTCTGCGGCCACGCGAGAACGGGTGCGCAAGGTCATCCAGGATCTCGGCTATGTCTCGAGTGCACGCGGGAGGTCGCTGGCGTTGGGGCAGTCCCAGACCGTCGGTTTGTTCGCCAGCCAGGACATGGTCAACTCCGAGGGCTTTGCACCGCTCGTGAGCAGTCTCACGTTGGCACTTCTCGACAAGGGATATCATCTCCTCCTCCTCGGTGGTGAGGTCACCGGCGGCGTGAGCTCACTTCGCGAGGTAGCGGACTCCGGTCGAGTGGACGGGGTGGTGGTGATGGCTCTCGACGGGGAGGCGCTTGGCTGGGAGTCGTCGATCCATATTCCACTGGTGCTGCTCGGGCCGGGGGCATCGGGTTTCGCCAGGGTCGACGTCGATCATGGCGCGGCGGCGCAGCTGGCGGCTAAGCACCTGTTGGACCTGGGCCATCGACAACTCGGTCTGGTTGCTTACCCGTCGGCTCTTGCGGAGCTATGGGAGCGCGCCTGTCAGGGCGTGGTCACCGATGCATCGGGCACCCTGGTGACGATCTCGGGGTCTCGCGGTTTTCGCGGAGGCTACGAGGCTGCCAAGTCACTGCTGACCGGCATTGGGAGGCCGACTGGCCTCATTGTGCTAGACGATGCAATGGCCGAAGGTGCCATCGCCGCGGCCGGTGATCTGGGGATCGGTGTGCCCGAGCGACTCTCGGTCATCGGCTATGGCAACACCCATCATGGGGCGCAGGCGTTTCCCCCGATCACGACCATCTCACCCCACTGGGAGGCCCTAGGGAGTGTGGCTGGGCTCACCATACTGGATACCCTTGAGGGCCAGAGCCCGGCGGGCGGGGTCGTGGAGCCTACGTTAGTGGTGCGAGAGTCAACGGCACCGGCTGGATCGTTTGCAACACCCGAGGTCGACATGGACGAGCCGGTCATCAAGTCGGGGCCTGCCTTCGCACTCTGGTCGAAGCAGTTGAGCATGAGCCCAGCCAGTGGGCGCCACGGGTTGTACATGGGCGACACCCGCATGATCTCGCTGTATCAGGTGAGAGCCGATGGTAGGCCGCTGACGCCTGCGGCGGTCGAGCACGATGGTGGCCAGATTCGCGCGAGCTACATCACCAAGACGGCCGCCTCCACCTTCCGGATGATGCGAAGGATCACCATTGCTCCCGATGAGCTGGTTGATGAGTGGAGTTGGAACTGGTGGGGTCCCGTATTTCCCGTGGTCATCGAGCTTTCGGTCGCGTCGGACTTTCAAGACATCTTCGCGGTGCGTGGCATGACCCCCGGGGGGCATGGAACGGTGGTCTCGCGCTCGGATACATCGGCGATCGACATCATCTACGAGGGCCGTGATGAGATTCGAAGATCGGTCCGCATCGGTGTGGACCGGGTTCCAGCGCAGTTGACGGATTTCGGATGGTCATGGAGCCTGCCGGTCGAGCCATCGAGCGGAGCTCTTACGATCACCACGAACTGGTCCAATCCTGTCATCTCCTTGATACCCTCGAGAGAGATACCCTGGCCGCTGGTGGAGATACGCGATGCCGATTGGACCGGCGCCCTTCGTCGCGCACATGAGGATCTCGCGATGCTGACCACGGTTTACGAGGGGGGGCTCGCCCCGATGGCGGGGTTGCCCTGGTTCGGCACCCTCTTCGGGAGGGACGCGATCATTACTGGATTAGAGACACTGGCATTTGCGCCCGAGCTCTCCATCGGGGTTGCCAGAGTCTTAGCTCGCCTGCAGGGTACGCAGGTAAGCCTCGAGACCGAGGAGGAGCCCGGGAAGATCATTCATGAGCTCCGCCTGGGGGAGATGGCGCGGGTAAAGGAGATTCCCTTTGGGCGTTATTACGGCTCCGTCGACGCGACGCCTCTCTTCGTAACCCTGGTGGCACGCACCTGGCGCCGCACCGGAGACCGATCGTTCCTCAATGAGATGCTGCCGGCGGTTGAGCTCGCAGTCGAATGGATCAGAACGCAGCGCAATGAGGAGGGTCTGTTCGAGTTTCACCCGAGGAACGCGGAGGGACTCCTGGTCCAGTCCTGGAAGGACTCCTCGGACTCCATGGTCTTTGCAGATGGCTCCCACGGGGCCCCGCCGCTTGCGGTGGCCGAGGTGCAGGGGTACGTCTATCAGGCCTTCAAGGCCTTGGCGATGACGTATCGGTCGATCGGACGAGTCGAGGAGGCCGAGGATCTCGAGCTCGAAGCCGAGTCGGTCCAAGTGGCGTTTCATGAGGCGTTCTGGCTCAAGGATCGTGACTACTACGCGCTGGCGGTCGACGGCATCGGGCGACAGCTCGATTCGCTCTCGTCGGATCCTGGACAGTGTCTTTGGAGCGGGATAGTACCCAAGCGGTATCGTGAGCCAACCCAACGACGGCTGCTGTCACCGGCGCTCTTTTCGGGATGGGGAATCCGAACGCTGGGCTCCTCTGAGTCGGCCTATGACCCCTATAGCTACCACCGGGGTAGCGTCTGGCCCCATGACACGGCTCTGATCGCAGCGGGGCTGCGAGCCAGTGGCGATCTGCTCGGTGCGGGACGGGTGGCGCGCGCGCTGTTGGATGCCGCCGCATTGTTTCCCCAGCATCGCCTGCCCGAACTCTTCTCCGGAGAGGAGAGGGGAAACAGGGGCCCGTTCCCGTATCCGGGGGCGTGCTCTCCGCAGGCCTGGGCAGCGGGGGCGGTCTGGCAGGTGACGGCGACGCTGCTGGGGCTCGAGGTGGATGCCATCGAGCGGATCGTCTCGCTGTCGCCGCTCGAGATCGCGAGGACCCATCCGATTCGGATCCGAGGTTTGCCAGTCGCGGGTTCTCTGGTGGATATCGAGTGGGATGCAGGTCAGGTGTCCTGCTCCGAGCTCCCCGAGGGCTGGTGCATCGAGACCGCCCCGCTGTAACGGGGAGATCGGCGACGGTTGACAGGGTTATTGAGCAGTTATTTGAACCTTAGTAGTCATTGAGTATCTCCTAATGGGAGGAAAGGAAGTAGACGGTGAACAGAGTTATTCGCAGATTAGCGCAGGGGTCGGTTTCCCTATCGTGCCTGACATTGCTGTTGGCGGCGTGCGGGGGGACATCGAACGCCTCATCGTCATCGAGCAGTGGGCCAGTGACGATCACCCTCTCAGGGTGGACATCATCCCCAGTAGAGGCGCAACTCTTGCAGAAGGACCTGAGTGGCTTTAGCAAGGTGTACCCAAATATCCATGTGAATTACCGGCCCATATCGGGGTCCGGCAGCAACTATGAATCGGTGCTGCGTACGAGATTTGTCGCCGGCAATGCCCCTGACGTCATCTACGTCAATAACGGAGGTGAGTCGAGCACATTCATGGCGGATCATGTGTTGGTTCCGCTGAACTCCTACATCAAGGCATCGCATTTCTCAATCGGTGATTTCTACCCCAGTGCCTTGGCGCTGTTCGAGAAGGGCGGTAAGATCTACGGAATACCCAAGGACCAGTCGCCGCTGGCGCTGTTCTACAACACGGCCATGTTCAAGAAGGCAGGGATCAAGAGCCCTCCGACCACTTGGGCCCAGCTGGCTGCTGATGCGAAGATCCTCACTAATCCGTCCCAACATGTCTATGGTCTGATCAACTCGGTGCAAGAGCCACGGTGGGCCGAGTTCTTGTATCAGAGTGGTGGTGGCGTGATGAACTCGACGATGTCGAAGTTCACCCTCACGAGTCCGGCCTCGGTCAAGGGTTTTCAGTTCTTCGTAAACCTGTATCGCCATGGTTATGCCACCGTGCCCACCAGCGTTGGAGCGAGCTGGGGCGGGCAGGCCTTTGGCATGGGCAAGGCTGCGATGGTGCTGTCTGGGGACTGGTTGGTCCCGTTCTTGAACCAGACGTATCCAAAGATTCACTTCAATACCGCGGTGCTTCCTTCTGGTCCGGTGAGCAACATCTCGCTGACGTTTCCCGTGGCCTATGCCATCACCAAGGACTCGAAGCATCCGGGAGCATCCTGGAAGCTGATCTCTTATCTGACCAGCCAAAGTGGTATGACACGGTGGATGAATCTGGGACTGGCACTTCCGACACGCAAGTCACTCGTGAACCTGCCGTACTATAAGAGTCATCCGGTGACCGCCGGACTGCTACAGCAGCTGCCCCATACCATTGCTTGGACGTTTCCTCCAGGATTCGTTCAGTATTCTTCAACGACCATGGTGGACCAGGCTACGTTGGCCATCGAAGGCAGGGAGTCTGCCGCGCAGGCGTTGGCGAATATGCAAAAGGCTGGGCAGGCGATATTGAGTTCCCAGGGATAGCTCAGAGTAGGATTTCGTGACGGTACTTACTACCTCCAAGGCCCCTGCCGCGGCGCCACCGCAGCGCAGCGGTAGGGGCTCCCTGCGATTGTTCAAGCCATCGAGAAGAGCACGAGACGCGCGTATTGGCTTCGCGATGACGCTTCCGGGTGTTGCGATACTCTTCCTGTTCACGCTTGGACCAGCCCTGTATGCCTTCTACCTGAGCCTGTTCTCCTGGTCGCTGCTCAATCATATGCATTATGTTGGTCTGTCGAACTTTGGATTCCTGTTCACGTCGCATCTGTTTTGGACCGCGGTCGCCAACACCGTTACCTTTGCGCTGGTGGTAGTTCCCACACAGACGATCGTGGCGCTGTGCATCGCGGTGTTGTTGAATCAGAACTTACCGGCCAAGGGGTTCTTCCGGCTCGCGTTCTTCTTCCCCGCCGTGAGCTCGTCGGCGGTGATATCGATAATATTCATGTGGATCTACAACAAGTTCGGAATTCTGAATGGGTTTCTCAGTATTATCGGTATCCACGGACCCAACTGGTTGGCGAATCCGTTGTTCGCGCTCAAGGCCATCATGATCATGAATATCTGGACGACATCCGGATACTTCATGGTGGTATTCCTCTCGGGCTTGCAGGCAATACCGCAGAATATCTACGATGCTTCGCAGATGGATGGTGCAAGTGCGTGGCAGCGATTCATTCATATCACCGTTCCCTTGCTTCGCCCGACGACCTTCTTCGTGGTGATCATGGGCATGATCGGTACCCTGCAGATGTTCGATCAGTCGTTTATCCTGTCCGGTGGGACGGGGGGGCCGCTGCACTCGACGACCACGATCGTATTGCTGATTTACCAGTACATATTCAGCTATGGGAAGGTCGGTTATGGCGCGGCGGCGACGGTTCTCTTGTTCGTGTTGACGATGGGGATCACCTTAGTGGTGACGAAGTGGCTTGGGAAGCCGATCGAGTATTAGGTATGATGATGCAAAATTCAAGGCGAAGAACACGACGTATCAGGCGCCATATTTCACGGTGGCTCTACCTGGCCATTCTCACCATGGGTGCGCTGGTGATGTTCATACCGTTCGCATGGAGCCTTTCGACGTCCCTGAAGCCATTGTCGGAGTCACTGGTCTATCCCCCGGTGTGGATCCCCCATGTCTTTGACTGGGAGAACTATGTCAAGATCTGGCATCTTGTTCCGCTGGCACGGTGGTTTGGCAACAGTGCCATCGCCGCCATTGGGGTGACGATTGGCAATCTGGTCTGTGACTCCATGGCCGGCTACGCACTTGCGCGCGTTCAGTTCCGTGGTCAGCGGTTGATGTTCATTGGCGTGCTGGCGATGTTGATGGTGCCATTCCAGTCGGTTATGTTGCCGGTATACATTCTGCTGCGCGCCTTTGGCCTGCTCGACAACTATTACGGGCTGATCATTCCGCTCGCGGTGCAAGCGGTTGGCATCTTCTTGATGCGCCAGGCCTTCTTGAATTTGCCGAGCGATCTCGAGGATGCCGCGATTATGGATGGGGCCGGCAGGTTTCGAATGTTTTGGCAGCTCAGCCTTCCACTCGTGCTCCCGTCATTGTTGACTCTCGCTTTGATCTCGTTCATGTTGTCATGGAACAACTTCCTCTTGCCATTGCTGGTTGCGAGCAGACCGCATCTTTGGACGGTTCCCCTTGGCGTGGTCATGTTTCAACAGGAGTACTTCGTCAACTGGCCATATCTCATGGCCGCGGCGGTGATGACGACGATTCCGGTGGCAGTCATCTTTCTCGTCTTCCAGAAGTGGTTCGTCCGTGGAATAGCTACGACCGGCATGCGCTAGTGCGGCGGTCCAAGGGCGTACCCCATGGCATCTCGGACAGCGGTCACCGGGGCACACGAGAGATTTTGGCCCGAGGCGAAGCCACCGG
>JAKAQR010000006.1 GCA_021819725.1 Actinomycetes bacterium
CGATCCACCTCAACGTCACAGGTCTCACAGGTCAGTCTCTTGGCGAGCTTTGCACCCATGAGTCTGCCAGAGCAGTCATGGTGGATCTGCGATGAAGGGAAGAAGCGATCAACGACGACTACCGTTACTCCGGCTCGTTTGGCCTTGTAGGTGAGTGTTGGTCGAAAGCCTCCGAGTCCGGCATCAGATACCGAGCGTCGAAAGGCTCGTCTTCCCATGCTCTGCCTCATTGCAGCGAGATTCAGATCTTCAATATGTACCTCGCCGTAGTTATCCACCAAATAACGAGTTAGCTGGTGGATACTCTCACGACGGATGTATACGGACTTGCGGTCTAGCTTGGCTTTCGCTCGCCTGTATCCGTTTGAACCGGGTATCCGTCGTGAAAGAGCGCGCCCAACCCTACGACGCTCGGTAAGCGTTGTACGTAGTGGTGCTGGGTTGGGAAAGACTTCTATATTGCCGTCACTGTCGGCTATCGTTGCTAGCGACCTCAGTCCGAGATCGACACCAGCGCGAACGTTTGGCTTTGATGGAGTCCGACTGGAGGTGACGTTCGTTCTCACTGCGACTTGGCAAGAGACAAACAGTCTCCCCCATCTCTCGGAGAGCGTGCAGTTGAGCAGACGAGCGTTGTTCTTGGCTAGGTGGCGCTGTATTCTGCGAGTATTCTCTTTAGAACGAAGAGCTCCTATGGTCGGTAGCACGATCGAGCGTCTATCTTCCTCAAATCGCATAGCCCCGGTCATAAACCGTACTCTGTTCTGGTCTTTTCTCTTTGACTTGAACCTCGCAAAGCCAACTTTTCTGCCTCGTCGTCTACCGTTCTTGGAGTCCAACCAGCCAGAGAGCGCCTGTACCAGATCGGCTATACCGGACGAGTATGCCTCTTTGGAGTTCTCTCCCCACCATGGGGCTACTTCGTTCTTCTCTTGGTTCCATTGCTTACGGAGTGCCTCGAGCGTCCATGACGTAGAGAGGTGATCTGCATTCTTCTGCTTGGCGTCCATGTCGGACTTGACCTTGGCTAGCGCCCAGTTATAGGCGACCCTTCTAGCTCCGAAGTGAGACCGTATGAGTGATGCCTTTTGTGGGTCTTTGGGCCACTCGACCTCAAAGGATGTCCCCGTGACAGTCCAGCCGCTCGGGACTTGCTCACCAGTGTCATCACAGAGCCGAAACAGCACACTCACTGACTCCACCGCAGCTCGGTACTGTTCGAAGTCGCCTTGCAACTGCACCTTTGGTGTTGGTTTGCCATTTTTGACAACGATCACACCACCCGCAATATCAGCTACCTTCTGCGCCTGTGCCTTTGTCCGCATCATTACAATCATGAGCACGCCGCCTCAATAGCACGTTGTGCTCTGTTGGAGGCCGACCTGCGGCCATAGAGTCGGGTACACAACGACGTCAACAACTCTGTGACATCGCGGACAAGATCATCATCTACCTCAGCAGAGTCAGCAATCACCAACCTTCTCGATTGCGCGCTGAACGCAGCCTCCACATAGTCGGCTCCAAACCGGCAGAGGCGATCTCTGTGCTCAGCCAGCATGTTTTCCACCTCTGGATCGCTCAATAGAGACAAAACTTTGCGTCTATGTCCATTGAGAGCGGAGCCAACTTCGGTTACTACGCGATCTACCGAATACCCATGTTCAGTAGCGAAAGCTAGTACTCGTGCCACTTGTCTGTCTAGGTCTTGTTTTTGGTCAGAGGAGGATACTCGCGCATAGCCCAGTGACGATCCGTGTTGTGGATCTTCCGATGCTAAATCTCGGACCAGGATGAGCTGGCCAACCTTGGGTGCTTGGACGGGCATCTTTCCGGTCCGATACCATCTATATGCTGTCAGAGGATGTCTACCCTGGGACAGCGCCCAATCAGCCGAGCAAGAATAGCCAATATTAATCGTCATAGTACATCTCTCTGACAACTGTTGGAACCCTTGTAGCATGGTCGATGAATCCACGGCAATAGGAGCATTGAGATGAACCCGAGCGACAGGTCAGACCGCGACGCTTACCTTGAGGAGATTGAGGAGGGTCTTCGATCGATGATTCGTTGGAGCCGCCGGCACTCATCACAGTTGGCTCACGATCTCTATCAAGGCCTAGACCTCACCGCGCTCACCATACTGGCAGCCCTTGCCGACCACCCCGGATCACGATTGACCAGTCTTGCAGAGTCACTCAAACTAGACCTGCCTAACGCCAGCCGTCAGACCTCGCTCCTTGAGGCTGCCAAGCTCGTTGAGAAAGCCACTGACCCAAATGATCGACGTTCGACTCTACTATCCCTTAGTCCCCAGGGCCAGAAAGTTCTTCACCAGGCACGCCGTGACTCAACCGACTTCATGCACCGTATCTACCAGGATTGGGACACCTCAGAACTTGCCCACTTCGCCACGATGATCACCAGGACCATTGAGACCATCAATTCGATCAACAGTCCGTTAACAGATCACCACTCCTAGAAACCACATCCCACGATCGTCCCGCACTCACCGCCAAGCATGGCGACTAAGGAGCCGTAATCTTGCCGGTGAGTGCGACCAAAAACAGAGGATGGGTGTCGTATGACACCCATCCTCTCCATCATGAGACAAACTGTCTCGGAACTCAGTCTTGCTGTGGAGCGAGGCGATCGGCCGCTTCCCGTACAATCTTCTCGGCATGACGTGCGATGTCGTCCTCGCCAGAGACATCCTCCATTGAACGATTTGCCGGCTCGGGAAGCACAAGCGTGATCAAGAATCCGATCACCGCCATTCCAAAGGAGAAGTCGAGCGCCCCCGCCACCCCCAAGTGGCTCTTGATAATCGGGAAGAGGTAGACGCCCAAGAAAGCGCCGAACTTCGCGATACCTGCGGAGAGGCCATGACCGGTGGAGCGTACGCTCGTCGGATAGACCTCACCTGCCAGCACAAAGGTCGTCTCGTTTGGTCCGAACTCGGCGAAGAAGTAGCTCACACCAAAGAGCAAGAGGAACGGCAGGATCAACGTGGTGATGTTGGGAATGACCCCGATCGCCAGGAAGGCGAGCCCCATGAAGAGGAAGCCAATGAGCTGCAGTCGCTTATGCCCGATCCTGTCCATGAACATGGCCGCCAGATAGTATCCGGGTACCGCTGCGACGCTAAAGACGATCAGCTGAAGCGCGATCGCCTCGGTGAGCACATGCGCTCCGGTGCCACCAAGGACACTCTTGACGATCAGAGGAGCCGAAACCGAGTTCCCATAGTAGGCATAGTCAAAGACGAACCAGGAACCAGCCGTACCCAACAGATAGAGCAGGTAACGCCGATTGGACAGGAACGCCCCAAGGCTCATGCGCGCTGGCTTGTCATTCGCCCGAGATACGACAAGCTCTCCACCTGAGAATGAGGCCAGATCCCTCGCCGCAGTGGTGTTGTCTCCACGCACCCGCGAGCTATAGCGGGGGGATTCGGGCATTTTGCGTCGCAGGTAGACAACGGCGAGTGCGGGGACAGCGCCCAACCCGAGCATCAGTCTCCATGCGATATCGGCGTTCACATTCGCCGAGAGCAGCGCCAGCGCCACCACGTAACCGGCCACGGTTCCAAGGGCCTGCATGGCGAACACCAAGCCGACCAACTTGCCTCGCGACTTCGTATTCGAGTACTCGCTCATCAGTACTGCCGACATTGGATAGTCACCGCCAACACCGATTCCGAGGATAAATCGGAAGATCAGGAGCCAGATAAAACTTGGCGAGAAGGCAGAGAGTATGGCCCCAACGACCATCAGCCCAGCCTCGAGGCCATAGACCTTTTTACGACCTAACCTGTCGGAGAGTCGCCCAAAGATAATCGCACCAAAGAACGCCGACAACAGGGTGATCGAGTTGATCAGGCCCGTCTCAGAGGCGCTCAGCCCCCACTGCTTTGCAATGAGCGTCGTGGCGGTGCCGATGATAAAGAGGTCATAGGCATCCGTGAAGAAGCCCATGCCCGCGACAAAAATCGCTCGTGTGTGAAACCTTGATAGAGGAGCATTGTTCAACGCATCTGAGATGGATTGATTACCGTCGCTCATCGCATACCTTTCTGTCTAAGCCAACCCCCTCGGCATTCGAGCCGGAGTTACTACCAGTGTGCCCGCCCTCAGTTGACGCTGTGCGACGATTACGCAACCGGCAAGGGAACTTCAGGTAAACACTGCGTAAACACGCTTTGGATCGGTCGGGCGGACATCGATCGACGACTCCTCGCAGCCCGTCATGAGGGTTCGATGGCCCGCAACCTGGTGAAGAATTCAAGCGTTATTTCGGCGTTGTTCATCGAGAACAGATGGATGCCCCGAACTCCGTCGGCGATCGCCATTTGGGCGATCGTGATCGCCGTCTCGAGCGCCTGTGACTGGAATACTGCAGAATCGTCAACACCGGAGTCGGGCACCACGGCCGCCCCGTCAGGGGGTGCAATCCCCGCCATCTCCGCCATCCGCTGAAGTTGCTTTGATGAAGATGGGACCATGAGGCCCGGGATGACCGGAGTCGTCACACCCCGCTCAATCATCGCCAAACGCAGGTGAGCGAAGGAGGGATACGCAAAGAAAAACTGCGTCAGCCCTAGGTCAGCGTGAGCCAGCTTCTGCGCTGCAAATTCTCGATCGCTCAGCAGATCGACGGCATCGGGATGGCCATCTGGATGCAGTGCCACCGCGACCGGCAGGTCACTCTCCTGATGGATCAGTTCAACGAGTTCACTCGCGTAGTGGAGCTCTCCAAGAGGGAGATCCACAGCGCCTTCGAGTGGTGGGTCACCGCGTAAGGCAAGGATGCCACATGCACCAAGAGCAACGTAACGATGGATAAGCTCGACGAGCTCATCTCGGGTATTCCCAAGACAGGCCAGGTGGGCGACGACCGCAAACCCCTCTCCAACAAGCTCTTCGATGAGTGCAATTGTGCGCTCTCGTGAGGAGCCCATGGCACCATAGGTGACGGTGACAAAATCCGGTTGCACCGTCTTTAGGACGAGCAGAAGTTCCCGAAGTCGAGCCCGCTGGGTCGCACTCCGCGCTGGCCATACCTCGATCGAGTGAATCAGGCTCCTGCGACTTGCAAAACGCTCAGCCTTGACCAAGTGTTGCCTCTGCCGCACTCACCGCGTTAGCAAGGAGCATCGCCCGTGTCATAGGCCCCACACCTCCAAGACGTGGCGTCATCCAGCCAGCCACCTCTGCGACCTTCGCATCCACATCCGAGAGAAGCTTGCGTCCTTCGAAAGTGGTGCCCGCACCCACCACCACCGTCCCTGGGCGAACCATCTCTGTGGTGATGATACCGGGAGAGCCAGCTGCCGCGATGATAACGTCAGCTCCCTGTGTATAGCTCGCCAGGGAGGCTACCCTTGAGTGGACCACCGTCACCGCCGCATTGAGACCGGGCCGGTTCAGGGTCAAGAGAAGCGCGAGTGGCCGCCCGATGGTGATCCCCCTCCCTACGATCACCACATGCTTCCCGGTCAGGTCAAGACCGTGTAGTCGCAAGAGTTCGACGATACCCGCAGGAGTGCAAGCAATCACCCTGGGTTCCCCGAGGGCCAAGAGGCCAAGATTCACCGGGTGCAAGCCATCGACATCCTTCACTGGAGCAACGGCCGCCAACACCGCCTCTTGGTCGAGATGTGAGGGGAGCGGCAGCTGGATAAGGTACGAATGGACACGGTGATCCCCGTTGAGCTCATCGATTTTGGCAAGTAACTCCTCCATCGTGACACCGGCATCAAGGCGGTGATCGTAGGAGGTGATGCCGAGCTCCTCACAGTCGGCGTGCTTCATAGCGACATACCTCGCACTCGGCGCATCATCGCCGACGAGAACAGTGGCTAAGCCCACCGTTATTCCGTGCGTACCGAGTACCCGAATACGGTCGCGGAGACCCTCTTTCACCTGTTCAGAGGCCCAATTGCCATCCAGTATCCTTGCTGTCATCGATGTTCCTTTGCTCACAATGTTTTCATCTCTCGTATCGACGTGAATGATGCAAACGTACTAGTGTCGAAAATGGCGACGTGGCGCAAAGTAGAAGGCGATCCCTGCTCGCTCGGCGATCGCAGCGATCTCGTCATCCTTGACCGAACCCGACGGGGCGACGATCGTCGTCACCCCAGCGTCGATTAACGTCTCGAGTCCGTCAGGAAAGGGGAAAAAAGCATCTGAGGCGGCTGCCCCACCATGAGCTTTACTACCCGCCTTTGTGACTGCAATCTTGCTGGCATCGACCCGCGACGGCTGACCCTGGCCCACTCCCACTGCTGACTGACCCTTGACAATGGTGACTGTGTTCGAGGCACCGGCTTGCGCAACAGCGATAGCCAACCATGCATCGGCGAGCTCCGAAGGCGACGCCTCCTTGGATGTGACCAGCCTGAGTTCCTCTGTCGACTCCAACTCGTCAGCGGGTTGGACCAAATACCCTCCAGCCACTGACCGGATCCCAAGTGTCGATGGCGCTCCTGGGAAAAGAACGATACGACTTCGACGTCGCTTGGCAAGGATCAGCTCCTCCGCATGATCGAGCACACCAGGTGCGACGAGTACATCAAACTTTGGACGCTCCAACATCGCCTGAGCAAGCTCATCCGTCAATGGACGGTTGATGGCGACTACCCCACCAAAGGCCGACAGTGGGTCACCCTCAAAGGCTTCGATGTAGGCGTCGACAATGGTCCCACGACGGGCTACGCCACAAGGACCCCCGTGCTTGACGATCACACAGGCAGGGTCAGACCCAAGACGCTCGAGCAAACGCTGCGCGGCATCGGCGTCAAAGATGTTGAGGTAGGAGGGTGCTTCGGTCCCCAGCCATTGCGCGTTACCCCAACCCTCTTGCACGCCATCATCCACATAGAACGCCCCGGATTGATGTGGATTTTCGCCATAGCGGAGTTCCATCGCCCGTCGCAGATGCAGCACCTTATGTATCGACAACACCGCGGTGTCATCTTCGAGCCAGTTGGCGACTCGAGCATCATAGGCAGACACATAGGCGAACGCCTTCGCCGCGAGTTGTCGACGATCATCAAGGTTGGTTCCCTCGGCCAAGCGCTCGAGCAGCCAGCCGTAGTCATCGGGATCAACAACGACCGTCACGGATGCGAAATTCTTCGCTCCGGCTCTCACGAGTGCGGGGCCTCCAATATCGATGAGTTCAACACTTGGATCTGCATCGAAGGGATAGAGGTTGACCACCACAAGGTCAATAGGTGACCATCTCTGCGACCGCAACTCGTCGAGGTGCTCCTCCTTAGAACGATCCGCCAGGATCGGCCCATGAATAGCGGGGTGGAGGGTCTTGACACGCCCGTCAAAGAGCGAGGGGAAGCCGGTGAGGTCCTCAACCTTGGTGTGTTCGATACCGAGTTGTCTCAGCGCTTCGGCGGTGCCTCCGCTCGCAATGATCGAGTAGCCAGCCTCCAGAAGCGCTGGAGCCAGCACCTCAATGCCTGTCTTGTCATAGAGTGAGATTAGGGCCTGCATCGCTGCACCTCCTGTTCGAGTTCGTTACGAAAACCATGCTGGAGCCACCACGCGGTCCTTGGAACCGCCCAGCGCTGCGCCGCCACCACCACTGAGGGGTACAACCATCGTTCCACCGACTTAATGCGGTCATGGAGCGAGGAAAGGTCATCCTCTGGCTGGATGCGCACGGGCTCTTGGGCGAGGATCGGCCCCGCATCTACCTCTGGAACCACCAGATGCACGGTCGTGCCTGTCACCTTGACGCCGGTCGCCAGTGCCTGCTCGACCGCGTGCCAACCTGGGAAACTCGGCAACAATGATGGATGGGTATTCAGGATTGCGCCTTCGAATTGTTGCAGGACCGATCCACTGAGAATCGTTCCAAATCCCGCGAGCACCACCAGATCGATGCCAGACCCAGTCAACGAGGCTTTCAGCGCATCGCTATACCGCTCGCGAGCAAATCCACCCTCGTCGCCAAAAAAGGTCTTCCTGTCGAGCAACAGCGCCTCTATCCCCATCGACTCAGCCACCCCAAGACCACGACACGAGCGGTCGGCGAGCACGAGTGCTGGTGTCACGCCTCGCTGAAGGATCGCCTCCATGATCGAACCCACACCAGAGACAAGAACCGCTACACGCACGCCGACAGGCTACCCGATTTGGGTGCTAGAGCCCTTCAACAATCTCGACCATTCGGTCACCGGCCTCAGTTGGGTTCACCGCAACCACGACTCCCGCCTCTCGAAGCGCATCCATCTTGCCCTGCGCGGTACCTTGGCCACCAGAGACGATGGCTCCCGCATGGCCCATCTTACGACCAGGAGGGGCGGTCACGCCAGCGACGTAGGCGACAACCGGCTTGGTGACGTGCTCCTTGATGAACGCCGCCGCCTTCTCCTCCTCCTCGCCGCCGATCTCGCCGATCATCAGCACTGCCTTGGTCTCAGGATCGGCCTCAAAGGCGGCAAGGCAATCGATGAAGTTGGTGCCCGGCACCGGGTCGCCACCGATCCCTACACAGGTCGTCTGGCCGACCCCTTTTTGACTGAGCTCGTAGAGTGCCTGATAGGTCAGTGTTCCTGAACGGGAAACGATTCCCACCGGTCCCCCGGCAAGGGCAATGTCCCCCGAGGTAATCCCGATATTGCAGCGTCCGGGCGAGATAATACCTGGGCAGTTTGGCCCCAGGAGCCGGGTTCCAGGATAGTTGCGCCGCAACACGCTCGCCACCATCGCTTCGTCCTTTGCCGGAATGAACTCGGTGATGCACACCACGAAGGCGATACCAGCAGCGGCGGCCTCAATGATGGCATCAGCCGCGAAGCGAGGAGGTACTACAATAAAGCTCGCGGTAGCGCCAGTTGCAGCTGCAGCCTCCTTCACTGAATCAAAGATCGGGATCCCATCCACGTCGGTCCCGGCCTTGCCCGGCGTCACTCCAGCGACAACCTTGGTGCCATAATCACGGTTACGCAAACCATGGAAGCGGCCCTGGTTGCCGGTCAAGCCCTGCACGATCACCTTGGTGTTTTCATCGACAAAAATGCTCATCGTTTGCCCTTCTTTGCAAGCTCAACTGCGATAGCGGCCGCTCCAACCATCGTCTCTTCTACGCGAATTTGATCCGACAGAAGTGTGCGGAGAATTTCATGGCCCTCTCGCGCATTCGTCCCATCCAATCTGATCACCATCGGAAACGTCAGGTTGACCCGACCAAGGGCCTCCTGAATGCCCTTGGCTACCTCATCACAACGAGTAATACCCCCGAAAATGTTGACGAACACCGCTTGTACGTTCTCGTCGGTGTTGATCACCTCGAGTGCGTTCGCCATGGCATCAGCACCTGCACCGCCCCCGAGGTCAAGAAAGTTCGCTGCACGCCCACCCGCTTGACTCACGACATCCAAGGTCGCCATCGCGAGTCCAGCACCATTGGCGATAATGCCGACGGTGCCATCGAGACCGATATAGTTCAATCCTTTCGAGCGCGCAAGCGCCTCCCGACCATCGAGCTCCATATCCGCACGATAGGCCTCCCATTCTGGATGGCGATAACTCGCACTATCGTCAAGGGTGACCTTCGCATCCAGCGCGTGAACCTTTCCGTCGGTCTTGATGATCAGCGGATTGACTTCGACGAGATCTGCATCGCCTTCAACAAAGGCCTGGTAGAGCTGGAGCAACACCTTGGCAACCCCTGGACGGGATGGTTCGTCGATGCCAGCATCCACAACAACACGAGCAGCCTCTGCGTCGGTCAAACCCTCGAGCGGATCGATATGCACCCGCGCAATCGCGTCTGGATTGGTCTTGGCTACCTCTTCGATCTCTACACCGCCCTCTGAGGAGAGCAGGCAAAGATACTGCTTGACCCCGCGATCAAGCGTAAAGCTAACGTAATACTCCTTTGCGATATCGGAGGCATGCTCAACCCACACCTTGTGCACGGTATGGCCCTTGATATCCATGCCGAGAATCGCCGTCGCCACGTCACGTGCCTCAGCCTCATCGCGAACCAGCTTCACGCCACCAGCCTTACCACGACCGCCCACTTGGACCTGTGCCTTGACCACCGCTGGAAAACCAACCTTGCGAGCGGCATCGACCGCCGCCTCGGGATCCCTCACAAGGACTCCTGTGGACGTTGGCACGCCATAACGTGCAAAGAAATCTTTACCCTGATATTCGAATAGATCCACTACTCCCTACTTCCACTTATCATCTCATCCCAACTTTCTCATCTTTATGCCAGCCATCACACCTAGTTCCATCAGGGGCGTGCGTCCACATCGGCCCTTTGCGCGCCGTTTAGACAGATAGCTCCCTTGCGTCAAGCGTCGACTCGAGCCAATCGCAGATAGCCGTCAAGGAGGACCCAGGGGTAAAAACTTGTGCCACCCCCATCTCGTGCAATATAGGGATGTCGCTATCGGGGATGATGCCTCCGACAACGAGCAACACTCCATCTCGGCCGCGCTCTCGTAGGCCGTCGATCAACTTCGGAACAAGGGTGAGATGGGCGCCCGACAGCAGCGAGACACCGACCGCATCGGCATCCTCTTGGACCACGGTCTCTACGATCTGTTCGACCGTCTGATGCAACCCGGTATAGATCACCTCAAAGCCAGCGTCTCGTAACGCGCGCGCGACAACTTTGGCACCGCGATCATGTCCGTCTAGACCTGGCTTCGCAACAACAACTCGATAGGGTCTCTCCACTAGGCGAATCTTACCGTAGTTCTTGCTCGTCCGCTAACCAGGCAGCTCAAAGTATATGAACTGTCACTCTACCGACGTCCACAACACCGCCATCATGAGGCCGCCACCATCTGCCCAAGCAAGCCACAGCCACCAGGGAACGGAACACATCGATCCACGCCCGCCCACCGTGGCCGGCATCTCACCAGAACGTTACCAAGGACGGACCTGGGTTAGGCGAGGAGACGTGACCCCCGCTCACTCACAAAACCACACCGATCGAGATAACCAAGCCGCTCCTCTAGGGCTTGCAACCAAGCGGACTTGTCCCGCTCGAACTTTGTTCGATCGCCCTCCTCAAAGTCATGCTCCATCTCGCTGAAGGCCAAATCCTCAGCGTCAAGCAGGCGACGATAGCGGACCAATAGGTTATCATCGATGCAGTGTTCGATCACGACTCCCCCTTCGAGATTCGGATGAGTCTACGATAGCACAGCTCGTTGCGCTGAAGGAGTAAAAACGGCACAACCCTTCACCCCAACGGCATTGGCCGACTGATCCACCGCACGCATGGAACGCAACACCGAGGTGCGGTGACTCTTGTGGCCGCGCAGGTACTTCGACCAGGCAATAGCAAGATCGGACCAACGAGCAGCAACGGTATTGGCGAGAGGGACGTTCCTGGTCTCCGAGGCAAGCACACTAAAGGCGGAGGCGCCTTGACTGAGCTTGGTATTCAACAGAGCTCCGGCGTTCTTCTCAAGACCGACGACACTGACGCCATCAAAGACACTCTCACACACGTGATCTGCAGCATGTCGATAGCTGGCAAGACTCTGGATCTTGGGACTGGATGAGCCCCCCATGCTAAAGACGATGAGTTGGGCGATAATACCACCGAACAGGAGTACAACGATCAGCAGGCTCACCACTCTGACGAGGCGCCGATGCCGGTGAACTGGCTGAAGAAAGGCGACCTCAGGAGTCGGCAACTCTCTGACGAAGTTCGTAAAACTCGGTCGCTGACGGACCGACGTCGTCCAAGCTTGACCGTCAAAGTAACGGAGTCGACCTTCTCCTTGTGGATACCATCCAGGTCGCATGGGTGGACGGATCTCTCGGCGGCTACCTAGCATGACTTACCCCCTCGCGGCAACCGCCTCGCGCAGGAGCCTCGACTGCTCTTGGAGCAGAGAAGCACCCTTGAGAATACGGATCTCGCCCTCGCGCAGCAACGCATCAACCGTTAGCGTACTCCCTCGTGGCGCAAGAATCTCTACGGTCGACTCAGGAGCGGTCTGTCCAGGATCCAAAGGGGAGAGCTCGACGACTGACGCATCCTTACGTAAGCCCAGAACTCTGTCGACATCGGCCATCGACGAACGGAGCACCAGGAACAACACTACGTCAGCGTCACCACTTGCACGCTGATCCTGAGGCACCCGCGGACGGTCAGGATCGGTCATAAAGAATTGCTCTCTTCACCTCTTCAATCGCCTCCGTGACCTTGATCCCCCGCGGACACGCCTCCGTGCAGTTAAAGGAGGTCCGGCAGCGCCATACTCCACTCTTTTGGTTGAGAATATCAAGACGCTCGTTCTTGGCCTGATCACGGGAGTCGAAGATAAATCGATGCGCATTCACAATGGCCGCAGGACCGATATAGGTTCCATTCGCCCAGTAGACGGGGCACGAGGTGGAACAGGCCCCACAGAGGATGCACTTGGTGGTATCGTCAAAGCGCGCACGGTCCTCGGGGGATTGATAGCGTTCCTTGTAGCCAGGATCGTCATTGGCGATGAGATAAGGAAGGACGCTACGATACTGGGCGAAGAACGGCTCCATATCGACGACGAGGTCCTTGATCACCGGCAGGCCGCGAACCGGCTCGATGACCAGATCTGTGCCGATCGTCGAGATCAGGTTCACACACCCCAAACGATTCTCGCCGTTAATCATCATCGCGTCAGATCCACAGACCCCGTGAGCGCAACTGCGCCGAAAGCTCAGAGTGCCATCGATCGTGTTCTTCACCGCGATCAACGCATTGAGCACTGTATCTGAGTTCTTGAGCTTGAGGTCGTATTCACGCCAATGCGGACGCACGTCGGTTTCTGGGTTAAAACGTTTGATGGTCAGGTGGACATCCACCTCTTTGATCAGAGAGATCTCTTCTGCAGGTTGTACGGTCGTCGTCATTTAGTACTTTCTCTCCATCGGCTCATAGCGGCCCTGAACCACCGGCTTGTAGTCCAGGCTAATCGTGCCCGACTCATCCCGATAGGCGAGGGTATGCTTCATCCAGTTTGTATCGTCCCGAGTCGGGAAGTCGTCGCGCCAATGCGCACCTCGGCTCTCCTTGCGTGCATCTGCTCCCAAGACAAGAACCTCGGCGATATCAAGGAGACTGCCGAGTTCTAATGCCTCGGTGAGATCGTAGTTGAAGACCGAACCCTTATCATCGATGGTGACCTTCTCATAGCGGTCCCTGAGCTCGTGAATCACCCGCAGCACCTCCTGCAATGATTCGCCCGTCCGCACAACCGAGGCGTCGCGCATCATGGCCACTTGGAGCTCTCCTCGGATCGCGCCGACCTTCTCGCTACCGGTCGAGTTCATCATCATATCGATACGCTCTCGCGTCGGGTCGACGACCGATCGTGGAAGATCAGGGTGATCGACTCCCTGGACATACTCGACCATCGCTCGTCCGCCACGACGTCCAAAGACATTGATGTCAAGAAGAGAGTTCGTGCCCAGCCGGTTTGCTCCATGGACCGAAACACAGGCACACTCGCCCGCCGCATAGAGTCCGGGGAGTACCGTATTGTCTCCATCGATCACCACCTCACCATGGATGTTGGTGGGGATACCACCCATCGCATAATGGGCCGTCGGCTGGATAGGAATCGGGTCAGTCTTTGGCTCAAGCCCAAGATAGGTCCTCACGAAACCACTGATATCAGGGAGCTTCGCATCGATCTGTTCTGGTGGCAGATGGGTGAGATCGAGGTAGACGTAGTCCTTATCAGGGCCGGCCCCGCGTCCCTCCTTAATCTCGGTATGAATGGCTCTTGCCACCATATCACGGGGAGCTAGGTCTTTGACCGTAGGAGCAACACGCTCCATAAAACGCTCCCCGAGGCCATTGCGTAGGATCCCTCCTTCGCCTCGCGCGCCCTCCGTCAGGAGAATCCCGATGCCATAGATGCCGGTGGGGTGGAACTGATAGAACTCCATATCCTCTAACGGGATACCGCGATGGAACAGAACTCCTGGGCCGTCGCCGGTAAGGGTATGGGCATTCGAGGTGATCTGGAAGATACGCCCGTAGCCACCGGTCGCGAAGAGGACACCCTTGGAGATAAAGACGTGCAGATCGCCGGTTGCAAGCTCGTAGGCCACCACTCCAGCGGCACGACGCGAGGCGCCCTCGCCGTCAAAGAGCACATCAAAGACTTGGAACTCATTGAAGAAGTTCACGTCAGCGGCGACACACTGCTGATAGAGTGTCTGCAAAATCATATGACCAGTTCGGTCAGCCGCATAACAGGCCCTCCGAACCGGCGCTTCGCCGTGATTGCGCGTGTGCCCACCAAAACGGCGTTGGTCAATCCGACCCTCCGGAGTCCGGGAGAAGGGCAGGCCGAAGTGTTCCAGGTCGATCACGGCATCGATCGCCTCGCGACACATGATGTCGATGGCATCCTGATCGCCAAGGTAATCACCCCCCTTCACGGTATCGAAGGCGTGCCACTCCCAATAATCTTCCTCGACATTCGAGAGGGCCGCACACATGCCACCCTGCGCTGCTCCCGTATGGGAACGCGTGGGGTAGAGTTTGGTGATCACCGCGGTGCGCACCTTGCCAGCCGTTTCCAGGGCGGCCCGAAGGCCAGCGCCACCGGCACCTACGATAACTGCGTCATAACTGTGGTAGTGAACGTTCACACCTAACAGTTTTGCATGAAATCTGCGAGTTCATGAAATTTCGCGCGATTTCCCTCTAGCATTTTCCTATGGACTTCCCAACAAACCTCGGTGACCTGGTGGACAGTGGCTATAAGCCAAGAACCGTGCGAGAGGAGATCCGAGCGAACGTCTTTGCGAGGCTCCGGGCAAAGGCGCCAGTGATCGATGGATTATTTGGTTACCAGGACACCGTCCTGCCAGAGCTTGAGCGCGCACTTGTCATCGGACACGACATCATCTTCCTCGGTGAGCGGGGTCAAGGCAAGACCCGGATGATTCGAACGCTCTACGAACTGCTCGACGAATGGGTACCGGCGGTAGCGGGCTCTGCACTCAACGAGGATCCTCTCCGCCCGATCCTGCCAAGCACGAGAGATCGCCTCAAAGAAGAGGGGTCCAAAGCTCCGGTGACATGGATCAACAGAGCCGCACGCTTTAGCGAAAAGCTGGCCACCCCTGATACCACGATCGCCGACCTCATCGGCGAGGTTGACCCCATCAAAGTCGCAGAAGGGCGGTACCTCGGTGACACCGACACGATTCACTACGGGCTTGTCCCGCGCACCAATCGGGGCATCTTTGCCATCAACGAGCTTCCCGATCTTCCAGAACGCATTCAAGTCGGCCTGCTGAACGCTCTTGAGGAACGCGACATTCAGATCCGCGGCTACAAGATCGCCCTCCCCCTTGACATCCTCTTCGTCGCGTCGGCCAACCCGGAGGATTACACGAGCCGTGGGCGATTGATTACCCCCCTGAAGGACCGCTTCGGCACCCAGATCACAACGCACTACCCAGAGGTGGTCGAGGACGAGATCGCCATTATGACCAGTGAAGCCAGACTGCCATCCGATCTTGAGATCGTCTCGCCGCTACCGATCCTGCTGATCATCGCCACCATGGCACAGCTTGCCAGACACCATTCGAGCATCTCGCAGCATTCAGGGGTCTCAGTTCGTGCATCGATCGCGGCCTATGAGGCGGTCACCGCAGCCGCACTCGTACGATCGATTCGCAATCAAGAGTCGCCAGCGGCGCTCCGAGTGACCGACCTTGAGGCCGCCCTTCCAGCTTTTGTCGGGAAGATCGAGGTGGAGTCGCTCGACCCTCGGGAAGGCATCAAAATCGGCGCTGCCCTCCTGCGCCAAGCGATAGGCGCCGTGTTCACCCAATGCTACGGGAGCCAGGATGCGACTGCATTGGTCGAAGAGGTGAATCGATCACCACTCCAGATCGAAGCTGATCAGTCAGCCACTGCGTACCAGGCCCTACTGGCCAGCTATCCAGAACTCCTCGCCTTCGTCGGGTCCTCACCGACGAGCGAAGAACTCCCTTGCTATGTCGACCTTGTCCTTGAAGGTCTCGTCGCGATGAGACGGCTCTCGCGCCACACCTCCATTGACCGCACTACCTTCGGGTCGAGCCGTGCCTAAGCGTTATCGCTATCATGACTATGATCCCGCGCTCGACACGACGACCCAAGCCGATGAGATTCTGGATGCACTCGCCGACTCACTCACCTACCACGGCAATGTCTCTGAGGCGCTCCGGGAGTTGCTCGCACAGGGTTTTGGAGCGACACCGGGACTCGCAGAATTGCTGGAACGACTGCGAAGGCGTCGAGATGAGCTGCTTGCCCATTACGATCCCAACGGTCTCGTTGCGCAACTCAACACCGAACTCGATGCCATCATCAGCCAAGAACATACCACGCGTTCCGAGGCGTATGCTGCCACCGGTGACGAACAGCATCTCCTCTCGGGGCTTGAGCTCGATGCGCTCCCAGCGGGGCTCGGCGATCGCATCCGAGAACTGACCAACTACGAATTCCTTGATGAAAGGGCCAAGGAGCGTTTTGGTGACCTCGTCGAATCGCTCAGGTCCTCCATCCTGCGCGAACAGGTACAGCAACTGCGAGATGCGCTCACCACTGCCGATCCCGAGATGACGGCACAGATGATGAACGAGTTGGCGGAGCTGATAGAGCGCTTTCGCAACGGCGACGACGTCGAGGCCGACTTCACCAATTTTAAACAACAATACCCAGGTATAGCCGGTGATGACGAGGGGTTTGAAGACTTCTTGGCACGACTGGTGGAATCAGCAAGGTTGACGCAGTCTCTCCTGGGCTCGATGGATGCGGCGACCCGTGCAGAGCTCATGGACCTCATGTCCGCCCTCTCGGAGTCACCTCAGCTCGGCCAAGCGATGTCACGTCTTGGCTCCGCCCTTGGCTCCTGGACGAATGCCGACGCAGCGGGTTATGGCTTTCACGGGGAAGTTCCTCTTGGCCTTGGGGAGCTTGAGGAGGTCATGAGCACGCTTGGTCAACTCGACGAGCTCGAAGGTGCCCTGAAACAGGCCTCAAGCCCCGAGCGACTCTCTGAACTCGATAGCGCCCAACTTGAGGAGTTACTCGGTTCCGATGCTGCCGACGCCGTCAGTCGCCTCAAACAACTCGCTGACCAACTCAGTGACGCCGGGTTGATCAACCGCGATGGTGGAAAACTCGAGCTCACCGGCAACGCCATCAACAAGCTCGGCGACATCATCCTCCATCGGCTCTTTCCCGCGGGACAGGCGCGCCTCCTTGGCAATCATGAGTCACGACGGATCGGCCATCAGGGCACGGATCTGAGCGGCGAGACAAAGCCCTACGAATTTGGAGACCCGTTCCGACTCGCGCTACGCGATACCTTGACGAATGCCCTTTCACGGCAGGGTGGCGGAACCCCTCTGCAACTCGCTCCCGAGGACTTCACCGTCGAACTGACGGAGGAGCGGACACGTGCCGCCACCATGCTAGCGCTCGATCTGTCGCTCTCCATGCCATTGAACGACACCTTTCTCCCCGCCAAACAGGTCGCGCTCGCACTCTCTAACCTGATCCACTCCCGCTATCCACGGGACTACCTCGGTTATGTCGTCTTTTCCGAGGTGGCACGCGAGGTCGATCTTGCTCACCTGCCTAGCGCACAGTGGGACTACGTCTACGGCACCAACATCGAGCACGCACTACTCCTGTGCCGTGCACGATTACGACATCAACCAGGGTACCGACAGATCTTGTTGGTGACCGATGGAGAGCCAACCGCGCACATCGATCCTGATAGCCATGAGGTGTTCTTCGCATACCCACCTTCACCCGAGACGATCCAACGGACACTCGCTGAGGTCCTGCGGTGCACTCGAGAGGGGATCACAATCAATCTTTTCATTCTCAACCCAGATACCGGATTACGCAGCTTCGTCAACGATGTCCTAGCCATCAATCATGGACAGGCGTTTTACTCCTCAGGGACCACGCTCGGCTCGACGCTCGTGCAGGAGTACGTCGATGACAGAGTGAAACGAGCCAGTCGTCGCCCTTCTGCGTGACAGCACGATACCCCGTCCTCGCACCGGAGGACTTCTGAATGGCTCGAATGGTCGGGGGTACACAAAGCCTGCTAGCCTCAGAGACAAATGCAGATGATCCTCACCGAGCCTCCTTCGGGGAAGCAGTATCACCTGGCCTCCGAGGGGTACCACGCCGTCATTGTCGAAGTCGGTGGCGGTATCCGGTTCTTTGAACACCATGATCGGCCAGTCCTAGAATCCTATGATGAGAGTGCCATCTGTGACGGTGCTCATGGGGCACATCTCTTGCCATGGCCAAACCGCGTACTCGGTGGAAGGTATCGATTCAACGACCAGGAGTACCTGTTACCCTTAACTGAGGTCGAAGCCGGCAACGCGATACATGGTCTCCTACGTTGGCACGCCTTCGACGCCACACGACTCACACGGAGTTCTGCAACGTTGCAGACAACCCTGCACCCTGCGCCGTGGTATCCATTCCGTCTCTTCGTCCAATTGCATTACCAACTGTCGACCGAAGGACTCACGATCACCACCGAGGTGTCCAATCGTAGCTCCGAAGCCGCCCCATTTGCTCTCGGCCATCATCCCTACCTCTCTCCGGGCAGAGACCAGATCATCGATCGAGCGATCTTCTCAGCCACAGCCTCAAGCATCGAGAGTCTTGCCAACGATGAAGATGGCTCCACTGCAAATCTTGCGCTACCACGGCCCATTGGGGGGCGTGTTCTCGACACGACCTTCGCTGTTCACGCAACCGATCGTTCTGCAAGTTGGGCGCGTCTCCAGGGGACTGACGGTCGCACTGTCGAGCTTTGGGCAGACCAAAGCTATCGCTACCTCCAAGTCTTTACTGGCGATACACTACCGAGTTGGCGCCGTCGTCGAGCACTAGCGGTCGAACCGATGACCGCGCCACCCAACGCACTACAGAGCGGCCAGGATCTGCTAATCCTTGAACCGAAAGAGACACGTACAACACAATGGGGAGTTCAACTGCAATGACCACGACACCTACAACCACAGGCGGACACGACGACGATCAATCGGTGGAGGTCTTCGTCATCTTCGGCATCAGCGGTGACCTCGCCAAGAAGATGACGTTCCCATCGCTCTATCGCCTCGAAGAGAGCGACAAGCTCACCTGTCCCATCATCGGTGTCGCCATGGACGACTGGACCACCGACGGACTCATCAAACACATGCGAAGCTCGATTGCCAGCACCATCAAGGATCCTGACACCAAGGTGATCGACCGACTCGCGAACCGACTGCAGTATCTGCGAGGAGACTTCACCTCGGATAGCACCTACCATGCACTCGCTCAGCTGATGGGCTCTGCCCAGCGCAAGCTTTATTACCTTGAAATTCCTCCCGTTCTCTTTGCGCCAGTCGTCGAGGCGGTGGCAAAGAATGGGCTGGCCAAAGATGCCTTTTTCCTGATCGAAAAGCCATTTGGCCATGATCTCGCCTCGGCGAAGGAGCTCAATGACCGCCTGCATGCTGTCATCGATGAGCAACAAATCTTGCGGATTGACCATTTCCTTGGCAAACAACCGGTGCTCGACCTGTTCTATTTGCGATTCGCCAACTCGCTACTTGAGCCTCTCTGGAACCGCGATCACGTCTCTGCCATTCAAGTCAACATGACCGAGGACTTTGGAGTAGAGGATCGGGGTGCCTTCTACGACCCGGTTGGTGCCCTTCGCGATGTGGTCCAAAACCATCTACTGCAGGTCCTCGCGCTCGTGCTGATGGAGGCCCCGAGCCAGGTGGGTGATCGTGCCCTCTGGGACAAGAAAGCCGACGTCTTTCGCGCGATGGCGACGGTTGACCCTTCGCAGGTGATTCGTGGTCAGTATCAGGGATATCAGGACGTGCCGGGGGTCCAACCGGGATCAAAGACGGAGACCTTCGTCGCACTTCGCCTGAGTGTGAACAACTGGCGATGGGAGGGCGTGCCGATCTTTCTCCGCGCCGGCAAAGCGCTCAAAGCCACCGCAACCGAGGTCCGGCTCATCTTCCGCCATCCGCCAAAACTCAATTCGCTTGAATTGCCGACCCATGTCGCACCAAACCAGGTCATTCTCAGGATCGATCCTGAACCAGGGTTGCGGATGACCCTCTTCTCGAAAGCAGCCGATAGCACCGGTTCTGAGGAGGTCCATCTTGATCTGCCCTTCGCCAAAGAATTGGGACGTGCTCCCGAGCCTTACCAGTTGCTGATCAGCCATGCACTCGAGGGCAATCATTCACTCTTTACTCGCGAGGATGTCGTCGAAGAGACCTGGAGAATCCTCGATCCACTGGTCCATAGCACCACGAAACCGAAGACCTATGCGCGCGGCACATGGGGACCAGACTCCGCAGTTGATGTCGTTCGAGGTCATCTCGCATGGCAGGTTCCTTGGACCGATTGACCGCAAAGGCTGCAACGCGGATGCTCCTCGACCCAGGAAGTTAGGAGGTGCCGATGGCACACGACGAGAACGACCCAGTTGACCCTGTCGGCGACCCTGCGTGCTGGCTCTCTCGCGTCTGCCCCGCCTGCGGAGCAATCGCCTCTGAAAGTCAAATCGATCACTGTCGAATGCCGAATCCCGCACCAGCAGATTGTATGAGGCTCGTACCCGATGACAGAATCCGTCGATGAGCTGACGATCTCTGCCAATATCGTCGTCCAGCGGATCTAAGCTGCGCCGTCGCTACGCCCAGGTTACCGAGTCCTTGTGGATCGTCTTTGGCCTCGCGGTATCTCCAAGGAGGCACGCTCTTGGGACCGATGGGAGAAGGAACTGGCACCGAGCACGCCGCTTCGACGGTGGTATCGCCATGTGCCCGAGAGGTTCGAAGCTTTTAGCGAACAGTACCAACAAGAACTGCTGCTACCGGAGCGACAGACTACCCTCAACAACCTGGCTGCCCATGCGCAAAGCGATGGTATCCTCATCCTCTTGACGGCAACACGCGATCTTGCGCACTCCGCCGCACTCGTTCTCGCCTGCACGCTTGCACAGAGCGGCTGCTCGGAGTAGGACGACAAGGATCATGGCGCGATGCGAGGGCAGCGCAATGCAAGGCCAGCCCGATGCAAAGCCAGCCCGGTGCAAAGCCAGCCCGGTGCAAAGGCTCAACCCACCTCCGGATCCATCAGCACTTCGATAGCGGGTGCTGATCCCTCTTCTTGCAACGCAATACTTCGCACAACTCCGGCCGCTGCAAGATCTCCGAGCGCGGCACCAAGGGAGCGAAGCCGATCCCCGGTATCACGAATCACCACCCGCTCCACCGGCGTCTTGGGCGAAACCTTGTGTTCACTCTTGATCTTTCGCACCTCCGTCAAGACCTCCTGGGTGGCGCGAAAGACATCCACTGCAGCCTCTCCCTGTACCGCCGCGGAGCCTTCCATAAGCCTGCGCAGCCCCTCGCCCCGCTGAGGCCAGGCATTACGATGGATGGACTCATCGTGTGACCACGACCACGCCTCCTCAGTCACGAAGGGCTGGTACGGGGCCAAGGCTCGCAACAAGAGCTCGTTCGCGATTCGAAGCGTCGCCAACGCCGATGCCCTACCTGCCTCCGACAGGGTCACGAGAGGCAGTACAACCTCTGTCGGATCACCGTAGGCACGGACCTTGACGAGCTCAAGATAGTCATCGCAGAACTCCCAGAAACAACGCTCAATCGTCTCAAGCGCCCCGGTGTAATCGTTCTGTTCGAGGCGAACGGTAGCGTCATTGAGTGCCTCGTCCAACACCGCCAGAAAGCTGAGATCGAGCGGGTGCGGAGCGACCATCTCTGGTGGACTCTCGACCCGCGCGAGGGTACCGAGCACAAACTTGGTCGCGTTGGCGATCTTGATCGCCAGACGACGACCGATTTTCATCTGTCCTTCATCGGCCGCGGTATCGACCCCAGGCCTGCCCCCTGCCGCCCAGTAGCGCAACGCATCTGACCCAAAACGTTCAACAAGGGGGAGGGGTGTGACCACATTACCCTTGGACTTGGACATCTTCTTACGATCGGGGTCGAGCACAAACCCCGATATCAGCGCGCGCTTAAAGGGTAATGCGCCAAAGCCAAGTTCACTACGCACGATCGTATAGAACAGCCAGGTACGAATAATCTCCTGCCCTTGGGGCCGTAGATCCATCGGGAAGACCTTCGCGAATCGTTCAGGCTGTTCAAGCCAGCCCCCCGCCAGCTGGGGGCTCAAACTCGAGGTCGCCCAGGTATCCATCACGTCAGGATCGGCAGCAAATCCGCCTGGCTGGTTCCGCTGGCTCTCCTGGAACCCAAGAGGAGTCTGGCTATGCGGATCGATGGGGAGATCCTCCATCGCTGGGAGGATCGGCCGATCGTAGTCAATCTCGCCAGCTGCATCGATCGGATACCAGATAGGGATTGGGATCCCAAAGAATCGCTGCCTCGAGAGATTCCAATCCGCATTAAGACCTCGCACCCAATTCTCGTAGCGAACTCGCATGTGCGGTGGGAGCCAGTCCAGCTCCTCTCCCCGAGCGATAAAGGCATCACGATGTGACAGGAGCCGCAAGAACCACTGACGCGAGGCGACAACCTCCAGTGGCCGATCACCCTTCTCGTAGAATTTGACGGCATGCTGGACATTGGTCGGCGTTCCTAGAAGCTCTCCCGATTCCAAGAGCAGCTCAGTGACGCGCTCGCGTGCAGCAACACTGCGTCGTCGAGCCAGCTCGCCGTAGAGGGCATTGGCACGCTCAGGGTCCTCCGAAGGGAATTGATCAGAACCAAAGACGATACCGTCGAGAAGACGTCCGTCGCGCCCCATAATCACTCGCAGCGGAAGTTGTCCCTCACGCCACCAGGTGACGTCCGTGAGGTCACCAAAGGTGCACACCATCGCCGCGCCAGTTCCCTTCTCGGGATCGGCGAGTGGATGCGCAATCACCGTAACCGGGACTCCAAAGAGTGGCGTCAACACCCTCTGTCCCACGAGCGACTGGTACCGCGTATCATCAGGATGCACCACCAAGCCAACGCAGGCCGGAAGGAGCTCCGGCCTGGAGGTTTCGATCTCGACTTGCCCACCCCCTACCACTTGGAATCGCACGCGATGATACTTGCCGGCGACGGGACGATCCTCGAGTTCTGCCTGCGATACTGCTGTTTGGAAGTCGACATCCCAAAGGGTCGGCGAGGAGTTTTGATAGATCTCGCCCTTTGCGAGCAGCGACAGAAATGCTGCCTGCGAGACTTTGCGAGATCGTGAGCCGACGGTGGTATAGGTGAGTGACCAATCGACAGAGAGTCCGACTCGGCGCCATAACATCTCGTAGACCTGCTCATCGAGTTGGGTGAGTTGTTCACACAGTTCGATAAAGTTAGCCCGGGAGACAGGCCGAAGCACCTTCGCAGTCGAATCGGGTACAAGATCCGGCTCGTACTGTAGTGAGGGATCACACCGGACGGAGAAGTAGTTTTGCACCCGCCGCTCCGTTGGCACGCCGTTATCATCCCACCCCACAGGGTAGAAGACCTCATGCCCCTGCATGCGTTGATAACGAGCGATGATGTCCGCATGGGTGTAGGAAAACACATGGCCAATATGCAACGAACCACTCACCGTTGGAGGAGGAGTGTCGATTGAGTAGATGGCCTGGGCGGGAACGCTGTCATCAAAGCGGTAGACCTCGCGCTCCTCCCAGATAGTAGACCATTTTTGTTCTAGCCCATCAAGGGTGACCTTGTCGGGGACGCTGATCACAGCAACCAACTCCTCTCGCGGCTTGTGCGCCGTGACTTCACTCCCGCCGCGAGTAGCGGCTCGTATACTGAAAGAGCGATGACCACACTCTTTGACACCATGACCGGATCAGTTACCCAGCTTATCAACCCGGGTCAGGAGACCTTCTCCCTCTACGTCTGCGGCCCTACGGTACAGGACCGCCCCCATCTTGGACATGGTCGTATCGTGGCCACCTATGATCTGCTCCGTCGCCACCTTCAACACAAAGGGTTGCATGTGAACCTCGTCATGAATGTGACCGATATCGACGACAAGATCATCACACGAGCCGCAGAGGAGTCGACAAGCGCCGAGGAGATTGCCAGCCGCTATGAGGCGATCTGGTGGGAGACCATGGACCAACTCGGGGTTGATCGGCCCGACGCCACCCCACACGCCACCGAATGGGTTCAAGCCATGATCGTCAAAATTGCGATGATGATCGATGCCAAAGCTGCCTATGTGGTCGAAGACGGGGTCTATCTCCGCATCGCGAGCGTCCCCCACTACGGACTCCTCACCAAGCAGGACTTTGACCACCTCCAACCCGGCAACCGCGTTGAGATCAACCAATCGAAAGAGTCGCCGCTCGACTTCGCGCTCTGGAAGCGAGTAGAGGCACACGAGGTCGGTTTCGCATCACCCTGGGGTTATGGCCGCCCAGGATGGCACACCGAATGTGTGACCATGTCGATTGAGCTGCTCGGCACGACCTTTGATCTTCATGGTGGCGGCATGGACCTCATTTTCCCCCATCATGAGAATGAACTGGCTCAAGCGCAGGTACTCGGTGCACCCTTTGCTCGCCACTGGGCCCACGTCGGCTTCGTGGAGATGAACGGCGAGAAGATGTCGAAGTCGATCGGCAACACGCTTGATCTCACCGAGGCGGTGAGGGGATTTGGAGGGCGAGCCGTCCGCCTCGCGTACCTGCGCGCATACTATCGCTCACCGCTTGAGATGTCTGAAGCCACGCTCAACGATGCGTTAGCATCGCTCAATCGCATTGACAACTTCCTCGAGCGTGGCCCATTCGGTCAGGTCGAAGCCGACACCCTCGCCACCTTTGTCGATGCTCTCGACAATGATCTTGACACGCCTACTGCGTTTTCACTCCTCTTCGACCAGGTAAGAGAGGGCAATACCCGCTACGACCAACGCCAATCTGGCCCAGCGGCTGATACAGCAGCTACGGTGTACGCCATGCTTGACTGGCTCGGGCTTGCGCCAACGACCGAGGACCTCTTCATCCCTCCAGAGATTAGCGAAGCTGTCGAAGCTCGGCAACAAGCCAAACAACGTCGTGACTACGCGCAAGCCGATGCGCTCCGTGCGGTCATCGAAGCCGCCGGCTTCGCCATCTTTGATACGAAAGATGGAACGGAGCTACGCAAGGATCGCCGCCTCGCAACCGACGAGTCTCTCGATGCAACGTCATCGCTTGATAGCTAGATAGATCAAGGTGGCATGGAGCATATGTTACCGAACGGTAATATACTGAAAAGATAGGAGGAATTATGGATCCATACTCGCTTTCACTGACAGAGGACCAGATCGAGCTACAACAATGGGCGCACGATTTTGCCGAGAAGACGATCCGGCCAGCGGCTCACGAGTGGGACGAACGTGAAGAGACACCGTGGCCGATTATCAAAGAGGCAGCCAAAATCGGCTTATACTCCTATGACTTCCTCGTAAATGCTTACGCCGACAAAACCGGCCTCACACTACCACTCGTCATGGAGGAGCTCGCGTGGGGCGACGCTGGCATCACGCTCGCCATCTTCGGCTCCACGCTTGCGGTGGCTGGCATTCTCGCAAACGGAACCGCCGAGCAAGCCAACGAATGGATTCCCCAATGTTTTGGCAGCGCCGATGATCCCAAACTCGCCGCTTTTGGCGTCACCGAACCGGATGCGGGGAGTGACGTCTCATCGCTACGGACGCGAGCGGTCTATAACGAAGCCGACGACACATGGACCCTCAATGGAACCAAAACCTGGATCACCAATGGCGGGATCGCCGATATCCACGTCATCGTAGCGAGTGTCGATCCTGAACTCGGATCGCGGGGCCAAGCAAGCTTCATCATCCCCCCTGGCACGAGTGGGCTTCGCATGGGGCAAAAGTTCAAGAAAATGGGCATCAGGGCATCGCATACTGCGGAGGTTGTCCTTGAAGACGTTACCATCCCCAGTCACCTGCTGCTCGGCGGCAAGGATCGACTTGATGAACGTCTGGCCCGCGTTAGAGAAGGGAAGCGTGCCTCGTCGCAGGCAGCGATGGCGACCTTTGAGGCCTCCCGTCCCCTTGTTGGGGCCCAAGCGCTTGGCATCGCTCGAGCGGCCTATGAGTATGCGCTCGACTATGCCCGTGAGCGTCGCCAATTCGGACGAGCAATCATCGAAAACCAAGCGATCGCTTTCAAGCTCGCCGACATGGCCACGCAGATCGACGCGGCCCGACTACTTGTCCATCGTGCCGCATGGATGGCCGCTCAGGGCCACTCTTTCTCTCACGGGGAGGGGTCGATGTCAAAGCTCTTTGCTGGCGAAGTTGCCGTCAAAGCGACCGAAGAGGCGATCCAAATCCTTGGCGGGTATGGGTACGTTCGGGAGTACCCAGTGGAGCGCTGGCACCGAGACTCCAAGATCTATACAATCTTTGAGGGGACCTCTGAGATTCAAAGGCTGATCGTTGCGCGGGCTATCTCAGGAGTCAAACTTCGCTGAGTGACTGGTCCTCAGATAAGATGTCGGTGCCTTGCCACCCATCGGTAACACCGATCCGCAGCCGCATACCTACGGGGACCGCGGAGCCAGGCGCCGATCAGTCTGCCCCCCGCACCCGAGAGCTGGAGCCACTCGATAACGGCATCGATGCCGACGAACTCGTGACCGTCAATTGTGAGGACGACGCCACTACCATGAATAACTGACGCCTGATCAGAACGCACTTCGATTGCTGGCGCAAGGCGACAGGCGATAGCTCCGCTGGCCCGACAGAGTCGACAGGTGCCATCGATCGAGAGGGTCGGTTGCTGAGATTTCTGGGGTAGCGTCCTTTCGTGGCGACTCTCACCAGGACGATCAGACTTACGAGCAAAAGCACCCACCCATCTGGCGGGTTGTCCTGTGAGCCATCCGAAGGGCTTGGGTTGCATGTGCTCAGGCTAGCGGTATTTCGTAGCGATCATGGTGAACTCTCCGTTGACCTCGCCCGTAGCGACCGCGGGCAGCCTGCACAATCCTCTCTCCGTGTGCGATCCCCATGCCCGGGTACGACATGCAACCTCATTCGTCGTCCCAACTCCCTACCCGCGCCTCACTACACTCAAAGGTTGTGAGCCACGCTCGATGGAATCTACTTCGCACCACCGCAATCCTGTGGGGCAGCCTGCTCCTCGCCGCTAGCTTGATCTGGCTTGACTTTGGTACGGTATCTGAGGTCGCCATCGGCCCAGGGGGTCTCGTCAATCTATCCCAAGCTGTTGGTTTGGATCATCACCATCCCCGTCATCTAGCCCTGTTCGATGCACAGCTTTCCGTCACTACGCTCACCCCACTCCAGCTTGTCATCGATCACCTCAATCCCAATCTGGAGTTCATCACTCCCCTGCGCAATCAAAAGACACCCTTAGACGACGCCGCCTCTAGCAACCTCCAGGCGGTGCTATCCGCTGGAGTCGCGGCCTACCGGTATCTCGGGCTACCGATTACCGACACTCACGGGCTCATCGTCCGCGACATCCTCCCACATTCTCCAGCTCAGGGCGTCATTCGCCTTGGTGACCTCATCACCGCCGTCAACGGACTGAGGGTCTCGAATCTATTGAACTTTGAGACAGCATTGACCTCGAAACCGCATAGTCCGACTGTTACACTTGTGCTCGAACGCCAACAAGTGGGCGCCCCAGCACCCAGGCGCAGCCAAGTGCGGGTGCCCTTTAACGAAGGGAAGTTGGGGATTGTCATTGCCGCTGGCAGCCTCTACGAGCTCCCAAACGCACTCCGGTTAGAAATCCCTCGGGCGCTCGACGGTAGTGAAGGACTCGCAGAAGCTCTCGCGATCATCGATAGCGTCCGCCATCTCCACCTCAACTACCCTCTTGCCGTGGGTCTCATTGGCGTCGTCAAACCTGACGGAGCAATACAGCCAGTGTTTGGGATCGCACAAAGAGTCGCGGCCATGCGGGCTGGGCATCTACGCTATGTACTTGTGCCATCAGTACAGCGCCAGAGTGCCCAGCGGGCTTCACACGGAACGATCGACGTGATCGGTGTAACCTTTCTCTCTCAGGCGGTACGAGAGGTTGAGCGGCTCGGAAGGGCAATCACTCCAAAGGAAGTAGTCCGATAGGAGGCGAGAATGTGGCGGCCAGAGACTAACGATACACACGAGAGCTTCAACATCGTCAGAAAAGGTTACGACCGCGAAGCGGTTGATCGTCTGCTCGCTGCGCTGCGTCAAGAGCTATCGCAAGCCTCAGAGAGAATCGCCAAGTTAGAGGTCGAACTCTCCCAAGCGCGACAGGCTCATGAAACGCTGCGCGAGGATACGCGTCTCGCGCTCTCCGACCCAGAGCGGGCCAGCAAGTTGCTCGGCCAGGAGGCCTCTGAGGTGCTCAAAAGTGCTAACGATGCCGCACTCGGACTCCGACGTAAGGCGGAGTCCACGGCGAAGGATCTCGTGGAACGGGCACGGCGTGAGGCAGAAGAGATTACCAGACAGGCCAAGTTAGCTGCCGAAAGCGAGATCGAGGAGGGGCGTCAAGTTGCTCGTGCCCATCTCGAGGAGGTACGACAGCAAGGACGTGAGATCCTTGCTATGGCTGACTCCACGGCGGCGAGCACGGTAGAGGCGGCAAAGCGCGAGGGGCGTTCCTTGGTATTTCGTGCTCGCGAACATGCGGCCAACTTAACCCAGCAGGCCGAAAACCGTGCTGCTCAGGTTCGGGAGGAGATCTCTGGTCTCGACCTTGAGCGCCAACACCTGATCGGGATCCTCCGAGGCGCACAGGATCTGGTTCGTTCATCACTCGCTTCGCTCGACACGCGACCGCTCTTCCCTGAACACGCTGCCACCGAGGTCCCCACGGGAGAGAACGAGCACGACACCACGCCAACGAGTGAAGAACCAGGGATCGTTGACGTCAAGCTTCGTGATCTGCCAACCGCAGAATCCGTTGACGGGGATGCGCTCAACCACGTCACCAAACCAACAGAAAACGCGGATACCACCCCCGTTGAGGCGGGTGTCGATACCACGCAAGCTGCGTTGACACTCGCTGATGTTACCAAGCTCATCGAGCTCGCTGCCGAGCAGACGGCGGCATTTGAACTCGACGACGAGGAGGATTACCTGATCGACCGCGTGGTCGATGACCGTGTGATCGAGGAACCTAGCACTCTGCACTCTGACGATCAGGGTACAGAGACAACGGAATCCCCTTCGAGTGACCTCCGTGAGTCAAAGGACATTCGAGAGTCAAAGAGCAGTGAGGTCGCAGCACAAGAACCCCAAGTCTCTGTACAAGAACCCTCGACGTCCGAGGACGATCATCCAACTCCGCTTCATGAGATCGGTGAGGCCGATGCCAGCTCCACTGATGCCGCCTTCACCCCGTCGGGTGTGTCCGACACAGGAGCGGGACAAGAACCTCCAGAGCTCCATGATGCAACGGAGTTCGAGGATGAAATCATCGTCGTGGAGCGGTATCGTCAACCACGCCCTGAGGCCACGACACCAGACAACTCCAAGTCTCGTCTGCAACGTCTCGAGGCACTCTTTAGCGAACTCCGCGAAGAGGACGCTGACCACAGTATGGCCACTTCGCGAACCGTGAGCCAACCGAGTCCCGTTCCAGCGGCGACGTCTGACGACTCTGACGCCGCAGTGCCGGACGACTCCGTGGTCGACCCCTTACCCGAGAGTGCCCAGAATCTCCATGACTCCGAGACCGACCATCTAGCTCAGAAAATTCGAGGTGCGCTCAAGGATCTTTTCGACCCCCGTACGGTTGACCTTTCGCGACGGATAAAGCGAATCACCCAGGATGATCTCAACAAAATTCTGGCGACGCTTCGTTCCAGCGGGCGCGATAGCGCTATCTCTCTCATCGACCAGATCATCAACGACAGCCAAACGCGAGCCGGAGATGTGCGCCTACTCGTGGCTCGTATCCTGCATGCCGGATCTGACTTCGGCGCCCTCCTCGGAGACCAGCGCTTCGATCCCTCAGGTCAGCGCTTTGACGAGCTATCGCAAGAGATGGCGATCGATCTTACCGACGCCCTCGGACAGGCGACCCTGGTGCGCGCGCTTGAAATACTCGAGCGCAGCTCCGAGCTGGACGAGATGGAGCTCGTCGCTCGCACGAACGGGGTCTACCGTGAAGCTCGACGCAAGCTTGACGAACTCATCAGCGACAATGCCTATCAGATTTTCTGTCGTGGTGTTCGCCTCGTTCCGGGGGCAACCGGCTATCTATGGGTCACATCGTCGGCCACGCAACCCTGCGCGGACTGCGAAGACAATATGCTCGCTGGAATCAATCCCTTAGCTGAAGCGTTCCCTACTGGACATGAGAATCCGCCAGCACACCCCGGCTGCACCTGCGTTATTGTTCCTGTCTTCGCCTAGGGTATAGTGGATGCGCGTTCCACAAGATATCACCCGTAACCGACGGGGGCCGTCGCGGGCACAGCTCATTCTGATCGGGGTTGTCGTACTCCTGATTGTCGTTCTGTTTTCGCTCAAGGGCATTGCTGTCTTCTATACCGACTTCCTCTGGTTTTCGAACTACCATCTCGACGAAATCTGGAAGGGTGTTCTTCTTGCCAAGGTAGAGCTCTGGATCGTCTTTGCAGCGATCTTCGCCGTCGCTTGTTACGTCTCCTTGACCATTGCAAACCATCATCTCCCAGCGATCACCCCCCAAGACGATGATCTCATTCAGCGTTACCGCGCCACGAATGAACAACACCCCAAAATCGCCAAGATCGCCATCACGGTTGTCGCCACGCTCATCGTCGCCTCACAGGCACCAAGCGAGTGGAAAAACTGGCTACTCTTTCGCAACTACGTACCTTTCCCAACGAAGGACCCGCAGTTCCATCTGAACGCCGGCTTCTTCGTCTTCCGCCTACCCTTCATCCAGTTCCTCATCTCATGGAGCTTCCTCGCTGTTGCTGTCACCTTCGTCCTCACGATTGCCGTGGCCTATCTCAATGGTTCCCTGCGACTCCAGGGACGGGGCACTCGTGCTACCGCCCACCTCAAGGCTCATATGTCGGTCCTACTCGCGGTTATGGCGCTCATCAAGGCCGTTGGCTACTACTTTCAGCGCTACCAACTTGACATGTCAACACGAGGATACGTCGAGGGGGCAAGCTACACCGATGTCCATGCACAGCTCCCTGCCATCAACCTGCTAATCTTCATCTCCGTTGTCGCCTGCGGCTTATTTGTCTTCAATATCTACCGACAGGGTTGGGTACTTCCCGTCCTGGCACTCGGGCTATGGGCCTTCATCTCGATTGTGCTCGGCGCCATCTATCCCGCCTTGATTGAGAAGTTCGAGGTGGCACCGGCGCAGGAGCAAAAAGAGGCGCCCTACATTGAGCGTAATATCATCGCGACGCGCTATGCAATGGGTCTGAACTCGATCTCGGCCGCTCCCTACGAAGCTGCAACCAATACGTCCTCTTCCGTAGCTCTCACCAATGACAACGCGCTTCAGTCAATCATCCTCTGGGGCTCTACCCAACCATTACAGACCTTCGACAAGCTGCAAGATATCCGGTCCTACTATCAATTCAACTCCTTGTCGATTGAGACCTATAAGGTGCACGGGGTCACCACTCCCGTGCTCGTCGGTGTGCGTCAAATCAACTCCAACAACTTGCCCGCTCAATCCTGGGTTAACGAACACCTTCAATTCACCCACGGATACGGTGCCGCTCTCGCTGAAGCCAACACCGTCTCTAACGGAGGTAACCCGATCTTCGACATCGGCAACCTACCCCCTGTCTCCAAGGGTGGGGTGCCGGTGCTCCAACAGCCCCAGGTCTACTACGGCGAAGATATGAGCGGCTATGTCATCGCCAACACCAAGCAGCCAGAGATCGACTACCAGCTCCGATCGGGTGCCTCAGTGGAGACGCATTATCATTCAACGGGCGGTGTGCAACTCACGTCGATCATCAAACGAGCCGCCTTCGCGCTGCGCTTTGGCGACATCAACATCTTGGACTCCTCTCTTGTTACCCCCCAATCGCGCATTATGTTCGAACGGGGCATCGTTACGCGTGCACAGATGGCCATGCCGTTCCTCAAGTACGGATCCCACCCGTACCCAGTGATCGCTAACGGACGGGTCTATTGGGTACTCAATGGCTACACTACGAGTCCGAACTACCCGTACGCTCAGGCCGCCAACACCAGCGCCGTCCCCTCGGGCAGTCAACTCGCCAACGGCAACTACAACTACATCCGGAACTCCGTCAAAGTGGTCATCGATGCCTACTCCGGCTCAATGCACTTCTACGTATCCGATCCATCCGACCCAATGATCCAGGCCTACGAGAAGGCTTTCCCTCACGTCTTCCAGCCACTGTCCTCAATGAATCCGGCGATAGAAGAGCATCTCCGCTACCCAAGCGATCTGTTATCAGTGCAGGCGCAAATGTACGGGCTCTATCACGTCACCAGTGCCTCGAACTTCTACTCAGCGGGTAATGCATGGGAGGTCTCAGCGAGCCCAGCGATCGGCCAAATCCCTTCAGGAACCAGTGGTGGCTTTGCCTCGCTCTCAAGCACAAGCAACTCCCCGATGTTGCCGGTCTACGAGATGATGCAGCTTCCAGGGTCCAAGTCGACCAATCTCAGCCTTGTGGAAGCCTACGTCCCTTACTCCCCATCAGGCTCGACCCAGAACCTCACCGGCTTCTTGGTCGGCCAATCGTCTCCCTCTAATCCCTATCAACTCACCACGCTGATCACGCCGAACGGCGAGCAGATTGATGGTCCCAACCAGATCACCTCTCGCATGACATCACAGACAGCGGTATCACAGGAACTCACCCTTCTCGATCAACACGGATCCAACGTTGACTTCGGATCGACCTCTGCCATACCGCTTGGACAAAATCTCCTTTGGGTCACGCCTCTCTACGTCTCAAGTACCTCCAACCCAATTCCTGAAATCAAAGAGATCGTCGCCGCCTACGGAACCAACATCGCCATCAGCCCAACGGTCGCTGGCGACCTTCAGCAGATCTTTGGGGTAATTCCAAATGGGGCCGAAGGAAGTCAAAAGGCCGCAACCTCCGTTCCGAGCACGGTTGTCTCATCACAGGCCTCGAGTATCATCGCGAAAGCCCAGGCTCTTTATACCAAGGCACAGGCTGCACTCAAGTCCGGGAACCTCTCGCAGTACCAGCAGGACATCAACCAAATTGGCGCGCTGCTCAACGAGATTTCTACCAAGGTTAAGGCTTCCACGGCTAAGAAGTAGTCAACGGTCCAGCTATACTGAATAGGACAACGCGGGGTGGAGCAGCTAGGTAGCTCGTCGGGCTCATAACCCGAAGGTCGTAGGTTCAAATCCTACCCCCGCCACCAAGGAAAGTGCAGGCCAGGGCCAGTCTCTAGGGACTGGCCCTTCTGCTGCCCGCAGATCCATCTCATGGACCATCCTATGAATGCTGCCTCTTCGGATTTCGACGGGTGGGACGTTCGACAGCTACTCCCAGATGGGTTTGCCGGCATCGAGAAGCACCAGACCCTGAAGTTGCGGATCGATGTGGAGTCGAACGCTGGCCACGTTCCCGTGAACCATTGGTTTGGTATCTGTTAGCTACCATGCTATATTGGTAAGGTGGCTAACGAAGTAACGGACCCTCAGCACGAGTCGGCCGGGGCGTGGGCGAAGAAGTATTATCTTGCATCGCGGCTGGTGATGGAATCTGTGCTGCGCCCCCACGATCTCGGCCCCACACAGTGGTACGTGCTCTACCACCTTGCAACGGTGGGCGAGATCCCACAGCGTGACCTCGCAGCCCTGCTCCAGGTTGAACGAGCAACCCTCACCGGCGTGGTCGCCGCCTTGGTCCGCAAAGGATTGCTCGTACAGGAGCCGAGCCGCACCGATCAGCGACAGAAGATGTTGAGGCTTACTCCGGCCGGTGCCGCGTTGTGGCCAAAGCTGCCCGACCCGATAGCCCTGATTCTGGGGACCGCGTTTGATGGCATCGCAGCGTCTGAGGTGGAAACCACTGTCCACGTTCTTCGTACCGCCACTGGCAAGCTCCATGACCTTCTATCGAAAGGAACACCATGACCATTCTTATCACCGGTGCAACCGGATTGGTCGGCTCTCGCCTCATTCCACGCCTGGTCGACGCGGGGTACAACTGTCGTGCACTCGTGCGACCCGGTGGGCCCCTCCCCGACGGTGTCACGTCGGTCGCCGGAGACCTCCTGGATCCGACTACCCTCCCGGAAGCCGTGGAGGGAATCTCCGCCGTGATCCACCTAGCAGCCGTTCTGCGGACCCCAGATCCGGAGCAGATACGGCGAGTCAACGTCGACGGCACCCACAACCTCATCACAGCGGTCCGGACCCATGCCCCCGAGGCACGAATAATCATGGCTAGCACCAATCTCGTCTACGACGAACATCTGCCTTGGCCAGCGCGCGAAGACGATCCTGTTGACCCGCCCCGCCCCTACCCGGCCAGCAAGGTCATCGCCGAGCAGGAACTTCGGCGCAGCGGCCTGACGTGGAGCATCCTGCGGTTCGCTTTCGTCTACGGCGACGGCGACGGCCATCTGCAATCGGCGCCCGGACTCTTGGGGTCATGGGGATGGCATCCCGCCGCCACGTTGAGTTTGATCCACCATCGTGACATCGCTACCGCCATGCAACTCGCCCTCACCGGAGTTCTCGATCGGCGGATCGTCAACCTCGCGGACGATGCTCCCACCTCGGTATACGAGATCGCCCGCATCGTCGGCACCGACTACCCCACATCGGCTCAGCCCCTTGAAAACCCCTGGAACGGACACGTCGATGGAACCCTCGCCAGAAGTCTCGGCTTCGCTCCTATGGTGCGTAGCGTTTACCAAGCTGCCGACGAGGAGTCTCTCTAGAGCGGCTCATGGCCCAAAGGTCGCAGGTTCAAATCCTACCCCCGCCACCAAGGAAAGTGCAGGCCAGGGCCAGTCTCTAGGGACTGGCCTTTCTGCTGGCCCCCAAAGATTCCCAAAGGCAACCCCAAAATATCGCTACGCTTGCTTTCGTGTGTGGATCGAAACGTGAGATCAAGCGAGGCGTCTTGGAGCTGCGGGTCTTCCTCGAGAAGGACCCAGTCACCGGGAAGTACAAGGTGCACTCGAAGACATTCCACGGCTCGGCACAAGCAGCAGACGAACCACTCCGAGACCTCATCGACCAGCAAGCCCCCCTCCGGCTCAGATGGGATCGGAGCGACCTTCGGTCAGCTCCCCGAGTGAGGCCATTATTCCGCCTGACTGTCACCGTCGAAGAGGCGGCGGTCGTCCTTGGTATCTCTCGTGCCACCGCCTACGACGCCGTGAACCGTGGCGAGATTCCCTGCATCCGGATTGGGCGACGCATCCTCGTGCCTGTGGTTGCCCTCAACCGACTCCTGGAGAGCGCCGGACCGGACGAATCGGGCGACACTTAACCTCCCACACCGCCGATCCTTATTGGAGGTTGTACACTAACATCTAACAAGGAGATTCCATGTCTACGGTTCTGAAGCGGCGCTGGAGGAGCGATGTCGGCGGCACCGGGCTACCTCGCAAGGACAGCCGGTCATGCGAATACGAAGCGTATGTCCCAGATCATCTCATGGGAAGGCGGTTTTTCCTAGAGGGTGAAGTCGCTGCCGATGTTGCAGATGCCGAGGCGGCGATCGTTCGTCTGAACATCGAAGCGAACGCTCGTGTTGACACTGAGGCGCTCGCTCGAATCCTCCTTCGTGCCGAAGCCGTGGCCTCATCACGGATTGAAGGACTGGAGGTCGGAGCACGACGTCTGCTCCATGCCGAGGTCGTTCGAGGAATGCACCAGGCGGCAGCCGACGTCACGGCAGCCGAGGTCCTCAATAACATCGACGCCATGGTATTTGCGGTCGAGAGCATCGATGCCGGGGATCCCATCACCGTGGACATCCTCCTCGACATGCACCGTCGTCTCCTTGCTGGCACACGACTTGAACAGTACGGAGGTATCGCCAGAGACCAACAAAACTGGATTGGTGGAAGCGCCAACAACCCCTGCGCTGCCGTCTTCGTCCCCCCCTCCCCCTGAATTCGTCAACGAACTTCTTAAAGACCTGTGCGCCTTCTGCTACACGGACGATCTCCCACCTGTTGCGCAAGCTGCCATCGCGCATGCCCAGTTTGAGACGATCCACCCGTTCGTGGACGGAAACGGAAGAACAGGTCGAGCCCTGATCCATCTCATCCTTCGACGTCGGGGACTCGCTCTCCGAACGCTTCCTCCCGTGTCCCTGGTGCTCGCTACGTGGGCGAGGGATTACATCGACGGGTTGACCCTGTTCCGCTACGTCGGATCACCAACGTCCCCTGCCGCCATCGACGGGCTCAACACGTGGATTGGGCGCTTCGCAAGTGCTTGCACGAGGTCCGTCGCTGACGCCAGCACGTACGAACGACGAGCGGCTGAGCTAGAAGTGGAGTGGCGTGAACGACTGGGATCTGTCCGTGCCAACTCCGGAACGGACGTTCTCCTCCGGGTACTTCCCGGTGCGCCAATCCTGACTGCGGACAGTGCCGCAACGCTCCTCGGACGTACCTACAAACCAGCAGCGGCAGCGATCCAACGTCTCGTCGATGCCGGGATTCTCCGACAGGTGAACATCGGGCGGCGCAACAAGGCATTCGAGGCGCCAGAGGTCATCGCCGCCTTCACTGCACTGGAGCGCCAGCTCGCTAGTCCCGAGGGCGACACTCGCACGAGTGAGCCCGTGCGTACTGTGCCTCGACACAGGGGGATCGCAGTAACATGAGGGTCGAAGCCGTAGCGTTGACTGTCAGCTGGACAACTGGTGTGCTGCTTCGCGGAGGCTCAGAGCCAAGGCAACTCAACAGTCATTGGTGAGTCGTCTGTTCGTGCAACTGATGCCGTGCAGGCTCAAGTTGAAAGGTGCAATGTTCGACATCAAAATGCCCAGAGAGACACTCCCCAAGTTCATCTAGTATCGTCGCCGCTCCACCACGATCGAAGACGATATCTTCGATCACGACATGCGCAGAAAGCACCGGATTGCCGCTCGTAATCGTCCAGACATGAAGATCGTGGACCGCCAACACTCCTGGTGTTGACTGGATATGTTCTCGTATCTCAGCCATGTTGATATCTCTTGGCGTCGCCTCCAAGAGCACATCCACCGTTTCACGCAACAACTTCATCGTTCTCGGCACAATGAGGATTCCGATCAGGAGCGAGGCAAGCGCGTCGGCTCGTTCAAACCCGGCCGCCGCGATCAAGGCCGCCGCGATCAACACCGCAATCGCTCCAAGCAGGTCAGAGAGGGTCTCGAGAAAGGCCCCCCGTATATTCAAGCTTTCTCCTTGGCCGGGACGCAGGATCGCCAAACTTATCCCATTGCCAACCAGTGCTACCACACCAAAGATGGTCATGATGCCCGCAGATGCCACTTCCGGGTGGATCAGACGCAAGATTGCCTCAACGATAATGAAAATCCCGACTCCAAAGAGTAAGACGGCATTGATCACTGCCGCGAATATTTCCGCTCGTTGGTAGCCAAAAGTTCGCGCATCATTCGAAGGTCGACGACCAAACCAGATACCGAGGAGTGAGAGACCAATGCCAGCGACATCCGTCGCCACATGGCCAGCATCAGCGAGGAGAGCGAGTGAATGGCCCAACAACCCACCGATGACCTCTGCGGCCAGTACCGTCAGGCTGATCCCAAGTACGAACTTGAGTCGACCCCGATGACGGCTACCAGCCGTTGCGGTGAAGGCGTGATGGTCGTGTGCTTGTGCCACTGTTTACAATCCTCGACAGCGGCGACGGGCCGAACAGGAATCGGCAGACAGACGCATACCAGCCCCCCAGGATCGGCATCCGAGCATCCGACTTGTTCCCAAGACCACATGCGCTTGGCACGCGCTGGAACTCGTTCCGGAGACGTCGACCACCTCAACCAGTCTACCGAGATCGCAACATGAAAAGAGCGCGAGCCCAATCGATGGTTGCTCCAGCTGCAGGCTCCAACAGGCATCGCTGCCCCACTCCGAAGAACCTCTTTGCAGGAGCAGATGTCTTGCTCCGGTTACTCAGCCGTGCCGACCGCCCATCACCACGCAAACACAATCCCACACCACAGGAGCAGATGGGTATGGCACCCCTCGCGGATGCGTAGCGGAACATGAGACTCCACCTCTAGCGGTAATCATCTGCATTATTTCGCAATTTCGCAATTTATGATAGTGCTTAGCATTCCTGGCGGTAAGATCTCCACCATGGAACGAACATCTCTCGCCCCTTCGACAGCGGGCGCGACGCCTCTCTACGAGCTCAAAGCGGAGTTTTTCAAGGCGATGGGCCATCCCATCCGCATCAGAGTCTTGGAGCTGCTCTCGGGGGGACCGCTCAGCGTCAGTGATCTCAATGCCCAGATTGGGGCGAACGCACCCCACCTCTCACAACAGCTCAACGTGCTCAAACGTGCAGGGCTTATCAGCTCTGAGCGGAGCGAAAAATACGTCGTCTATTCACTCGCGTTCCCAGAGCTCATCGAATTGCTCGCCGTTGCCAGGCGTATTCTGATCGACGTTCTTGCCCAGCGCAGCGATCTCCTGATCGACCTCCAAGCCTCGTACCCACTACCAAATCGCCCAAACGTCCTACAACCCCCCAGCGCATAGCTCGCCAATGCTCAAACAACTCCTTCGCACCATCATCCATGCGGGAAGGGTCAGCGAGACTGAGCCCCCCTCAGAGCAGACCTCGGAACAGCCAGCTTTCCCTTCTGGCTCCGTGCATCTACGTCATCTCGATGTGGGGTCCTGCAACGGCTGTGAACTCGAAATCAACGCCTGCTTCTCGTCGATCTATGACATCGAACAGTACGGTATCTCCATGGCGGCCTCGCCACGTCACTGCGATGGCGTTCTCATCACAGGAGTCGTCACCAAGAACCTGGTGGGTCCGCTCCATCAAACCATCGCGGCCGTCCCTGCCCCTAAGCGCCTCATCGCCATCGGGGACTGCGCCATCAACGGAGGTCCCTTCCTTGCTAGCTATGCCGTCGAGGGAAGCCCGGCCGATCTCGTCCCTATCGATCTAAAGGTTCCCGGCTGTCCACCTGATCCAGCTGCGATCGTCGCAGCATTGCGAGAACTGAGTGGCAGATGACCGACCAAAGACTTCGATCATATCGCTGGTGGCTGGTCGGCTGCTCGGCGATCACCCTCGCGGTGGCACTCGCTGGGGGACTCCTCTCCGTCGCAAGCCTCATGGGACACATTTTTGTTCTCAACACGACCGAGTTGCTGCCAATCGCTGGCCTTCATCTCAGGTTAGGTGTGCTGTCGGCTCTCTTTGATCTGCTCACATCGTTCGTCGCGATCACCGTCGCCGCTTATATGGGCACCTACTTCTCACGGCATCAGGTGCCACGACTGACCCTGGTACTGATGCCGACCTTCCTCGCCGCGATGTTGTTGGTCCCCATGGCAGCGACCTACTTCGATTTCTGGTTCTTTTGGGAGACGATGGCACTCACCTCAGCCGCACTCGTCCTGGCACACTACAGCGACTCCAGCACTCGAGTGGCTGGGCTCTACTATATCGCCTACACCCAAGTTGGCTTCGCCCTGATCCTGGCCGCGACGGCGACGCTGAGTGTCAACTCCACCTCCGCCTTTTTGGATGGCCCCACCGCACAGCTTTTGCCGCTCTCGAACCTTGTCTTCATCCTCAGTTTGTTGGGTTTCGCCTCCAAGGCGGGACTCCTCCCGCTGAACTCCTGGCTCCCTCTCGCCCATCCTGCAGCGCCGACTCCGGTCTCGACCTTGATGAGTGCGAGCATGGTCAATCTCGGCATCTACGGCATCGTCCGCATCGACCTTATCACTCCTGGTCAGAGCTGGTGGGGGATACTGATGATGATCATCGGGCTCGCATCCGCAACCTATGGAGCACTCCATGCCCTTGTCTCCTCCGACATCAAGCGGCTCCTCGCCTTCTCGACGAGTGAGAACCTCGGTATCATTATCACCGCACTGGGGGCCTACGAACTCCTCCGAGCGACGCACTTCGTCGTCCTGGCAGAACTCGCCATAGCGGCCGCGATTCTTCATCTGATCGGACACGCTCTCTTCAAGTCACTCGCCTTTATCTCCTCCGGGCGACTCATCGACGATGCCGGCACACGCGATATCGACCATATGGGTGCGATGATTCATCGCTCACCACTCGCCAGTGCTGGTTTTGGCGTTGCCAGTCTCGGTGCCACCGGTCTTCCCCTTGGAGCTGGTTTCATCGGTGAGTGGCTCCTCCTGCAAGCACTCATCCACACGCCGTCAACCGCACCAATCCTTCTACGTGTGGTCATGCCGATCGCACTCGCCCTCCTCGCTCTGACCGTTGGCTTGAAGGTGGCGGCAATGACCAAGTCATTTGGCATCGGCGTTCTCTCCAGGCAACGGACACCCCACGTCAACACGGTACAGCGAAGGCGAGTGGCGGTTGTGCTCGACACCATCGTCATCTCCTTGCTCATAAGCGCGAACCTCGTCTTTGGGACCCTTCCCAACCTCGTGGACCCGCTCTATCAACGCGTCGCCACGCTACTGCTGCCCCAGGGAGTGCCGACCCACATCGGACTCTTTGTGACCCTCGCACCGCTCAGGGGAGGCATCTCCCCCCTTGCGATCCTCGTCGAAGTTGCCTGCTTCACCATCGCCGTGGGCATCCTCGTCGAAGGTCGGATACGGTCCAATGGGAGGGTGATCGCCGCTGATCTTTGGAACGGGGGTGGAGGAGAGCCTCGTATCCGAATGCAGTACAACTCCACCTCGTTCGCCCAACCGCTTGAGTCGATCTTCGCGAGTGCCCTTCGACTCCAGGAGCGCACCGCCGCCGATCACGCAGACCCCGATCGTCTCATCGTTGCTACCGTCAGCTACGAACGCTCACGGGCGGATATCGTCGCCTCAACCCTTCATCGATTCGTGACCCAAAGCATGGGTCAAGCCGCACACCTCATACGTCGCGCGCACCCCGGCAACATGCGCCTCTACGTACTCTATGGCGCCATCGGATTCCTGATCATCTTGCTGGTTGCCAGATGACTGTCCTACTCCAAATCATCCTTTTTCTCCTGCTGGGTCCCGTCACTATCGGTTTGATCCGCAAGATCCATGCCCTGCTTGAGGGGCGCCGAGGTGCCCCTCTCCTCCAACCGTTCCGACACTTTCACCAGCTTTGGGACAAAGAGACGATCGAGCCCGTTGGGGCAAGCGCTATCTTCCGTTTTGCTCCCTATCTCCTCCTTGGGACTAGCCTCACCATCGCGGCGGTAGGACCCTTCATCGCTACCTCTGACGGCCTTGGCTCATCGTCCGATCTCTTCGTCGTCGTCGGGCTCCTCTTCCTCGGCAATATCGCCACAGCACTCGCCGGCCTCGACCTGGGTACCTCTTTTGGAGGCATGGGTGCCTCTCGCGAACTCACCGTATCATCCCTGGTCGAACCAACGTTGCTCGTTGCCATTTTCGCGCTCTCCATCCCGGCTCACAGCAGCTCACTCGATATCATCTGCCGAAGTGCACTCTCCAATCCAGGCCACCTGCTTGCACCCGCGGATCTACTAGCCCTTGGCGCCTTCATCGTGGTGGTGATCGCAGAGACCAAACGACTCCCTATTGATAACCCAACGACGCACCTTGAACTCACCATGATCCACGAAGCGATGCTGCTCGAGTACTCCGGTCCTCGCCTCGCAGCCGTGGAATGGGCCTCTGCTATTCGCCTTTCACTCCTGCTCGGGTTAGTCGCTAATCTCTTCTTCCCGATCGGAATTGTTGATCGGGTCTCAGACCTCAGCGCACTACTGCTATCGATGACGGTGCTCATCGCCAAGGTATTGGTCCTCGCAGCGCTGATCGCCCTGGCCGAGACGGCCCTGGCCAAGATCCGACTCGGCAGGGTTCCCGAGTTACTCTCAGGGTCATTCATCCTTGCCTTCTTGTCGATCATGCTCTCGTTCTTTGTAGGCGGACGATGAGCATTCTGATCGAACTCTGCCCAGCACTGCTCTTGCTGACTGGCATCCTGATCGCCGCCTTTCGAGATCTTCGCGCCCAGGTCTCGATCCTCCGCGTACAAGGGGTCGTACTCGGCCTGCTGCCAGGGTTACTTGCCATCGAAGCGCACTCCGTCGCACTCGCCATCGCTGGAGTTCTCGAACTTGGAATCCGGGGCATATTGCTACCAGGGCTGCTGATGCGCACCGTCAAGCGCCTCCCACCAGAAGCTGACCTCGCCAACGTCCGCAACACCACCAGCTCCTTTCTCCTCTCAGGCATCCTCAGCGTGATCGCCTATCTCGTGTTCCTCCCCCTCACACGTGCAACCCATACCAGCCTTGCCCAATCCAGCTTCATCGGCCTCGCGCTGATCTTCTTCGGCATGCAAGTCCTACTCATGCGGCGCAGGGCGGTCGGTCAAATTATTGGCTTCTTGATGATCGACAACGGGATCGATGCCTTCGGGTTCCTTGCCACCCTCGGGGTTCCCTTCGTGCTCGAGCTCGGCGGCAGTCTCGACCTGGTGTTTGTGATTCTGATCCTCGCGGCACTCACCAATCGCATGGTGATCAAATTCGAGGGCACCGATGTCGATGACCTTTCGGCATTGAGGGAACAATGACCGCAACCATCGCACTCTCTGTCGCTGTGGGGCTCCCTCTTGTCGTACTAGGGCTCTCCAACCTAGGCCATGTTCACCGGATACCGTGGATCGCCACCCTCGTCGCGGACCTTGGCATCATCGCCATTGGTGCCTTTGTCCTCCTCTTGCACCCTGACCGCGCGGTAGCGGCGAACAACTTTCGCCTCGGCCCACTGGCTGGCATGATGTTACTCGTGATTGGATCGGTGGCGATGCTTGCCGCTGCCGCCAGTCGTGCCTATCTCAATCATCAACTCGGCGATGATCCGATGGCCGAACAGAAACGACGACTGTACTGGAACCTCTTCAACCTCTTCACGCTGACCATGGTTCTGGCTGTCGTCTCCAACAACCTCGGTATTACCTGGATCGCCGTTGAGGCCACGACCGTCTCCACCACCTTTCTCGTGGGTTTTAAGCGGACTCCCAAATCCCTCGAAGCCGCATGGAAATACGCCATCATCTGCTCCTTCGGCCTCTCTGTTGCCCTCCTTGGCGTCGTGGTGATCTATTTTGGTGCCACAAAGGCTGGTCTACCCGGATCACAGGCGTTGCTCATCAGTACCCTGTTGCACCACGCGAAGCAGCTCAATCCTGAGATTATGCGCATCGGAATTGGGCTAGGCATCATCGGGTTTGGGGCCAAGGCAGGTTTGGTCCCCTTCCATACCTGGCTACCCGACGCCCATTCCCAGGCTCCCGCCCCAATATCGGCGATGATGTCTGGCGTGCTCCTCTCGGTTGCAAGTTCGGTAGTACTTCGCATCGCTGAGCTCTCGACAGCGATCGTCGGACCCTCGTACAGTCGACTCCTCCTCCTCACGATTGGCATCCTCACCATGGGGGTCGCCGCGCTGTTGATCATCGGCCAAACAGAGCTCAAACGCATGCTGGCACAGTCATCGATGGAGCAGATGGGCCTTGTCGCCATCGCTATCGCTATCAACACCGAACTCGCTATCGCAGCGTTACTGCTCCACATACTGGTTCACGGCATCGCGAAGAGCTCCGCTTTTATCACCGCGGGTCAGATGGAGGAGGCGACGGGCAAGCATCGAATTGCCGATATTGGTGGAATGCTACGGACCCATCCCTCCGTTGCCCGAGGCTTTATCCTCGCCGTGATCGCGCTCGTTGCGGTACCACCCTTTGGCCTGTTCTGGAGTGAAGCAGGCATCATCATCGCAACCATTCAGGCAGGCTACCTACTTCCTGCCATCGTTATCGTGCTCCTACTGCTTCTCGCCTCCGTCGGTCTCGCACGAGCAGGTCTCTCCTTGACCCTCGCTGAGCCTCTCCACCCCATCAGTACCGCAAGGTCGGTTGGGTCATCACTGCCTATTCTCCTCGCCACCTCCGCCGCGGTGCTCGTGGGCCTGCTTGGCACGCCGACCACGCAGGTCATCACCCATGTCGCCTCCATCGTTGTCCAGCGGGTCTGAATCATGTCTACCACAATCCCCACCAAGAGCCTCACGCCCAACGACGTCGCTCCAGCGCTCAGTGCCGCCCTCGAGGCTGGGGGACGAGTCGCCTTAGTGAGCGCCGAGGATCGATCCGATGACGGGGTTATCGAGATCGCCTATGTGTTGGCCAACACACCAACCGCACCCCTGGTTGAGTGGGCACTGCCGCTGGAGAGATCCGACCCACAACTCCTCTCAATGGCCTCACTCGACTTCTCGACTGGCCGATTCGAACGAGAGATCGCTGACCAATTTGGCGTCACGCTGGTGGGGCACCCGCAACCGGCACGGCTGGTCAAACATGCCCATTGGCCCAGTGAGTACCATCCGCTCCTCCATGGGGCAGCCCCTAGTCCGGGGAGACTCACCGATGAGCGTGGCTATCAGTTTCTGGAGGTCGACAGCGATGCCGTCTACGAAATCGGCGTCGGCCCCATTCATGCAGGGATCATTGAACCGGGTCACTTTCGATTTTCGGCGGTCGGTGAATCGATCATCACCATGAAGGCACGCCTCTGGTTCGTCCATCGCGGCATCGAGAAGTTGTTCGAGGGGTGCTCGTACCCCGAGGCCATCGTTCTCGCCGAGAAGATCTCTGGAGACACCTCGGTTGGCCACGCCCTCGCCATGGCCCAGGCGATCGAAGACGCGCTCGGGATCGAGATCGATACCACAAGTGCACTCCTACGCCAGCTCCTCCTCGGCTTGGAGCAGACCTACAACCTCATCAATGACATTGGGGCCATCGCAAACGACGTTGCCTTCTCCATCATTCATGCCTTCACCGGCGTCCAGCGCGAGCACGTCATGCGCGAGAACAGACGCCTTACCGGTCATCGACTGCTGCGCGGAGCGGTGAGGCTAGGGGGCGCCGACCTGCGCGAGCGACCTGATCCCCAGTTCTTTGTGGAGCGATTGACGGCGATGAACGAGATCATCGACATCTTCACCTCCAACATCATGGCCATGGACAGATTGAAGGGTACTGGCATCCTAGACACCGTTGATGCCAAAGCAATCGGGTGTGTTGGCTATGTCGCACTCGCCTCCGGTCTGCCCATTGCGGAGGTAGGAGCCCCGCTCCGTGACGCCTCGTTGGGTCATGGGGCCTCACTGGACAAAACCCCACCATTGGACCATGACAAACCGGCGCTGATCCACTCCCAGGCGCAAAACCACGCCGGGATCACGCCCTTACAAACCGGTGACGTCGCGGCCCGCCTTGATGTTCGCCTCCAACAGCTGCGTGCGACCTTGGTCCATCTCGCAGAGGTATCAGCACAACTGAGTGGGCATCCAATGTCCACAGTGACCGGCACCCAAGACTACTCGTTATCGAGAACAAGCGGAATCGCCTGCGTCGAGAGCTGGAGAGGCCGACTCACCCATCGTATCGTCGCTGAAAATGGATGCATCCTACGGGCAAAGATCGTCGACCCCTCCTTCTTCAACTGGCCAGCTGTCTCGATCTCTCTCCGTGGAGCGATGGTAGCCGATTTTCCGTTGATCAACAAGAGTTTCAATCTCTCCTACGCTGGCAACGACCTCTAAACGTTCGATGGACGACGACATAATCGATCGGCCCTAACCCGTGAGCGATCCCGACGCAACAGCGCCTTCCAAGAGCAGCCACTCACGCGACCCGTATCCATCACCAATGTACCGTTTGACGCGCTCTGCCGTCAACGATACATCCAAGGGTTCACCGGATATCGACAACGGGGAGAACTTCATGGATCCGATCAGCGCAACGCTTTGGGACCCTTACCACCTTGTGCCGCGCGCTGGGTCCAGCTACCAGAACGACGGAAGACTTTGGGACACCGCCAACGTGGGCGATGAGCGCCGTAGTCGCTTCATTCGCCTTCCCCTCGATCGGTCGCGCCCGAACCTCGACGCCGAGGGATCCATCACTCAACCGACTGAGGCGCTCGATCCTTCGCCCGGGACGAACCACAACATGAAGATCAACCATCTCCTCAGTACGATCCTCCATAGTGGCGAGACTAGCGTCGATCTCACTCAAGACCGTCAGCGAACCTGACAGCGACGGATTCGCAGACCGACTCTTGATCGAACAGCCATAGTCGGAGACGGCAACTCTTGTAGCGATTGACTATCGATCTACCCAGCCGCGCAGGACCTTGGCTCCCTCCCTAGAACCCGATGACTGTTGCGCCCTCGAGCGCATACCTGACAAAGGCGTCGCGGGCGTACTGCAGCACAAAGCCACGCTTGCGCAACGCCTCTTCGGTACCTGCAGCCTCAGCGGCGTTGCGACAGGTCCCGACCGGGACCCCAGCTGCGATCAAGGCATCAAGTTGATCGTTGTACTCGGTGACCACAGCGTCGCCGTCACTGCCATTGAGCGCCGCCTGTGCCGGGCCAAAACAATAGATCTCCAGTTCAACGTGCTGATCTGCGGCCACCTGGCGCACCCTTTCGGCGACATGCGATCCTGCTGACAACGAATCTGGGTCCCCATGGAATAGATGAACAACGACTTTAGCCATGAGCTATTTCCCTTCTTTCATGCGATCTTGACTCGCCTACCGTAGCGCCATCGTGGTCCCAACAAGCAGATGGAACTCCTCAATGGTCTGTGGTGCCTCGCATACCATCGGGACCACCGCCACGCGACCACCTGCGCGCCGGGCGACTTCCTGGAGTATCTCTGTCTCACGCATCGCCCTGGCCCGAAGGATCGGGTCGGTGACCTTGGCCGCCAAAAGACTCTGATTCACGATCCAGGCCTTGGGGTGAATACCGGCACGCTCAAGGTCCTCCTGGAGTGAGGCCGCTTCATGCACGGGCGTAGCCTCAGGTAGGGTCACTACCAAAACCGACGTGTACGTAGGATCGGTCAGTCGCGCAAGCAACTGCATCACCTCAGGTGACGCCTCACCACCCTGGCGGGCTACCTCACGGTGATAGGTCTGCGCTGAGTCCAACAGGAGTACCGTATGGCCGGTTGGCGCGGTATCGGCGACCACAAAGTGATCGCTGGCATGGGCAACAATACGAGCAAAGGCACCAAAGACGGCGATCTCCTCGGTGCACGGTGAGCGCAGATCCTCCTTGAGGACTGCGAGTGCGTCACCTTCGAGGTCAGCGCCGGCCTTGGCAAGCACCTCTGCGGTATAGGAGCGTGTCACTACTTCAGGATCGATACGACCGACATGCAGTCGTTCGGCGACACTTTGGCCCGCATCAGCAAGTACCGCTCCCAGATGGTCAGCTGGATCGGTAGTTGTTAGTTCAACCTCATGACCCCGACGAGCGAGTTCGAGGGCGACCGCAACCGCGAGGGTTGTCTTGCCAACCCCACCCTTGCCCATCGTCAGTACAAGCCCATTGCCCCGATGCGCCAACTCGTCAATCAACTCGTCAAAGCCGAGCTCCTCCGGTATCGTCGCCTCGCTCGGGTGGGGAGCTCCCGGCCCGACGCCACTGACAAAGGCCCGCAGGCCACTGATTCCATTCAAGCTGAAATCGACGAGAGCAACCTCATCACGCTCAATCGCAGCCAAGGCCGGGGGGAGATCTCGCACGAGCACGCGCGAACGGGCGGCCATGGCGTCAGCGAGGGGATCGCCCTCACCAGTTGCGACAAACATCCCGTTGAGTACGAGACGTTGGTGCGCAATACCTAAAGCGCCAAGCTCCTGTGCCGCTCTCGCTGCCTCATCGATCGCGATGGGGTCAGGTCTCGCCACCAAGACCAGCACGGTCTGTGCGCTATCGGCTAGGGTGGCTACCGCCTGACGATAGCGATCCTGCTGATTGCCCAGGCCGGCCAACGGCCCAATGCAGGAGGTCCCGAGGGTATTGGTATCGATAAAGTCGCTCCAAGCTCCCGGCAAGGCCAGGAGCCGTAACGTATGGCCGGTTGGTGCGGTATCGAAGAGGACATGGTCGTACTGCTCGGTTGCACGAGGCTCGGCCAGCAACGAGGTGAACTCATCGAAGGCAGCGATCTCAACCGTACACGCCCCTGATAGTTGTTCCTCAATGCTCCTAACGGCGGAGTCAGGAAGAAGCCCCCGGTACGGACCGACGACGCGCTCTCGGTAGGCCGCTGCGCTCGCAACGGGATCGATATTCATCGCGTCCAAGCCAGGGAGTACGCCACGAGGGGTCGATCCAAGTGTCGTCTCGAGCACCTCATCAAGGTTCGAAGCCGGATCTGTCGAGACCAACAGTACCCGTCGCCCCTGATCGGCCAAGGCCACCGCGGTCGCCGCCGCTGTTGAAGTCTTGCCGACACCGCCCTTCCCGGTGAAGAAGAGAAAGCGTGGGGGCGCGCTCAATAAGCCAGAGAGGATCGCTGGTCGGTTAGCCACAACAACCGGATCCGTTCGGTTCCGTTCCTTGGGCACTCTTTGCGCCCATCTGCACGAGCGTCGAATCGGCCCCACCACAACAGCCAGCATCCGTTGCATCACTTACCTCAGCCTGCACCGTAGCCGTCGGACCCTGCCCGGAGAGGGCACGGAGCGACCAAGTGATCAACTCATCGCGCGTCGGATAGCGTCCATAGGAGAGCAGCTCCCCGGCGACAACGACTGCCGGTAATGCCCCCTCACCCTCCTTGGCGAGCAACGCTTGGATCACGGAGTTCTCCACAAAACTGCCGGGCTCCTGTGAGAGGTTGTATCGAACGACCGTCACCCCTTGACCACCAAGCCAGGTGAGGTCAGCTGCAAAAGTCGATAGTGCCGGGTCAACACTTGGCCCACAGACACCTGTCGAACAGCACATTGCGGGATCAAAAACCTCAACGATTGCCACTACTGCTACCTCCTCCATCACCAGCCCACGATCTCGATGACGTGAAGTACATCGCTTATCGTCGAACAACGATCAGTTTAGCACAATCGCCGCAGCAGCAAGCCATCGAGGGAAGACCGACCCAACGACGTCATTCATCAACGTAATGCACAGGCAAGAAGCCGGCCTCGGCAGCATCGGTCCTAACCGACTCCATCGAAGGAGTGACGACTTGCACAAGGAAGGTTCGCTGGCACCAGGACGTCAGGGTTTTGACACGGTGGGTCAACTCACGCTTGCGTACCCTCGAACAACGCTTGGCCGCTTACCATCGACCCCAGCGTCATCCGTTGCGTTGACGTTCTCCACCCGACGCACGTTCGTGAAAACCACACTCTGGACCAGGAAATGACGACCACAACGCGCAGCCACCCAACAGAGTCAAACTGGCGGGGTCGCACTGGCGGGGTGCGTGGATCACTCAAGGGAGCAGTTCGGTAACCTCTGATCGTTCGCCCAACAGCTCGTCCCTCGTCGTGGCGATCGCGTCCTGAGCAGCCTCGTTGTGATCGAGTCCTGTGACGACTTCCCAGGAGTTTCCATCCGAACGGATCGGGAATCCGAACTGGAGACCCTCGGGAATCCCGTACTCTCCGTGCGACATCACTCCGACCGAAAACCAATCGTTCGCCGGCGTCGGGGTGGCGATCGAGCGAACCGTATCGATCACCGCGTTTGCCGCGGATGCCGCAGACGAGGCTCCTCGGGCTTCAATGATCGCCGCTCCGCGCTTTTGCACGGTCGTGACGAACTCACCGCTGAGCCAGGTGTGATCGCTGATCACCTTTGGAACCTCGATGCCATCGATCTCGGCATGGTAATAGTCCGGGAACTGTGTCGCAGAGTGGTTACCCCAGACTGCCATCTTGGTCACCGACGTCACCGGCTTATCAGCCTTTCTGGCCAGCTGCGTCATTGCACGATTCTGGTCGAGTCGCATCATGGAAAACCAGCGATCCGCCGGAACATCTTTGCCGTTCTCTCTCGCGATGAGACAGTTTGTGTTGCAAGGATTACCCACCACGACAACACGGACGTCATTCGCCGCCGAAGCGGCGATCGCCTGTCCCTGTGGCTTGAAGATTCCACCGTTGATGCCGAGCAGATCTCGCCGTTCCATACCTTGTTTGCGTGGGACCGATCCAATCAGCAAGGCCCAACTCACGCCGTCAAAGCCGACCTTCAGGTCGCTCGTGCTCACAACATTGACAAGATTTGGAAACGCGCAGTCATCGAGCTCCATCACCACGCCCTCGAGCGCGCGCATCGCTGGGTCGATCTCAATCAGCCGCAGCTCCACTGGCACATCAGCACCAAAGACATCGCCAGCCGCAATCCGAAACAACAGCGAGTAACTAATTTGTCCTGCCGCGCCCGTAACCGCAACCTTGACTGGACCTTTCATCTCTTCTCTTCCTTTCTCATCAACATTCTCATCTGTGATCGATAGTGACCGGTCACCGCCAGCCGACGAACCGATGTTCTTCGGACCAAATTCGATGTCCCCTAGATGCGTTCCGCAATCGCATGGCCGAACTCCGAACACGAGACCTCAGTGGCACCCTCCATGAGACGGGCAAAGTCGTAGGTGACAATCTTGGCTGCAATGGTCTCCTCAAGAGCACGGGTGATTGCATCAGCCACCTCCTGGAGACCGAGATACTCGAACATCATCACACCCGAGAGGATCACGGATCCCGGATTCACCTTGTCCTGTCCCGCATACTTGGGTGCGGTCCCATGGGTCGCCTCAAAAACGCCGTGTCCGGTAACGTAGTTGATGTTGCCTCCAGGGGCAATACCAATTCCGCCGACCTGTGCCGCTAGCGCATCGGAGAGGTAATCTCCATTGAGATTCATCGTTGCGATCACGTCGAACTCATCCGCCCGCGTAAGGACCTGTTGGAGCGCATTGTCAGCGATGGCATCTTTGACCAACAGACGGTCCCCAGGATCTCCGTGACACTCCTCCCAACTCACCGCTCGGTCAGCAAACTCCTCTTTGACGAGTTCGTAACCCCAGGAACGAAAAGCTCCCTCGGTAAACTTTTGAATATTGCCTTTATGCACCAAGGTGACGCTACGACGATGGTGCTCGAGTGCATAGTTCAGTGCTGCCCTGATCAGTCGCTGCGATCCAGTCTTCGAGATCGGCTTAATCCCTATGCCGGAGTCACTTCGAATCTCCCAGCCAAAGGTGTCATGAAGGAATTCACGGAGTTTGGCTGCCTCAGGGGTGCCCTCTGCCACCTCAAGACCGGCATAGACATCCTCTGTGTTCTCCCGGAAGATCACCATATCCACCAACTCCGGGCGACGCACCGGTGAAGGCACGCCCCGAAACCAACGGACTGGGCGAAGACATACGTAAAGATCCATGATCTGGCGAATGGCGACATTGAGAGAGCGAATCCCACCACCGACCGGCGTCGTCAATGGACCCTTGATACCAACACGATAGTCACGGAACGCCTCAATAGTCGCCTCGGGCAACCACTCGCCCGTCTCACGATAGGCCTTCTCTCCCGCAAGCACCTCCTTCCAGGAGACGCGCTGACCGTGTTTTGCGAGCGCGGTATCAAAGACGTGCTGGGCTGCCGGCCAGATATCAATACCAGTGCCGTCACCCTCAATGTAGGGCAATACGACGTCGTTAGGAACTACCAATTTGCCCTGCGCATCGAGGGTCAATTTCTCAGCCATAAGCCGATTCTACTCTTGCAGAGCCCCCGGCTTCCAATCAAGGATCGGCGCGCCGACCGTCATGCGGCGGGGACTGACACCAGGAGACCACCAGACGATCAGATCCATCGTGCGGTGCCGCGCTCGGCGCGCTCAGTTGTCGACCGAGCGCCGTAACCGCCATAGATTAGGGTCGTCGAACTCATCTGGGCTTGGGAACAGCGATGCGTCGTGGAGCGCGGCCACGAGGGCAGCGATATCGTCCTCGGTGCCATCGATCTCACCCGCAAAGCGCTCAGCACGCGCCCGCACCTCCGCCAGTGTGATCCCAAAGACCGACGCCATCACCGACCGGGCCGGGTCCTCGTCGAGGTACTGATTCATCCCTTCAATCCAGGTCGTGCTCCCAAAAACCGAAGGGCCGATCTGGGCCATCACCAGCTCGACAAAGGCCTGCACCACCGCCATCGTCGTCTGCAACTCTGCCACGTTGGCTACTTGAGCAGGGCTCGTGGACTGCTCAAGCATCGCCGTGGGGTCAAAATTGGTGAGAAAGTTCGGGTCTGACATCGCACCCTCGGTAAAGCTCTCCATCATGCGGGTGGTGTCAGCCTTGAGGTCGAGTAGATAGAGTCGGAGCTCGGTGTCGAACCGATCGAGGATCACCGGTTGCGCCAGGACCCTAGAGACGATGAGTTCGCGCATGCTCCAGTAGAGCGCCACCTCGTCGAGCGGTACGTGAATCGCCGTAGCCACTCGCTGCAGGTTGCCTACGATCACACCGAGATCCCCTGGCGGGGTGAGCGGCAAAAGGAGATCCTGCGTACCAAGCGCTGAGAGTGCATAATGGCCGACCAGTGATCCAACCTGTGCATTGGAAAACATTGGGCCCAACGAGGCCGACAGCGACGCCGCGAGAGACGCAAAATCCGTCTCAGCACCCAAGGACAGATCCATCGAGCCCGAGGGGACACTGCCCGCCAGCGCCGAAGCGAGCAGGTCGAGGTACGGTTTCAGTCCCTCAAGACACCGCTCCGCGATGTCGACGGGGCGCTCGACGAGGAGACGCCGAGGGGACCAGGGGATGCTCGAGAGGAATCCCACCGCCTCAAGGTGTCGCGTGGCAAGATCAAAGAGGGACTCCACCCTTGTGCGCTCGCTCATGGCCGGGAGTGCGTTGGCAGACTCAGCGCCGAGCGCGAGGCCCATAAACTGCCGTCGTAGACCCTGGGGGTCAACATTTGCCGATCCGATCGCCTTCATGATGTCATCCATCATGAATTGAAACGGGTTGATTGGCTCATCAGAATCGGCCACCACTACCTCCACAAAATCGACGACAACGCCTCTAAGTGTAGCCGAGAAGGACCATCCGAGAACTTTGTCGCCCAGCGGGAGGACTCAGACCCGCATACCACCGCGCAGCCAGGCGTTACTCTTGCGCCCCTGCGACTGAGATCCAGCTAAGAACTCGGTGTGAATCCCGGCGATTAGCACCGACTCATCGGCTAGGAAGCCTATCCTTTTAGGGGTAGGGCAACTGAGTCGATCAGGCAGCACGAGGAGGAGTACATCAAATGGAGGCACCACGGCCATCGTTACCGTGGCGAGTTCAAACGCCTCGGCGTTGGCTCGAGCTCACCGATGAACCGCTTGACGTGGGCTTGGTCTATGACTTCCTCAATCGAACGGATGCCGGTGGTATCGTGCTCTTCTCTGGAACCGTTCGAACCTACTCCTCCGAGATGGACCAAGTCTCTGCGATCCATTACGAAGCCTATCTTGACCTCGTCGCCGATCGCCTCGGCGAGATCGCAACATCGATCGAGGAGACCTTCGAAGAGGTTCGATCTCTCGTGATCATGCACCGCCTCGGCGAGGTGCCGACAGGTGCGTCGAGCGTCCTCGTAGGCTGTAGCGCTGGACACCGCGATGCTGCCTTCGGGGCAAGTCGCTATGGCATCGACACCATCAAGGTCGCCGTCCCGATCTGGAAACAAGAGAAGAACCAGCAGGGGGCACAGTGGTCGTCATCAGCGACACCTCTACAAGATATTCCAACCCCAATGAAAGGTTCCCATGGCTGAACTCTTATACGTTTTGATCCCAATCGCCTTTGTCGTTATCATCGGACTGCTCAGCTCGTTGCATCGGGTCAAGCCGGTCTCGATCGACGACGGCGTGCGCTCTTTCGACAGTATGCGTCGTGCTCTCAACAAGCAACACCGTAATGAACCTGCCTCTCCAGGCGCTGGCTCATCACGGTCCTAGATGGCGCTCATCACCCTCGACATCGGCGCTGCCTTCACGCGTATTCAGATCGGCAACGAGCCGATCTTAACCGTCGCTTCTGAGGCTGCCTACGACCTCGATCGCAAAACGGTGAAGGTTATCGGTGCGAACGCAAGCCAAGAGGTGTTGCGGAGCGGCTCCAAGACCAGGCTGGTCAGGATTATGGAACGGGGAGCGCCGGCCGATCCGGGAGTGTTGAGTGGCTTCCTCCAACAGGCGCTTCGATCGATCGGTGTACGCTCCTTCGGGCGCAGTGAGGTGCTCGTTGCGGCCACGACTCACGCCTCTCCACTCGACATCGCCTCACTCAAACGCTGCATCGAGAAGTTGAATGCCAAGACCGTCACCCCGTTGGAGACGCCGATCGCAGCTACCGCCGGTATTGATCAGGATGTGCTCGGCGAAGTCGGTACCATGACGGTGGTCCTCGGCGAATCGTTAGTCGAAGCGGGCATCGTGTCCTTTGGCAAACTCGCCGCGCGAGCTACGAGCCCAACCGGCGTGAGCTCATTGCGCAGCGCCATTCGCGAATCCGTCAAGACCACCTGCGACCTCGTCATCTCGGAGGAGGTCGCCAACGACATCTTGATTGAGCTGATCGATTTCCAGCGCAGCCATCGCGGAGTCCAGGCCAAGATCTGGGGTAGGAGCTTGGCCAACGGGGAGAGCGAGAGTGGCGTGATCACTGAGGATGTGATCTTCGCCGCTATTCTCCCAGGCCTTGAGCTCATCACTCAAACGATCACCTCATGTATCTCGCAGGCCCCAAACCAATTGGTGACCGACGTCGCTGATCGTGGACTGTGGCTCCTCGGTGGTGGTGCGCATCTCCCGGGCCTGGCACCCGAACTCGAACGACGCCTTGGCGTAGAGGTGCATACCATCGCAGAACCCGAACTCGCCGTCGTCCGCGGGCTCTCGGTGATTCATGCCGTGAACCCGACCAAGATCTACTGGTAAGGATCTCGCTCAAGATCGACAAAGAGCTGGCGGATCTGCGCATCACGATCATCTCGGAGCGCCTCAACCGCACGGTCGATCTCGGGTGACTCAAAGGCCACAGAGATCACCAATGCCCTCCGGCGTAGGTAGACGCTCTTGGCGCTTAGAGCAGCGAGTACCACTGGTATCGCGCGTTGGTCTCCAATGGCGCCGAGACTCGCCAGCGCAGCCTCTCGCACCAACAGTTCCTCGTGATCAGTAGCGAGTTCGATCAACCGTGGAACCAGCTCGGGGTCCTCCAATTCACCCGCGACAAAAGCTCCAAATTCGGCGACGAGCCACGAACCATCTTCCATCCATCGCTTCGCATGCACGCTCGAGCGCCGATCGTTTGGAACAGCCGTCACTGCAGCAATGCCGACCCGAGCATCTGGATGAGCAAGTGCTATCTCCAAGATCTCTTCATCTGGACCAAATCTTCGTTGATAGGCTCGATGCCCCTGCGCCAAGTGTTCGGCGGGCAACACTTCGAGCAGTGCTCGCAACTCCGCACGACTCCCATGGAGGAGGACCTCAAGCTCATCCGCCACGACGAGCTCCAGCGATGGTAAAGAGGGCGACCGCGGTTGCGGCACTGGCATTGAGCGACGCTACCGATGGTGCCATCGGGATCTTGACCAAGAGATCACAGCGCTGTCGCGTCAGCCGCGCAAGTCCGTCGCCTTCGGCACCGACGACGAGCGCAAGCGGTTCCGTGAGGAGGTTGGACTCGGCAAGGACGGTATCGGCCTCGGCGGCGAGACCGACGGTCCACACCCCATGTTTCTGGAGGAATGCTAAGGCGTTGGGGATACCGGCAACTACCGCAAAGTCGAGGTACTCCACCGCACCAGAGGCAACCTTGGTCACCGCTGGTGTGACGAGCGCCCCACGGCGCTCGGGCAGAATAACCCCACTCACGCCAGCTCCGGCCGCACTGCGCAACATGGCACCGAGATTCTGGGGATCTTGTATGCGATCAAGCACCAGCAACAGGGCATCCGCTCCCACAAGCTCGTCAAGGGCCCGTGATCGCAGAGGCTCCGCAATCGCGAGGACTCCCTGTGGTTGGAAGGAGGAGGCCCGCTCCCTAAAGGTACTCTCGCTGACCTCGCGCACCCGTACGCCGACCGAGGCCGCCACCTGGACAATCTCCTCGTCGACGGCCCTACGCTGGCACCAGACCTCCTGCACCAACCGGCGCCGAGCGCGCAGAAGCTCAAGGACAGCCCGGCGACCCTCCACCTGGGTCCCCCCGACGTTACGTTCACTCATCGACATTCACCCATAGAACGACACTCACTCATAGAACGGTGGCCACGACAAAGGTCGCGACACCGAGGCCAGCGCCGAGAGCCCCAAGACCCTCAGCACGCTTTGCCTTGACCAACACCGGGGCAGCCAGGACCGTGCCGAGCGCGCGCCCCAGGGCACCAAGCGATGGACCGAGACGTGGATGTTCTGCGATGATCGTGGCATCGATTGAGTGAATTTGATACCCTTTTGCGGCGATGGCGTCGAGACATTCACCAAGGAGAACCATCGAGTTCGCACCACGCAACGCAGGATCAGTATCGGGGAAGAGATCTCCGATACCACCGATGCCAGCGGCACCGAGGATCGCATCGGCAACAGCGTGGGCGAGACAGTCTCCATCTGAGTGACCGACGAGCCCCGGTGGTCCAAAGTGCTCGCCCGCAAGGACCAGATCACCACCTCCGTCAGGATCGAAGGGGTGAATGTCAAAACCGAGCCCAACCCGTGGAATGCGCCATCGATCCAGATCGCTGCGCAGTGTGATCTTGGCGGCGAGTTCCTCACCCGCAACGATCGTCACTGGGTAACCCAACTGCTCGGCGATGGCCGCCTCGTCAGTCGCGTCCTGCTCCGCCTCAACGACCTCGGCTAACACCTTTCGAGCAAAACCCTGTGGCGTCTGCACTCGAACGATACTGCTACGGTCGAGGGTCTGGCGAACCATCCCTCCTTCAACGACCTTGAGCGTGTCGACGGAGCTGATCGCAGGCACCACCGCTGCACAACCCCGAGCGAGCGCCGCCACCACTCGTTCAAACAACGCTGGCGATGCAAAGGGACGGGCTGCATCGTGCACGAGGACATACTCGACATCATCACCAAGTACTCGAAAGGCATTGGCGACGGAGCCTGTGCGTGTCGCGCCGCCAAAGGTATAGATCAGTTCCGGGGTAGATTCCGGGAGTTCGTAGCCTAGCGGCAAGGCAACCACGATCTGGTTCGAGACCGACCGTGCTTGGGCGATCGCTGAATCGAGCAGACTCACCCCGCCGATGCGTTCAAATTGTTTGTGGCCTCCGAATCGCTCCCCGGATCCGGCAGCGACAATCAGGGTGCCAACCGTCAAGAACCGCTCCGCTACGCGAGTGCCTTGTCGAGTCGCCCCTCAGCATCTTCAGGAGTAACCGACAGGGCGAAGGTAAGTTCCGAGACCAGGATCTGACGCGCCTTGGCTAACATCCGTCGTTCACCCGCCGAAAGACCCTTATCATTATCGCGGATGGTTAAATTACGAACAACCTCTGCCACCTGATAGATGTCGCCCGACTTCAACTTCTCAACATGATTCTTGTAACGCCGTGACCAATTTGTTGGCATTCGCGCGTCCTTCTTGCCAAGGACAGCGAAGACCTCCTCCACCTCTTCATCGTTGATCACGTCGCGCAAACCAACCTCTTCGGCCAGTTCAACTGGGACACGAACCGTCAGATCCCCATACGCAATCTTGAGGACGAAGTACTCACGTTCTTCACCAAAATCCTCACGCCGCTCCCGATCTTCGATGATGGCAGCACCATGGTGGGGATAGACGACCTTGTCGCCGACTTCAAATGACAATGAAACCGCCTTCCAGGAAGGACACACAGTAAGGATTAACTGAACTTTTCTATTAGTATACCAGGTCGGGTGCAGGGGGGTGGATATGCTCAAGTGGGCTGGTGTCGACGATACCGCTATGGCGGTCTCACTTTTGCGGGAACATCCTGTCTTTTCGCACTTCCCCGGAGCGCTCTGTGCTCCGCAATTTCTCGAAGCGCATCTGTTACGTCGTCACCGAGGTGAGACACTCTACGAAATTGGTACCCCCGGAGACGAGTGCTATCTCATCTGTTCAGGGCGCGTTGGCCTGCTCGCTGCCGGTCCCTGGGGTCGACCAAGCCTGTTTGCAATCAAAGCCAGGGGTGCGGTCGTCGGCGACCTCAGTCTCTTTGACGATGCGCCACGTACCTCAACCGCACAGGTGCTCGAGACGTCGGCCATCCTCACAATCCCCTACCCATTGCTACGCGAGAGCATCGCAAGCGATCCCTCGTTAGCACAGAGAGTCCTCAGTGCCTACGCAGCACGGATTCGCGATAACGATGACCGTCTTGTCGAGGCGCTCAACCTGGATCTCATCAACCGTCTGGCGCGACGCATCCTTGAGTTTGCCCAAGGTGAGACTGAGTTTGTACTTAACCTTACGCAAGAAGAGATCGCCAGCCTGGTGGGAGCTTCGCGAGAGCGCACCAATAAGGCCTTGGGCGTCCTCCAACGGTGCGGAGCGCTGGAGATTCGTGGTCACCACCTCTACCGAGTCCTTGACCTAGAGAAGCTAACCCTCCTAGCGCTCCAGTGGGGTGACGATCGGTGTCACACCGAGCGCCTCCCTGATCACACGGGCCCAATCGGGCCCAATCTCGTCGAGCGCTCCTAGCTCCTGCTCGGAGGCCGAACGGATGGCATCAAGGGTTGGGTAACGGTCTAAGAGCACCCGAACCGCTGCGGTAGGGATGCGCGAGATGTTGCTCAGGATACGAGAACCCCGTGACGGTAGCGTGAAGAGCGATAGGTCGCCCTGATGATCGACGTTGATCTGCCGGAGCGGCTCACAGATCGCTTGGCGCGCGACCCAACCCGCAAAAGTGCGCAGATCGGTCACATCATCCGTCGAAAGTGACGCCAGCGAGTCACGGACAGCCTCGATTTCAATCGGATCGCTATAGCCAAGGAAATCAAAGATCAACGAATCGAAGCGCTCCTCGAAGTCGAGAGAGATCTCAGCCGACTGCAGCGCGAGTAGTCGTCCGTCGGTGCCCAATTCGAGTAGATATCCCTCAATCTCGGCACCAATCCGACGGACCATCTCGCCACGCTGCAGTGCAAAGAGCACATCGCGAAAAGTGACTTGACCATTGAGTTCCAGCGGCACCAGACTGGTGAGCACCGACTCAAACCGTTCCCGGTAACGCTCGAGCGTCGACAGAGCCTGACTCGCCCGCGACAGCACCGCCGGGATCGGTTGGAGTGTCTGCTTATGATTGCGATAGTAGACCGAGATCACCGACAACTCCTCGGAGACCGCCACGACCACTGCGTCAACGCTCGATGCCACACGCTCTGCTGTCCGGTGTCTCGTCCCAGTCTCGGTGGTGACCAGACGCGGATCGGGCACGAGGTGGACATTGGCTCTCACGATTCTGGTTCCATTCGCAGAGAGAATGATTGCTCCGTCCATCTTTGCCAGCTCAAAAAGCTTTTGTGGCGAAAACGCCGCCTCGATCAGAAAGCCACCAGTGCAGATCTCTAGCACCTCCGCCGCATCACCGAGCACCACTAGGGCACCGGTGCGGGCCAGAAGAATACGATCGAGCCCAGCGCGTAAAAGCGTTCCGGGAGCCACCCGGGCCAGTGCTGTTTGCTGAAACTCAGTCGTCGATGCACTCATTTGGCTACAAGCCTACCACCTGCAGACGTTCTGGCTTATAGAGACCGAGTTCCTCAAGAACCTCGCGCAAATAGGGCCGCGTTCGGGGCGTAATGATCTCGCCAGGAGCTACCGGCAGCGATTGGGTCAGCCCACGAATCGCATCGTCAGGGATCAGCTCGCCGAGCAACCCGATCTCAGCGCAGGCCAGCAGTGGCCGCTTGAGCGCGTGCCCACGCCGCGAACTCACCAACGCGATAGCGAGTGCCAGGTCGATCCGAGGATCGACGACGACACCACCACTGGGTATGGCAACAAGCACCTCGCGTTCCGAAAGATCGAGATCGCAGTGCTTGTCAATCACCGACATCAGGTAGCGCACCCGATCAACTTCAATCCCACGCGAGAGGAGTCTGCCTTTGGACTTCGCTCCTACCAGCGCATTAACCTCAACGACTTGAGCCAGTCGTCCCACGCGCACCCCAGCCCAGGCCCGTCCCACCTCTGGGGTGCCCTCAAGGCGATTGCTCTCCTCGATCATATGGATACCGTTGGCCTCGAGCGAGAGACGGCGAACCCCATCACTTGGGCCAAACCGATTCTTCCTCACCATTACGCGGCGTACTCCAGGAGCACCAGTGGGTTCAAGCATCAACGAGGCATCGACCATGTGTTCCACGTACCGAGGACCCAGAAGATCTCCATCCTTGGTGACCTGGCCAATGACGACGACCACGAGTTCACGTTGCTTGGCTACTTTCACGACCGCGTCTACAAACTCCTTCATCAAGGTCACCCCGATGGCCAGGGCCTGTAGCGAGTCGATGACGATAAACCTCGCCTCGGTGGCCTCCATGGCCGCCAACGCCTGATCGCTGTCGCGAGTGGCGAGCACAAGTAGTTGGTCGTAGGAGCCAGCCAAACGTTCCGCTCGCTCAGCGAGCTGCAGACTCGTCTCCTCTGCCGAGATGTAAAGACTAGGGGTCGACTCCATGATTTTGGCCGACATACCAAGAATGAGCGAGGACTTCCCCACGCCCGGCTCACCCGAGACGAGGACTACGGATCCGAGGACAAATCCATCTCCGAGTAGCTCATCAAAGCCCGATACACCGGAGGTCAAACGCCGCTGACGCCCACGCACTACCCTCGAGAGTGGCACAGGTGCCTCATACGCCTTTGTCGCCGACGCGGCGACAGTCTCCTCGGCGATAAGACCCCACTGGCCGCAGCCAGAGCACTGACCCATCCAGGCAAGATGGACTTCACCACAACCGGAGCACCGAAATCTCTGCTTCATCTACTCCGGTCTAGTTCGAGACTCAGACAGCCATGCCCTACCAACGATGCGCGCACATCCCCTCAGGCAAGCGACGATAAGACTATTCAGCGCTTGAGGACTCAGCGAGCTCCATCGGCGTGGTATCAACCCCTTCGATCACACGGAAGACGACGTCTTCCCCATCCAGATCAACCACTACCATCTCGCCTGGATGGAACTCCTTATTGAGCAATCGTTCAGAGAGCGGGTCCTCAATCAGGCGTTGCAGCGTGCGTCGTAACGGACGTGCACCGAGTTCGCGGTCGTAGCCGACCTTGGCTAGATGTGCACGCACCGACTCGGTCAGCTCAATGCCGATCGCCTTGGTCTCAAGTTGCGTCTGTATCCGCTTGAATAGGAGATCAACGATCTGCTCTACCTCTGGCTGCGTCAACTCGTGGAACACGATGACCTCATCAATACGGTTCAGAAACTCGGGCTTAAAGTGCGACTTCAGAGCCTCATTGAGCTTGATTCGCATCTTCTCATGATTCACAGCGTCGGTGTTCTTCGAGAATCCCACCTGACTCTTGTGCAGATCGGCACTACCCAGGTTTGAGGTCATGATCAAGATGGTGTTCTTAAAGTCCACAGCTCTACCTTGGGCGTCGGTTAGACGACCATCCTCCAAGATTTGCAGCAATGTGTTAAAGATGTCGGGATGCGCCTTCTCGATCTCATCAAAGAGCACCACCGAGAATGGCTTCCTTCGCACCGCTTCGGTCAACTGCCCACCCTCGTCATAGCCGACGTACCCAGGAGGGGAGCCAACCAGGCGTGCCACGGTGTGCTTCTCCATATACTCGCTCATGTCGAGCTGGATCAATGCATCCGGATCGCCAAAGAGGAACTCCGCCAATGTCTTGGCAAGCTCAGTTTTACCGACACCGGTTGGGCCAAGAAAGATAAAGGAGCCAGAGGGACGCCTTGGATCCTTCAACCCAGCGTGCGTGCGTCGGATCGAACGAGACAGCGCAGAGATCGCCTCCTGCTGCCCAACGATACGGCGGTGGAGCTCATCTTCCATCCGGAGCAGTTTGGCGGTCTCCTCCTCGGTCAAACGATTGACAGGGATACCCGTCCACATCGCAAGAACCTCAGCAATGACCTCCTCATCGACAACTCCGTAACGCTCCTTGCCCTCCTCTTTCCAGGATGCCTCAAGCTCACTCTTGCGCTGGGCCAATTCGCCCTCTTTCGTCGAGAGCCGCTTCGCCTCATCGAAGTTTTGGCGAGCTAACGCTGAATCCTTGTCTTTGCGCGTGCGCACCAGATCATCATCGATCTTACGCAACTCAGGCGGAGAGGTTACCCGCTTGATACGCAGTCGACTACCCGCTTCGTCGATCAAATCAATCGCCTTATCGGGAAGAAAACGATCCGAGATATATCGATCGGCCATATTGGCGGCCGCTACGAGCGCCTCATCGGTGATGGTTACGTTGTGATGAGATTCGTAGCGCTCACGAAGGCCCTTCAAGATCTCGAAGGTATCCTCGATCGAGGGTTCTCCCACCGTAATCGGCTGAAATCGACGTTCAAGCGCAGCATCCTTTTCGAAATGCTTGCGATACTCATCGATCGTGGTCGCCCCAATCGTCTGTAGCTCACCTCGGGCCAGCATTGGCTTGAGAATCGAAGCAGCGTCAATCGCTCCCTCTGCGGCACCAGCACCGACAAGGGTATGGATCTCATCGATGAAGAGAACAATGTTCTCCTTGGTACGCACCTCTTTGAGAACCTTCTTCAACCGCTCCTCAAAATCACCGCGATACCGGCTTCCCGCCACCAAGGCTCCGAGATCAAGGGTGTAGATCTGCTTGCCTCGCAGAGTTTCAGGAACGTCGCCTTGCACGATCTTCTCAGCAAGACCCTCCACAATGGCGGACTTACCAACGCCAGGCTCACCGATCAGCACGGGATTATTTTTCTGTCGGCGCGAGAGAACCTGCATCATCCGTTCGATCTCACGATCACGTCCAACGACTGGATCGAGTTTGTGCTCTCGAGCCATCTGTGTGAGGTTGCGACCAAACTGGTCAAGGACGGCAGACCCTCCGGACTGCTCCTGACCGGTCGATGGACCCACCCCTGCGCCAGCCGGCTGCTTACCTTCGTAGGTGGTAAGGATCTGCATGACCTGAGAACGCACTCTCGTCAGATCGATACCAAGGTTCATCAGCACCTTCGACCCGGTTCCTTCACCCTCACGGACGAGGCCAAGCAACATGTGCTCGGTACCGATGTAGTTGTGGCCGAGCTGCAGTGCCTCTCGCAATGAATACTCAAGCACCTTCTTGGCGCTTACGGTAAAGGCTGGAGAGTTCGGTGTAGGGCCCGACGAAGGCTCAGCAAGCTTGACAACCTCCTCCCGGAGGCTCTCCAACGTGACACCAAGTGACTCGAGCGCCTTTGCGGCGATCCCATCGCCTTCGTGCACAAGACCAAGCAATATGTGTTCCGTGCCAATGTAATTGTGGTGGAGAAGCTTAGCTTCCTCCTGAGCGAGCACCAATACCCGGCGAGCACGATCCGTAAAACGTTCGAACAAGTTAACTGCCTCCTCATCGAGATTCCTAGCCGGAGTCACCCGGCGACACAATCCCGATCTATGTTTTCATCAGTCTAGTCAACACCAACGACAAGCTTTCCATGCCCGCCTACATCTTGGATAGCGTGAGAACACCGTTTTCTCACTCTATCCCTTGGGTCCCCCGTCATCCCTGGGGTCCCCTATCCAACCTATCGCCACGCATCCTTGATCATACGACGGCCAACCGATCCCCCTCACACAACCCCCAGGTTTCTTGCCCAACCTCACCTGCCAAACCTTCTAGGGCGCGAATCCACTCGCAGTAAGGTTGTCCTGATGCCCACAACGACGTCTCTCATCCTTGGCTGCTATCGTCCCGACTTGACCAAAACCCAACCAACAATTTGCTGGCTCCCCAAACACCTGGTCCACCAGCAGGTCAGCTGGACATCGATGACGAGATATTGGCGACCAGTATTGTGCTTATCATTCGAGAGCCTCTAGGGTAGAGGATGGTGGAATACGAAATCAGTCTAACAGAGCCATGGATGAGCCATTCCCTAGCACTTCTTGAGGAGCAGCTGCGCGAGGCCGCGGTTACCGGCGACCCAATGATCAGTGAAGCAGCAACCCATCTCATCGCGGCAGGAGGTAAACGTATCCGGCCGATGATCTCGTTCGCGGTCGCTCATGCCCTCGGCTGGTCGCCAGAGAAAATCGCCTCCTATGCGGGATCTGCGATGGTGCAGGGTGCCGTGGCCGTTGAACTCGTCCATCTGGCCTCGCTGTATCACGATGACGTCATGGACGAAGCAAGCGAACGTCGCGGCGTCCAGAGTGTCAACTTGAAGTTTGGGAATCTGATCGCCATCGTTACCGGCGACTTTCTGCTGGCCAAGGCCGCTGGTATCTCCGCGCGCCTAAGCCAGGAGACCGCGACCCTGCTCGCTGACACCCTCGCACGTATGTGTGAAGGGCAGATCCTTGAAGTCGCCGCCGCCCATCGTCTCGATCGCAGTCGTGCCGAATATCTCGCTGCGATCGCGGGAAAGACGGCCTCCCTGATGGCGGCGTCGGCGCGCATTCCCGCCTTGATCGCTGGCCTACCAGCCGATGAGATCGCGATGCTTACCGAGATCGGCGAGTCCATTGGGATGGTCTTCCAAATCAGGGATGACATCATGGACATCTTCGCACCCAAGGAGATCTTGAAGAAGGAGCCTGGACAGGACCTTCTTGAGGGGGTCTACACTCTCCCGGTCATCCTCTTCCTCGCCGATCCGGCGGACGGCCAAGCGTTAGCCCGGCTGCTTCCCAACGCCAATACCGGCAGAAACCTCCGGCAAATCGCCGAGTTACTCCGTAGTTCGGGAGCACTCGACGAATCGCTTGCGACCATGGATCACTACCGGGACCGTGTGGGCGAACTCACCGCCCACTTGAGTCAGTACGACTTCAGCTGGGTCACGAATCTCTTCACACAACTCATCGACTCCACCCGCGTCGCGGTTGATCAGGGGACAGGGTTCCTCCGACTAGCTACCTAGCAGTACTTCACCTTTGGCGAGATCATGCACCACATCGCTCCCAGCCGCAGAGTCGCCTCTCTTGTGCCAGTAAGCGTAACCCAGCAATATTTCCACTCGACTTCACGACGATTCCGGACGAAGCGCCGGGAACGCAATCACCTCTTTGATATGTGGAGCGTCTGTTAACAAAACCACGAGACGATCGATCCCGATGCCGAGGCCACCGGTTGGGGGCATGCCATGTTCAAGGGCCCGAAGAAAGTCCTCGTCCAACACCATGGCCTCGTCATCTCCTTGCAATCGAGCCTGTGCTTGCTGGAGAAATCGTCGACGCTGCTCATCTGGATCATTCAGCTCCGAGTAGGCCGTGCCAACCTCTCGTCCCATGATCACGAGATCAAACTGCTCGACACGGCCAGCCTTGGCAGGATCACGGTGATCCCTTGCTAGCGGCGAGACCTCTTTGGGAAAGTCAAGCACAAAGGTCGGCTCCACCAGCGTAGGCTCCACCAGCTCCTCATACAGCGAGAACAGAATACGCCCAGGGCCGTCGCCTTCGTCTACCTTGACCGCATGGTCAGCGGCGAGCCGTGCGAGCTCTTCTCGCCCTTGTTCGAGCCGGATCGTCTGGCCGATGGATTCGCTGACGAGTTCCTCCATCGTCGCACGGCGGAATGGAGGAGTAAGGTCGATCACCTGACTCTGACAGGTGATACGTAAGGAACCCTGCGCCGACATCGCTGCATGCGAGATAAGTGCCTCGGTAAGGTCAATCATCCCATAGACATCCGTATAGGCCTGATACACCTCCAGCATGGTGAACTCAGGGTTATGCCTCGGAGAAAGCCCTTCGTTACGGAAGTCACGACCAAGCTCAAAGACCCGCTCGAAACCTCCCACCACAAGCCGCTTGAGGTAGAGCTCTGGGGCAATCCGGAGGAAGAAGTCGGCGTCAAGTGCATTGTGATGGGTTACAAATGGTTTCGCAATCGCACCAGAGGCAACCGGCTGAAGAATGGGTGTCTCCACCTCGATAAAACCGCGATCAGTCAGGTCACTGCGCACCTGTGCGATGATGCGAGACCGGGTAAGCAATCGTTCACGCACCTCTGGATTGGCCCACAGGTCAACATAACGTTGGCGATACCGGGTGTCGGGATCAGTAATACCGCGCCATTTATCTCCAAAGTTACGACGGGCACGCGCAAGAAGTTGCCAGGCCGCCACCTCCACAGATAGCTCACCACTGCGCGATGTCATCACCTCTCCAGTGACGCTGACCCAATCGCCTAGCACGCGCTGATGGACAAAACGTTCGAAGTCCTCCGTGGTCTCACGACGCAGTAATAGCTGGATCTTCCCACTCGAGTCAACAAGATCGCCAAAGGCCAGCTTGCCTTGACGCCGGAAGCGCATCAGACGTCCTGCAATCGTTACCACCCGACCAGTCTTGCTGTCTGCACCTAGGTGCTCGAAGGACGCGCGGACCGGGCCAATCGGCTCCACCGCCGCCACCTCATAGGGGATAACTTCATCGGTCAGTGATTCTCTCTCATCGTTCACTGACTCTGTCTCATCGTTCACTGACTCTGTCTCATCGTTCACTGAGTAACCCCCGTCGCTCCGTATTCGTCGTCGGTGGACGATTCCGCTCCCAGATGAGTCTAAGGCCGTGCAAGGTGAGCCATGGCTCGACCTGGGTGATGACGGGGATAAAGGGTGCCAACAACTCAGCGAGACCACCCGTCCCAATCACCGTCGCTGGACCGATCAGCTCCTCGGTATCGGCAACAATCTGGGTCACCTGTCCCTTGATTCCATAGAGCACACCCGCCTGAATCGACTCAACCGTCGTCTTGCCGATGACCGACCTCGGCGCTACAAGCTCGACTTTACGCAGCGCTGCGGCCCGAGAGATGAGTGCATCGAGTGCGACCATCACGCCCGGACAGATCGCACCCCCGAGATAGTCACCCTCAGCGGCAACCACATCGAAGGTGGTAGCGGTTCCCAGATCAACGATGATCGCTGGACCCCCATAGAGGTCATGGGCGCCGACTGCATCAGCAAGTCGATCTGGTCCAACCTCAGCAGGGTTGTCATACCGGATCGTAAGACCGATATCAAGCCCACGACCGAGTACCAGCGGCTCGATCGCCAACCACCTACGGGACACATCGATCATCGCCTGGGTTGCACTTGGTGCGGAGGAGGAGATAATCACTCCAGCCATCCCACCAGCAGCCATCCCCGCAGACAGGGCCAACCCTCGAGCATCGATGAACTGGCGCAGCAGCAGGTAGATCTCATCGACGGTGCGATCGATCCTCGTCGCAAGGCGTAGATGGGCCAACAGCCCATCCTCGGCTCTACGACCAACCCCCGAAGGACCAAGCTCGTAAAAACCAAAGACAGTTTCCGTATTGCCGATATCGACGGTGAGCAGCAGCTCAGTCACTGCGATGCCTCCTGTTCATTCCTCAAGCTCAGGGGTTGGCCTCGATCACTGTCGCCTCTGTGCGTCGAATCTCGCTCATTGGTGCCCCAACGGCCCGCCACGCGATCGAATCGGGCAATCCTGACCACTTCTTCGGGGATGGAGCTGTCGAAGCCGAAGGCTCTTGCCATCTTGGGATCGATTTCAGCCAACGGTACCAGCACAAAAGCCCGCTCCGCCATTCGAGGATGCGGAACACAAAGATCGGCGCTCGTAATCGTCAGGCCAGGGATAGTGAGGATATCAATGTCAAGCGTGCGCGGGCCAAACCGTACTAACCGTTCCCGTCCAAACGCTGCCTCAATACGATGAATGTGGGCGAGCAGCGCAAAAGGTGACTGGTCCCAGGTCATCGTCATCACGGCGTTAAGATAGTCAGGCTGGTTGGCCGGTCCACCAACTGGTGCGGTGCGGTACAGCGATGATACCGACAATGACTCCCCCAGCTCCACGAGCGCACTCTCCATCTGGCGCTGAGGATCGACAAGGTTCGCGCCTAATCCAAGGTAGACCTTCACCGCTGAGTCGCCACCGCGCCGCCAGAGATTGGCGTGACCAACGTCACGATTACCCCATCTGAGACGAGCGAGATAGGAGGTCGACACTTGGTGACCGAGATCTCAATCGACTCGATTCGTGAGCACTCCGCAACATCGAGGATGCCAATGGTGATGCGCTCGGCCACCGTCTCGAGGAGCTTAGGGGCGGGCTCAAGCGCCGCTGGAATCACCTGATCCAGTAACGAGTAATCGAAGGTACCCCGAATGTTGTCATGGAGACCACGATCCACCTTGAGGAGCAGACGGACTCCGATCCTGATTGGCTGAGGAGCGGCTCGTTCAGCCTCCGACAGGCCTACATGGGCCATGAGTTCAATGTGGGGAATGTCGATGATGTCACTCATTGTCTTGCCTCGCGAGCTCCATTGCGTCGATCAGCCTGAGATACTCCATCACCGGAGTGACCTCATGCACGCGAACCACCGAGGCCCCATGCGTCAGCGCCCATATATTCGCTGCCAGACTCTCCTCTTCGCGTTGTGCGGGGTCTTCGATCCGGTTGAGCCTCGAAAGACCGGCTAAAAAGGACTTACGCGAGATCCCGACGAGGACAGGCGCACCAAGATCACAAAAACGCATAAGATGGCGCAACAGCTCCAGGTTATGGTGGATCGATTTGCCGAAACCGATGCCCGGATCGAGATAGAGTTCCTGGACACCAAAGGTCTGTGCATCTTGACGACACGCCGCAAGGAAACGATACACCTCATCGACGACATCGGTGTAATGGGGTGCTTGTTGCATCGTCGTTGGATCACCCTGTGCATGCATCGCGACCCAACCCGCCCCAAACTCTGCCGCCACCCGGCCAAGTGAAGCACTGACGTCATTGACGATGGTGGCTCCATGCGCGAGTGCCGACCGAGCAACTGCTTCCTTACGAGTGTCGATCGAGACCACACCGACCTCGGCAAGCGCCTCGACTACCGGCAAGACTCGGCGTTCTTCCTCATCATCGGGGACCGTTCGCGCTCCTGGACGGGTTGACTCACCACCAACATCGACGATCGCGGCTCCCTGGGCAAAGAGTTCCCTGCCGTGGTCAATGGCGTCCTGAGTATCAACATACCTACCTCCATCGGAAAACGAGTCAGGAGTGACGTTGACGATCCCCATGACCGCCGGTCGTGGTCGATGCGACGGCGCTAGGGTCCCACTCATCGCGCACCAGCCGACACCGTGAACTCAGTGCTGACTCGAACCCCTGGCTTGTTCACTCCACGCATCGACATGCATAGGTGCTCAGCGACCACACTCACCTTGACCGCACGAGATCCGGTCACTTTCGCGATATCCTGGGCGATGTCCCGAGTCATGCGTTCTTGGAGTTGGAGGCGATGCGCATGTCGTTCGACGACGTGGACCAGCGCCGAGATCCCGACGACCGCGTCTACAGGCAGATATTCAATGGTTACGTTTCCAAAGAACGGCAAAAGATGATGTTCGCACAACGAGTAGAAGCTGACCGCCTCCAAATGGACCGACCCACCATCGTTGAGTTCAAAACGCACCGCCGAGGGCTCTAGCTCCCCCAACCCGTCAGTTGCCGACTCAAGAAAGGTGATCCAACGCTCCGGCGTATGGTCGTATACCTCTCGATCGAACTGTACTCCGCTGCGGCCACCAAGGTAAGCAAGAATCTCCCCAACGGCAGCAACCGCCTCATCGCGTGTGGTCACTAGAGCTTCTCACGATACTTCGCGATGTACGAGAGGTTCCGATACTTTTCCGCCACATCAAGACCATACCCGACGACGAACTCCCGTGGAATCGAGAAACCAACGTAGTCAGGTGCGACTAATTCGCGCTGCTCACCCTCTTTGAGCAGCAAGGTACACACCCTCAGCGACTGAGGATTTCTGGAACGCAAGTTGTGCAACAGATACCGCAGTGTGAGTCCACTCTCAATAATATCTTCGACCAACAAGACATCGCGATCCACAAGATCGATGTCGAGATCCTTGATAATTCTTACGACACCGGAGGTCTTCGTTGCATCACCATAGGACGAGACCGCCATGAAATCGACACTCACCGGGAGATCAATCGCTCTTGCAAGGTCAGTCATAAAGACGAAGGCACCCTTGAGAACGCCGATCAGGAGCGGAGAGCGACCCCGATAGTCCTGGGTGATCGTCGCACCAAGCTCCTCAACTCGCTGTGCGATTCTTTCAGCACTGACCACCACCTCACCGAGATGTTTGTCCTCATCACGCCAACCCATACCTTCAACCTCTCTCCGCGAGCCCAGCAACCCAATCCATCTTAGGACCGTGACATCATCGTTACCCTCAAGGACAGCTCCTTGTCAAGGTGACGCTCCAGCCCATCAGATGCGATGGGAGGAGCCGTCTTCACCACAGCGATCACCGGTGTCTTCTCGGCCGACCGCGAGCAGCACACAGCGTCAGCGGCCTCCTCGATGCTAGGGCCGCCGACTCATCACCGTAGGACCATGCAACAGCTCCTGAGTTGTGGAACGACTGGGCAATCAGCCCTGCGTAGCGCCCCAATAGCTACTCATAGTGGAAACTGTAGGAGACAACTCCCGTCATTGTCGTAAAACATGAGTTCATCACCTATTCTTCGAACAGTGATCGCACCAACGATCTGATGGGCCCTCCGCTGGCCGACCGCGACCTCACGGATCGCTTCAAGGTGCGCACCATCGAGCCTGAGCCCCAAGCCTTTCGAAAGCAACCCATTGAGTTGGTGGCGCGCGAGTATCGGAGGGAGCTCCTCCAAGCGCCAGGGCACCTCATCTAAGAGCACCTCCACGGCCGCTGCGTACTCCTGAGAACGCAGGGCTGTGCGCGCGAGAATAGGAATCACATCACGCTGGACGATAGCCGCTGCCAACGGTAGAAGCTCGCTCCGTACACGATTGCGAACAAAACGCGGATCGACGTTGCTGGGATCATCAAAGGACCATATGCCAGCCGCATCACAGAGAAGATGGAGCTCGGTGCGGCGTAGACGAAGGATGGGGTGTCTACGTCCCGGCTGCATGCCGCCAACTCCTACCAGACCCGCACCTCGCAACAGATTGGCGAGCACCGTTTCCGCTTGATCGTCCATGGTGTGGGCAGTCGCGGCATCTCCGAGTTTCATGAGTCGCGCTTGCCGTGCTCGATCCTCGAGGTTACCACCCGTCTCCAGGACAACGCGGTACTCCAGGACGCCAATGCCGTACGGTCCCAAGGCGTCCGCAATCATGGCTCCCTCGACGTTTGAGCCAGTACGAAGACCATGGTCAACGTGGATCCCGATGACCTGTTGATGGTTTGCCCACGCAAGGAGGGCAAGACCCATCGAGTCACGCCCGCCAGAGATCCCAACCCGTACCGGTTCCTGCCCCCACAGATCGAGATCCGAACGCGCGATCAGTTCCCGAAGCGAGACACCACGACGACTAAGTTCTCCTGCTATGGCCTCTCGACGCGCACTCGGCATGGGAGTCAATTTATCCTGGATCGCCGACGGGAGGTGGCGCCTAGGCTCTTCGGACCGATGGCGTCCTTTGTGACATGCGACGAAGCCAACAAGCTGGATCCGTCAGCTCGTCAGCTGTTGGCAGGCCATCTGGCGTATTAAAGACGCGCTGAGGTGCGCGTTCATCGGCCTCGGCGATCGCCTGAAAAAACTGCAGCCCCACGGAGTACTGGCGGCGCTTCGATGCAATCCCAGAGAACTGGGCGACGATTTTGCCTAGACCGGCGGCCTGCCTTCGTTCGTCGATCACGTCCTCAAACGCATCCCGATGAGGGATCACCTCCGTTGATACCTGGCGCATCACCCACTCGGCATGTCCTTCGGCGACCGTCATCATGGTGGTCGCCTCCTTCGCCACTGCCCGAAGTCGTTCTGGCAGAAAGAGGGTGGCCACGTCAATCGGCTCACCCGAGCCAAGACCGCGTAATCTCGCCAAAACCTCACCGACCAGATCGATCGGAGAGATCGTCGAGGCCCTAAAGAGCTGCCCCATCAATTCGAGAAGACGTTCGCGGAACCAAGGAACTCCATGGAACTGCGCCCGATGGGTGAGTTCATGCACGAGGACCCACAACGCAACCTCATCGGCGTCTAACTGCGCGTGCGCCGCAAAACGGTTGATGTTCTCATCGACCATCCACACGGCAGGTGAGCCGACAGCGAAGGCCGGATCGTACTGTCCGAGCACCTTAGAAGCGAAGCCCCCCAACAGGGCACCGAGTGCCACCGCGTTCAGTTCAGCCATGCCGATAGAGCTCAAACGCGATGGTGGGGTCAACCGCTCGATCAGTCCGGCGTAGGAGTTGATATTACGCTCTGCCCAACCCTCACGATCGACCCCCTCGATAGTGAGGGTGCCAAGATCAAGCTCGAGACCCGTCAGCTCATGGACGACACGACTCGCCGTGGCTGCGAGCCTCTGATAATCACGATCAGTGTGCCCGGCTGACTGGTGAATGAGGAGTTTTGCTGTCGTACTAGCAATACGACGGGCGACGACTTCAGCCACACCACACCTCCTAGCGTTAGCCTAGGCGATCTTTTTGCGCCCACGTGTTCGTGGGACAACAAGAGGTTCGTGGAGATAACAGTATTTACCCTTGTTGTAGATTGAGAGCGCGGTCCCGCACCCAGGTTCTTTGCACACTCGGCCCTTATCAAAGGTCCGAGCGGGCCGACCTGTTCCAGACGTGTCTGGAACGTTCACTATTTGATCCCCTCCGTAAGGCATACAACCTATAACGGATCAAAGATTGGAACTATTCCGAACTTCCATTCGGAGCGAGGCGGTCCTCCTCCTCGATCAACAACGCGAGCTTGTGCATAAGACTCGGGGGCACCTGCTCCTTGGAGTGCGAGACGATCACTGCTCGCAGCTCAGCTTCGAACTCGAAGGCCTCCAGACATGATCCACAGTGATCGAGGTGTTCACGCACCCGTTCACGCCGATCGTCAGTGAGCTCGCTATCGAGAAACTCATAGAGCTGCGCAATCACCTTCCGGCACTCTTCCGGCTCGTCATCACTATCGACTGTTCTCAAAGCATCCATATCCTCGATGATCCTTATGACCGGCTACCCTCTTCGAGATTACCACTTACCGCGGCTTTCCGAAGTTCCAACTCCAATAACGCTCGTTGCATCGCTCTTCTTCCCCGATGTAGCCGACTCATCACCGTTCCCAGCGGTACCTCCATGATCTCAGCGATCTCCTTATAGGAGAATCCTTCAATATCGGAGAGCACAACGGCCAGTCGAAACTGATCAGGCAACGAGTCGATCGCCGCCTTCACATCGGTATCGGTGATCCGATCAAGCACCTCTTCCTCAGCGCTGCGACCAGCCTGCACCGCCTCGAGACCGCCAAGACGACGGTAGAGATAGAGGTCTTCGACGTCCTCGAGGTTGCTCTCATCCGGGCGACGTTTCTTGGCACGATAGATATTGATGTATGTGTTGGTAAGGATACGATAGAGCCAGGCCTTCAGGTTCGTACCCTCTTGGAAGGAACCATAACCCCGATAGGCCTTCAGGAAGGTCTCCTGCACCAAGTCTTCGGCGTCGGCCGCGTTATGGGTCATGCGGAAGGCGGCCGAGTAGAGATTTTCAGCGTACTGCATCGCATCGGAGGAGAAGTTCTTTTTATCCGCCACTCATTATCCAATCATTCGAAGAAATCTGTTGCGTCGAACCGCAACGCCGGCACCGGTGACCCATCCTCGTTGGTCAGATCATTCAATGACCGGCCCCTGACGCAGAGCCCGAGAGGGGATTCGAACCCCTGACCTGCTCATTACGAGTGAGCTGCTCTACCGACTGAGCTACCCGGGCCTAACGTTTGTCTGGGAGTAGCTTAGCTAACCGGAGCGCAGAATCAGCTCAGCCAAGACGACCTGAATGGGAAGATGCAGTTTCAGCGACGTTGAGGCGCGGGCCGCACGACGAAGCCAATCGCCGCTGTCGGCGTGGGAGGCGACAAGAATTTCAAGGCCACATTGAATGATCTCCTCTGACGCCGAAACACTACCGAGATCCTCTGGCGTTAACCGATGGACCAGCTCCATGCACCACCGAGCATCGTCTCGGATCAGACCAGGGAGTTCCTCATACGTGGACAGATATCGCTCTGCATCAGTCAGCCGCGCAAAGAGTTCCACCCTGTCGAGACGGCGCCGTGTCCATCTGATCAGCAACTCACTGGGCTCAAGCTTGTACTCTCGAAAACGGTCCCAGACCTCACTATCGCTTGGCGCTTCGAGTTCGACCGTGAGACAGCGCGACGCCACCGGGGCGAGCTCCGCACCGATCAATGCCGCTGATAGCAGCCATTTCGTGGCGGTAGGAGGCTCCTCAAGCGCCTTCAAGATCACCGGGAACGTCAAACGCAGCGTATCGATATCAGGGATGACAACCACGCGGTATCGTGCTTGTGCAGGAGCGAGGCTCGCGAATCGAACGATCCGCCGCAACTCCTCAACAGGAACCGACTTATGTTGCTCACCTTGTGCCCAGAGGACGTCGGGATGTTCTCCGTCAGCTACCGCACGGCACGACGGGCACTGGCCACACCCTCCGCAGGTGCCGACTAGCGCCTGAGCAATGGCGCCCAACAGCTCGTCAGCGCCACAACCTCGGGGTCCTTTCAGGAGATAACTTGAGGAGTCAGCCGCCAGGGCCTGCGTGATGCGGTCGACCGTCGTGGGTCGATACGCACGGAAGGCAGCAAGTGTCCTCACCCAATACCCTCCTGTGCAAGCACCCCGACAAGACGCTCGGTAACCGACTCGGGCGAACCATCACCACTGAGGAGCACCCACCCAAAGCGACGGGCAAGAATCTGATAGCGCACGCGGCGCTCGTGCCAGCCGTCAAGTCCAGAGAACTCAAAGCGATCAAGGGTGTCGAGTGCCCCCAGTGGTGCGGCACAGTCGAGAATGATGGTGATCTCTGGCCGTCGAAAGACCGGCAGACTCGTAAGCTGGAGGACTACCTCCTCACCCAGCTGAGCGCCTTGGTAGACAAGCGTAGAGGGGGTATAACGGTCAAGGATGACGAGTTCACCACGGCGTAGGGCGGGCTCAATCACTTCGTTGAGATGGCGCGCTCGCCCCGCAAGAAAGAGAAAGAGCTCGGTCCACCCGTCAACTGACTCCCCAAGGAGCATGGTTCGGATCGTCTCTCCCAACGCATCCCCTCCAGGTTCGCGCGAGACACAAACCGACCGCTTGCGCTGTCGGAACCATTGAGCCAGCCGCTCTACCTGGGTTGACTTACCGACGTGGTCGGGTCCCTCCAACACCACCAGGGCACCGCCTTGACGATCATCCACGATCGTTATTGAGCTTAGCCTTGCGTTCATTGAGCAGGTCGAGCGCCTGTTCGAGCGTTACCTCAGTCGGCTCCATTCCTCGCGGAAGCGAGGCGTTGACCTTCCCATCGGTGACATAGGGACCAAAGCGACCGGAGCGTAGCACCACCTTTGCCTCTCCTTCGGGGTCGACACCAAGCTCAACTGAACTGGCACGACGAGCGCCACGTCGCTTTGGTTCCTTGAACTTGGCCAGTGCTTCGTCAAGATCAATAGTGAAGATCTCCTCCGGTTTATCGAGTGAGCGCGTCTCGCGTCCACGCGTCAGGTACGGACCGAACCTGCCATTCTGGGCAAAGATCTCCTGGCCCACCTCTGGATCGATGCCAACCATGCGAGGAAGCGATAGCAGCGAACGTGCCTCATCAAGGGTGACCGACTCCACGGTCATCGACGGGAACAAGGACGCACGTTTGAGCTCCTTGCTATCGCCTTCACCAAGCTGGACATAGCCTCCATAGCGCCCAAGCCGGGCAAAGACTGGAGTCCCATCGACCTCGCCGAGCGGGCGCTCCTTGACCTGGGAGGAGGACAGGAGCGCCAGAGCACTCTCCATCGTCAGCTCATCGGGCGTCACCGTATCCGGCAGACTCGCCGTCTGATCATCGAGCTGCACGTAGGGGCCATAGCGCCCAACTCGTACAACGACCTCGCGTCCATCGTCAGTGAGGCCAATCGGGATTGTATTGACCATACGCGCATCGATCTCGCCGAGGCGGACCAGCACTTCCTCCTTCAACCCATCGTTGTCATCGCCAAAGTAGAAGTGACGAAGATAAGGAATAGCTTCGCGTTCGCCAGAGGCGATGGCGTCCAGCTCGTCCTCGAGCTGAGCAGTGAAGTCGTAGTTCACGAGGTCGGCGAAGTAGCGCTCCATGAGTTGGACAACTGCAAAGGCGACGAAACTAGGGACGAGTGCCTGACCCTTCTTCCATGCGTAGCCACGATCAAGCAGCGTTGAGATGATGCTGGCATAGGTTGATGGGCGACCGATGCCACGCTCTTCCAACGCCTTGACAAGGGTGGCCTCAGTGTAACGGGCGGGCGGGTTGGTGACATGATCGACGACCTCAATACCGTGCTCAATGAGCCGTTGCCCGTTGATGACCTCCGGCAACTCTTGGGCATCCTCATTCTCTTCGATGTGCTCTTGATAGATGCGGAAGAAGCCAGGTGCATTGATGACTCTGCCAGACGTAGCAAAGGTGATAGGAGCCCCCAACGCAAGGGGCTGAACAGCGAGGTTGACGTTGGCTGTCACTGGGGCGTCGATCGTCACCGAGACGACCACCCCGATCGCATCGTTCATCTGCGAAGCGAGCGTTCTTCTCCAGATGAGTTCATAGAGTCGCAACTCATCACCGCTGAGCTGCCCATCGAGATCCTCAGGCGCGCGCCACTCATCCCCTGCCGGTCGAATCGCCTCATGGGCTTCCTGGGCATTTTTGATCTTCGATCGGTACACCCGCGGGTTAGCCGGGAGTTCACCCGCGCCGAATCGAGCACCGATGACCCGACGCGCCTCAGTGAGTGCGTCTGCTGACAAGATGACTGAATCGGTTCGCATATAGGTGATAAAACCGCGCTCATAGAGACGCTGGGCGACACTCATCGTCCTCGACGAGGAGAACCGCAGGCGTCGACCTGCTTCTTGCTGCAAGGTCGAGGTCATAAAAGGAGCGCTGGGCGATCGACGATACGGCTTCTCCTCCACCCGTGTCACCTTGAATGCAGCCCCATCGAGGCCGGCCGCCAAGAGGGTGGCATCACCATGGCTGAGTGCAGCGACTCCTTGGTCCAGCGCCGCGGGGCTGAGGCCACCGGTGGGAAGAAAATCCCGACCCTGGGCTACCCGCTGACCATCGACATGGGTCAAGCGGGCACGAAACTCGCGTGCCTCGTCAGCACCGGCCAGTGTCGCCTCAAGATCGGCATAGCTTGAGGAGCGGAACTGCATCCGCTCGCGTTCTCGCTCAACCAACAGACGAGCCGCAGGCGACTGTACGCGTCCCGCTGAAAGCTTTGGCATCACCTTTTTCCAGAGCACCGGAGAGACCTCGTACCCGTAGAGTCGGTCGAGGATACGCCGCGCCTCTTGTGCATTGACAAGATGCTGATCGAGTGCACGTGGCGACGCGAGAGCCTCGGCAATCGCGTGGTCGGTGATCTCATGAAAAACCATCCGGTGGATCGGGACCGATGGTTTGAGCACTTCAAGAAGATGCCAAGCGATCGACTCCCCCTCACGGTCCTCGTCAGTGGCGAGATAGAGCTCATTCGCATCCTTCAAGAGCGCTTTGAGCTTCTTCACCTGTTCCTTTTTTTCGGCAGGGATGATGTAGAGGGGAGTGAAGTTCTCCTCCACATTGACGCCGAGTCGCGACCAAGGTTGCGCCTTCGCAGCGGCTGGGATGTCCTTGGCGGAGCGGGGAAGGTCGCGGATGTGTCCTACTGAGGACTCCACGACATAGCCATCGCCAAGGAACCGGGCAATGGTGCGCGCCTTGGTCGGAGATTCAACAATGACTAAGGGTTTTGGCATACATCACGCTCTCTCTACTGCAGCTGTTCACGCTATTTCGTAGTCAACGGTAAGAATTCGTACAAGGGATTGATCATAGCGAGGTGGCCATCCACCTCTACCACAGTTCCCTCGGCGCTCACATTCATACCCGAGTTCAGGCCCGGAATCGCACTTCGACCAGGAAATACCAACATCAATCCACCACTCGCGTCCTCAAGTCGGGCCGCCGTCGATGGAGTGCCATGGTAGGAACTCATGCGGATGGAGGATACACGACCGATCACCCGGGTTCGCTCTCGTAGTTTGAGTCCAGCAATTTGGGTCACCCCGTCAGCAACCTCGTCCTGGGTAACCGAAGGATCCAAGGAGGGTTCATCGGTACGAAGTGCCGTCCTGCCCGGCGTACCTGTTGGTGTCGGTGCTGGCTGGCGAGCTGGCTTTACGCGATGGGGTATCAGGATCGGTGTCGCATGAGGAAGCTGCGCAATCACCTCAGCGAGCGATGCGGAGGTTTGATCATGGAGCAGCGAACCAGAGAACCGTGGGTAGATTCGATGTGGGATGAGCACCGATACCTGCGAATCTCCATCGCTCAACGCATCGAGTACCACCTGGCCCGCAGCTCTACGCAACCTGCGGTCCTGACAGTCGAGCAACTCAAGCGGGGTGCGTCCAAGCCCTCCCGACTCCCAGCTTGCGGCCAGCGCCTGGGCATGTTTTTCGTCGGTCACAAAGTGAAGCGCCGTCACTGAGTCCGCTGCGAGGATCCTTGCATAGTTGAGCGCTGTCACCGTCGCCACATCGACCTGGTCAACTAGGATCAGCACCTTGTGCTTGCGCGGCAACACCTCATGTTCGATCGACGCGAGCCCAGCGCTCAGTGCTGCTTGCTCGGAGTCATGAGAGTGCTTGAATCGCGTGAAGATCAGGACCAGCACCGGAACAATAATGACGATGGTCCAGGCACCAGAGGTGAACTTAGTCACGATGAAGGTGATGTCCACTGCCCCTGACAGGACAGCCGCTGCTCCGTTGATCGCCGCGCGACGCCTCCAACTCTTCTCGCGCGTCATAAAGTGGTGCTTGACCATACCAGCCCCGGCGATCGTGAAGCCAGTAAAGACACCGATCGCGTAGAGCGAGATCAAGGTATAGACGTTGGAGTTGGTGGCAACCAGCAGGATGACGGAGACAACCGCGAGAGCGACGATCGCTGTCGAGTACACCAATCGATGCCCTCGAACGGTAAAGCTCTTGGGCAGGAATCCATCGGAGGCAGCGAACGAGGCCAGAAAAGGCAGGCCCGCGAAACTCGTATTGGCGGCCAACGTCAAGATGCCCATCGTGAAGATATCGAGGGCAACGTACAGAATACGACCGATCAACGAGGTGCCAAAGACCGCCTTGGCGATCTGGGAGAGTACGGTCGGGTCACCAGAGAGGTACGGAGTTGCATGGGTGACCGCCGCGAGTCCTGAGACACCGAGAAGAAGAGTACCAAGGATCACGCTCATCACCACCAGCGTGATGCGGGCGTTGCGAGGTTGCGGGTCTCGGAAGACGGAGACCCCGTTGGAGATCGCCTCGGTTCCCGTGAGTGCTGTGCCGCCGCTAGCAAAAGCCTTCAAGAAGATGAAGACAGACGCCCCAAGCAAGAGACCAGCACCGGCGGTACCGGCTGGATAGACCCCAGCTCCAAAGTGGGTATAGACCGGAAGATGGCCGAAAATCCCACGAAAGATGCCGACACCAATCATTAAGAACATCGAACCAATAAAGAGATAGGTTGGCACCGCAAACGTCTTACCGGCCTCCCGAATACCGCGCAGGTTGCCATAGGCGATCCCAATCACAAAGATCACGGTGATCACGGTCACATACGGCGTAAGTGCCGGCACTGCAGAGGCGAGCGCATCCGCACCGGCTGAGATCGACACCGCCACGGTCAAGGTGTAGTCCACAAAGAGCGAGGCGGCCGCCACCCTTGCGAGGCCGGTGCCAAAGGTGTCGCGCGCGACCACGTACGCCCCCCCAGCCTTGGGGTAGGCCTTGATCACCTCAAGATAGGAGGCGGTCACAAAGATGAGAACCACCAGAACCAAAAAAGAAACCGGTACCACCAGTGCGAAGGCGGCGAGTCCCACCGCTGGAACTAGCACACCAAGCATCGCTTCGGTAGCATACGCCGACGATGACATCACGTCGGAGGAGAGGATCGCAAGAGCGGTTGGCTTGCCGATCCGCTGTTCATCGAGGTCCTCGGTCACCAAAGGTGGACCAAGTAGCCGATTCTTAATCCGGTAGCTTAGCTTCTCAGGTACATTGAACGACTCAAGCCGAGGCAGCACACGCGGAGGACGAACCTCGAAACCTCGTTGGAATCGACCATGCGCCGAACCGGAATCTTCATCGGGCATCGTAACTCTCCTCAACGCTCGCTTATGGACGACGATAGTACAGCCTATGCTGAACTTAACCGGTGGGACAAGGCTAAGTTAATCTGGTCTTTTTCGGCGTAATGGAGGTAAGGTGACATCCGACCGTATTCTGGTCGTTGGCTGTGGGCGAGTGGGTGCAGAACTCGCTACCCAACTGGCGACACAAGGGCATCAAGTGACGATCCTCGATCGCACGGCGCGCTCCTTCCGAAGGCTGGCCGACCATCCAAATATCACCAAACTCGAGGGTATGGGCTTTGATCCCGAGATTCTCAAGGAGGCCCATATCGAGGATGCCTATGGACTTGCCGCAGTGACATCTGGCGACAACACCAACATCTTGAGTGCCCGCATCGCACGCGAAGTCTTCGGTGTCCCCAACGTGGTCGCCAGGATTTACGACCCTCGCCGAGCCGTTGTCTACCAACGCCTCGGTATCGCCACCGTTGCCACCGTGACTTGGACAACCGGACAGGCGATCCGGCGCCTCTTTCCTGAGAACACCCCGGTTGACTGGACCGACCAAAGTGGTACCGTCTCTCTCATGGAGGTTTCCTTGCCGTCCTCACTTGCTGGGGTTCCACTCGCCACCCTCAATGTCGGCAATTCGGTCAAGTTTGCCGCCCTACTGCGGGGTTCTGCAACGAAGTTCGTCGAACGCGAGCTCATCGCCCAGGAGGGCGACCGGGCTCTTGTGCTGGTCACCGCTGAGGGTACTGCCCAGCTCAAAGAGATCCTCACAGGAGGGAAAGAATGAACGTCACCATCGTCGGTGCGGGTAAAGTGGGGACATTCTTGGCCAAGGATCTCCACGAGGCGGGACATAACGTGCTGGTCATCGAGCGTGATGAGACACTGGTCGCCCATCTCTCCCATGAGATTGCCTGCCGTTGGCTCGTTGGTGACGGATGTGAGTTGTCGACCCTGGCCACCTGTGGACTCTCAGAGTGTGACGTCCTCGTCGCCTCAACCGGCGATGACGAAGATAATCTCGTCACCTCGCTCCTCGCCAAGCAAGAGTACGCAATTCCACGGGTCATCGCCCGGGTGAACCACCCAAAGAACCACTGGCTCTTCACACCTGCTTGGGGGGTTGATGTCGCCGTCTCGACTCCCCACCTCATCTCGTCGCTCGTCGAGGAGGCGGTCTCAGTAGGATCTATCGTCCGCCTCTTGCAGTTCTCGCGCTCGGGTGCTCGACTGGTAGAGGTCACGCTCGCCCCAGGGTCACCAGCAATCGACCGTACCATTGAGGAGCTCGCCCTCCCCCGCTCGGCCTCCGTCGTAGCCGTCGTACGGGACGGCGACTTAGCGGTTCCGCGAGGTGACACGCTCCTACGTGAAGCGGATGAAGTGATCTGTTTGACGACCGACGAGACCGACGATGCCATCCGTATCGCCCTCATCGCTCAACCGCTCGTCACCAAGTCAGAATAAGAGGCACCAACGATGGAGGGCGTGTTCTTTGACCTGGATAAAACGGTTATTGCACGTGCATCAATGCTGGCGCTCGGTACGAGATTCTTCCAGGAAGGTCTCATCACCCGTAGAACGGTCGCACGGAGCCTCTATGCCCAGACGGTCTATAAGTACTTAGGTGCCAACGAACGCAGGCTCAAACGGCTCGAAAACGCAGTGCTCTCGCTGACTCAGGGTTGGGAGCAATCGATGGTGCTTCGGGTCGTCACCGAGGCCCTAGGCGAGATCATCACACCCTTGATCTACCGGGAGGCGATGGACCTCATCGACCTACACCACCTCGCAGGGCGTAAGGTCTTTCTCGTCTCTGCCTCCCCGGAGGAGGTAGTCGGACCGATGGCCTCCTTCCTAGGCGTCGACGGCTTCATCGGATCACGTTCACGGGTCGACGAGGCCGGCAAGTACACCGGTGAGCTGGTGTTCTACGCCTATGGCCCCTACAAAGTTGAGGCGATCGCGACTCTGGCGGCAGACCAAGACATTGACCTCGCACGTTCGTGGGCGTACTCCGACTCCTACACAGACCTTCCCATGCTCGAGATGGTTGGACACCCGGTCGCGGTGAACCCAGATCGTGTGCTCACCAAAGTAGCCAAGGAGCGTGATTGGGAGATCTTGGAGTTCAAGGAGACAACCAAGGTCTCACGACCCTACCTCGTTCGAACCCTCCGAAACGCCGCTCTCGTAGCGGTCGTCTTACTTGGTGGTTCAGCCCCATTTCTTGGCCGCTCACTTGTGCGACGCCGCCGCACGCACCAATTGTCGTAAGAATCAAGCATCCTCAGAAGATCTCCACGAGATCTCAACCGCTCTGGGCGTGTGCGCAACCATCGAACTCGTGACGCACGTCCAACCCCAGAGGGGCAAGAGGAGGTGAGTTCACCCGCAGCACGCGGTTAGGACGCCTCGGGAGAACCTTCGATGACAGCGGAGCGACCGCCATCGTCGTGGCTTGCTCAAGAACGGCTTATCCGGCTCGGTGATGCGCTTCTCTGCTGACAATCCATCGCCGCTAGGTTCACCAAGCATGTGGAGGCACCGTCGACCCAGTTGCCGACCGACGGGCCACAGGAGCGAAGGACTGATCGCCGACCACAAAGGGACCGCTAGCCAGCTCCGCCATCACACGACCCTATCGACCCGCCGACACGGCTCCGACACGGCTCGTCGTGTGCCTCTTAGGCGAGCGTCTCTCGCACCTTCTTGGCAGCAACAGCCACAAGGGCACCGACGATAGCGAGAAAAATGAGTTTCTTCATCCCTTCACTATAAAGCTTGCGCCTAGCAAATACGTTCAGCTCACCCCGTTAGGAGGTCGCGCGCTCCAATATCTGCGGAGGGGTGACGCAACTTTGACATGGCCCGAGACTCAATCTGGCGAATCCGCTCGCGTGTAAGGTGAAAATATTCTCCCACCTCCTCAAGCGTCCGGGGTTCTCCCCGATCGAGCCCATAGCGCAACTTCAAAATATCGCGCTCTCGCTGATCGAGCGGAGAGAGCAGGCGGGCAATCTCCGACGGAAGCATCGCCTCTGCCACCGCCTCAAAGGGTGACGAGGCAGAACGATCCTCCACTACATCGCCGAGTTCGGCATCGCCGTCGTCACGAAGAGGCTCCGACAACGAGACCGGATCGCCACGAAACTTCAGGGACTCGATGAGCTTATCATAAGGGAGATCGACCTCTTTGGCGAGTTCATTGACGGTGGGGCTTCGACCAAGTTTGAGCTCGAGTCGCATTTGGGCACGTTGGACGCGAGCGAGCGAATCACCAGCGTGGACTGGCAACCGTATGGTTCGCCCCGTATTGGCGATCCCACGATTGATTGCCTGACGGATCCACCACGTGGCATAGGTGGAAAACTTGAAACCCTTGCGCCAGTCAAACTTCTCGACCGCATGAATCAGACCCATATTGCCCTCTTGGATCAGATCCAGGAGCGGCAATCCCGAGGCCTGATAACGCTTAGCGATCGACACAACCAGCCGCAGGTTGCCCTGAATGAACGCCTGCTTAGCGGACTCACCTCTGCGTACGATGATCAGTAACTCTCGACGGCGCTCAGCCGTTAGCCCCTCGCCGTTGAGCTCCTCACGAGCCTCGTTCGCGTCCTCCATCTCGCGGCCAAGACGACTTTCATCATCCTTTGAGAGAAGTGAATGGGTACCGATATCCCCAAGGTACAACCGAATGAGATCCTCTTCGTCGCGCTCCTGTCGTTCCCTGCTCACAGCCGGTACGTCTCCCTCTGCCCGCTCGATACCAGGGCTTTACGCGTGCTTCGAACGACCAAACCCGGATTCGATTCCACATTAAAAACTCTACCGAATAGCGCCATAATCCAAGCCATTACGGCAAAACTGCCTATAAATTTGCTGCTGCTCTCCACCAATCGAGATCTCCGTGTAATTGCCGAGCAACAAAGGCAAGATTGCGATTGCCCCAGCCTCTGTCGCCAGCCAGAAGAGCGAAGACCTCATGGAGTGCCGCAATCTCCGTGTCCGGCGACGAAGAGAGGTGAGATTCGAGCGGCTCAACCGCTGACGTGAGGTCGCGGAGAAGCTCAGGGGTTGGATGAGGAGCAACGGCGATAAGGTCTCCAACAGCAATACCGAGCCAACGAGAGAACTCGATATGAACGAGACGGCGCTCCGGGGCAGTCGCAACGATCAGCTGTGCCAGTATCATGCAACGCCGTGCAACCCTGTCGATCACCACCCGGACCTCGTCAAGCGCGAGTGGCTGTGCAAAACCGCCAACCCAATCGGGTACTCGTTGGCGTTCCATGGCTCACACGTATCCGGAGCTAATCGGCATGCGTCGATCCTTCCCGAATGCCTTCGAGGAGAGGCGGACTCCGACCGGACTCTGTCTTCGCTTGTATTCATTCCGACGAATCAGCGCATCGACCCGCGCTACCATCTCGGGGTCAAAGCCTCGTCCAACCAGTTGTGCTACCGATTGGTCCCGATCGACGAGCGAGACCAGCACCTCATCGAGGACGGGATAGTCGGGAAGTGTATCGGTGTCGAGTTGATCTGGACGCAGCTCCGCACTTGGGGGCTTGGCGAGGATCTCGGTGGGGATAACGATCTGCTGCTGGTTCAGATGCGCTGCGATGGCGTACACCTGGGTTTTATAGAGGTCCTTGATCACCGCGAACCCACCAGCCGTGTCGCCATAGAGGGTCGAATACCCCACCGCCAGCTCAGACTTGTTACCAGTCGTGAGAACCAATCGGCCACTCCCGTTGGAGAGCGCCATCATCAGCATTCCGCGAATACGGCTCTGTAGGTTTTCATCGACAAGACCCTCGACAGGTAGCTCGCGCGCCAGGATCTCGGACAGGCTGCGATGGGCTGCCTCAATCGGCAGGGTGACGAGTTCGCAGCCGAGGTTCTTGGCAAGCGCAGTCGCATCGGTCAGGGAGCCTGGTGAGGAGTAGCGAGATGGCAAGGCAACCAACTGCACGGCCGAGGGGTCGAGCGCCGCTACCGCAAGGGCGGCAACAAGCGCCGAGTCGATACCACCCGAAACCGCAACAAGGACGCCAGGGGCATGATTCTTCCTCACATAGTCACGCGTCCCAAGCACGATGGCCTGCGTCACCTCCTCCGGATCGAAACCCTCGATAGGCGCCTCCATGGGTTTGGACAGGCCAATCGAGCTCACTGGTCTGGCATGGGTGGGTCGAGTCTTGATTATCCGCCGTCTAGCTGGCTCGACATCGGACCTCAAACCACCTCGGGGATCGAGAAGGCGCTTGCGGTAGCGGGCCTCCTCCCCCAAGAAATCAACGACCAACAGATCCTCGGTGAAACGAGCCGCTCTCGTCTGGACACTGCCGAGCGCATCGACAAAGAAGGAGCCGCCATCAAAGACCAGCTCGTCTTGACCACCGACCAGGTTGCAGTAGAGAATCGCCACCGACGCATCGGAAGCTCGGACCTCCATGAGCCGCTCTCGAGCTGCCTGTCGACCCATCTCGTATGGGGAGGCGTTCGCCACGAGCACCAACTCAGCACCCATCGCCGACGCCTGCGCGATCGCGCCTTGTGGAGACCATGCATCCTCGCAGATGGCAAGGCCTAGCGGGACACCGTTGACCTCGAGGAGCTGTGGCTGGGGGTCGCCGGGTCGGAAATACCGGCATTCATCAAAGACGGTATAGTTGGGCAGGATCTGCTTATCATAGGTCATCTGCACCCGGTGATCAAAAAGTACCGCGACGGAGTTATGCAGGTCATCGCCGCGTCGAACAAAACCGATCACCACCACGATATCGTCACCAACGTACTGGGCTACCTTGGCAAGTGCGGCATCGTTGGCATCGACAAACTGCGGTTGGAGGAGAAGATCCTCCGGCGGGTAACCAGTGAGCGTCAGTTCTGGGAAGAGCAGAACATCGACCCCAAGCGATCGCGCCTCCTCGATGGCGGAATAACAGCGATCGACGTTCTGTTCGATAGCTCCGACGGCAACATTAACCTGTGCGCAGGCAAGTTTGAGAGGACTCACATAGTCATGGTAGCCACTGACCTCGGCACCCAGAACCCTGCAATCGAAGTCAAGGATCTTGTGAAGACCTATCCTGGGGCGATCGCTGCAGTTCGTGGCGTGAGTTTCTCCATCCCTCGTGGCAGCATCTATGGGCTTCTCGGTCCCAACGGCGCAGGAAAGACAACCACCTTTGGCATGATCACCACCCGGGTGATTCCGACCTCTGGGACGGTGATGATCAACGGCATCGACGTGGTCGCCAGACCCGCCCAGGCCAAGGGCTTCCTCGGCGTCGTTCCCCAGTCCAACACCCTTGATCGATCTCTGAGCGTCCGAGAAAACCTCACCTTCCACGGCAGATACTTCGGCATGACCGCCAAAGATGCCCGCGCAAAGGCTGATCAGCTACTGGTCCAGTTCCGCCTCCAAGAACGTGCGGCTGCACCAGTCGGGGCGCTCTCGGGAGGAATGGCGCAACGACTTATGGTTGCACGTGCCGTCATGCACAGCCCAACCATTTTGGTACTCGATGAGCCCACCACCGGCCTCGACCCGCAGAGCAGGCTGGCGCTCTGGGAGATCCTGCGCGAGCTCAACACCGCCGGGCAGACCATCCTCCTCTCTACCCACTACATGGATGAGGCCGACGAGCTGTGCGAGAAGATCGCCATTATGGACCATGGGCAGGTGCTTGCCCTTGACACTCCCGCTGCGCTCAAGCGGTCCTATGCAAAGCAAGCGCAGATCTCACTCGATCTCCAGGGGGCCGATCCGGAGGTGGCGACGATGTTGGCACGAGCGCTGCCAAACACCACCGTCAGTTTTGCTGGTACGCAGCTCACCATCTCCACCGATGACCCTACCGATCTCCTGCCAATGCTGGTCAAGGAGCTCGTAGCCATGGAGATCACTTACCGCAATCTTTCAGTACGACAGGGATCGCTCGAGAGCGTCTTTCTCGCGCTCACAGGAAGGGACCTACGAGAATGAGTTTGACTACCGCCACGCGTTCGCACTATGCCCAGACCATCTGGTCACTCGTCGTCCGAGACATCCGGGTGCTGGTCTCCCGCTGGGTCATGTTCTTGGTGCGGGTGATCTCACAGCCCATCCTGATCGTCTTCGTACTGGCCTACGTGTTCCCTAAGATCGGACAGGGGATCGGGGGGAACGCCGCCGCTGAGGCAAAGTTCTCCACACTCCTGGTCGCTGGCGTCGTCGGGATCTCCATCATCACCCAAGGCATTCAAGCCGTTGCCCTCCCACTCGTCCAGGAGTTTTCGTTCACGCGTGAGATCGAGGACCGGGTGCTAGCGCCCGTTCCTATCTGGGGCGTTGCGAGCGCAAAGATCATCTCCGGCGCCCTCCAAGCGCTCATCGCAGCGCTGGTCGTCTTTATCGTCTCGATCTTCATACCGGCCACCACGGTGCATCTTTCCGTCAATTGGCCACTTGTGCTCACCATCATCCCCATCGCCGCAGTGCTCTCGGGGGCGCTTGGGCTCGCCATCGGTACGATCGTTCCTCCTACACAGGTCGCTTTTATCTTCGCAATCATTCTGTTGCCAATGACTTTTCTCGGCGCCGTCTACTACCCCTGGACCAGCCTCGGCACTATTCCCTGGCTCAAATGGGCGGTCCTGATCAATCCGTTGATCTATATCAACGAAGGGCTGCGCGCAGCGCTCACTACCGGCATCCCCCATATGAATCTGTATGGGGTCTATGGGGGGCTGATCGGCTTCTTTCTCCTCCTTCTCTTCATCGGCATCAGAGGTTTCAAGAACCGGGTGATCAGTTAAGACACCTTGTTGAGATATACTTGAACACAGCAACTATTCAGCCCGCTATCAGTGTCTTGATGCATAATCTCGGTAGCCTATCTCGCAACTACCTTGAGGAGGAAGTGACCAATGATAGAAGCACATGGCCTTACCAAGACCTATGAGGGGACTCTGGCGGTCGATCACCTCGACTTCCAAGTGGTCGAGGGACGGGTCACCGGTTTCCTCGGGCCGAACGGAGCGGGCAAATCGACGACGATGCGGATGATCATGGGTCTTGACCACCCAAGCGAAGGCTCTGTACTCATCAACGGTCAACACTTCTCCGAACTGAAAAACCCGCTTCGGACCATCGGAGCCCTGCTCGAAGCCAAAGCCTATCATCCGGGTCGCACCGCTCGCAATCATCTCTTGGCGCTCGCCGCCACGAACCATATCTCCAAACAGCGTGTTGACGAGGTGCTTGACCTCGTAGGGCTTACCTCAGTCGCAGATCGGCGAGCGGGCACCTTCTCGCTCGGCATGGGTCAACGACTCGGCATCGCCGCAGCCCTGCTCGGCGATGCCCCGCTCCTCCTCTTCGACGAGCCAGTCAACGGACTCGATCCTGAGGGAATTCTTTGGATTCGCCACCTCTTGCGCGGTTTGGCAGCAGAGGGCCGTGGCATCTTCGTCTCCAGCCACCTCATGAGCGAGATGGCGCTCACGGCTGATCATGTCGTGGTCATTGGTCGGGGCAAGCTTGTCGCCGACACCGACATGACTAACTTCATCGACGCCAACTCAGGCAAGACGACGCTGGTACGAACGCCACGTCGAGACGAACTCCAAGCCCTGCTCGCCCAACGGGGCGCGACCATGACCAACGTCGACCCAGACGGCCTACAAGTAACTGGCCTTGAGACCGCAGCTATCGGTGAGATCGCCTTCTCGGCAGGCATCGTACTCCATGAACTCGCCAGCGTCTCCGCTAGCCTTGAGGACGCCTTCATGAGCCTGATGCAAGATGACGTTGAGTTCCAGTCCCATACCGCAGTCCAGCTAGAAGGGGAGCGCGCATGAGTGTGACCACCACAACCCAACGTCGCCAGAGCTTTGGTGACCTACTCGCCTCGGAATGGGTGAAGATCCGCTCAGTGCGCTCTACCATTCTCACCCTCCTTATCACCGCGATCCTGACCATTGGCATCTCATCGCTTGGGGCGTGGGCGATCGCGGCGAACTGGAATCACGTTAGCCCAGCACAGCATCTGGGCTTCGACCCGACCTCACGAAGCCTCTCGGGCGTGCTCCTCGGTCAGCTTGCCCTTGGCGTGCTCGGAATTTTGGTCTTTACGGCTGAGGTCGCGACCGGCACCATCAGTGCGACCTTGACGGCGGCGGCCTCTCGGTCCAAGGTCCTTCTCGCAAAAATTACGATGTTCGCCATCGTGGCGATCATCGTTGGCGAGATCGTGAGTTTTGCCAGCTTCTTCGCCGGCCAAGCTCTGCTCTCGGGCACGACACCGACCGCATCGCTCGGCGGCGCCAATGTTTTGCGTGCGGTCGCGGGTACCGGCCTGTACATGGCGCTTCTCGCGCTCTTTGCATTAGGTCTTGGCGTCATCGTTCGCCATACCGCTGGCGCGATCACCACCTTTGTCGCGTTAGTCTTGGTGCTGCCACTGTTGGTGACAGCGCTGCCAACCTCACTCGCAAACGCTATCAACAAATTTCTGCCCTTCACGATCGGACAGACGATGATGAGCGTGCACTCCCAACCAGATACCTTCAGTGCATGGCTCGGTCTCGGCCTCCTCGCCATCTATACCATTCTTGTCCTGCTGATCGCCAACTGGAGACTGACCAGTCGAGACGCCTAACGCCCTGTCCCACTTCTCCTGGGAGTCGATGGTCAGGTAGACATCAAGCGTTGCCACCTCTCTTTTGTCTTCGTCAACGCCCTGATCATTTACGCTGATCGTTTGCTGTAGCCATCTCCACGACCACAGACGATTAGAGCGGCAGAAGTCCTCCGCTGGGAGCTGACCCTGGCAAAACTGACGCAGCAAGCGGCGGGCGAATCCTCAACGGCGTTCCCCAACCTGGGAACGTCACCGTCCACTGGGTGTGATACGTCAGTCGATCGTGAGTGAGCACGGCCGCCACCTCGAGGCCGCGGACGTAGCCAGCACCTACATAGACCGTGTAACGAAGCCGTTGGATGCCCACAAGCGCCTGTTTCAGTGTTGCTGGGCCGTGTCGTAAGGTGGTGGCAATCTGCGCTTTTGAAAGCTGTCCACTATAACCAAGACAGGTAGCCCCACTGATGACTTGGGACGCACTCGCATGCACGTGTCCAGTCAGGTTCATGACACCGACAACTGCGAGAATCTGGCCGATCTCCTGTTGGCCGAAGCCCACACTGTACCAGTGCCCACTGATCAGGCTCCATGAGTGACCCGCGACGACCCGCGAGGCGCCATAGGCCGACTCAACCCCACCGTTTGCCGCGATGATCGCCACCTCACCATCTCGATCACTCGGATCCCAGGCACCATACACTGTCGGCCGATGCGCCACACCAGGTGCCTGCTCATGCACGGCGATCTCAAAACGCATCGGCGTTGAGGAGAACGCTGTCACCGCCGCCGCAAGGGGAGCCGGGAGCCGAGGAGTGCGCGGATGATGAGCGTGATCGACCTTGGCCGCTACCGATGCTTTGGACGTTAACGAGGTCGTCTCATGGCTGCTGGTTCCGCACGACGCTAGAAGGAGCGCACCAAGACCGACGACACCGGTTTGCAGCCCCCACCGCGTGTGATACCAAGCCGCCATCGTGTCAAAATCACCTCGTTCCACGCGTATCGCATACGGCCGCCGGATAGCTACGACCGTAGCTAGTAGTGTAACCGGAGGAGGTGATCATGATGGTGGTGCTCGCAGCAGGAGGTGCAATCTATCGTCCCACTGAGGCAGGTGGTTACGAAGTTCTGTTGGTTCACCGACCTCGTTATGATGACTGGTCATGGCCCAAGGGCAAGTGTGAACCAGGAGAAAGCCTTCCCGAATGCGCCATTCGAGAGGTCGAGGAGGAGACGGGGATCTGCACCACCGTTGGCCCCATTCTCTGCGTCATCTCCTACCCGGACCAGCTCCAGAGGACCAAACGGGTCACCTACTATGCACTCGACATCGTAACGATCGGCGAGCACGAGCCCGACCACGAGATCGACCAACTCGCATGGATCAATATCGAGGAGGTCGATCAGCGACTGAGCGCCGCCAGCGACACACGAGTCACCGAAGCGCTTCGTACCCTCCTTGGTGCTCCCACAGAGGGATCACATCCCCAGCCTCCTCGCTAGCAATGGTTAACCGATACTGTTCTTTGGTGGTAGATCACTCCAGTGGCAACGGAGTACTCCGCTCCCGACAGCGAGAAGGTCAAGCTCTGGATCTTTACGTCCCACCAACCTCAATCAAGATATCACCGCCCCCAAGGCGGCCCTGACGCGATTGGCCATACCAGTTCCGCTCGCCAACGGTGCAGGCACCAAGTGGAGTGTGAACACGACGTTAACTGTCAAGTGCACACTGGTCTGACAACGCATGGATCGCCATAGAGTAACGGTGTGGATCCAAGTAAAATGCATGAGGACAAACGTCGGTTTGTGCTGCACGTCGTCGAGGAACGTCGAATCAAATTTATTCAGCTCTGGTTCACTGACGTCCTCGGCATTCCAAAGTCCTTCCAGATCACGCCAGCCGAGCTAGCCAACGCCCTCGACGAGGGGATGATCATCGACGGTTCTGCAATCGACGGCTTCTCACGCATTCAAGAAAGTGACGTCATCGCCAGGCCCGACCCTGATAGTTTCACAATCCTCCCTAACCAGCCCCAGGTGGCGAGGATGTTCTGCGATATCATCAACTTGGATGGCACACCATTCGAGGGGTGTCCACGCAATGTACTCAAACGTACACTTGATCGGACCCATGCACTGGGCCTCACCTTCTTCGTCTCACCGGAGATCGAGTACTTCTACCTCGACCCCACCACCACCAAGCCGCTCGATGAGGGCTCCTACTTCGACCTCTCCTTGAGCGACAAAGGATCAGAGATTCGTAAGGAAACTGTCTTCGCACTCGAGGAGGCTGGAATCGCCGTCAAGTACTCCCACCACGAGGATGGCCCCTCCCAGCATGAGATCGATCTACGCGCGACCGACGCGTTGGCCATGGCCGACAACGTCATCACCACGCGACTCATCATCTCGCGTATCGCAGCGAACGCCGGCGTGCTCGCCACCTTTATGCCAAAGCCACTCGCCGGCGTACAGGGTTCGGGCATGCATCTGCACATGGCGCTCTTTGATGCCGACGATAACCTCTTCGCCGACCCAACAACCGCAGACGGTCTCAGTGCACAGGCTCGTCATTTTATCGCTGGGTTACTCGCCCACGCGGCCGAGATGACCGCTGTCACGAATCAGTGGGTGAACTCCTACAAACGCCTCGTTCCCGGGTATGAGGCACCAGCTGACATTGCGTGGGCACACCACAATCGTTCTGCGCTCGTGCGCGTCCCGATTGCCCCCTCGACACGCGAAGAGAACTACCAAGTCGAATACCGTGCGCCCGATCCGGCCTGCAATCCGTACCTCGCCTTCGCGGTGATCCTAGCCGCCGGCCTCGATGGCCTCACCAACAAACTTGAGCTTCCCCGTGAGACGACAGAGAACCTGTTTACCCTGCCTGAGACGAAACGCGATGCCCTCGACATAACCCCCCTGCCTAGCACGCTAGAGGAGGCGCTGCTTCGCATGGAGGAGTCCACTCTCGTCCGTGAGACCCTCGGAGACCACGTCACCGAGTGGTTTATCCGCAACAAGCACTCGGAGTGGGAACGTTACAACACTCGCATCTCTCAGTACGAACTGGCTCGCTACCTAAGGGTGCTCTAGTTGGCCACCGTCGCTGTCTTCTCCCCCAAAAACGTGGAGAGAGTGATCGACTTCTACGACGATACCAGCTATGAATTCGTGGTTATCGGGCCAGAGGAGACCGCCCTTCCCGATCAGGTCGCGGGGGTGATCATCGATGCGACCACCGATTTCGACCAGGCTGTCATGCTCTGCCGAGGGATCAGACGGCATCGAGAGAGTGACGTAACCCTCCTGCTCCTGATCGAGCGACATCAGGTGAAAGAACTCGCCCTGCGGGAGGGGATGATCGACGACTTTGCGGTCTCACCCTTTGACCGCAACGAACTCGCCGTACGTCTCCAACACCTTCTGGTCCGCCACGGCCAGCCAGAGGAGCACTCCAAGATCGCCATCGGTCCGCTCGTGCTCGACACCGACACCTATCAGGCGTCGCTTGCGGGGGCCCCCATGGACCTGACCTACATGGAATACGAACTCTTAAAGTTCCTGGCAAGCCATCCCGGTAAGGTCTTTTCGCGAGAGACCCTACTGTCGAGAGTTTGGGGCTACGAATACTACGGCGGGGCACGGACCGTCGACGTCCATATCCGACGGTTACGAGCGAAGCTGGGAGAAGGCTACGAAGCGCTCATCCAAACCGTTCGCTCCGTCGGCTACAAGTTTGGACTCCCGACAGAACCTACAGACGACTCCGCGTAGGCTCTTGACTCCATATAGGCACCGCACTCCCCACCAGCGAGAGGCGTGACAGCGTGGTTACGAGAAGGAGGAGCCGCAACCGCAGGTTCGGGTCGCGTTGGGGTTAGTGATGTGGAACCCTGCTTCACTCAAGGAATCGCTGTAATCGAGCGAAGCACCCTTGATCAACTCAGCCGACGCCGCATCAACGACGACTCGAACATCCCCGAAGGTCGCGGCAATGTCATCTTCAGCGAGTTCGCTATCGAAGAACATATCATAGCTATACCCTGAACATCCTCCCGGAGCGACGGCTACCCGGAGGAACAGACCTTCCGCGCCCTCTTCTTCGGCGAGCAGCGCAGCAACTTTTGCCACGGCACGATCCGTCAGGGTAATCACTGAGGGCCGTTTGCCGATTTTTACCGATGTCATTGCCATGATCACTCCTTCAAGACACTGTTATGACTCCAGTATAGCGCAGATCAGCATCGTCCTAGAAGGACCTCTTAGCGAACATCGTACCCACCACTGATTGTGCGCCATGAGGAACCTCCTGTGCCAACACCCTGACGAGAGCCTCATGCGTCAGCAAACCGTTATTAGGCTAGGTACCATGACTACGAACACGACGGCATCCGCCCAAGAGGCTCGGATTCACGACGTCGTCGATGCAGTGATGGACCCAGAACTCGGCTTGACCCTTGGGGAACTTGGCATGGTCAAAGCGGTAACGGTGACTGAGCACCAGATCTCGATCCTGGTCGCCTTAACAACACCAGGCTGCCCTCTCAAGAACCAAATTCAGAGAAGTCTCGCCGATGTCATCGATGACCAAGACCTTGAAGGGCGCCAGCTCAAAGTCACTTTTACGGAGTTAACCCGCGACGAGAAGGAGCGAGCCATGCAGCTCGCTCGTAAAGGGGCGCAAGCCACCGATCTTCCACCCGCGCTACAGGGGACCCAGCTGCTCGCTTTCTCCTCAGGGAAGGGAGGCGTCGGCAAATCGTCACTCGCCATCGCGGTGGCACAGAACATCGCCAAGCGCGGCTATCATGTCGGCGTTCTTGACGCCGACATTTGGGGTTTCTCGCAACCCCAACTGCTCTCAGCCCAGACAGAGCGTCTGAGCGCTGAAGGGGATGCCGTCGATTTCCACATCAATCCGTACCTTGCCCCGACAGGGGCGGGAACACTCGCCGTGGTATCGATGGGCATGATGGTAGAACAAGCGGGATCGGCCATCATGTGGCGAGGTCTCATGCTATCGCGAGCGCTCCAACACTTCATCGAGGATGTAAATTGGGCCAACCCCGACTATCTCATCATCGACCTACCTCCGGGGACCGGGGATGTTCCGATGACCCTTGCCCGTCTCCTGCCAACGACGAAGGTCGCCCTCGTGACGACCCCTTCAGCACTCGCCAGCCATGTCGCCGAGCGTGCGGCCTCCTTTGCCATCAAAGCGAACCTGGCGCTACTCGGTGTCATCGAGAACATGAGTTGGATCGACTGTCCCCATGGCGAACGCTTGACGCCATTCGGGCAAGGCGGCGGAGCGGCGATCGCCGCGCAGTATCAACTTCCACTGCTGGCCCACATTCCCCTTGGGGAGTCTCTCCACGACATGCCAGCGATCATCGATCTCACCTCAGCGATCCTCGAGCAGATGGGTCGGCAAGAGGATGCGTTGGGAGCCTGCACCGCTCACCTTTGGGATGCATTGACAGTGGACGATCCGAGCCCTCTGCGATGACCTACCGCTGAGCCGACCGCAACGATCACCGTCCCCAACGACAACTCCCGATCGACGCTGGAATCTTGTCAGTGGTTCAACTGATGGGCGGCATCAAGCGAGCGCCGCAAACATCTTGTCGCCCTGGGCGTCGGAGGTTAAGGGAACCGTCGCCGGGGCCGCACCAAAAGCGAAACAACCCGCCGGATCGACCGCCAAACACACCTCAGCCCCGCGCTCAAAACGTTCTCGCGCGAAGACGCCAACGAGTTGATGCCCACCTCCGACTTCGACGACATGATCGTAGCCTCTACCACGAAAAGCGACATCGCAGATCCGGCCACGAAACTGATTAGTAGAGCTATCTGCAGTCTCGATATCCCTTAGCGTCGCCGCCGCTGTTCTGATGAAGACGCCCACGGGGTCCTTGTCCGATCCCGGTGAGAGCCCACCTACCTGCGCTGTCACGAGGGCATCTTCGACACGAACGACCATCGTCCCGTTCGAACCCCAAGACTCCACGACGCCCGGCAATTCTCCAGCAAGGCCGGTAAAGCGTGCGACAAAAGGCGTCTGCGGAGACGAATAGAGTGCCTCAGGAGTTGAGTATTGAACGAGCCTACCGGCTTGTAGTACTCCGATTTTATCTGCCAGCGCAAACGCCTCTGATTGGTCATGCGTGATGTAGACCGCAGTGGAGCCGCATTCTCTCGTCAAACTCGCGATCTCCACCCGCAACCGTTCTCGCAGATCGGCATCCAGATTCGAGAGTGGCTCATCAAAGAGAAGGAGCCCCGGTTTGGCAACCAACGCTCGCGCAAGCGCCACACGCTGCTGCTCACCCCCAGAGAGATCATTAGGATACTGATCGGCATGGGTGGCCAGGCCGACACGATCGAGCATCTCCAGCGAGGCCCGCCTTCGTTCATCTGCGCTCATTTTGAGCCTCCGTAGCGCAAAGGCAACATTTTCAATGGCCTTCATGTGTGGCCACAGTGCATAATCTTGAAAGACCATGGCGAGGTCGCGCCCCTCAGGCGGGTGGTGCTTCCCCGGCCCAGCAACCGTCTTGCCATCAAAGGCGATCTGTCCACTATCGACGGTCTCGATACCAGCGATCAGCCGGATCAACGTCGATTTACCACTACCCGATGGCCCCAAGAGGACGACAAACTCGCCCGAGCGTGCCTGGAACCTCACCTCATCAAGGGCGAGCTTCGTCGGCGTATAGCGCTTCGATACTCCGTCAATCCGAAGACTTGGAGCCGCTGATCCTGTTATGCCCATAGTGCACTCCTTAGAGAACATTCGCTCCTAACCGTCGCCAGCCCTTTGGGGCCAGAAAGCGGAAGAGCAGCGAGATGATGATAATCATGCCGAGATCGATGAGCAGTGCAACGATCGACAACGCCGTACCCTGCGAGAGGTTCGACTTCCCGAGCACCGAAATGATCGCAACAGCGACTGGCTGGGTACCAGGCGGCGCCAACAGTTCAGAGGCCGGCAACTCAAGAAACGTGGCCGCAAAAGTGAGCAACCACGCCCACAGCAAACTCGGCCCAAGAAGCGGTATCGCACATCGCCACCACGATTTGGTCAAACCAGCCCCATGCACTCGCCCGGCGTCAAGCAGTGACCCCTTCACTTGGGCCAATGGTCCCGCAAGCACACGGGTAGTCGACGGCAACGCTCCTGCGAGGTACGCCATGATGAGTATCAGAACCGTACCGTAGATATCGATACCAAGACTTGATAGTATTGGCAAGTTATAGGCGAAAATATAGCCTGCAGCCAGCACCAACCCAGGCAAAGCGATCGCAGCAAGTACCGTGACATCGAGCAACTTGTCGATCAGTTTTGTACCTCTCCTCGAGAGTCGCCGTGCGATAACGGTGCCAAGGATGAGAGCAAGAAACCCATTGAGCACGGCCAGTTTGAAGGAGAATCCAAGAGAGCTCCCGAGGCCCGAGATCCCAAAGAGACCGCGATAGGCACTCAGGGTCAGATTGTGCAGGGAGAGTGTCGCGAAGGGCTTGAGCATCGAGGAGACAAGGGCACCGAGAATCGGCACACCGAGCGCAACGAAAAAGACCACCAACAACACTCCAAGCGCGATGAGTTGTCCGCGGAGAGTAAGACGCGTTTGCTTCGCCGATCTCGTTCGTCCACCGAGGACCGCGTAGGACCGACTCTTGAGAAACCGTTTTTGCAGCGTCAATGCAACAGCCACCGCCACAACCAGCATCAAACCGATGACCGCAGCTACACCAAAGTTGGCCGGGTAGGAAGAGAGCGCAACATAGAGGTTATACGTCGCTATCGGGAAGTGTGCATTGGGAGCGATCACGGCAGCGGTGCCAAAGTCAGCGATCGATTCGGCAAAGACGACGATGAGCCCGGCAAAGATCGAAGGCAGGATCATCGGCACCATCACCCGCAAGGTAGTCAGCCTCCCTCCGCCGTGCACTCGGGCCGCATCCTCAAAACTCGATCCCAGTGCCGCGATTGACCCGGCGACGGCGAAGTAGGCAAATGGCAACCCTTTGATAGCCAATACCAAGGTATAGCCGACAGGGCCGAAGAAGATCTTGGTGTAGATCGGGCTATACAGACCGACCGCCGCCAACACCCCTCCTGGTCCAAGCACCACCTGCCAACCCACAGCGATGATATAACTCGGGACCAAGAGGACCGCCCAGATCGAGATGGACCATACTCTCCGGCCGCCCACATTGGTACGCTGGAGCAACCAAGCCAACAGGATCGCAAACGCGACCGCCAAGAGTGCCGCGAGGATCCCGACCACCAGCGAGTCCGCCATCCCTTGCAGCGTGACACCGGTAAGGGCCTCGCGGAAGGCGTTGATCGTAAACCATGCACTTCCTTGGTCAAAAAGACGGGGTGAGACGGCCAGGATCAAGAAACAGGCGGTCGGGACGAGCAGTACAACAACGAGCACCACCCAAAAGATTGGCCACCCCAAGAACTCAGCAAGGCGGCCCAGCCACCTTGAAAGGACCGAGCCCGAGCGCTCGTAGCGCTCGGGCTGCTCGATCGGTCGCTCAATAAGTGCTACCACTGCTACCTACTGAACGATGTTGTTGGTGAACCAAGCGTTAATCGTGGCCTCGCGAGAACCCCACACGATTGGATTTGGATAGTCCGTAGGAATATTCTTCAAGTTCGGCACCTCTGAATGTGCTTTCGTCCCCTCGATGATGGGGTAAAAGAGCGAATCGCCGTGAGGATCACCGCTGAGCATCAGCGCTTGACCCTTAGGGCTGTAGACAAAGTCGGCAAATTTTTTCGCCTCAACAATCTCCGCCTTTGGAGCCTTACCGTCGATACCGATCACGCCGGGAAGAAGCGCTGACTTATCGGGATAAGCGACCTTCAGATCAGGGGTAGTGAATGCAAACCCAATACCAGCGGAGTTCTGCACCAACGCCACTTTGATTGCTCCGGTCAGTAGCGCATGGAGCGTCACCTTATTGGTTGAGTAGATGTGCAGTCCGTTGGCCGCGAGCTTCTTGAAATAGGCCTCACCTTGCGTGACGCCACCCTGTTGTTGCATGATGGAGGCGACTGCCGTGTAGGTCGGACCCGAAATCGCTGGGTTGTTCATCCCGATAGCACCCTTCCAGGTGGGCGTCAACAGACTGCTCCACGAGGTTGGTGGGTTCTTGGTAACCTTGGAGTTATAGACATAGGCAGCGGCGATCGTAATCCCGGTCGGGATATAACTCCCATCAGCAGGAACCAACGTTTTGCCTAGCGACGTCAGCGTCCCCGTCGTCGGTTCGAAACCACGCAACAGATAGTGCTGTTGGTCGAGAGCCGCATAGGCGTCCGAGCCATCAGACCAGAAGACACCCCACTGAGGGTTCTCGGCCTCTGCCGATATTTTCGCCAAAAGCGTACCGGTTGAGTGGTTCACCATCTCCGTCGGAATCCCCGTCGCTTGCTGAAACCCTTTGGCCACCGCTGGTGCGTAGCCTTCAGCCCCGTAGACCACCAACGGCACCACGGGGGTCTTGGAGGCGGTCTTGGTCGTCGATGAGGTAGACGCCGTCGAACTTGATCCACACGCTGCGAGCACACTCGCCGCTCCTGCTAGCGCCAAACCAACCTTGAGAACTCGGGAGAACCGATTACGTTGCATCATGGTCTCAAAGCTACTGAACGACCGTGAACCGGTTCCCAAGGCTCGGTAAACAGCAAGCAAACGACCGATGAATAGTTTGCACCCGGCGGTAAGCCAATCTGGATCCCGCGGTCATCGGCTCCCAAGGCACCCCTACGAGATCGCCACCCCATCTTCATCGGTGCAACGCTCATCACCAAAGGCGGGCATCCGACTCACCTTCACGCCTCTCGCCGACGAGAAGGAGAGAAAAGCGCCCACGGGCTGATGCTCGAGTTCGTAGACATGGACCTGCGGGCTGCGGAGCCGGACAATAGCGTCATGATCGTTATCGAGGTCACGCACGATACTGGCACTCCGTATCGGTGGGTCAATCTCGAATCCGTTGCGCGCCGCTACCACCACAAAGATCGTGGAACTGCAGGCCTGAAAATGTTGATCGGGGGCAAAGATCGCAAAGACAGCGGCCCGATCGGCGAATCTACCGACAATACCCTCCGATACGACCACCTCATCATCGGCTGGGATCGCGACCGTCTGTAGCTGCGCCGCAACTCGTGGAGGAACGGTCAACCATTGTGGAGGAATTCCGCGATCGACGTCGATACCGAGAGCTGCACTCATCACGGCCACAACCCCCATCGCCCCGCCAAGGGGCCATCGAGCCCATCGCGGTGACAACCGTAAGCGGGCCAATAACCACGTACCCATCAGCACCGTACCCATCTCGAGCAGCACGACCTCTGGGAAGTTCTGAAAACCTCCGGATTGCAAGGAGAGAAAGGCAGCCGAATGTTGCAGGCCGTTAGCCCCAATCGCCAACAGAGTGACCATAGCGGCCGGTACAAAGAGCACACCGAGCACCCCTGAATACCCGAGCATCTCACCTATGGCACTGTGTCGCGAAGCCAGAACATGAAGCGGGAGACCAGGATGCGCCAGCACCCCTCCGATAATTGCCATCAACGAAGGGTTCTGGCGGTGGACCTGACTGAGATAGCCATAACTGAGCGCAAAGGTCGTCGATTGATGCGCTCCGAGGATGAGATCGACGGCGAGCCACCCCAACCCCACCGCAACGACCAGAAGGCCCTGGGCGCGCCGTTGTGCAAGGAGCAGAAGGCCTAGCCCCAATCCAATGACCAGCAATATCTCACTCGTACCCGCCAACAACGTCAGCCCGATCATGATCCACGCCAACAATGGCCGTTGTCTGAGAAAGCCAATCAATGCGAGAAGGAGGGTGAGGGCGGCGATCGACTGGAAGTGAAAATCAAAGGACGCTGTCTCATAGAGCCAAGGGTCAGTGAGGGTCATCAACCCAAATCCTGCCAGCATGACCAGCCGCCATGCAAGGGGGAAGTGCTGCTGGAGTATCACTCGAATAGCGACGAGGAGTAGTACCAGCGTGGTTGCCGCCAACGACAGCGATTGGATGACCAACAGCGTGATGCCAGAACGAGCCACGAGTCGTAGCGCTCCAAGCGGCCAAGCCAACAAGGAGAACTGATCACGCCAGAACTGATCCTGGTAGATAGTGTCGAAGGGGTTGAGGTGGCCGTGAGCGATTAGGTACGTTGCCTGATTGACGATCCCATAGTCCTCTGACAGGTCAAAGTGATGAAACTTGTTGAGCGAATAGATCAGCAGTACCGCGAACTGGACAAGGGCACCGAGCCCAGCCAAGGCCCAAAGCACCCGAGTAGTGGTCGTGACCGAACCCTTGCGCAGGGGGCGCATCAAGTCGATCAGTCGTGGCTGATCGGAGTCTGTAGACTCCTCTGTTTCTGAAGACATCGTCGCCTACGGGCCAGTGGCTGGGCGCGTGGGCAGTGCCTCTCCTGAGGCGAGAACGGTCGCAGAGGCCTGACGATACTCTGGGGCATCGGGAAGCGCGACCGCGACAGAGCCATCAGGTCGCCGGTAAAACCGTGGCTGAATTGGTGGGACACTCGTCAGTGCACGCGCGGCGTCGAGCAACGTCTCGACATCACCAAATGACGCAAGAAACTCAAGGTTCTTGACCGTTGGCAGCACCAGCTCAAACTGACCTTGATAGTAGGCATCAAGGGCGCGCTCTGGGGTGATCCACACCTCGCCCACGATCTCGGAGCGGTCCGGCGTCGCCAGCTGTTGGGGTGGAACGCGCGCGAGGAAGAAGCGGGTATCAAAACGCCTTGGCGCGCCTTCTGGGGTGATCCAATGAGCGACATAGATGAGCGCTCCGACATCAAGCACAAGATCGAGGTGCTGAACGATCTGGGCGAAGGAGCGTTCTCCCTCCACGAGTGCACGTCGTGCAACCCGCAACTGGAGCTCAAGGTCGCTGGCAGGGCGACGGAGATCATCCACCACGAGGAGAATGCCCGCCTCCTCATAGGCTTCTCGCAGGGCGGCCACATAGAAACGAAGGGCATCCGTGACACCAAGACGTGCATCTGCCTCGCTGGGGTCTAACCCGGAGCATCGAGCAGTAAGCGTCGGATCACCATCATTCACATCCACCGATCCGCCCGGGAAGACATGAGCACCTCCGGCGAACGCGAGATCTTTGTTCCTCCGCAGGAGAAGGACCTCAAAACCTGCGGGAGCATCGCGCACCAACATCACCGTGGAGGCCAAGCGCAACTGAGCAGTACTCATATGGTCGGGAAGGCGGGATTTGAACCCGCGACCTCAGCGTCCCGAACGCTGCGCGCTGCCAAGCTGCGCTACTTCCCGTCAGCTACCAGTGTAGAGGCTTCTTCCACCTCGCGACTACTGTCGAGTGGTTGATATGAGTTGTCGAGGAAAAGGTTCCCATCGAGGACCGCCTCCACGGCGTCAACCACCATCAGCGGATTCAAGGGCTTCACCAGATAACCATCCGCTCCGGAACGCTTAGCGGTAAAAACATCAGCTCGTCGATCGAGGAGCAAGATGATTCGCGTCGGCTCCAAACGGCCCGCATCTGCCTCTAGACGCAGATCAATGCAGACCGCGATGCCACCCATCGAACCGATCTGTGAATCCAGGACCACGACATCGGGTTGGATCTCCGCGGCGGCGTCTCGGACTGCTCTGCCCGCTGACACAGCGTAGAGCGTGTGTTCATCGGCATCAAGGGTGGAGGCGAGCTCCTCTTCGAGCTCGGGTGAATCAGTGACAAGAAGGATGGTTGCCATAGTTCACCAGCCTACTCGGGGACCGCGAAGGGTACCAAAGCACACCGTTGCATTGCATCGGCCACCTCTTCTAGCGCCGTGAGGTTCGAGACATCACTCGCGAGATCCTCAAGGAAATAAAATCCACCGAGCGCGAGATCAAGCCCCCATGACTCGATCGCCAAGACTTCATGTGCACGCATACGCGCCAGCCGTTCTAGGTCAGCACGGGCTTGTGCCGGTGCATGCGGATCGGACGGATCCGACGCATAGGTTGGCGTCATGCGGTTGATCAGTACGCTGTTGACCTCGTGTCCTATCCCCTGTAAAAGCTCCACCATTCGACTCCCCGCCGCCAAGGAGTCAGGCGCCGGTGAGGAGACCAACAGATAACTCGTCGCCTCCGATGCGAGCAGCTCACTCGTCCTCAGTGCTCGTTCACGGAATCCCTCTTCGATCCCGGAAAAGGCCTGGAAGAAGCTCATGGTATCGTTGACGACATCGGCACCTACCACGCTTGCGATCTGTTTGACGAGGCCGCGAGTCGCCATCGCAATCGGTCGCAAGTAAAGAGGCGGAGGCTTGAGCATGAATTTGAAGACACGGTTGTCCAAAAACCCCGCGAGTCGACTCGGGGCGTGCAGGAAATCGATCGCCGCTTGGGCGGGTGGCGTATCGACAATGATCGTGTCGAAACGCTGACTCTCCCTGAGTTCCCAAAGCCGCTCAAAGGCCATGTACTCCTGCGTGCCCGACAACCGCGTTACAAGATTACGGTAGACAGGATTCTCGACAATCTCCTTCTCCTGAGCCTCCGAAGAGGAGTAACGAGCGATCATCGCGTCAAAGGTCTGCTTTGGGTCGAGCATCGCCACCCAGTAGTTGGGGATATCCTCGCTGGCAAGCACCGGCTCATTGCCAACCCGGTCAAGGCCAAGCGCAGAGGCGAGGCGCCGTGCCGGGTCGATCGTTAACACACAGACGTTGCGACCCGTCCTTGCCAGCAAAAGCCCAACCGCCGCCGCACTGGTGGTCTTGCCGACTCCACCTGGACCAATACAGACCAGCGTCTCTTTGGAGCCGATGGCATCGAGAAGATCCGTCACTGCATCTCCCATCGATCCGCCTGATCAAAAAGATACTTAGCTGCTTTCGTTGGTTGCGTGGCGTTCTCCACGAAAGGAAACTCAAAAACAGGGACGGGAAGCAGGCCACGAACCACTTGGACCTGTGCCTGCGCAAAGTCCGAACGTGAGGTCAAATACTGATTCGCGCGGTCTTCGGCCGAACCTGGCATCAGATCATCGAGTCGATGCACCATCGCGGGCATCCTGTTGACGACACAAGAGAGTACGTGGGTAGCTAGCAACGTTGTCAAGTTGGTGTAGACCTCGCTCGTCTCCTGCACTGGGGTCTCCTCCGGCAACGTCACCAGCACAACCCCGGTCAACTCCTGATCCCGCAACAGAGCGATGACGTCGGCACTCTGCGAAGCGATCGGCCCATCGGTCGCTATCGCACCGAGTCCATCAGGCGATGATAACAATGAAAGCAGATGACCAGACGCGGGCGCGTCCACGAGAACAAGATCATAGATGCCAGAGTTCACCAACTGCTTGATCTTCGCCAACACCAACAAGTCCCGGATGCCGGGGATCGCCGTCGAAACGGCATCGATGACACCGGACTTCAACAGACGCTGGGCCAATGGACCAAAGCCATGGGTCTCAAGGTACTCCAACATGACGGCATCCGGCAGGAGAATGACCTGTTCAATGCCGTCTGATTCACCACCAAATTCGTCAAAGAGCACCAGCAAGGGTTTCAGCCCCGCCGTCTGGGCGATACGAGCGATGAGACGAGCCACACTTGACTTACCCACCCCACCCTTGCCCGTCACGAGTACCAGCCGGGGATCGCCAATGAGCTCCGAGAGTATGATGCGCGCCTTCGCTGTCTGCACCCCTCTCACCTTAGGCGCGATCACCTCGATTAATGAACACTCCTCCAGCTTGACTTTTCGCGCAAAAAGCTTCTATGCTGATCAGAACGGCCGAGAAGCGGCGATTCGCTAACCATGGGGGGAAACATGACAGGCGAAAACTGGAGAGATCAGGCTTCATGTCGAGGTTGGGGATTAAACCTTTTTTTCCCGCCTGATGAGCCAAGGGGTGAGTCACCCGGAGAACGTCGACTGCGAGAAAACCAAGCAAAACGCGTCTGCCATGGTTGCCCAGTGCAGCAGGACTGTCTTGAGTGGGCATTGGCAAAGGGTGAATCTCGAGGCATCTGGGGTGGGCGTAACGAGTTGGAGCGCAAGGCGATGATCCGCGCACGACGACATATCCGGGTGGTCGTCTAGCCATCGGCTGCGCGAGCCAGCCACAACCAGGTGCTGGTCGACACTGTCGCGGGTAACGATTTGATACCCCACTAGAGTCTGGCTATGCCAGAGAGTTTGCCGCCCCCCGTCCCTCCGGAGAAGTCTCGGCAAGGCGGCGTCGCCAGCAAAGCATACAGGCTCGTCATTGGGAGACCTCTTCGCTCCAATGAGATGCAAACCGAAGAGATCTCGACGTTTTCGGGCCTTCCTGCCCTGTCGCTTGACGCCCTCACTTCGGTCGCCTATGGTCCCGAAGCGATCATGGTGGTACTCGCTACCGCTGGCCTCAGCGCGCTCCACCTCGTTTTGCCTATCACCATAGCCATCGTCGCGCTACTGGTCATCCTCATCATCTCCTACCGTCAGGTCATCGATGGTTACCCCGAGGGTGGGGGCTGTTATGCAGTGTCGAAGGCGAACCTCGGGCGCGGCGTTGCCCTACTCGCTGGCGCAGCCTTGATTGTCGACTATACATTAACCGTTGCTGTGTCGATATCAGCTGGTGTCGAGGCACTCGTGTCGGCATTTCCGACGGTCGCCTCCTTGACGGTTCCGCTCTGCATCGCCATACTCGCCATCGTGACGCTCCTCAACCTCCGCGGGCTCGGTGATGCTGCTCGTGCCTTCTTTGGGCCAACAGCGATCTTCATCCTTGGAATTTTTCTCGTTATCTTCTTTGGTCTTGTCGACCCGCTGGACCCCCATGCTCGCCTCCAAGGGGTGTCACTCGTCACGCTCCACCCCATCGAGACAATCTCCATCCTTCTCATCCTCAAGGCCTTTTCATCGGGGTGCAGCGCCCTCACCGGAGTTGAAGCGATCGCCAACGGTGTCCCGACCTTTCGCAAACCCAGGGTTCGACACGCCAAGCGAACCGAACTCCTGCTTGGTGTGATCCTTGGCGTCATGCTGATAGGTCTGGCTATCCTTGCCGGACATTTCCACATTGGCCCACGGACCGACAACACGGTGCTCAATCAGATCATGGTCATCGCCATCGGTCATGGCGTCCTTTATTACATCATCGCTCTCGCAATCGTCCTCGAACTCGCCCTCGCAGCCAATACTTCCTTCGGCGGGCTTCCACTCCTCGGGGCACTACTCGCCCAGGACGACTATCTGCCCCACCTCATGAACCTACGCAGCGATCGTATGGTGCTTGCACGAGGGATCATCATTCTCAGCGTGCTCTCTGGACTGCTATTGATCGGTGTTGGGGGCAACACGAACACCCTGATTCCTATGTTTGCTATCGGCGTCTTTACTGGTTTTACGCTCGCTCAAGCCGGAATGGTGGTGCATTGGAGTCGTGCAAAGCCGCCACGGTGGCGCTTCAAGGCAAGCCTCAACGGTCTTGGGGCAGTCTTGACAGCCCTGGCTACCATCATTTTCATCGCCACCAAGTTCCTGGAGGGTGCATGGATTGTCATCATCGTCATTCCGCTCCTCATTCTCCTCTTTCGACGTATCAACGCCTATTACCAGCGCGTCCAACGCACCCTCGCCGTGGACACGAAACCAAGCGTGGATCGGGATGAATCCCTATTGGTCATCGTCCCAGTGACGAATATTTCACGACTGACAGCGACCGCTCTCGGTATGGCTGAGGAGCTCGGGCACGAACAGTTGGCGATCCGCATCCTCCTGCCCGACGATCACCAGCTGGCAACAGAACTCCAAAACAAGTGGGCTGACTGGGATCCTGGGGTGCCGCTGGAGTTGATCAAAACCGACTATCAGTCAATCACCCAACCTGTGAAAGCCTTTGTCATGAAGAAGTTGCTCGATCATGACCGCGTCATCCTATTGATACCTGTCGTTGAACCTTATAAGTTGCGCCATCGGCTCCTGCACAACCAGCTCAATCTCGTGCTCAGTTCAGCCTTTACCTCTGAACCGAGAGTCGTGGTTGCACGAGTTGTGCTCGTCATCGACGACCTCTCTGCCGCACCCAGTCAGAGACCAACCCCAGACGGCTGACGCCCATCCGAGCCGTTTCTCCATGCGTGCAGTAGATGAGATGCTCTTCCGAGCCGTCGGGGGATGACAACCGCCTTATACCCCCCTAGTGACCCTTCTCAGATGATTCCATCGCCGTTGGGGGTTGCCCGTCCACTGCTCAGCCGATCACGATAGGTCATCCAGGCATGGAGCAGGATCAAGAAGATCAGAATCGTGATGAGGTGGACACTCGTGCACCAGAGGCAGATCGCTCCGATCTCCACAATCTCGGCGTAGACCAGATAGAGGATGAACCCCACTCCCCCTAGTGCGACGATCAGGCGAATCAACTCAAAGGTCGTAGTCACCTTTGCTCTTGGCCACCAAGCAAGGACAGAGACGATGACGTAGTAACCAAGACCGAGCACGGCAACGGGGATGCCAACGATCATCGACTGTGGCGAGGTGGTGACCTCCTGGCAGTTGATGGTGGCGTTATCCGGGCACAGGAGCGATACCTTAGTGTCGTAGTGGGCGATAGTCAAATAGATCGCGACACCGACTGCCCCGAGGGCGAGAATACGCACCAGCCAGATCACCCACTGGGGGTAATCGGTTAGAGCTTCTTTTGGAGACTCTGAATGAGTGAGGTTTTGCATACCGATCCTGGTTGGTTATGGGTCATCACGCAGACCGCCGCGGTGATCTCGTTCACCGTCCCTCCAATGGACTTCGCCACCGGGGAACTCGGATCCGAGAGCGTCGCCGCGATGGTCTGCCAATTCAAGCCAGCGAGTACCTGGGGAGAGTAGCTCGCCCCGTCGATCACAAACTTGTTCGCAAAATCGACGAAGGGGATGGAGCCACTATCTTGGGTCGTCGGGACATACGGCGGCACATCGTAGGTCTGCAGGAGATTATTCTCCTTGGTGGTTAACGTCTGCAACGGTGCATGGGTCCGTGTCTCTATCTCCCGAGTGACCAGCGACAGATACGGAGAGCTATAGCTCGCATGCACAAACGTGAACGTATTGGTGTCAGGATAGACATCAGTACTGCTTGACTCCATGAGTTCTAGCCCTTTGAAGGTCCCAAACTTCGAGAGGGCCCCGACAAGAGCCCAACGCTCGGCTGCACAATAGGGGCAAAAATCCGCCCCCACATAGAGCAGTTCAGGCTTGCCATTGAGTGTGAGCAGTTTGCCTCCTTTGGCCACCTGAGGTGGGGAGACCAGCGAGGAGTCGACTCCGACTGTGGTGAGTACACTCTCGGGGATATGGGTGACCCGCGCCAGCACGTCCTGGGGTACCGGAGAACCTAACTGCGCTGATGTTGGCGACGAACTCGATTGATTGGATTTACGAGTGAAGAGAAAAGCCACCACGATGGCGGCGATGACGACCACCACGAGCCCGACCGCTAGCGGTCCCCGGCTTCGCTTGGTAGTGGTAGTTGGCATAGACTGCTCCTGTTGGTCAACGATACGACTGACTTGCTAGCCTACTTGCCCTACCGACACGCCACCCCGTCCATCACATTCGATGCGTCCAGAGCGCTTGTCAACCTCTCATGATCATCAGTCGCAAAGGTACAAGACCACGACCCAACTAGTGAGTGCCACAACATGATGGACCAAGGCGTTGAGGACGCTGATCAAAGACACTCGTCACGAGCTCATAGGGATGAGCCACCTCCCAGGCGACGAGGTCAGCACGGCCTCCCTGATCGAGGGAGCCACGATCGGTAAGCCCTAAAGCTTTGGCGCTATAGCGAGTCACGCCAGCAAAGGCCTCGACGGGTCGCAGCCCATAGAGCGTCACCGCAAGGTAGGCGGCCAGCAAGAGACTACTCGTCGGCGATGTGCCAGGGTTGAGATCAGTCGCAACCGCCATTGCAACCCCTTGGGCTCGCAACTCCGCTACGGGAGGGTTAGTAGGGAAACTCTTGTGGAGCGAGGCGAACGGCAACAGGACCGCCACCGTGCCAGCCGAGCGGGCAGCGACGATCGCTGCTTGCGAGAGGTGTTCAAGATGATCGATGGAGCGCGCGCCAAAGCCTATGGCAAGCTCTCCTCCTCCGATGGCACCGAACTGGTCAACGTGGGCCCGTAGCGGTAGCCCGAGCTCCTTGGCACGCACAAGGTACGGAACGATGACTGCGGGCGAAAACCCCTCAGGATCGATAAAACAGTCCACCATGTCGATCAACCCCTCGCCAGCCAGAATCGGCATCACCTCCTTCACAAGGAACGCGATGTAGTCGATAGGGACATCAGCAAAAGCAGCAGGCACCGTGTGCGCACCAAGAAAGGAGGTCACGACTTCAATGTCACGGTAGCCAGAGAGCCCTCTGGCAATCTCAAGAAGTCGACGTTCGCCCTCCAGAGAGAGCCCATAACCCGACTTGATCTCGACGGTGGTCACACCATGATCGGCAATCTGATCGAGGCGCCCTCGCGCCAATGTGACCAAGGACTCTCGTGAAGCACGATTGGTGGCCGCCACCGTGGCCAGGATCCCGCCTGACTGGAATCGGTGCTGATCCGAATCAAGGGGATCACGTTCAGCTAAAAAATCCCCAAGCCGATCACCAGCGTAGATCAGATGCGTGTGACAATCGACGAGACCAGGGGTGACGAGTCGTGACTCAAGATCGAGGAGCTCAAGTCGTCCGAGAAGATCTTCTTGCTCGCTGCGTGGACCAGCAAAGGCGATCCTACCGTTTTGGATATGGATGAGCCCGTCCTGGATAAATCGAAGAGCGCCACTGGCATCCACATCGGCAAGCGAGCAGTTCCCAAAGAGCAGCTCCTCCATCTAGGCACCAACAGAGGGAAGTTTGAGCCCCCGCACTCGGGCCTCCTCGATCGCCTCATCATAACCTGCATCAGCATGGCGCATCACACCAGTACCGGGGTCGTTGAAGAGAACCCGAGCCAGGCGGCGGTCCGCTTCGTCGGAGCCGTCACAGACGATGACTTGGCCCGCGTGTTGGGAGTATCCCATCCCGACACCTCCACCGTGGTGCAGCGATACCCAGGTTGCACCCCCAGCAACGTTGAGCATCGCATTCAAGAGTGGCCAGTCAGAGACCGCATCAGAGCCGTCACGCATCGCCTCGGTCTCACGATGTGGACTCGCTACCGAGCCAGTATCGAGGTGATCTCGTCCAATCACAATCGGCGCACGCAGTTCACCACTGGCCACCATCGCATTAAAGGCTCGCCCTACACGGGCCCGGTCTCGCAGGCCTAACCAACAGATCCTTGCCGGTAGTCCCTGAAACTTGATCTGCTCTCTGGCCATATCGAGCCAGTGGTGGAGATGTGGGTCGTCATCGACCAGCTCTTTGACCTTGGCATCGGTCGCATAGATATCCTCGGGATCTCCCGAGAGCGCCACCCATCGAAACGGACCATACCCTCGGCAAAACAGTGGTCGAATATAGGCGGGGACAAAACCAGGGATCTCGAAGGCACGTTCCACACCAGCCTCATAGGCGCCTTGGCGGATGTTATTGCCGTAGTCAAAGGCGATCGCACCCCGATCGACCATGCCAAGGATGGCCCGGATGTGTCGCCCCATCGAATGCTTCGCATCGGTCACGAGCTGAGTGGGATCACTCGCACGGCGCCACTCATCAAGGCTATAGCCCACTGGGAGGTAACCCCGAAGGGGGTCATGAGCGCTCGTCTGGTCTGTCACTAGGTCCGGTACGATATTGCGCTCGACCATCTCCTCGATCACTTCAGCTGCATTGCCCAAAAGACCGACCGAGGTAGGATGGCCCGACCGTTTCGCCTGCTCGAGGAGACCCATCGCCTCCTCGAGCGAGAGCGCACGATGTTGCAGGTAGCCAGTTTGTATGCGCAGTTCGATACGACTCGGATCACACTCAATCGCCAGCATCGAGAAGCCGGCCATCGTCGCCGCCAACGGCTGGGCACCTCCCATACCACCGAGACCGGCGGTAAGAATCCAACGACCAAAGGGGTCGCCACCAAAGTGGGTCTGTGCCGCGGAGACAAAAGTTTCGTAGGTTCCCTGAACAATCCCTTGTGATCCAATATAGATCCAGCTGCCCGCCGTCATCTGACCGAACATCATCAAGCCCTTGGCGTCAAGTTCATCGAAGTGCTCCCAGTTCGCCCAGTGCGGGACCAGATTTGAGTTCGCAATCAAAACCCTCGGCGCATCCGGATGGGTGGGGAAAACTCCCACTGGCTTGCCACTCTGTACAAGGAGCGTCTCGTCATCACCCAACGTACGCAAAGCAGCAAGGATCCGATCGAAGGATTCCCAGTCCCTCGCCGCTCGTCCGATACCGCCATAGACGACGAGATCCTCCGGATGTTCCGCTACTTCAATATCAAGGTTGTTTTGAATCATGCGGTACGGCGCCTCAGTGAGCCAACTCCGACAGGTCAGCTCTGTCCCCCGCGGTGCCTTGATCGATCGGTCTGGATCGTGTCGATTTCCCATCAGTACTTCCCTTCTATCCTGGCGATCGTAGCCCGAAGTTGCGCCCCAAGCTCGCGCCGTTCTCCGTCGATGTCTGAAGTCGTCTCTTGCCCATCGACCCAGACGTTGGTGATTGCAGCCCGGGTTCCAAGACGGACAAGCTCAACCGGATCAACACCCGCAATCCCAGGCTCGCTAAGATCGAGGGCTACCAGATCGGCGAGTGCGCCGGGGGCAATCCACCCCACCTCGCCAAAGCCAATGGTGTCATGCGCCCACAGTGTCGACCAAAGCTCTTCGGTGCGTAGCAACGAACGCTGATGCGTGCGGAGCCGCTCGTGGGCGTCGATACTGGAGGCTTCCAAGAGCGCATCGATATGGACGTGTTGATCGGTTCCGATGCTCACTCGAGCTCCAGCCCGCAGTAGGTGACCCGCCAGGGAAAGACCATCCCCAAGGTCCTCCTCGGTGGTAGGACAAGCACAGGTCACAGCGCCTGTGCGCACCAGACAAGCGAGTTCGGATTCGATGACCTGATTCAGGTGCACGAGCGTCGTCGATGGGCCGAGTAGTCCCCGATCCTCAAGCAAACGGAGCGGTCGTTCTCCGTAGTAGCCGATCAGCGCGTCGACTTCCTTTACCTGTTCCATCAGGTGAAGATGCCATGGCGCCCCATCAATCGCCTCGACGATCACCGCTAGTTCTGAGAGCGAGACCGCCCGTAACGAATGCGCACCACGTACAATACGAACCATCGCAGAGTCATCGAGCTCCCCGACTCGGTCCAGGTAGGTATCGACATCGGCGTCCCCAAAGCGACGCTGCACCCCTTGGAGCGGAAGATATCCCGCCTCACCGAGCCCGCCGTGGAGGTAGGCTACGTCGATAAGGCCGAGGCGCACCTGGGCTTGTCGAGCTGCCTCGATCAAGGCTCGGCCCATCGCATTCCGATCCGCATAGGCCTTAGCGTCCGCGCCGTGATGCAGGTAGTGGAACTCCCCCACTGAGGTGAAACCCGCGAGGCGCATCTCACGAAACACCAGCGTCGCGAGTTCCAGGTAGGTATCGGGATCCAGCCGGTCGGCAAAACGATACATAGCTTCGCGCCATCGCCAAAAATCATCCGCTCCTTGAATCGCGCGGCCCCGGAGTCCACGATGGAAGGCGTGACTATGACCATTGCAGGCACCAGGCATCAAGAACCCGACCACCGAATCACTCCCCTCAGGGGTGCCTTCCTCAAGGCCAACGATTCGGCCCTCCTCGACCGTTACCACGATCTTCGATCGTAGGTCACCTGGCGCAACAAGGGCAAGATCTGCGAAAATCTTCATCCGCTTAGACCCTGGATCACCCGAATCAGGGCGTCGACCCCGGCGGCCATGTCCTCCTCGTCGGCGTCTTCCAGCGGGGAGTGTGACACGCCGGTGGGGTTCCTAACAAAGAGCATCGCCGCAGGAATCCCGTGCGTCGCCAGGATGCCGGCGTCATGTCCTGCCCCGGTGCTGATGACCGGGAGGTGCCCCAGGATCGAACCAATCCTTCCAGTCAATTCCGTATCAAAGACCGTCGCTGGCGTCAGAGATTCATTGACGAGGACGCCCCCGTATCCATGAGCGAGTTCGCCAATCTCCGCTGCAAGACGCTCGAGTCGATCACCGTCCTCGGCTCGAGCATCGACCCAAAGGTGTACCTTAGAGGCGATCGCGTTGACCGCGTTGGGTTCGACAACGATCTTGCCACAGGTCGCTACGGCCTTGTGTCGCTCCGCACACGCGGTGAGATCGAGGATAAAATTCGCTGCTTTGATGACCGGATCATCACGTTCCGCCAGGGGTGTAGTGCCCGCATGATTAGGCACACCGGACAGCGTCGTCGACCAGCGACCATGGGGCCAAATGAAACTCGCGAGCCCGAGGGGTGCGGCGAGGCTGATGAGTTGATGGCCCTGTTCGATATGGAGCTCCACAAAGCGTCCGATGCGCGAGAGTGCCCGTTCATCCCGTCTCAGCTGGGTGGGCTCGACTCCTGTTGCCCTCACGACCTCTCCGAAAGATCTCCTGTCATAATCGCGTAGTTGTTCAAGGCGTGTCGAGGTGGTCTCTCCAGTGAGGACGCGTGATCCCAGGCACGCCACCCCAAAGCGAGCTCCCTCTTCGTCGATGAAGTTCGCGATTCCTACCGCAGCACGAGGACGAAAGCCATCACGGAGGAGTTGTTCAACCGCGCAGATGGCAGACAAGACACCGAGCGGACCATCGTAGGCCCCACCAGCAGGAACTGAATCGAGGTGCGAGCCAAGCACAAGGTTGTGTTCAGGGTCGAGATCTGGGTCGCCCCACCACGCCCACTGATTGTTGGCAGTATCCACACTAAGGGTGAGTCCCAGCTCGCTAACCGTCTGGGCAAAGAATGTTCGGAGTTCACGGTCCTCATCGGAGTAGGCGAAGCGGCGATAGCCTCCATGCACGGCGTCATAGCCGATCGCCGCGATCTGGGCAAAGAGCTGGGGGAGACGGGTCGATGAGTTCATCACTACCTTTCAGGATTTGAGGAAGTACTGGTACGTGCTCGCTCTTGACTCAAAGGCCTCCATCAGCACTTCAGCGGCTGGCGGATCCGCATCCGCAATTGCCTCGATCAGCAGCGAGAGGGCAAGCAGGGCGGCGGCGTGAGTATCATAGAGGAGTGTTGTCCCCACGGGAACCAACAACGAATAATCCATATAGTCGAGCGTCGGAGAGCCTGACTGATCAGTGAGACCGACCATGCAGTAGCCCAATCTCCGTCCCGTCTCCAATAAAGGAATCAGGTCACGCGGCCAGCGTGGCATCGCCACGACCAACATGGCAGAAGCTCCAGCCTGGTGAGCCTCGTACAGTTGATCAACTGCCGAAGAACCAGCTTCCTCCACCAAGAGCACATAGGGATGGACCTTCCGAGCGTAGAACGCAGCGTAACGCGCGAGTGCCTGCGATGCCCGAACACCGACGATGATAAGCGGTTTGCTCGCTGCTAAAATCGACCCGATTCGCTCAAGCTGAGACCCATCGGTCAATAAGGCACTCAGTCGGCTCAGGTTGGCGATCTCCTCTGAGATCGCCAACTGGTACTTGTTCAGCGCCTCTGGATCCTGTTGACTCCGTTCACCCGATCCGAGATCGCGTAACGTTCTGCGAAGTTCAGCGTAACCCGAATAGCCAAGTGCCGTTGCAAAACGGACAACTGAGGGCTGTGACACGCCAGCGAGTTCAGCGAGTTCAGAGGTTGTGAGATAATCGGCACGGCCTAAGTGGGCCGCAAGAGTCTGCGCAATCCTGCGCTGCACCGGAGTGAGTCTGTGTCCTTCGAGTATCGACTTGAACGTCAACAGCTGCGTTGAGATTGGCGTTGAACTCGTCAGCTTTGCACCTCCTCGACCTCGCCTTCCGATCGAACCGGAATACCTTGCCACTTAGCGTAGAGGTAGTAGGCGACCGTAGCAAAGACAAGGCCGACGATCCAGGAGATGTCTGCACCTCCGAGGTGTTTGGCAATAGGGCCCTCATACAGGCTTGAGTTCACAAAAGGGACTTCCAACAGGATCGTCAAGCCATAGATCAGCAGAGTTCCGATATTCCACTGCCCATAGGGACCATGGCGTCGAAGGAGTCCAGCGACGTCATAGTGACCGCGCCGGACTAGGTAATAATCGGTGAGGTTAATCGCCGTCCATGGAACGAGGAGATAGAGCAGAAACAGAATCACGTTCTCAAAGTTGTTGAGAATGTTGTTTGGGAACAAGATGGTGACCAACAATGAGAGTATCGTAAAGCCCACCACAAAGATCGCACGCGCTCGCTTTGTCGAGCGCAACTTCCCATTCGCCGAGACCGCACTTAAGGCGGTAAGAAATGCGCCATAGGGACTCTCTGCGCTGGCGGGCAGCAGGCTAAGGAGCAGAAGAACGATAAGCAACCCCGCCACCGCTGGGATACGATGTCCGAGGAATCCAATGGGATCGGCGTTCAATGCGCTATAGTTGATGGCCGCCCCAAGCGCCCCAACCCCCATGATCAAGATCGCTCCCACTGCAGAACCGACAAAGGTGTAGGCGAACGTCACCGAGCCCTTCGTCTTACTCGGGAGGTAGCGCGAATAGTCCGACACATAGGGCGCCCATGTGATCTGCCATGAGACAAAGATCGATACTGCCAACATGAAAGTGGCGAGATTGTTCGCCGTGCCATGATAGTTCGAGGGCACATGCTGAATGAGTTCAACAAAGATGATTACAAACCCAACGGCACTGAGTACTGAGATGACGCGCGATACCGCATGAATGAGACGATAACCAAACAGCGCTACGACCAGGACCACAACGTTATAGATCACTACACCCAGGTCCCGAGAGATCCCGATCCAGTTCGCGAGCGCCGGTCCCGCAACGAGGCCCCCTGCTACCGCAAAGCCCAAATACATCACGACGACAACGACAAATGGGAGCATCGCACCGCGATACCCGAACTGCGCTCGTGACTGAATCATTTGTGGCAATCCGAGCCTTGGACCCTGGACCGAGTGATAGGCCATAAACAGGGCACCGATCAGGTTGCCAACCACGATAGCCAGCAAGGCGAGGCCGAAATTGAGACCGAGAGCCACCGCTACTGCACCTGTCACCAATGCATTGATCTGGAAATTCGATGCAAACCAGAGTGTGAAGAGCGAAAAAGGACGACCATGCCGCTCTTGCGTCGGTATCTGCTCAATTGAGCGTGTCTCCATCATGTTCGCTTCAGTGGACATGGAATCCCCCCGTTCTCCCAGTGAATGCTTTGATTCACCATCATACATGTATCAATACAATCATGCAGTCTAAAATCTGATTAATTTATTCATTAAGTGTGATGTGAATGGGGTGGCCTACGGAGGTGAGTTGGCGATTCGCTGACAACTCTGGACCAGTCATGGCACGAAACCTGCCTGCCCCAAGCGCGGTGCTGGATGGCTGGCTACAGTTACGCTACAGGAAGCAGCAGTGTTGCCTCGCACGAGCGCCTAAGGTGCCCAAATATCACGTTCCCAGCATGGTTCAAATGGGATCATCTTCCCCGAGAACGATCTCCGGATTCGATCGGGGTAACGCCGCCAACGAGACGACCGCCCCGAGCAGACAGGCGACCCCAAAGAGCAGAAGTCCCGCTCCCGGACCAGCGACAGCGACGAGAACGGCGTAACCCGTCACACCAATGATGCCTCCGAGTCGTCCAGACGCTTGCGATAGCCCCTGGCTAGAAGCACGAATCTCTGGCGCAGCGTACTGCGATGGCGAGATGACAGTCGTCTTGTCAGGACCCGCGGCACCAAAGAAGTAGCTGCTGGCCAAGAGAAGTCCAATGATGAGTGGGGATACGTGAAGACCGTCGATCAGCGCCAGACCTAGCAAACAGAGAGGGAGCGCGCGACCCAGAAATCCAGTGATCTGGAGTCTTCGTCTACTCACACGATCGATCAGTAGCACCGCCACCAGGGATGCGGGAATCGTGATCACCTTGACCAATGCCGCGTCAAGCGCCCCTGAGCTCGCCGATGTCTGAAGCACCGTGACCAACAGCAATGGCAAGACCAGTCCGATGCCCTGATCGGTGATCTGGTAGAGGAGGGTTGCGAGAGCCTGTGCACCGAGACGCTCGTGTCTCAGAGCGAGCGCCGCGCGTTGCCTGAGTTGGCGAAATGTCAACGGGGTGAGCAGCGACCAACTCGGCGCCTCAATAAGGCGACGCCGGAAGAGAAGGAGCGGTAGCGCCAGTAAGGCTGCCGAGCCCAGAAGGACTCGCCAGCCAAGGGGACCCATATGGGCGAGGATAAGCCCTCCGAGCGCATAGGCAGCGAGTGTCCCAAAGTTCGCTCCAAAGAGGATCCAAGCCATCGAACGACCCTTTTTATGCGAAGTGACCATGTCGGCCACAAAGGGGAAGACTACCGCAAAATCCACTCCGACCGCCACGCCGGTAGCGAGTCGTGCCACCGTTAACACCGCAAAATCAGGAGCGAAGGCTGCCAATAGAGCGGAGATGGCGAAGAGAAGGAGATCGCCTACGATCACCGCACGGCGGCCAATCCGATCCGCCAGGAAGCCCGCAGTGAGCGACCCAACCAGCATGCCAACCAACGTCGCCGTTCCAAGAGAGGTGACAACTCCAGCGGAAAGGTGCCACTGATCACGAATCGGTGCAAAAGCGACCGAGATCGCAGCCAAGTCGTAACTTCCGAGGATGATACCGGCCCCTGCAATGGGGATAGCCCGTGACGCTTGGGTCGAAGCATGCATATTGTTGAGGTTAGCCTAAGCAAATTCAATGGTCAGCTTTCAAGATTTAAGACTGGGCTGCCAGAGGAGCCCCAGGACAAAGAGCGTCAGCTAGAGTCGAGTACGAACCGCTGAACCGCCAAGATCGGATAGACCTCGCGAGGCGCAAAGCCCCTCACCCGCATAAGCGGGCTCCGTTCGTCCTCATTCGCACCGGATCGAGTAATTACATAGTGCGATCTGCTGAGACCGCAGTAAGGGTCCGTGGCGGGGCGATGTGGGGGTCAGGTAGCATGATCGACTTCTGTCCCATCTCCAACCTCGAGACTCCGCTAAGAACCAGTTCTCTTCGGTAGTTTGACAAGAGAGGCGCCACCGGAGTGACGGTACTATAGCAGCGATCTTGGCCACGATCACGGTCATACCAGATCCGCCCGCCCCTCGAGTTCGGAACCCAAGCCCAACTGGGACGCCATGTAACCACGGTACCCAATCGTTCAATGATTCTTACCGAATATTGACATAGTTTATCTATAATATTAGTATATTAAAAGTATGGGGCAAGAGCAGGAAAACGGGCATGGGATCGTCTTTTTGATCGACCGATCGACCGGAGTCCCTGCATATCGCCAGATCGTCAACCAAGTGTTGGCGGCGCTACGCCTCGGCCAACTCGCTATCGGCGATCAACTGCCCCCCGTCACCGAAGTGGTCCGCCAGGCGAGTATCAACGTCAACACCGCCCTCAAAGCCTACAAAACCCTTGAGACACAGGGGATCACGCTCGCCAAACAGGGAGTTGGCACACTCATTGTCCACAATCCATTCCTCGGCAAGGAAACGGTCCACCGCAAGCTTGCCGAACGACTCGACGCTGTGGTTGTCCAAGCGGTCAACGATGGGCTCACTGACGACGATATCAAGCTCGCACTCACAACGGCGATCGAACGCCTGGCATTGACGAAGGAGGGAAGCAGTGCAACATAGTGGTCTCGAAGTACAGGACTTAACGCATCTTGCATACCGAGAGGAGTTCTTGCATCGCCTACAGCGCAAGGAGATCCTACACGGCATGAGCTTTCACCTGGAAGCCTCGAGGGTTACGGGTCTTGTTGGGCAAATCGGAGCCGGTAAGACGACCCTCCTGCACTGTCTCGCGGGCCTGCGTCCCATCCTCTCAGGCAAAGCTACCCTCGACGGCCAGCCTCTTCGCCGTGGTGATCTCGCGCTCGTCGACCAACGGGCATCGCTGCCCCAAGAACTGACTATCGCCGATCTTGGACACCTGTGTGAGGGCTATAACACCGGCTTCGATCGAGCCCTCTTCATGAAGCTCATCGACCGCTTTGATCTCGCTATGAACGTCCGTATCAAACGAGTCTCGGAGGGTCAACGTAAAGTCGTCGCTATCGCCACCGCTCTAGCGAGACATGCTCGACTGCTGCTCCTAGACGAGCCGCTCGCATCGCTCGATCCTATGTCACGACGTGCCATCATGGGTGAGGTCCTTGCAACCGCCCACGAAGACGGAACGACCATACTGCTCTCCTCACACCTCGTCACCGATATCGAACGCGATTGTGACTGGTTGCTCATCCTCGATCGCGGCTACCTTCTCGTCTCCGAGTCCATCGACACATTGATCGAGCGTCACGTCTACCTCGCGGATACCCACGACACGAGTGGCACCGTGGTCACCGCTGGCGGCGGTCGATCGCTTGTGCGACGTAGCGGTCCAAGTGATGACGATCTCGAGCACCCTGGCCTCGAGGAGATTGTCATCGGCTATCTCAATGGTGCCCAACAACAACGTGAACACGAAGATGTCCCACCAGGCTTCGTGTCCACCATCAACGAAGGAGAGCACGCGTGAACCTGATCACCGACCCCTCAACGAACACGAGGAGACCCCCGCTCCTCCACTCAAGCCGCAGCAACCTCCTCTACGAGTCCCGAGTACTGACCCTTTTTCTTGTCACCCTCAGCCTTGAGATCATCTGGTGGGCCATCGCCTGGATCCTGCTGCATACTTACCCGACGTATCGACCTGGCGTCAACCTGCCGATGAACCGGACGATATCGATCATCACCGGAGTATCCATCGCGCTTGCCTTCATCATTCCCGTCGTCATTCCGATCGGCTCGTTAGGGGCCCGCATCGCGAATGCCTTCGACGATGGTTCAGGCTCGTATCTCTTCACCCAAGGGATATCGCGGCGGCGCTGGCTCGTCACCAACCTCCTCGTCGCGCTTTCGATGACGGCGGTCCTCTCCATTGTCTCGGCAAGTGGCTTTCGATTTCTCGTCGCGCCTCACCTCCTGAGCCCGACACCACCGTATTGGAGCTATTTCTTCGAGCTTGGGCCAGCCGCAATCGGCTACTCCCTGATACTGACCGCAATGACCTGCCTCTTGGGACTCGTCACCAAAGCACCGACGGTCACCACCCTCATCAGCATTCTCCTCGCCCTCCTTCTCCTCCCCATCGGGATCAACATCTCCTTACGCCTTCTCCCCACCGACTCCACCTCAGGCCCGTACCTGTTGACCGGAGTGGCCGCCCTCAAAGCGAACGGTGGACCCCTTGGGAGCAATGTACATAACGCGGTGGCCTTTAACTCACTATCCCCGCCCGTAAATAGCGATGCGATCAGCACCACCTACCTCGATCACGGCCGTCCAATGGACTTCCTCCACATGATCACCCTTCAGAACCACTGCGCAAGTGCTGATGGTCAACTCAACGTAGCGAGCTCAAAACCTGCCTGTCAGGAACTTCGATCGATTCGAGAGATCATCACCTATCAGCCAGCCAGTCACTTCACCCCACTCCAATGGCGGACACTCGCTCTCTCGATCATCGTCACCGCCTTTTTGGGGCTTCTTGGTTATCTCCTGATCGACCGACTTCGCATCTAAACCCTGACAAATCGGGTCATCATCGACTAACGTCTGGGGTATGACCATCAACGATCAACTGGCCACATTAGGAATCGAGCTGACCGCGGCTCCAGGAGCGAAGGGGTCGTATCTGCCCACCCTCGTTGTCGACTCCCTTGTCTACGTCTCGGGCACATTACCGCTCATCGGCGATACGCTCAAGGTGACCGGCATCGTCGGCGATACGGTGACCATCGAGGAGGCCCAGGCTGGAGCCCGCCAGTGCATGATCAACATGTTCTCTCGGTTAGCTACCGACCTCGGAGGGCTTGAGAGGATCGCGCAGTGGGTGAAGCTCACGGGTTTTGTCGCCAGCGCGCCTGGATTTACCGCACAGCCAACGGTAATGAACGCCGCCTCAGATCTGGTGGTGGAGGTCTTTGGGGATCGCGGACGGCATACGCGATCAGCCGTTGGGGTCAGCTCCCTCCCCCTTGGGACCCCCGTCGAGATCGAGGCGATTCTTCGGCTGGAGGCGTAGCCGGGTCGCGGTTCCCAGAAGAAGTCCGCCAAAGACCACGACCACACCGATCACCGCCTGCCAGGTGAGGGTTCTCGTCGCAAGGATCGCTTCACCGATGAGGAGCTGAGGATGCTATGTCGACCAACCGACACAGACGAGAAGGCTAATGGTCATCAATGTCCAACCCGGACGGGGGAATGGCAGCACAATCAAACTCAGCGGATCACTGCGGCAAGGAGTTGCGATCGCCTCCAACAAGTACTATGGAGTCATGGTGCGCTTGCAACTCAGCACTGGTCCCGAGCGACCCACAACCCTCGATGAGCTCCGCGTCTACAGGAGCGAGATCTTGCGCATTGCGGCCAGCCATGGCGCTTCGAACTTGCGGGTTTTTGGGTCACTAGCCAGAGGCACCTCCGGAACTGAAAGCGACATCGACCTCCTTGTGGACTTCGATCGCGGCCGAACTCTCATCGACTATGTCGGGCTTTGGAGAGATCTCGAGTTACTCCTAGGATGCTCCGTCGACGTCGTCAGTTCCGGTGGTCTGACTGAGCGTGATAGTGACATTCTCGACGACGCACTTTTGCTGTGAACAGCTCTGATAACCAACGAGCCGCCTCCAAAACGCTCGGAGATCTCTTCGATGCCGCGGAGGCCGCCGCCGAGATCGTCAGCCGTGGGATCGATGCGTGGAGAGAGGATCGCCTCTTGCGTTTGGCAGGTGAGGCGGTCATTAGCCGGATTGGCGATGCCGCCAACAAGTTACCTGAAGAGGTGCGCCTTTCGACACCGCAGGTGCCGTGGGATGAGATCCGTTCGAACCGAATTCTCGTCGCCCATATCTACCACCGGATCGACTACGAGATCATCTGGGAAACGCTGGTCAAGGACATCCCACAGATGGTCAATGCGCTCGCAGGGTGGCGAGAGTGTAACCCTGGTCGGCAAGATGAGCAGGAACACTGACCCGTCAGCACCCAAGCTGTCCCGGGCGACTCGACGAGTGCAATGTTACTCTCACATGTAACCGCGTCTCCCTGGTAATCCATCTCAAGACAACCCTCATGGCGAATTTCATCATCCAAGAACATCTACCACCTCAGCAACCACGACGATTCGAAGAGGAACCACTGTCGATGCATCGTGCCGATGCAGGATCACTCACCCACTAACGGCCGCCGGTCGACGACGAAGCCAAACACAGAGCGTGGTTCACGTGAGTATCCCCCTCGCAGCTCCATGCGCTCGAAGCCGTGACGCGCCAGTGCATGATCAACATGTTCTCTCGGTTGGCTACCGACCTCGGAGGGCTTGAGAGGATCGCGCAGTGGGTGAAGCTCACGGGTTTTGTCGCCAGCGCGCCTGGATTTACCGCACAGCCAACGGTAATGATCGCCGCCTCAGATCTGGTGGTGGAGGTCTTTGGGGATCGCGGACGGCATACGCGATCAGCCGTTGGGGTCAGCTCCCTCCCCCTTGGGACCCCCGTCGAGATCGAGGCGATTCTTCGGCTGGAGGCGTAGCCGGGTCGCGGTTCCCAGAAGAAGTCCGCCAAAGACCACGACCACACCGATCACCGCCTGCCAGGTGAGGGTTCTCGTCGCAAGGATCGCTTCACCGATGAGGGCTCCGATCGGAATCATGGCGACAAAGAGCCCTGCACGGGCAACCCCTAACCTCGCAAGTCCCTGATACCAGAGGACAAACGAGGCTGCCGAGACGGTGAGCCCAAGATAGATGATCGCCACCCACTCGGTGGTGGTTGGCATGGGTAGCCCTCCTCCAAGAGGGGCCGAAGCCGCAAGCATCGTGACTCCAGCGATCAGTGTCGTCGTGAACGCCGTCGGTATTGCACCGAACTTTCTGACCAAGCCAACTGAGAGCAGCGAGAAGGTTGCATCCGAGAGCATAGCGATCACCGCGAACACCAACCCCTTACCTCCAAGGCGGCCTACGTCGTTGACGAGAAGGGAGCCACCAGTGACGATGATGGCAGCGGCGACCACACCACGATCTGGTCGTTGCCGTTCAGCGAGGGCTCCGACGACGGCCAGCACAATAGGCACACAACCGATGATCACCCCTACCCCTGCAACGGAGGCATCAGACAACGCCTCGACGGAGGCGACAGAAAAGAGAGCGAGCCCGACGCCGGAGAGGGTGATCAACGCGATGAGATCTCGCAGGTTTGGGCGGGCTATCGGTTTGACTCGCCCGCGAAACACCACGAGCAGAATCACAGCACCCACTAGATAGCGAGCCCCTTGGCTAGCGAGCGCAGGATAGGCCACTAAGCGGCTTGTCGCGGCCACCCCAAGGCCGACAAGCGTCGGAGCGCTGATGGCCGCCATGTATCCTTGAACTGTCGTACGGTTAGCGATGATTGATACTCTAGCAATCGAGACCACACCATCGAAAGGAGGGGTTCCGTGCTGAACCAGGGGTTACAACAACAGGGGTTACGCCAACGGAGTCTGAGTGATCTACTCCCCGAAAGTCTTCTGACCGACCTAGCTTTGATCGGAGTCTTCGCCATAACAATTGGCATCTTCGCCCAAATCAGTATCCCGTTGCCGTTCACGCCCGTTCCCATCACCGGTCAGACCTTCGCGGTCCTGATCGGAAGCGCCGCACTCGGCCTACGACGCGGAACGCTTGGGAGCCTGCTCTACGTCGGGCTCGGGCTGATGGGAGTGCCTTGGTTTGCTGGAGCCACTGGTGGTCTCAAAATCGCCGTCGATCCAACTTTTGGCTACCTGCTTGGTTTCATTGCCGCAGGCGCCGTTGTCGGTTACCTCGCCGAGAAGGGCCTTGATCGCAAATTCGGACGCACCGTATTGCTCATGGCGATTGGTAACGTGATCATCTATAGTTTCGGGATGGGCTTCCTCATGCTCGACCTCCACCTGAGCATCGGTCGTGGACTCGCGTTGGGCGTCACCCCTTTCCTGTTGGGCGACTTGATTAAGTTACTCTTGGCGACTGGTCTCCTTCCCGGCGCGTGGTACCTACACAACCGGCTCACCCGGGGCCGCGAAGTCTGAGCTGGCCCCGATCGAGGAATCCCGTTGGAAAGGGCGCTGGCTCCATTGGTGCACATGCAACAAGAAGCTTCGCATACTGGGTACTTGCCATGGTAGCGAAGCCAAGCGTTGCAAGATGGTCAGTCGGCCACTGCCCATCCACGACACGATACCCAAGGTTGCTCGCGACTCGCACCAATGTAAAGAGCGCCAGCTTCGAGGCGTTCGGCACTTGATGAAACATTGATTCGCCGACAAAGATCCCGCCGACGCCAACACCAAAGAGACCACCAACAAGAGCATCATCTGGACCTCGAACCTCAACCGAATGCAGAAGTCCACGATCGTTGAGTCCGCGATAAAACTCAATCATCGTCCGATCGATCCAGCCACCGGGTCGTGGTATTTTTGCACAGGAGATCACGACCGCCATCGGATCGATATCGATACCCACGCGATAGGTGCGAAGTAGTTGCTCAGTACTGCGGGGACACCGTAGTGACCATTCATCGATCACAATCACTGCACGTGTGGAGGGATAGAACCAACCGTAGCCATCAGCGAGCGGCATCGGAAAGATCCCGAGCCGATAGAGGCGGCCAGCATCGTCAGGGTCGAGCGAAGCGCTAAGGGCCACCAATTCCTCGATCGTCACCGGGCTACCTCCGTGATCGGCAATGGTACCTGATAGCCTAGAGCAACATGAGCACTCACCCAATGTCTGCACGGATCGACGAGCTTGAGAAGCGGCGCGACCAGGCTTACCACGCAGGTACAGAGACCGCAGTTGCCAAACAACATGGGCAAGGGAAGATGACAGCGCGTGAGCGCGTCGACTACCTCCTCGACGAGGGATCCTTCGAGGAACTCGACCTCCTCGCTCGCCATCGCGCGCACGGGATGGGCCTCGATGAACGCCGCCCCTACACCGATGGCGTCATCACCGGTTTTGGCACAATCCACGGCCGACGCGTCTGCCTTTTCGCCCAAGACTTTACCGTCTTTGGTGGAGCACTCGGTGAGGTTTTTGCCGAGAAGATCCACAAGGTCATGGATCTTGCCGCCTCGGTCGGTGTTCCCATGATCGGGCTCAACGATGGTGCTGGAGCCCGCATCCAAGAAGGCGTCGTCTCTCTCCACTCCTATGGCGGCATCTTTCGGCGCAACGTCGCCTCGTCGGGGGTGATCCCACAGATCAGCGTGATACTTGGTCCCTGTGCCGGAGGCGCGGTCTACTCACCGGCCATGACCGACTTCATCTTTATGGTGGAGCAAACGTCACACATGTTCATCACCGGTCCAGATGTCGTCAAGACAGTTACCGGAGAAGAGGTTTCGCTGGAGGAGCTTGGCGGTGCGATGAGCCATGCGACCAAGTCAGGGGTTGCCTCCTTTGTGCTCGGTGACGAGAAGGCATGCCTTGACGAGGTCAAGTATCTCCTCGATTTTCTGCCTGCGAACAACCTCGAGTCACCGCCGGCGGTAGAGGCAACCGACGACCCCAATCGCCTGAATGAAGTGTTACGTTCCCTCATCCCAGAAAACTCAAATCAGCCATACGAGATGCGCGACGTCATTCGTGAAGTACTCGACCATGGTGAATATCTGGAGTATTTTGCCCACTGGGCTCGGAATATCACCTGTGGTTTTGGACGCATGAACGGCAAGGTAGTCGGTGTTGTTGGGAACCAACCTGCGGTTCTCGCCGGCGTCCTCGACATCGATTCATCGGAGAAGGCAGCACGTTTTGTGCGCACCTGCGACGCCTTTAACATCCCAATTCTTACATTCGTGGATGTCCCAGGTTTCCTCCCTGGCGTGGACCAGGAGTATGGTGGCATTATTCGCCATGGGGCCAAGCTGCTCTACGCCTACTCCGAGGCCACGGTTCCACGAATCCAGGTCATCACCCGCAAAGCCTATGGTGGCGCCTATGTGGTGATGAACTCCAAGTCGATCGGTGCCGATCTCGCCTACGCCTGGCCAACCGCAGAACTGGCCGTTATGGGTCCCCAGGGGGCCGTCGAGGTGATCCACCGACGAGAGCTTGCCGCTGCTGCAGATCCAATCGCAAAACGTCAAGAGCTGATCGACCAATACACCGAACGTTATGCAAATCCCTACATCGCGGCGGAGCGAGGTTACATCGACGACGTCATCGACCCAGCCGAGACACGGCGAACCCTCATTCAAGCCTTGGCCATGCTCGAGACGAAACGCGAAGAACTGCCCCGACGCAAGCACGGGAATATCCCGCTATGAATGAGCTTACTGATGCCGAAGAGGTGGCACTGGTTAGCGCAGCCACTCTCGCCCTGCTCGCTGTCCATCGCGCGCGAGCGTCCACACCCTCACGCCCACCACAGGACGATACAAGCTGGCGCTTTCAGAACCGATGGTGGAACAATGGTCCGCTCACCGCACGCCGACGGCCATAAGGGCCGTTCGGTGAAACCCAGCCTAACGAACTAGCTCGATAGCTGGCTGGCCGACTGTAGCGTAGATCAGCCAAAGCAGACCTGTTCTGGTCTTGGACGCACCAACCGCCTAGTGATCCGAGGAGCCCTTGGCCCTCCTAACTGGGGGAGTCGGCAGGGGCCGCCCTTGAGTACCCTTTGGCTTGTCTGGCCGCGATGGTCGCGGAGGGGCCTTTTTGGGTGAAACTTGTTGTGTCGGACGTAAGGGAAGGGGGCGCGGTGGTCGCGGAGGGGCCTTCTTGGATGAGGCTTGTTGTGTCGGACGTGAGGGAAGGGGGCGCGAGCTCGCCGTCGCCTTCTTCAACGCGTCAGGAAGGATCGCCTTAATCCTGTCAGTGACATCCTGAATTGTCAGCATCTCTCCCATCCACCACTTCTTATCATTCGCTAAACCCAAAAGGACATTCGTGGTGAGCTTTGGCACCAACGGAGCAGATACACTCATGTCGAGCATCAGAGCTTTGATATGCTCAGCGAAGATCGTTCGCCCAAACACTTCCTGAATAGCAAAGAGGGTCGCGGGCGGCGCACTGGAGAACAGCTTTGGGATGAGAGCGGTCGCCACCCCACGGGCTTCGTTCGCCGCGTCATCGATTGCTGACTTACTCGCGTCCACAACATAACCGCTGATGTCGAATTTGAGTGTATCTGGGGTTGGCATCAACTTCTTGAAGCTCTGATCATCCCATTGGCTGACAAGCGTCCCGTCTCTCTTGGCTTGTTCAATCGATTCCTTCACGTGTTTGAAACGTGAAACGGTCGCATCAACCTCCTCCTTGCTGAGGAGACCATCGATGGCGTCACGCACCTGTGCATCCGTAATCATCAGAATTTTGTTGGCCATCTGTTCATCAAAAAGCTTTGGAACCCCACGATAGTTCATCGCTGCGCTGGTGACACCTGTACCAGCTGTTGGGTCGTGCATATCCTTCCCAAATGCCATATCAAGATCAATACCCGTCACGCCAGTAACGCTCCCCGAATTTGCATCCCGCTGGACATAGTAATTACCACTGTGCCTATCAATTTGTCCGGCGATAGCGTCGAGAATCTGCAATTTATTAAGGCATTGTTGCAGGACAGGGTCATTTGCTCGGACCCTACCGTCCTTCCCGGTTTCACTAGGTTGAATCGTCCATTCGAGTGATCTTGCATCTTTCCCTGACGCCTCCTCCATGACAATACCGAGTTCACCATTGTGCACGGCATACTCGACCTTTGCAGTAACTCCAGCAGAGAGGAGCCGATCAAGTTTATACATCGCCATGGATCGGCCACCTAAATTCGGATTCACTACCGGCAAACCCAGAACATCTTCGTGTACTTCACGTTTCTCATGAAGGGCATATTCCTTTTTAAAGAAACCTGAGGTAGTGCCCTGGTGGCCAGTTTGATAGGTAACATTGTTCAGTTTGTATTTCGAACCCTCCGCAGAGGTTCCTGTGGCATGAAGCGAGAGCGGAACACTCTCCTCCCAAGTCCCATCGTGCAACTCTTTCAGCTCGTTGCGCACTCTGACAAGGATGAGAGGAACAACCTGGTGTCTACCCACCTTCGCTTCTGGTCTCGTATCCTCAATTGGAGCATATCCGTACCCATCATCTGGAACATAATTTCTCTGTTGAGTAGCGAGCTGGCCCTCTAGTTGGTTTGTATGATAGTCATGGCGATTAGCAGTTTTCCAACCCTCAAGATCAGCCTCGATTCGTTTCAGCAAACTAATGAGCTCTGGTTTTGCCTGCGCCAATCGTTGGGGGTTTGGGGAACCCTTTGCAAAGAAGTCCATCTCTTTTCGTTCGTACTCCGCGAGGCCATCGATGATTTTCTTCCAGTTTGTTTGCAACCTCTTTGGGCCAAATCGACGGATGCCCTGTTTAGGTTCACCACCCGTGGCGAGAGCAACGGCGTGCGTGCCTGCCAGCTTGGCATGCACAAGACGGCGACTCGCATCAGAAGTGCTGGGATGAAGTGTCGCGTGGGCCACTTCGTGGGCAGTCAGTCGGAGCTTCTCATCAGGGGAGAGATGTCGGCTCCGAGTACCAAAGGTGATCTTGTTCCCGTCTGCGAAGGCGAGTGCGCCAATCCGATCAGCGGCACGGCGGGACGCTGTGCTCGCGTCGACTGTAATTGAATCGAGACGCTCAGGCGCCACGAGGTCTCGCATAGCGAGACGCACGTAATCGAGTGTCGATGCTTGAGTGGCGACTGAAGACGTCCCACGAGGGCCAGGAGTGTTGACCTTACGAACGATTCGCTCAGCAGTACGATCGGCGAGGCTCTCCTTCTTGGGGTCGCCAATGACACCCGGAGTCGCCACTGACGCATGCCTTGGAGTGGTTGTCGAACGTCCAACTAACCCCGCTACTGCCCGATTCCCTATCGCACGCTGCAGCATGAGGACCGAGGCGGCACTGTGTGCCGAGGAGTTGTGCGCAACCTTAAGGTCGCTCCTAGGGAAGAGCCATCCCCTTGCATTCGTTGTTTTCGCGGGCACCGACATGCGCTTCTGCAACTGCACCATCGGTCCATAATAACACTCCTCACACTTGCTTGCCGAGAAGTTTTTGCTTTGCGATCATCGTAATTATTAGGACACCACTCTCTACATGATGCTCGCAACGGCAACGTCGGCATTCAATCAGCAACACGGCATACGAGATCCACAGCCCATTGACGATCGGCGGTCCCAGACAAGCCCACTGAAGGTGGAGAGAAACCCTTTTCGTTGGGACTGGGCTGCAAAACCCTGCGGAACACACCGACCACGAGCCGATAGCACGTTCGAACGCCCAGTCCCGTTCAAGTGGTAACACAACCACAACGCGTGGCCCGAGCTTTTGCACCATACTGCTCATCACACCAGCGGCGCAACCGAGGCTCCGAACGTTCGATCGCGTGGGAAGGCACCCCGATAATGACCTGATCGAGAAGTACCCGAGCTCTCCCAAGCCGAGAGGCCCGGAGCACCATTCAACGATACGTGCTGCTCTGGCGCTGCCCGAATAGATCGCCCATCTACCTCGACAACAACTCCAACCAACACTGGTAGCTCATCGCGCGCCAGCTCGATAACGGCGCTCTCATCAAGTCTGTGGAGCCGACCTGAATCCTCGCAAAGGGGGCGGAGCACTCCTCCTCTCGGCGTCGACGCACCACACCGGTCTCCTGGATGGCTACAGGCGCCTCGGTGATCGCTTCGAGTGTGGGCATGTTGCTCATCGTGTTTGAGGTCGCAGACGTGAATTGCTCCGCAGGCTTCAAGCGCCATGACGCGAGCGTTCTCTTTCCGGCTGGGCGAGTCCAAGCGTTAGACGCGAGCCTTGCGTCTCTGGTAGATACTGCTAGCGACATTCATTGTTCGGATCGAGCCCGATCTTGTGAGCGCTAACCGTGCTGCCTGGATTGTCTCTTACTTCGACTCAGACATCCGTTTTGTCTTGTCCGAACCGTTGCATAGAGCCTGACCCCGCATACAGCGATGACCTCTTGCACATCCTTGGTAAGGTCGTTCCTCGAACGACGCAGACCCGGCGCGCAAGCCTTCTACCTCGCACCATGGTCACGCCGTGCCAGCGCGGCGAAGCCTCAATCGAGTGGCCAACTGCTGTGTTAACGTCACGACACCGCCGTTAGCACCTAAGCCAGCGTGTAATCTCTCGGTCCGGGGTTACGAATCGGCCTCTCCTCCGGCGAAATCTCCAAATGTGGACCTGCTGGCAATGCTCGCACGGACAGAGCCCACCACCCCCACAACCTTTGCCGCAACGAAGGGGCTGAACTGCGCAACCGCAGCCCCGACCAGCGCAAAGACGATCAACCGTTCATCAGTTGCATAACCAAAAAGTAGCGGAACCATCGCCAGTGCAAAAACCGGCCCGATCTGTTTTTTCAAGACAGTCGATCCGACATAGGCAACAAGCAGCGAGACGACAACGATATATGGATCATGTGTTACGAGCAGTAGGATGATGGACAATTCAAACGGTGTCACCAACCAAATCATCGTAACGAAGTCGTCGAGTAACAGGTGGCCTCTAGAGAGATGTTGAGCACGCTCGGACATCGCCACCAATAATGGAGGCACCATGACCAGCGGACTGCCAAACAGCGCCATGACGAGTAAAGCGACGATCAGCGATCCACTGACTTTACCAACGTGCTCGAGCTGCCAGGAGACTGCGCGGTCACGTCGAAAGCTCGGCTTGAGCCATACGAACGCCACAAGAGCCTCGATCCCCATCAGGGTGGCCACCGCCACGGGATACCACCATGAATGAATATCCAAGTAGATCGGCAATAACCCCGCAGACAACGCCGGTAGTGCAGGAATCTTCAGCACGATCAGGCCCGTCAGCACCACACTGAGTGTGAGAGGGATCTTCAGCCAGATCGGTGCCTCCACATACGTTGACATACCAAATCCAAAGATCGCTGCGAGCACAATATAGGAGTAGAACGGAATCAGTTGGTCGAGCCAAGAACGATTCCTGAAGAACAATAGTCCCGAGCCAACGGCACCCATCTCCGGCACTAGGGCTGCCGACTGGTGAAAAACGTGTACGGCAACCACCATCGACACTGCGATACTGACGACAACAGCGACCGCGGCCCCTTTGTGTCGTATTGTTGGAGTAATATCTTGTTCCATATGTATAACTGTAGTAGTAGCACATCCCACCACCGTCCGTCTCGTATGATTGCATCGCGAGACTGTCGATCACCTGGCATCACTCTATCAACACAGTGATCAAGCAAAAGCTGCGGCACCGGTTTGGTGCACCCTTCCCAAGCAACCCAGCGCCTTCCTTAGCGTCGCCACCGCCACCTCAGATGACTGTGTCGTTAGGCGACAGATGACATGGTGGTGAATATGGTGCCCCTTACCTGCTTGTTCTGGAACGACCGGACCGCTATTTCACCCCCACCATGGACACGACAAGTATCCAGTCGACATCTGATGCCGGTCTATGCACGCGAAACATTCCCCACGGAACTGCGTTCGATTCGAACACCCGTCAAGGATTGTTGGCATCTACGAGTCCGACACCATCCTTGCGGGCTGACCTGAACGCGGTTACCATGGGACCCCAGCCCCACCAACATTCATTACCAAATCGCCTATGCCTTATATATATTACAGATATCACTTATATCATGCTTGCATCCACGGTTCCCACAGGCTTACGACGCATGCTCCCCCATGGCCTGTCACTGTGAACGACTGCCAAATCCCGCACGGGATCGATAACGAGCGCTCTATCTCAGTAGCTGTCCCCTCGAGCCACAAAACACGTATGCGACTACGCCTCCAAGCTATCCCGTACGTTCGACAACCCTCGGTAGTGGCATCATCTACACCATTTTCGAACGTCACGCCCGCGGCTTGCTGACACTCGCCCCCTTGACCCGCACGGTGTTTGGGGTCCCCTCCCAAAAGGCGACCCTAGAGGACCTGTCTACAGTTATCTCCGTAGGGCTGCAGTACGATTGTGGATCAGCGTCAAGCTGATCAACAATCTCTTTCCGTCATGACGCACATCGAAAAGTTAGGCTGGCCAAATACGTCGCCCATCTACCTCGACGGCAAAGGCGACCGACACCGGTAGTTCATCGCGCACCAGCTCAACAAAGTCGCCCTCATCAAGCCAGCCTGTGGAGCCGACCTGGATCCTCACAAAGGGAGCAGGGCACTCCTCCTCTCGGTGTCGACGCACCACACCGGTCTCCTGGATGACTACAGGCGCCTCGGTGATCGCTTCGAGTACGAGTGAGAGACCATGTACAGTACCTCGCCAAGCAAGTGCCGCGCTGAGACTACGGACAAGCCGACGCTGCGCTTCATCAGGTAGCGAGGAATCAATCCAGGAGTTCCCGAGCCACGAACCGAGCCAAGGCAAAAATGGTTGTGGGGCGACAGTAGGATCGACCAGGAACTCGACCGTATCAGCGTCCTCCAGGAAGGTGGTGGCTACTGCTTGAAATATCGACACAAATCGTACGAAGAAGTCGTCATCTGTCATCCCCATCGGTAGCTGATGCACGAGCCAGTTATCACGGCGCATACCTACCTCCGTTCAACGCACAACCACCTGATGGCGGAGAGAGAGAAAGAGGGACTGTGCATCAAGTGTCAAAAACTCTCTACCACGACCTCGGCGCTCTCCAGTACGCAGGTCAGCCTCGAACAGGAGCACCTCCTCGACCCGTTCCACACCATCGATAGCCTCAAGTTGCTCCGCTAGCCACGAGGCACTAAGACCGAGATCGAATGGCCATCCATCCTGGCTGGTTCCCCCTACCAATGGGTCGAGCAAGGTATAAAGCACGTCAAGCGCTCGCTCTTGCACAATGGTAGCTGAGCGCCCAGGAAACGCACGAATCAGGCTTGCTACCGTGACTCCTTGATAGTATGGCGTCGAGATATCGACGGTCGTCCCTATGAGCCGACGTGGTTCGAGGTAGGTGATCAATGCATCGACAAGCGCATCACTCAGCTGAAAATCGTCAAGCTGATGATCCTGAGGACGACCACGCAATCTCGGTACGATGAGGAGGCGTACCGGTTCGCCTACCGCAGTGGGTGCATCACACCTCGCCCTCGCCACCTCAGCTGATGTTTCGAGCGCCAAGCGTTCAAAGTCTCGAGCGGTCACGGCCCTTCCGCCCGCGCGAAGAGAGAGGGGACCCCGGATCTTGGCATTCGCAGCAGTCTCCGCGTCGGCGCCTCCGAGGGCCGGTGCTGGGTTGGTAACACGATCGATATAGGCGACCGAGGTACGCAGAATCGTCAACGTATCCGCGCCAACGTTACCAACTGCGCCGCCGCCGTAACGATAGCGCTCCATAACAATCTCTGCCCCATCAAGGGGAATCGCGCCATGTTGCCGCACAGAACCATCCGGATAGCGGACCCGTGGTCCAAAGCGAATGGTGCCGGTGGCGTAGTCGAGGACATAGTGGTGGTCGTCCCCTCCCGACGCTGTGAAGTCATCGACAACTTCCCAAGTCTCGGACGCTCCAATCGTGCTCACCCGCAACGATTCTCCCTCTCGCAACGGTAGCACCGGATAGTTCTGCAATCGAAACTCCTGAGCAGGACTTCCATCACTGCGTCCAAGCCGATCCTCGATGACTCGACTTGCGTGTTCGGCAGCGACAAGGCCACCCAGCGTGTCAACCTGTAACGACGAGAGTAACGGGGAGGCTCGATAGCCCGGCTGCTGAGGTCGAGTCGGAAGGAGGCGCACACGAATCCAGAAGGCATGATCTCCGCCAAGGGTAAACGCGGCCATCGAGCGCGGGCAAGCCAAGATGACCTCACCGTCACGGTTCAGGCCGCCAGTCGTATCTTGGCGGACGCCCATGGCAACCCACGACTCCTCCACAAAGGCCTCCCACGCAAGTGGTGGGTCCGTGGGGTCCACGCCGATACCTTCAATCGAGGCCCCAACGGTCAGTCGAATCACCGAACCTCCGACAGAGTTGGCAAAGCCGAAATAGAGCGCATCTCCCTCAGTCAAGGGATCAGAATGAAAGCAGCGCACAGCGCCGTCGTCAAACCTCAAGTCATCCCATACATCAAACACCTGCTCTTGATTAGCCGCCTCCACAGCCTTAGCGGCGATCAACTGAGGACGGCGAATCACAAGATCCTCGACAGTGGAGAAGAGCACCTCCGACTGATTCACACCAGGTACAGTCGCGACGACGGTACCCTCGGGTACGGTCACCTCGTAGTCGAGAACCGTCGAGAGCCAGAATAGGAGATCGGTGCGAGCGACAGCCGGCGGGAAGGGGGTAATGCCGACCAAATCCAGAAACTTCGTATAGAGTCGATCAGGCACCTGATTAATCCGGTAGAGAATGGTCTCGCTCATCCAGGCAAACAGCTCGATGAGGGCCACCCCTGGGTCGGAGACGTTATGATTCGTCCACTCTGGGCAGTATCGAGGGATGAGGCGCTTGGCCTCGTCCACGATATCTTGGAACTTACGGTCATCGAGCTCCGGCGTTGGTAACGGCACTAGCCCTCCTCTCTCGGTATGGTGTAGAAGGGATACACAAGATTACGACGATCATTGGTGGTTCGCATGCGGTAGCGGATGTGGATATGGACCAGACTAGCTTCCTTTGCATCCACGATGGTTGTCACATCTTCCACCTCCACTCTCGGCTCCCACTGCGCAATCGACTCCCTCACCGCTTGGGACATAAGACCGAGCGTGTTCGCGTTGACCGGCTCAAAAAGTAAATCCCAAATCTTGCAGCCAAAGGCTGGCCGCATCACCCGCTCGCTCGGAGCTGTTGAGAGAATGACCCGAATAGCGCTGTCCGTGGCCAGCGAACCCTCAGACATCGAGATTCCACCGCGAGCATCCACGCCGAAGGGGAAGTGGAAGCCGCGTCCGACAAAGGAAGGGTCCTCTGACAAGAGCCGATCACGATCATCACTCAACACGCACCTCGTCCAACTTGTCGACCCATCGCACTATCTTCATAAGACATCAAGCTTCATAACACATCAGGCTTCATAAGACATCAGGCATATGGCGTTGGCCGCGCGCCTCGAACTCTCGCAGGAGACGCCGCTCGACCTGTTCAACAAGCCAATCCAAGAACTCCTCAGTTTGAGGAGCGCTAGAGGAACCAACCAGTGGTCCGTCTTCATTTTTCACATCTATAACCCCTCTGTCTACAACCCCTGGGTGGGATCTTCCTGCATTGAGATCGCTCCCATTGAAACTTCCACGCCCATCGCGGACGATGGTCGGAAGTGGATGAGGATCGTTCGGCGTCAAAGGCGGTTTGGGAAGAAGCCCAATAGCGCCGTCATTGCTCGTTGACGCATCCAATTGCGAATGTTCCATGTCTCTGAAATACTCCAACAGCTTCTCAAAACTCTGACTTGGTGTGGTCCTTGTATCGGCGGCACCGGAGCGTCTCTGGTCTGTGGTCTCCGCGGTATGATCCTGCGGAAGGCGAAGGTTGTCCGTGCGGCTGGACTGAGGAAAACGAGAAACAGTCTTTGTGGTACGGAGGGCTTGCGACAGACCAGAACTAGCCTGGAGCGAGGCGCTCTCTCCCACCAAGGTAGATGCGAGCGAACCCACACGACGAGCCATGATCTCCTCAGAATCGATCTTGCGATCACGAAAGAAGCGTGGCTCAGCCACCTTGCCCAGCCGCGCGTGCACAAGTTCGTGTGCGAGAACATCCACGGATGCAGGAGAGCCGTCCGGCTCTTTCTGAAGGTGAATAATCCCACGATAGGTCGCACCAGCTTGGCCGACCTGCTGAAGCGCCTCCCGAGTGGAACCCCCGGTACGAATATGTACTGGACGTACTACGCCGAGCGCCTGCGCCAGCGGTCTGAATCGCGCGGGCAGTGGGCGTACCGCATCATGGGGTTGCGTCCCCAGTGCTTGTGCAAAACGTTGTCGTATGGTTGTCTGATCCTCTCCATCACGCCGATTATCGGATACCTGCAAACCAGGACCCCTCGAGCTCAAACCTTGCTCCCGTTGAGGACTAACTTGGTTAACCATACTCCCACGCAGACGATAGTGCCGAGGAGTCATTGCGCCCACAGGGACTCCCCATGGGTGCACCACCTCACCAAATCCGAGTGCACTGCTAGCCAATGCCGGTCGCAGACTTGTCACGCCCAATCCCTGACTCGCTGGCGAGTAGATCCAGCCTGTCATGAGAGCAGAGCGGAGAATCCCCCGAGATGGCGCTGAGACTCGAAATTGGCGCAAGGCATGGTCAAGATGGTAAGCGCTGGCAAGCGAACGCATCTCCGCGTGATCTTCGTGGGTCGGATAGGCATCGCCACCCACGTGCGTCATCTGTCGACCCTGATGCGAGAGGAACCCTCGTCGATGGGACCATCTACTCGCAGCAGGTCCCTGTCGCTGTCCATGTCGGTTGGGAGACAAACGACTGGCAATCGGTGAGCTCCCAAGCTGCCAGGCTGCGAGTGCCAAAGCCAGGGAGCGCCGACCGCCACCACCGACATCGCCAGCATGAGGAAAACTGAGGTCTTCTCGACCATTGTTGTGAAGAGCATCCCGACCAACACCGGTGTCTGGGGAACCTGCAGCGGGGGAGGTGAGAGGTGACCTTGCGTGGTAACCCGTCTGAGTTGTGGCACGGGGAGCTACAGGAGCACCCGCGACAGAGAAGGCTCTGCCTGAGACTACCTCCCGGGAGCCGGGAATGGCACTTGGTGCCAACTGCAACCGTCGCTGAGCGGCCGCGAGTGCTTTACTCCCTGACCTCGCGAAACTCGTTCGAGGGAAATGATTGGTGTACTGCCAAAATGGACCTGACTCGGCGACATGTTCGACACCTCGTCGGGCAAGCAGCGCCGGCTGAAACGAAGTACCTAGCGCCTCAAGCAACATGAATGCAATAGCGAGGAAATCCGTAGCTGAGGGCTGTCCATGTGAGACCCCACCGCCGTCCGGTCTCTGTGGGCTGCCGGCACCTTCGGGTCTCTGTGGGTTGCCGCCACCGGCTCGCTCCGTGGGATCATAGCCACCTAGCCCTGCGAGAGCAGACCCAGCTTGGTGTTGCATCCCCACCTCACCCCGAAGAGCGTTTGCAGGCCAGTGACCTGACTTCGGAGCAGCTCCCAGAAGGGAGGCTCCGGCCAGATCCGTCCTCTCGGTTACTGTCGCAGGAGCCTCTTTTGGAGATGCATGTTGCTGGTTCATGGATGTGGCTTCGATCGTCTCCGCCAACCCACCAGATCCCGTCGGTGAGCCGACATCGTCGACCGAAGACGAAGCTCCTCCTAGAGAGGAGCCTCGAGGAGAATCACCTGAAGCCAAAGACTCAGAATCCTCAAGGGCTCGTTGACCAACCCTCCCCTTGTCTTGGGTCTTCGAGCTCAGCTGAGTCGCCACAGGCTTGAGTTGCGGAGCGGTCGGCCTTGGCGAGGAGACGACCCTGTCAGGAGCACGAGACCCTGACCCAAATTTACGCTCTCGATCCGTCAGGATCGGCCCCACCGCGGCGACATCAGCGGGCAAGCGTACCGGAAGCACCTCCTGTCGAAGACGCCTGAGGCCCGAGGTGGGGGCGAACTGCCCCCGCGGCATCTGCGTCGCTCGTGGCAGCAAACCAGCAGGACGCACACCTGCCAACTCCTGAGCGAGGTCATCATCGGTATCATTGCGCGAGCGCCACATCGAGAGATACGGATGCCATGGAATGCGTACCGTCTCGGGGACCTGCGACACATCGACGGCACGGGCCGGTGTCAGCAACGCATGCACCGATAGGGGCCTGCCAACCAGCGAAGAGAATCGAACGCTACCGTTCAAGCACTTGCCGATGTTCGGTAGTGGCCGACGAACCAGCCTGCGATGCCATCGAAAACGTTGATCGACTCCCTGTGCAATCGTTGCAGGCATCGTTACCTTCCTCACGACTTAAAGGTCTTGGATACGAAACCTTGATGAGCTAACTCGATCTCCTCCATCGCAGGATGTCCCGTTGACCCAACTGCCAACTCAGGGCCTACCCAACGCACCGGAAAGGCACCAGTTACCTCCCAGGCGCGCAGTCGTTTGCCGTCCGAACCAATAAGAGTGATGGCGGCCGTGCTCACCGAAAGTTTGTTTTGGTTCGAAGCGAAACCACTTCCTGAGGATTTCATCACCCACGCGAAGAGCGCATCTGACTCGCAGATACCGCGACGAAGCACAATGTTAGGCCAGCTCATCCGTCCCGGGAACTTATGAACAAAGCCGTTTTGCCCACCCTCAGCGTAACTGGCAACCTCCACCGTCACCTCGAGACCTGAGACCTCGGCAAACATGCCAATCTGTGTTCCATCCACTTCGAGGAGAAAGCTCGATGAGTCAGGTACATGCCCTTTAAAACCTGACGTCGTCACCATTACAGCTGCCTCGCTTCCTCCCAGGCTCTCGCATTCAAGGCGGCTATGCCTTGGATAAGCCGCGCTCGATCCGCGTGTTCAAGGTCAATCAGCTGATCGAGATCCCAATGCAAATGATAGGCCAAATAGATCAACTCCTGCCAAAGTGGCTCGATAGGATAGTGCTTCATCGTCCAGTTTGCGGTATCTCCTCAATGGCCGCCCTACGCCCACCAGCCGGACGTGCACTCGGTGCCGATGGCGGTTCAACACCCTCAGCACCCCGCGCATCGGTGGCCACCGGTTGCTCGGCAACCCTAGGTTGGCTCGGCGTTTGGGCCTGTTCTTGTGCAGTCAACAACGTCTCAATATCTTCCTCGGATCCAAAGTTGATCACTCCATAGAAATCCTGCAAATACGCAAGATCAACCGCAAAGAGGTCCTGAATCTCATGAGCCGTCACCAACTCGATATCTCCAAGCCTCTCGATAACACGTGCGAGGACGAGGATTGTCAACCGCGGGTCGTCAGGGCCACTGATAGTCGGGTCACGCAGAGGCTCAAGCTCATCACGAGCCGTAGCGAGTCGCATGACTCCCCTGCGATGCACCACCCCCGCATCGTCGATGTAGCCACGGGGGAGTAGGAATTCGTATTGGGTCTTCACTTCTTTCGTTCGAGCTTCTCATACTGGAGGGTGATGGTCTCGACGGCGACCTCATTGGCGGAGGCTT
>JAKAQR010000022.1:0-16704 GCA_021819725.1 Actinomycetes bacterium
TGGTCATCAGAACTCCCTTCAATCCCCAGCCCACCCGGGCTTCACCTAATCGTTTTAGGGATGAAACCAGACAACGCCCAGTGGCCTTGGACACCGAAGGGGTGGGACTTGTGGCACTGAGGGGGGGAGCTAGCCTTGCGGAAAGCCAGATGTGCTCGGAAGGTTATGCCGTGGTAGGGTCGCTCGGGCGCTGCAGGAGCGCGACAAGGGATGGTGCCGCGTGGCCGTGGTCGGCGATGTCAGAGACCTTTGTGAGGGTTTCGATGGTGAACCCGTCAAAGGCTGACCGGATCTCGTCCTCATCGATGAGACGATCTCTGTCGGGTGGACCGGTCACTCCGAAGGAGTCGACGTGATGACCGATGATGTAGAGATGACCCCCAGGAGTCACGATTTCACGTAGGCGAGCGTAGAGATCGAGGCGCGCGGGACGTGGAGGATGGATGTTTGCAAGGATCACGAGGCCAAAGCGATGCGGAGAGGTGAGGTACGAGTACATGTCTTCGCAAATGGTTTCAATGGTCAGACCCTCATTCGCCGCAACGGTGCGCAGTCGTTCTAAGGCGACGTCAGCAAAGTCTACGGCGGTTACCTGGAAGCCCTCCCGGGCAAGGTACAGCGCGTTGCGACCCTCTCCGCAGCCAAGATCGAGTGCAGTCGTTGGCGCGATCGTGGCCATTGCCTCTTTGAGGGACGCGTCCGCGTCTGGGATCCAGAGCCGGTCGCTCTCACGGTAACGCTCGTTCCACTGGTCTGCCTCACTCATATCTGCCTCCTTGTTATGAGTTCAGCATAACATTTGGATTGATCATCCTTCCTGGGTTGAAGAGTTCAATCAGCTGGGAGAGACGATGACGTTCGCTGGCGGACCGCATCAGGGGGAGCACCTCCTTCTTGAGGGTGCCAATGCCGTGTTCGGCACTGATGGAGCCACCGAGATCAACCGTCGCCTGATAGATCGCTCGAGAGCATGCCTCGAGGGCATGATCGTCGCCTACGAGGTTAACATGGAGGTTGCCGTCACCGAGATGTCCGAAGCAGACGCACTGGATGCGGGCATCCTTTGCCACCATCTGCGCCATACGGTAGAGGTCGCCGATGCGGTTGATAGGTACGGCAAGGTCGAGTTTGAGCGGTTTGCCAACTCGGGCCACCCACGTCGCAATGTCTTCGCGCCAGGACCAGAGCCCCTGGATCTCCCGTTCGGTTTCGGCGATCACCCACTCTCGATGAAGCTTGAGATTGTCGAGGGTATCCGCTAGCGCGGAGGCCGTTTCGAGCACCTCAACAAGGAGTGCCCCGCCAACCGCATGCTCCCAAGGTGGATGAGAGGGAGCGAGGGCAATCGCCTCAGGTCCGAGGTACTCTATGGCGTTCACCGATGCTAGCTTGCCACGGAGCAGCGTGCTGATGTCCACACCCTCGTCGATCGACTCCAAAGGTGTGATGGCCACCGAGCGACGTGGTGATTGTGTTCGCAACCGTAGGGTTACCGAGGTGATCACGCCAAAGATACCCTCGGAGCCAATGAGCAGGCGTTGCAACGATGGACCGGTTGCGTCTTTAAGCAGTGTGTCGCGACGCTCGATTGTTGAACCATCGCCAAAAACACAGGAAAGGTTGACGACATTGTCGGCCATTGGTCCGTAGCGGAGCACGTGGATCCCTCCAGCGTTGGTTGCCGTCATGCCACCAAGTGTCGCGGAGCCCCGGGAGGCGATATCGACGCCAAAGGTGAATCCGTAGCGGGCGATCTCCGTCTGGAGCCGGGCGAGCGTTACGCCGGCTCCGACCGTCGCCGTCATCGACGCTGGATCGACAGCGATCGTATCAAGGCGTTTGGTGGTGAGAAGCATCTCATGAGCAAGCGGAACGGATCCACCGGCAAGCGAGGTATTACCTCCCTGCACGAGAAGAGTTGCATGGTGTTGGCGTGCGGCCTGCACCAATTGGGCGACCTCATGGTGGGTGCTGGGGCGCAGGAGCAGGTCGGTTGTGCCGATGACGCGGCCAGTCCAGTCGCTGCAGTACTGATCAATGATGTCCGGATCGGTCACGCATACCTTGTCAGCGAAGGAGGTCGGCAGATCGAGCGGTCGTGTCACGGGTTTACTCTAGTGGAGACCGAGATTGCTCTTTGTCTCGATGCGGCCTGCCGAGACATTTGAGACCCATTCGCGATCCAGGCGACACGATGGCGCACCTTATCCAAGAGCTGGAGAACTCCACCGATGTACTCATTGCGTATCCCTGGTGATGAGGAAAATGCTCGGTAAGTGCAAGTAGAAATTGCTATCTGCTATTGTAGATTGCGTGAAGAGTTCTCGAATTCGAATGGTGGTAGCGACGGGGGTGAGCGCCCTGGTGCTTGGTGCGTGCGGGGCCTCAACGGGGGCGTCGCCTGTCTCGCATCAGACAGCGAACGTCGCCTACGCGGGATCGCTGCAATTATTGAATGAAGGGACCATTGGCCCCGCCTTTGCTACGACCAGTGGATATGGTTATCTTGGGAGGGGTGCTGGATCATTTGGTCTGGCTAAGGAGATCGCTGCTGGAGAGATCACCCCGAATGTCTTCGAGAGTATCGGAGCCGCTCCGATCACCGAACTCGAGCCGTCGAAGACCTCCTGGTATGTCTCCTTCGCCGCTTCTCCGATCGTGGTGGTCTACAACCCGCATACCTCGTATGCCCCGACTCTTGCGAAGATTAGCCAAGGGAAGCTTCCGCTCTCCCGACTCTTTAGCCTCCTCGACTCGAAGGGGTTCCTCCTCGGCCGCACCAACCCCAATACTGATCCCCAGGGCCAGGCCTTCTATGAGATGGTCGAACTCGCCGTCGGACGCATGCATCTCCCATCGAGCCTGGTGAAGGGGATCCTTGGCGCTCTCGACAACCCGGCCGAGGTCTTTTCGGAGACCTCACTTGAGTCACGATTAGAGGCTGGCCAACTCGATGCGGCGAGTGCCTTCCAGTCACAGGCTATCCAACTGCACCTACCTTATATAGCGTTGCCTGCTACGATCAACTTCGGGGATCCGCGTCTTGCCAAGGACTATGCCAGCGCACACCTCACCTTGACCGATGGTACTGTCGTCCATGGAGTACCATTGCTTGTCGATGCAACGGTACTGGGACATCACGACGCGCGCGCCGCCGACGCTTTTGTACGATACCAGCTTCGATCCTCAGGTCGGCGGGCATTCATTCACGCTGGTTACACCGTCTTTGAGCCAATCTTCGTAGGTACTGATGTCCCACGATCTGTTCGGAATGCAGACTAACGTCCACCCGTTGCTGCGACGTACGTCGTGGGCGTCGTGGCTTGCAGTTGCTTCCACCATCGTGATCTGGTTGGTTCTTGTTGGACCCCTTGTCACTTTGTTGTTGAAGGTCTCGCCATCCGAGATCGTCACGGCGCTGCGCCAACCAGGAGCACTATCACCACTCGGGGTCTCTATCGGCTCGGCGCTCATCGCCCTGTTGATCCTGGTATTGTTGGGTACGCCGCTCGCGTATACCTTGGCACGATCTCCGAGGCGCGGAGTCCGTTGGTTAGAGGCGGGGATGCTGTTGATGTTGTTGATGCCTCCCCTCGTCATCGGGCTTCTTCTTGTCTTTATGCTGGGCCCGCTCACGCCGCTGGGTGGCCTGTTGGCCCACGTCCATCTGTCCGCGACGAACACCTTCTTTGCCCTCATCGTTGCCGAGGTGTATGAGGCCGCCCCATACTACGTGCTTGGGGCCCAGTCGACTTTTGTCGGTATCGATCAGGGCATGCTCGACCAAGCCTCTCTCCTCGGTGACACCCCAAGACAGCGCTTTTTTCGGATCTCATTGCCACTTTCGCTGCCACAGCTCACCTCGAGCCTCGCCATTGCATGGGCGCGGGCGATCGGAGCGTTTGGCGCCGTCATTATTATCGCCTATCACCCGTATGGTCTACCGATGCAGGTTTGGACGACACTCAACGAGGTGGGCCTGCAGAGGGCGCTACCCTATGCGCTCGTCCTCTTGGTTGTCTCGTTGCCGTTTCCCTTGCTCGCATTTTTCTGGAGTCGACGTGCTCGCGGTTGACTTCGCGATCACTCGACAGGAACAGACCATTGCGTACTCCTTCGAGGCCCAATCTGGGCGAATACTGGGGATTTTTGGCCCCTCTGGCGCGGGGAAAACCACCGCAGTGGAGATCGCCGCCGGGCTTGCGATCCCAACGACGGGCCATGTGACACTCGGTGGACGTGTGCTGACACAGTTGGGTAGCACGGACCAACGCGTTCTTGTGGCGCCGCATAAGCGCCGGATCGGTCTCATCAGTCAACGTCCGCAACTGTTCCCCCATCTCAGCGTGCGTGATAACCTGCTCTACGGCAAGGACCAGCGCGCGCTGGCGCCGTTGATGCCGATGATCGAGCGGTTGGAGTTGGGACCCCTCCTCTCCGCACGGCCTCGCCAACTCTCGGGAGGCGAGGCGCAACGGGTCGCCATCGCTCGCACCCTTGGACGATCCAATCAGGCGCTCCTGCTCGACGAGCCCTTCCAGGGACTCGACGACCGCCTGCGTCAAGAGTTGCTTGTTTTGCTCGATGACCTGCTAAGCCCCCTTGAGATTCCGATTGTGGTGGTGGCCCACGAATTGGAGCTTGTCGCTCAGTTCGCCGATGATCTCGTTGTGGTCGAACATGGGCATGCGTTGGGATCGGGAGCGCTTGCTGCGTTGTTGCGAGAGCCGTCGAGCGTTTCGATGGCGAAGGTACTGGGCTATACGAGTTTTGTCGCTATCGACGAAGTATCTCGCATCGGGGTTCGTCCGGACCGTGTCATCGCGCAGGCGGATCCAGCACGTGGGTGTGTGCTCCCCGTCTCAATTCTGTCCGCACGCGACGTCGGCACTGGAGTGCGTTATCGTCTGCAACTCGCAGACCAAGAGCTCCTCGTGACTTTTGCCGATAATCGGCTGGTCGAGGCCGATCAGCCAAGCGTGACGGTAGTGGACCCCCCGGTGTTTGGCCATGACGATCGATGTCTCGGGCGGTGGTCCTCCACTGTAGCGGCGCTCGGCTATCAAAGGAGCGACCGATGAAAGGCGATCGGATGCGGCTTGCTCGCATTGGTTTGGGTCTTTCCCAACAGCAGTTGGCTGCCCAGGTTGGGGTGTCGCGTCAGGCGATCGCTGCCATCGAGGCTGGTCTCTCTGATCCATCACTCAAGTCGGCGATCGCATTGGCAAGAGCGTTGGGAGCCGGGGTGGAGGAGTTGTTCTCCGCAGCCGTGCAGTACCCTGAGGTGGTGGCGACCTCTCTCGCGCCAGAGCTCATGGCCTCGCGAGCCGACTTTTCCCGGGTCAATGGTCGTGTCGTTGCACTGCCACTCGCGGGTGATCACAGCCTCAACGTGGGTTTTGGGGCCGCTGGTGCGACCATCTCGCCGGCGATCCCGGATCACGGTGCCTTGTTGTCTGGACATGCGAGTCCGCGCCGTTCCGGTGACGTCACCCTCTATCCGAATCGTGAGGTCTCTCCTGCGCTGATTATCGCTGGTTGTGACCCTGCATTGGCGCTGTTACCCAGTATTTTTGCCAACGTTGACCCGCGAATCGAGTGTCTCTGGTGGCCAGCATCGAATGGTGAGGCGATGGAGTTGTTGGCCCATGGTCTCATCCATGTGGCCGGATTTCATGTTGCTGATGGTGCCCCCTACCCGAAGGTTGACGCTGAACTGTTCCGTTTCGCACGATGGCGCGAGGGGTTGGCCTATCGATCAGAGGCTCCAACGCCAGCGAGGATCGAACAAGGCTTCCGCCTAGCGAATCGGCAACCGGGTTCGGAGGCGCGTCGCATGGTGGACGAGGTCCTCAGCGAGTTGGGGGTGTTGGATGAAGGGGTGACCGGTTATCACTCGTCGATTTCGGCTCATGCACTGGTCGGCAGTGCGCTGGTGTCACGAGTTGCGGACTTTGGCGTCACGATCGAGCCAGTGGCACTTGAGTTTGGACTCAATTTCCAGGCGCGTGCGACCGAAGATTTTCTACTTGCGATCCCAGCTGACCTCATCTCGACGCCTGAGATCAGAGCGCTTTTTCGAGCACTGACGAGCCAAGAGCTGCGATCCCAGCTGGGGGCGATTCGGGGCTATCTTGAGGTCGAGCGTAGTGGCGAGCCGATCGGCTGACGGGCGACAACTCCAAGATCTGATGCCAAGCTGTGGGTGTTGTCATCCCTGGACTTTGTCTGTAGTTGATGGGTCGCTATGATAAAAGCATGGACGAGGCTATCGCGGCGAATCAACAGTGCATGATTAATCAATCCCCATCAGCGTCACGCTACGATGCTTTGGCGAGAAAGATTCTTCGCATCCCCGACGTTCGGCCCACGGTGCGCCGTGAGGAGGCTGCAGAGCGGCTCTTTAGTCTTGCGATGGTCATCTCTGGACTGCGATGCACCTTGAGCTACGTCATTGTTCCATTCATCCTCCCGGCCCTTGGGATCGGTGCGCTCGCTGGCTTTGGTCCCGAGATTGGGATCCCGATCGGTGTCGCTGCTCTCTTCTTCGATGTGAAGGGGATACGGCGTTTCTGGGTCGCGAACCATAAATGGCGCTGGCAGATGAGTTTCATCTATTTGGCGGTCATCGGCCTAGTCCTCTATCTCGTGATCGCTGACATCGTAGCGCTTCTCTGAGTCGCCCTTGTCGACGGTGTCGATCGGTCGGTGTCTCCGATAGAGCCAGCGCTGTCCATGGAGCCGGCTTCTCCTCCCCATCAAGGCAGCAACAGGGTCGATCGATGTTCGTGCGTTGCTAGCGATCTATGCCTGGCACGGCTGGGTGCAGATCGGATGGGATACGTCGCTAGACCACCCTGAATACGAGGGAGGGTAAAGCTTGATGTCACGGCCAATGGCTCGGAACGCCAATACCAATGTGCAGGCAGTGACGCCCGACCCGCAGTAGGCGACGATGACCCGGTCATCGGAGAGGAGGGATTGTAGCTCTGGATCTGCAGCGACATCGATGTCAACCTCGATCCTGTCGAGGATGCGCTGCCACGGAAGCGACTGAGCACCTGGAATGTGGCCACCTACTCGGTCAATCGGCTCTTCGTCGCCGAGGTACCGAGCCTGGGCACGGGCATCGAGTAACAGATACTCGGAGGTCGCTGCCGCGATCTCTTCGGTAGTGGCGATACGTTCGGTTGGCCAGTGCTCGAGTGATGGAACCCAGGGAGTGACTGGAACCGGGAGGCAAGGTCTGGTGCACAGGTCGGTGGCTGCCAGCTGTTGGATGCCACCCCACAAGACATAGGTTTCGATACCGAGCACATCGAGCATCCACCAGATTCTGGCTGCGATCGAACCGCGAGCGTCATCCATGACGAGCACCTGAGCGGTAGGGTCGACGCCAAGCGCTGCGAGGGAATGGGCAAAATCCTTTGGTGATGGGAGTGGATGACGACCAGCAGTCGCCTCACCGGGCTGGGTGGCGACGGTGTCAAGGTCGACGAAGATCGCACCAGGGTAGTGCCCTGCGAGATAGCTCGTGAGGCCATTGCGGCCGTCAAGATACCATCGAACGTCAAGCACGACGGGGTGGGAGAGACGTTCAATTTGGTTGTGTTCGATGAATGGTGCGCGATCCATAGGCCCACCTTAGGCTGAACGAGGCTCCACTAGTTGCGCAGACCCGTTGCTAGCTCAACACCAGAATCGCCACACCAAGGCAGACGACGATGGCGGCAACCGCCCTACGGCGACCGAGCCCTTCCTTAAGAAAATAGGCTCCCATCAGCGCTGCCACGATGACGCTCGTCTCCCGGAGGGCTGACACAACACCCAAGGGGGCACGTTGCTGTGCCCACAGGACCGCGGCGTAGGCGAGGTAGGAGAGAGCGCCAGCACCGAGGCCAAGGCGGAGTTTGGCGGTGAGCATCGAGCGGTGCTGACGAATGCGCAAAAAGGTGATCCCGAGTCCAAGTACCCCTCCTTCGAGGAGGAAGAGCAACCCTGCGTAGGCAAATGAGGAATGCGCATGCCGTACACCCAGTCCATCAACCAGGCTGTACCCGCCGATGGCAAACCCGGTCGCGATGGAGAGCCAAAGCGTCTTGGTGGCGCGGAACTCGGCGATGGAGGCGAGCGCTGCGGCGATGATGAGGATGCCGAGAACCTCGCCGATGTCGAGGTTCTCCCCCGCGAAGAGGAATGCTCCAATCGTGACCAGGATCGGAGCGAGTCCTCGAGCCAGTGGATAGACCTGCGAGAGATCGCCAAACCGGTAGGAGTTCAAGAGAAAAATGTTATAGGCGATGTGAATCAGGAATGAGACCAGAAGGAACGGCAGTGCCTCCTGGTTGGGGAGGCCGACGAACCCGAGGAAGACCGCACCAATGCCGGCGACGGTGAGGTTGATCCAAGCAAAGGCGAGGCTTGCATCGTCGATGTACTTTGCTAGTGCGTTCCAGGTGGCGTGAGCGACGGAGGCAAGGAGGACAACCCCCAATACCCAGATCCCAATCGTGGTGACCTCCTCGCCGTCGTACAGACAAGGTTAACAATGCATGAACGAAAGTGTAATGGCAGGTAACAAAGTGCCGTTGAGGTCCACCGGTCATTGGAGGAGCCTATGAATGTGTGCATCTGCAACTATACTGGAGACATGTCTGTCACCTCTTCTGGATCCATGCCGGTGCTCTATCTCAGTCATGGGGCGCCACCGTTGCTCGATGATTCCCGTTGGATTGATGAGCTCCAAAAGTGGCGTAATCGTCTACCGACTCCGGAGTCAATCCTCGTGATCTCTGCGCACTGGGAGTCGAATCCGATCAGTGTAAGCTCCTCGGGATCCGTACCCTTGGTCTATGACTTCTGGGGCTTTGAGGAGCGCTTTTATCAACTGAAGTACCCCGCTCCTGGTTCAGCGTCGCTTGGCGCGTCTCTCGATCGCTTGCTTGCCCAGGCACATCAACCAGTCGACCATGATGAACCGCGAGGACTGGACCATGGGGCTTGGGTGCCACTGATGGTCATGTTCCCCGAGGCGACGATTCCCGTGATGCAACTCTCATTGCCGACGCTCGAGCCCGCCCAGTTGCTGGCGTTGGGAAGGACACTCGCACCTCTGCGCGATGAGGGCGTCCTGATCGTCGGCAGTGGATTCTTCACCCACAACCTCCGGCAGCTGCGATGGGACGCTGGTCCCGATGCGGATCCGCCGTCATGGTCTCGGGAGTTTGATGAGTGGGGAGCGAACGCCCTTGCGGCCGGCGAGGTCGGTCAGCTTCTCGATTTCGCGCATGCAGCACCAGCGGCAGCTATCGCACACCCCCGCACCGAGCACTTTGCACCGTTGTTTGTGACGCTGGGAGCCGGTGGCGATGACCCAATTGTCAACGAGGTCGAGGGCTTTTGGTTCGGTATGGCGAAGCGTTCCATCTCGATGGGAGCGTAGGTAAATTGCCACCGGTAGGTGGGAATAAAGCGGGTCGCAAAAGTAGTTGCAGGTTGCAAGCAACTAACAGCTAGGCTGTGGTAGCAAAACGATAGCTGCTATCGGAGGTTTGCCTTCGCTAGCAGCTGGGCGTTGGCCTGAGGAACCGTCACAGGGCCTGGGGGCGGGCTAGTGACACGACGAAGACGGTGTGACGGCGCTGCATGGCAGACAGTCATGGCAACAATAGATGGTCATAAAGGAGAAGCAAATGGCGGCAACGTTGGAGGGAAAGTCCTCCTTTCGGCAGCGAAGCGCTGCGATGCGAGATAACCCGAAGTACAAGTGGCTGGTCCTGTCGAATACGACACTTGGGGTCTTGATGGTCATGATCGACTCGTCGATCGCACTCATCTCTTTGCCGGAGATCTTTAACGGCATTCACCTCGACCCGTTGGCCCCTGGGAACACCTCCTACTTTCTTTGGGTCCTCATGGGCTACCTGGTCGTCACTGCGGTGATGGTGGTCAACTTTGGCCGACTTGGTGATATGTTTGGTCGTTCCCGAATGTACAACATGGGTTTTGCGATCTTCACCTTCTTCTCGATCATGCTCTCCATCACGTGGATGCATGGGAGTGCTGGTGCCCTGTGGTTAATCGCGATGCGTATCTTCCAAGGTTTGGGTGGGGCATTGCTCTTTGCGAACTCAGCGGCGCTCTTGACCGATGTTTTTCCGGCAAACCAACGTGGCCTTGCTCTTGGCATCAATAACGTAACCGCCATCGCTGGTTCCTTTATCGGACTGATCCTCGGTGGTGTCTTGGCGCCGATCTCGTGGAGGTTGATCTTCCTCGTTTCGGTGCCGGTGGGCATCGCTGGTACGATCTGGGCCTACATGGTGCTCCATGACACCGGTATTCGGATCAAGGCCAAGATCGACTGGTTTGGCAACTTCCTCTTTGCGGCGGGGCTGATCTCAGTCTTGGTGGGCATCACCTATGGAATCCAGCCCTACGGCGACCACACCATGGGTTGGACGAACCCCGGCGTCATCGCCGCGATCTTTGGGGGACTCGCCACCCTCGGCGTCTTTATCTGGCTCGAACTACGCCTCGATGAACCCATGATCAACGTGCGACTCTTCAAAATTCGAGCCTTCACGGCCGGGAACCTTGCGAGCCTCTTGGCTTCGCTAGGTCGAGGTGGCATGATGTTCATCCTTATTATCTGGCTTCAAGGTATCTGGCTGCCGACCCATGGGTTTAGTTACTCGCAGACACCGTTGTGGGCGGGCATCTATCTCGTTCCTTTGACCATCGGATTCCTCGTCGCTGGACCTGTGTCGGGCTATTTCTCTGACCGCTATGGTGCACGGCCTTTTGCGACTGGAGGTATGATTATCGCGGCGGGCTCCTTCATCGGACTGATCTTTCTGCCGGTGGACTTTTCCTACATGGACTTTGCAATTCTGCTAGCGATCAACGGTTTGGCCATGGGACTTTTCGCCTCACCGAACCGCGCTGGAATCATGAATAGCTTGCCAGCAAATCAACGGGGAGTTGGTTCAGGCATGAGTGCGACCTTTATGAACTCGGCGATGGTGCTCTCGATCGGTGTCTTCTTCAGCCTGATGATCTTTGGGTTGCGTTCTCATCTCTCGAGCGCCCTCCTGTCCGGGTTGACCAAGCAGCATGTGCCGGTCGCCTTGGCCAAGCAGTTGGCTGCGCTGCCACCGGTGAGCACGCTCTTTGCGGCCTTCTTGGGTTACAACCCGATGTCAAAGCTGTTGGGCTCCAAGCTCCTTAGCACCCTGCCAGCGGCCAACGCTCATTATCTTGTGGGCCGTTCCTTCTTCCCTAGCCTTATCTCCCCAGCCTTCGGCCATGGGCTCTCGGAGGCCTTTACCTTCGCCGCGGTCGCCTGTCTGATCGCCGCTGGCGCGTCGTGGATGCGTGGTGGTAAGTACAATGCAACCGACGCCGAAGAGGCGATGGAGCACCTTCATGAGGAGCACGCGGCGCATGCAGCCGCCGAACACCGTGTGATTGAATCCGTCGCTGGAGCCGATGACTCGGTGAAGCCCGAAGAGATCAAATCCCCCTTCTCTGACTGACGTACTTGTCACTGTCTTGAGCAAGAGGAGGAGCCCTTCAAGGGCTCCTCCTCTTGCTTTTTCCTAGAGGGAGAGATGATGCGTCGTGGATCGCTTCGAGTATGACAGTTGTCATCGGGAATTTATGCCAGCACACACCAGCGGCTAGATTGGGCACTTGCTAGTGTAACTGTCATGAAAACGATGCAAGACGCCCCTTCCATTGTGTTGCAAGGGGTCACCAAGGCTTTTGGCCCCGTTCTCGCTGTCCGTGGCGTGGATCTTCTTATCCAACCAGGGGAGACTGTCGCGCTGCTGGGACCAAATGGGGCAGGCAAGACGACCACGCTCGACATGGTGCTCGGGCTCGTGCACCCCGATCAGGGGGAGGCCAAGCTCTTTGGAATGTCTCCAGCCAAGGCTATCGCGGCCGGCTTGGTGGGAGGCATGCTCCAAACAGGGACGCCACTCGATCATCTGCGGGTGCGCGAGTTGATCGAGTTGATGGCATCGTTTTATCCCCACCCGCGCAATCTTGATGACGTATTAGCGAGAACTGGGTGTGATCAGTTTCAGCGACAGTTCACCACCGGGCTCTCAGGTGGCCAGGCCCAACGGGTGCGTTTCGCAGCCGCCTTGGTTGGGGATCCCGATCTGCTGATCTTGGACGAGCCGACGGCTGCGATCGATGTCGAGGGGAGAAGAGAGTTCTGGCGGGCCATGCGTGAGGTGGTCGAGGATCGCAAGACGGTGGTGTTTGCGACCCATTACCTCGAGGAGGCTGATGCCTTTGCGGATCGGGTAGTGCTTATGGCCAATGGGTTGATTGTCGCCGATGGGACTCCTAACCAGATCAAGGCAAAGGTGGGGTCGAGGATGATTCGCGCTACCCTGCCTGATGTTGACGTTAGCTACTTGGGGGCCTTCGATGGGGTGGTGAACGTCGAGCGGCACGGCCCCACCGTGATTTTAACCTGCTCTGATTCGGATCAGGTGCTGTATGCCCTGCTTGGTACCTATCCGGGACTGACGGATATTGAGGTCACGGGTGGGAGCCTCGAACAGGCCTTTGTTGAGTTAACACGAGAGGGAGATGATTGATGGGTTTGCTCTATGTTCGCTATGAGCTGTTGCGCACCCTGCGTAATCGCAGGTTTGTGATCTTCTCCTTCGTCTTCCCACTGGTGTTGTACGTTGCCTTCACCTCGGCCGATCGCCATGACAAGCTCGGAGGGGTTCCGTTCCCGTTGTACTATATGATCGCGATGGCAGGCTTTGGTGCCCTCATCGCGGCGATCTCCATTGGACCGAGGATCTCCGTTGAACGGCAGATGGGTTGGACCCGGCAGATGCGACTGACTCCCTTGCCGACCTGGTATTACTTTGCCGCAAAAATTCTGGCTGGTTATATGATTGCGATCCTCACCCTCATCGTCATGTATCTCGCTGGCAGCGCCTTTGGCGTTCATCTCACGATGGTCCACTGGTTGATCATGACCGGTCTGTTTCTCGTCGGTCTGTTGCCCTTCACCGTGATCGGCGTCATGATCGGTCACCTCCTGAAACCGGACTCGATGGGTCCCGTCACTGGTGGTCTCTCCACGCTCTTTCTTCTCGTCGGTGGGGGGTTTGGCAACATTGGTGGCGATGGATTGATTCATAAGCTCTTTGAGTTGATACCCTCCTACTGGTTGATTCGGGCAGGAGCGGTCTCGCTCGGAGGATCTCCCTGGAAGTTGGAGGGGTGGCTTGTGGTGATCATCTGGACGGTAGCCTTTGTGCTGCTAGCTCGGCTCGTCTATGTCCGCGATACCGCGCGAGTCTGATACCGCCATCGGAAGGGGTGGACGTGGGATGGACCAAGATTGGCGTAACCAGGTAGCATCATTTGGGAGCGTGCCCTTGACGTGGGGCAGAGTTGCACTTCCTCTTCTCTTTCTCGCCTACTGTGCACAGGTTGCCGGTGGCGTGCTGAGTTTTGGTCATGGAGTAGGACTACCGATCGGGCTTGGAGTCCTCGGTCTTTTTGGCGCTCTCTATATCGTGTTGGTATTCTCTGGGATCGCGACCCGTCCTTTGTTCTTTGCCTCGATCATCGGCGTCATGGCTCTCTGTTTCCTGGTTGAGTTGCCGATCGCCCGTGATGACGCGCTGATCATGTTGCTCTTTATCCTCGCTCCCATTATCGGGAGGTTCAAGACAAAGGCATGGCCGTTCATCGCTCTTGCGATTCTGGTGTCCTATTTCTTACCATTTGCTGAACCAGGTTGGAGGGTGGCAGGGAATCTATCGATGCCGTTGACGATCCTCCTGGCGAGTCTGGTTGTTCTTGCGTTCTCGCAACTCGTTCGGACCAATTGCCTACTGGTGGAGACTCGCGATGAACTCGATCGGGTGGTTCGTGAGAGTGAGCGTCTTAGGATTGCGCGCGACTTACACGATGTGCTCGGCCATTCCCTTACATCGATCACCATCAAGGCTGAACTCGCCACCAAGATCTTTGATCGAGATTCGGCACAGGCTCGTAGCGAAATCCACCAGGTCGAGGTGCTTGCTCGACAGGCACTGGCAGAGGTAAGGGCAACGGTGGCGGGATATCGAGGTAGGTCGCTTGCTGGAGAGCTGGAAGCTGCAAGAGCGCTACTCTCCACCGCAGGTGTCGAGCTCACGGTGGAACACGCTGGTGCCGAGCTCTCCCCCGGAGTCGAGGAGTTGTTCGGTTGGGTGATCCGCGAATCAGTGACCAATGTGGTTCGGCATGCGCGTGCTACCAACTGCACCATCGAACTAGGGCCGACCTCGATGCGTGTGCGAGACAACGGTTGCGGGGGTGAGGTCCTCTTTGGAAGTGGACTTCGTGGACTCGCCGAACGAGCCGCCCGTGCGGGAGGTTCGCTGGAGGTGGGTCCAAACTACCCGCTTGGTTGGGAGGTCAAACTGGCTGTGCCAGAACGGAGTCGATGGTGATCGATATACTTCTCGCAGACGATCAAGAGCTTGTGAGAACCGCATTGGCAGCGCTTCTCGAACTTGAGGATGATTTCCATGTGGTCGCTACCGTTGGTCGCGGCGATGAAGTGGTCGGGGCCGTCGAGCGGACGCGGCCGATGATCGCGCTCTTAGATATTGAGATGCCTGGAATGGATGGTATCTCTGCCGCCATCGAAGTACACCGGCGCTACCCTGCCTGCCGAATCATTATCCTCACCACCTTCGGTCGACCTGGGTATCTTCGACGAGCAATGGAGTCGGGGGCCTCAGGTTTTGTCGTCAAGGACGCTCCGGCGGCAACGTTGGCCGCGACGATTCGTTCGGTGGCCCAGGGGCACACCGTTGTCGATCCGGTGCTTGCGGGCGAGGCCTTATCGATCGGCCAATCTCCACTCTCTCCGCGCGAGACTGAAGTTCTGGGTGCCTGTCGCTACGGGGCATCAGTCGCCGAGGTGGCAGCCCGTTTGTGTCTCTCTGAGGGGACCGTGCGCAACTATCTCTCCTCGGCGATCGCAAAAACTGGAACGCACAACCGTGCGAGCGCACTGCTACGGGCCGAGGAGCTTGGCTGGCTCTCTTCGTCACCTTAAGGAAGGTTTGCCTTGTCAGTGTCGTATGATGCTGCAAACCCCGCAATGCTTTCGAATCATGGAGTGACCAATAGCACCAGGTTCTAGCGACCGTTCAGACCTCGGCGCGAGCATGCGCCGGAGGATCCTGCCCGGCGCTCCTTGCCCATGGCGTGTGCGTAAGGGGAGTCTCCTGGCAAGGCCTTTGGGAAGCCGGATGGGACCACTATCAGCCGCTTCGAATCGGGTTCTTGCTGTTCGTATCCGGCGCCGCCACAGCTTCGATGCACGCTTGCGGTGGCTCAGGAAGCGCGCGAACCAATACCCCGAAACCATCGGGGTACCTGCTCACAGTATTGGGCATACTCGTCACCAAAGCGGGAGGCGAGGTAGATCTCTTCCCCCGCGATCACCTTCTGGGCCAAGAGAGCGAGAGTCACTGGGACCAAACCCACCGTGGCCAGGGAACGGCGCACCAGGCCTACTCCGAGTTGGTTGAGGAGCATGCCAAGGTAGATCGGATTCCTGCTCCATCGGAAGACGCCACTTTGGTTCAACCGTTGGACTGGAGTTCGTGGATCTGGAGAGTTCCCACTGCGCAGCATAGCAAAAGCGGCCGAGGCCATCAACGATCCGCCAAGGATCGACACTGTATACCCGATGATACGAAGGAACGGTGAGGGTGATCGTTTCGCACCGACGAGACGATCGATGATCACGCCGGTTATGGTCGCACCGAGCACGATGAGCGGTGGAGGGATGGGCGGGGCGCCAGTGTCCTTATGGTGAGATACTTGCATGGATCTACTCTAGAAGATCGTTCCTTAGGAGCGTATTGATGGGCCTGGGCATGGAGCGGTTTGTGTGCGAACGATGCCCACTGGACCAAGGTAGGCCTCTGCCTTCGTAGGACTTCTGACAGATTGAGAACGGCACCGATACGCCCTCTCGAGCGCAAGGAGAAATGTGGTTACTACCCTCTTGCAGTCTCTGTCGGTCGAGTTCAATTCCTTCACTGATCGTACAATGAGCTACGATGATTGAGGTTTTGCGCACCTGTGGGCGTAAAGTACCGCCTCCCCGCCGGCTTCTCTGGATCTCTCAACGCAGGCACTTGGGCCCGTCAGCCATCTCTGACCTGCCAGCCAGCGTTGACCACATCGGTCACCTTGGGCAACGGCAGCCATCCAGCGTTCGATCAACCAATCGTCGCTGCGGTGACTGGCGTAGTTGAGGGTCCGGGAGAAGTTGCCATCGCCGGGTAGGTCGGTGCTCCGCCAAAGGAATAGACCGCGCCGTTGGCACCAAAGACCCAATAGCCCGCACCATAGGGAGTCGCCGCGATACCGACGATGGACGCAGGCGGCATCGGCGCACCTGGCATAAGCGGCGATCCCGGATGCCCAGGATTCGGCATCGTCGCCGCTACCTGACCATAGAACTTCGCGCTGCCAAAGTTGTAAACCTTACCGGTAGAGGAGACGAGCCAGTAACCATGCCCCCCCGGAGTCGCCGCGATACCGACGATGGACGCAGGCGGCATCGGCGCACCTGGCATAAGCGGCGATCCCGGATGCCCAGGATTCGGCATCGTCGCCGCTACCTGACCATAGAACTTCGCGCTGCCA
>JAKAQR010000022.1:16714-42638 GCA_021819725.1 Actinomycetes bacterium
CCCCGGAGTCGCCGCGATACCGACGATGGACGCAGGCGGCATCGGCGCACCTGGCATAAGCGGCGATCCCGGATGCCCAGGATTCGGCATCGTCGCCGCTACCTGACCATAGAACTTCGCGCTGCCAAAGTTGTAAACCTTACCGGTAGAGGAGACGAGCCAGTAACCATGCCCCCCCGGAGTCGCCGCGATACCGACGATGGACGCAGGCGGCATCGGCGCACCTGGCATAAGCGGCGATCCCGGATGCCCAGGATTCGGCATCGTCGCCGCTACCTGACCATAGAACTTCGCGCTGCCACGGGTGAAGACCTGCCCATGGGCATTGACGAGCCAATATCCGTTGCCGGCTGGCGTCGCGGCGATACCGATGATCGGCGCTGTCGAGGTGCCAGGTGCGAGCGAGCCACGGGGAGGAGCTGCGTGGTAGGAGAGCTGGCCGCGAGAGCTGGTGGTAGTATAACCCTGCTGATAGGGCCGCAATGGTACACCAGGTTGGTAGGACACAAAGTCTGGGGCATGGGGTTCGAGGGCTGAGGTGTCTTTCAGCGGATCAGCGAGATCATATTTGGTAACGGAGACGTCTGCAGCTGTGGAAACCTTAGCAATAATGGCGTTGGCCAACGTGTTGAGGCTCCTAGGTGTGGGGTTCCACGAACCTGCGACGATTCGGGCGTGTACGGTGTCGATCCCCGCGACTAACTCGGCAGGGTTGAACTCGCAGTGTCCTGCGTTGTTGACATAGACTTGGGCAAGGTTGTTGCCATTGCCAGCGGCATCGAGTGCGTCTTTGTAGGCGGTCTCATTCTGGGGTGAGACGAGCCCGTCGCCAATGGTGTGCATGGTGAGAATGGGGATGTCTCCGGTCTCGCCGTTGATATCGATTGCATTCTGCAGGTAGGTGACCGCTGCTGGATCGGCGCTGATCTGGGTTGCATCCTGTAGCGTCGCTAGGTCGCCGGCGAGGCTCACCCCCGCATAGGAGGGGATCGCTGAGTACAGGGCCTCGACCTCTTTCGCGTCGATGGACTTCTTCAAGACGGAGGCATACTGCACGCCGGTGGTCCAACTCGGGTTGCCGCCAGCCTTCGCTTCGAGATCTTCACGGCCGAGGAAGGAGAAGGGTAGATCCGTCGTCGCCAGCCATTCGATTTGGTCGGTGAGCTGGGTGGCGATGCCTGCGGCTGTGTCTCCCGGTTTGTGGGTAATCGAACCGTTCCAGAACCAACCTGGGATGTCCCCAAGCGCCGCGACGAGGCTGAGTCGCGCTTGGCCAGCAGGAGTAGTGGCGGCAGTGTTAAGTGCCTCGAGCGCGGCTAAGAGCTGGGTTTCGGCCGCCGTAGGGGAGGAGAGGTCAACGATCTGAAGGCTCGGGTCGATCAGCTCCTTGAAGGCAAAGAGAGCAGTCAATTGTTGGTTCCAGATTGGAACCGCACCACCGTCGACACCGCAGGCAATCATCGCTCCGGAGAAGGTACCGATGTTTTGTTGGACGAGGCCGGCTGTCACGTCGCCACCCATCGAGACGCCCCAGGGAATGACCGACGAGATGGGCGTTGTGCTGTGGCTCGAGACATAGGCTTTGGCGACATTCAAGGTGGCAATCTGATCGGTCAGGGCCGCCTTGACTGCCCACCCTTGTTGCGAGTAGCTCGAACCAGCGAGGGCATACCCTTGACTGAGAAGGATCCCCTGGCTAATGGGGTCTGAGGCGTCGATTGGGGTTGGGTTCTTCGCTCCATCGAAGACATACCCATGCGAGTAGAGCAGGAGGGTTCCGTTGAAGTTCGGTGGAACCTGGACCTCATAGGGGGCACCATCGACGGTTCCTTCAGCTTGAGCAATCGTTGGCGTAGTGGCGTAACTCGTTGATTCAGTGGCGAAAAGTGTCAGCGAAGTCGCGACTGCAAAACTGAGTCCGAGCGCAATCGAACCCTTGAATACCCGCCAACTCATTCTGGACCCCCCGTTGATCAGCCTCTTCTCCAGCTACCTTAGCCCGATATAGCGAGGTTTGCCAAGCAAGCCATGGCTTTAACCGAACAGTTTGGTGACTCGAACACTGGGTGGTCAAAACGCTACTCTTGGGCCCTGTTCTCGGCGACGTGAGTGGTGAAGAGATCTCAAAATCGGAGGATGGCAGATCGCCGTTCCCAGCTGATTACGATCACCCTCTAGGGGTTTTGCTACGGAATTCGAAGCTTTGACGGGTGATGGGAGGGAATTTTGCAACGTTTCGGGGTCTTTGGCGAAAAGTGCCTTTGTTTGATTGTCCACGTAGGTTCGCTTGAGCCGAAGGTAACAGGCACGGTACTGCTGTTGCTCGAAGAGGATCAGGTTATCGTGGTCGATCCCGGCATGGTCTCGGCACGGGAGGTCATTCTTGGTCCCATGGCAAGCATCGGTATCGGCCCCGAGAAGGTGACCGAGGTAGTGTTGAGTCACCATCACCTCGACCACACCTTCCATGTTGCCCTCTTTGAGCGAGCCAATGTCCATGATTATCATGCGATCTACCGGGGTGATGATTGGACAAGTCGCCCGGCGGAGGGCTACCAGATCTCACCGAATGTGCGCCTTCTCGAGACGCCTGGTCATACCAGAGAGGATGTCAGTGTAGCTATCGCAACCAGCGATGGGCTGTGTGTCTACACCCATCTGTGGTGGACGGAGGAGGGGCCGTTCGAGGATCCCTATGCACCAAGTCCTGCCCAGTTGGCTGGCTCTCGCCGCCGCATCCTTGATCTTCACCCCGACTGGATTATCCCCGGCCATGGACGACCATTCCGGCCCGATGTCAGGGAGCCAGCGGTCTGAACCGGTTGGTTCCATGATCATCTGCGTACCGAGCCATTTTGGAACCGGACCGCTAGAGCATGGAGCCACTAGAGTACTGGGACTATGGAATCCTTGCGCGCTCATCTTGAATCCATCATACGACGAGACGTTGTCTCCCTCCTCGTTGAGTACGGCTCGATACCCTGTCTGTCGCCAGCATTTGATCGGAACTGGGTCGAGAGTGGACACATCGAACGTGCCCTTGGCCTCTATCAGCGTTGGATTGAGGCGCGTGACGTGCCTGGCCTTACTAGCTCCATTCAACGTATTGCCGGTCGAACCCCATTACTCATCGTCGATATCCCGGGGAGTGAGCCCTCGTCACATCAGGAAACCGTACTGCTCTATGGCCATCTAGACAAACAGCCAGCGACTGATCCATGGTCTGAGGGGTTGAGCCCCTTCGAAAGTGTCCTGCATGGAGAGCACCTCTTCGGCCGAGGCATGGTTGATGATGGGTATGCGGCGCCCCTCGTCATCGCCGTCGTGGAGGAGCTAGCACGCCAACAGATCAGTTACCCCCATTGTGTGTTGATCGTGGAGGCCTGCGAGGAGAGTGGGAGCCCTGATCTCGATGCACATCTCGAAGAACTGCTACCCACCATCGGTCAGGTGCGCCTGGTCGTCTGTCTTGACTCAGGTGGCCTGGACTTCCAGCGACTTTGGGTCACCTCGTCGCTAAGAGGTAACCTCGTGATCTCGATCAACGTCTCGGTATTAGAGAATGGCGTCCATTCGGGCGAAGCCGGTGGTGTAGTGCCTTCATCTTTTCGCATCCTGCGCAGTTTGCTCTCTCGGATCGAGGACCAAGAGACTGGTACGATCTTGCCGGAGTTCCTCCATGCCGAGATCCCCTCGTTCCATCAAGAGCAAGCCAAGCGACTCTCCCAAGACTTGGGTGATCCACTGGCCAGCCTCTTTCCGTTGCTTGGGGCGACGCAATTGATGGGCGCTGATGGCGCTGAGAGGATCTTGAATCAGACCTGGCGTCCATCACTCTCGTTTATCGGCATCGACGGCGTTCCTGCGGTACCCGATGGTGGGAATGTGTTACGCCCCTTTACTACCGGCAAGATCTCGCTGCGGCTTCCACCGACGGTCAACGCCAAACTTGCCCAGGAGCAGCTTGTTGCCTTGCTTACTGCGGAGGTGCCCTATGGCGCCCACGTCGAGATCGAGACCGAGTCTCCGGCGCAGGGTTGGGTGGCCAAGGAGCCTAGTCCTTGGCTCGCAGCAGCGCTCGAAGAGGGTTCAACAGAGGGGTTTGGGAGGCCGGCCGCCTTCTGTGGAGAGGGCGGCTCGATCCCCTTCATGGCGACTCTGGGTGAGCGCTTCCCAAACGCTGACTTTGTCGCAACGGGTGCGCTTGGCCCGGGCAGCAATGCACACGGTCCAGATGAGTCCCTCTATTTGCCAGCCGCTATCGGTGTTGCCACCACCTTAGCGACCGTTCTGGGCGCGGTCCCGCGATGACCACCTGGGTCGCTCGGGGCGGTTCGAGCCGCTACCTGGCGCGAAGCCAGGCTCTGGGTCGGCTCTTTGGATAGCTGATAGAGGCGGCTGGTAGTCTCTGGGAGGAACGCTAGTGCGAAGAAGAGGTGACAGAGATGCCTATCCGCGGTTGGTTCGAGCCAGTTGAACAACTACCTCTGGAGGAGATAGATCTTTCAGATTTCGACTTTTGGCAGCGAGAGTATCGGGTACGAGAGGGAGCCTTTCGAACGTTGCGCCAAGAGCGACCAGTCGCCGAATTCTCAATTCCGGAGTGGTTGCGTACCGAGGAGAGTGAGCAGGGTACCTACCATGCCATCATGCGCTACGAGGATGTCTTTGCCGCGTCGCGCGATCCAGAGACCTTCATCTCTGGAAGAGGGGCGGTCTCGATCATCGATTTGCCCGAGGAGTTTTTGGAGTTCTTCGGATCGCTGATCAACACCGATGATCCTCGCCATGCGCACTTGCGCCGGGTGGTGCTGCGTGCCTTTACTCCGCGCCGGATTGAGCGTTTGGATGCAGAGATTGCACTGGTGTCCCATCGCCTTGTCGCGCGCGCGAGAGAGCAGGAACGTTTCGACTTCGTGAGTGCTGTAGCCGCTCCGTTGCCGCTGCGTATCATTGGAGAGATTATGGGCATCCCAGAGGAGGCAGATCAGTTTGTACTCGAACGATCTCAGCGCATCCTCGGGGCGCTGGATCCAGAGTTTGTTCCACCGGACTTTACTCCTGATGAGTCGATTCTCACCGCTGCCCTTGAGTTGACGGAGTTTATGGGAGAGCTCGCCCGCTCGGAACATCACGGCGATAGCGTGATCGGTGCTCTGTTATCGGCCGATGTCGACGGAGTTGCTCTCTCCCCAAGCGAGCTAGCCTCATTTTTTATCCTGTTGCTGGTCGCAGGTAATGAGACCACTCGGAACGCACTGAGTATGGGTATGGTCGCGTTATCAGAGTTCCAAGACGTACGAGAGGAACTCATCGCGCGTCCGAGCGTCGATCAGCTTGGGCGAGCGGCTGACGAGGTGGTCCGACTCGCCTCTCCAGTCATTTGGATGCGTCGAACGCTCGCACGGCCAACGGTACTCTCTGGGGTCCCGCTTGAGGTGGGTGACCGGGTGCTCCTCATGTACCCATCAGCCAATCGAGACGAGGAGGTCTTTGTCGAGCCCTACCGTTTTCTTCTCAACCGTGACGGCACGCGACATCTTGGTTTTGGAGGGTATGGTCCCCACCATTGCCTCGGTGCTCATCTCGCGCGCGCTGAGATCGTGGCGGTTCTGCGAGAGATGGTAACGCTAATGCCCAATCACCAGGTGGCAGGCGAGCCCGAGATGTTGGTGTCGAACTTTATTGCAGGCATCAAGCGGCTTCCAATCGATGCAGGCTAGCGTCACTACCCGCCATCGATGGGTGGGCGATAACGTGCCTCGATGTGGGCGATGGTGCCACGAAGGTGTTCGGGAACGGTCGCGCGCTGCGTAGTAGCCACATTGCGCATCGCGGCATCAATGGCGTCGATGGCGCGTCTTGACTTGGGAGCTTCAGTGAGGCGCAAAACGACGGCTGCCAAGATGATTCTGGCTTCAGGCATGCCGATCTTTTCGGCACTCGTCAGGGCGGCGTTCGCATAGAGCAGGGTTGCCAGGTTGTCTGGCCCCACATCCTCCGCGGCGAAGATCACTAGCCGCCGGGCAATAAACCGGGGGTCTTCGCCAGCTACGAGTAGACGGGCGAGCCAGTCGATCGCGTGGGTCGCGTCGGAGGCACGCATCGACTTGATGAGTGCGGAGGTCATCTCATAGTGGGATGATTGGTCGATCCCAACGGACTCAGGCGGTGAAGGCAGCGATGTGATGTGATGCGATTGACCGCGATTGTTCGCGACTTCGATGGCTCGCTGTAGCATGCCAAGCGCTGATCGAGCGTCACCATTGGCATGGGAGATGATCGCAGCTGTCACCTCGTCGTCGATGGATGCCTCCTCCATTGCTGCCGCGTCAAGGATCAGTGCCCGTAACACCTCGTCGGCGAGCGGGGCGAGTCGAACCACCTCGATTCGCGAGAGCAGTGCGGGGCTGAGTGCCACATACGGGTTCTCGGTGGTTGCGCCGATGAGGGAGAAGTAACCCTCCTCAACCGGTTTCAGGAGGGCATCCTGTTGGGTGCGTGATAACCGGTGAATCTCGTCGATGAAACAGACGGGCTCGATCTCACCGACATTACGACGGCGCTGGCCGTCAAGGGCAAGCTCCTTGATGTCCTTGACCCCGAGGGTCGTCGCCGATAGCGGGATAAAAGTTGCTCGTCGTTCGGCAGCAATGAGCGATCCGATCGTGGTCTTACCCACACCTGGCGGACCGGCGAGGACGAGAGCAAAGGGAGTTTGTGCCTTCACGATACGCGTCAACACCCCGTCGGCGCCGTGGAGCGCAGTGTGACCTCGCACCTGATCGAGTGAGGTCGGTCGCATGCGTACCGCAAGCGGTAGGCGGTGTGGATCGAGCTCTTGGTGGAAAAGCTCGTCCACGCCTAATCCTTGGCGCGGGCCGTCGGCTGAAGACCGAGTTGGGCGAGTGCGTCGGTAGCGATCCTCTTCGGTGCACCCGTCATAAGATCCGAACCGCTCTGCGTCTTTGGGAAGGCGATTAATTCTCGAATGTTCTCCTCGCCGGCGAGGAGGGCGCTGAGGCGGTCGATGCCAAAGGCGAAGCCTCCATGTGGAGGAGCGCCATACTTGAAGGCATCGAGCAGGAAGCCAAAGCGTGACTGAGCGGTCTCTTCGTCGATGCCGAGGACCTCGAAGATTTTGGATTGGATGGAGGACGTGTGGATTCGGATAGATCCCGATCCAAGCTCCCACCCGTTCAAAACCAGGTCATACGATTGTGACCGTACCGATAGCGGATCAGTATCCAGACGGGCAAAGTCGTCCTCGTTGGGCATCGTGAAGGGATGATGGGCAGAGATCGGTGTGCCAAACTCATCAAGACCTTCGAAGAGAGGGAAGTCAATGACCCAGAAAAAGTCGAGTATCTCCTGGTCCGCCAGTGGTTTGCCGAGGCCAAGACGAATTTGCCCAAGGATCGTGACGGCTTTCTCCCAGTCATCTGCCACCATCAAGATGACATCGTTTGCCTTCGCTGCGAGGGCAGCTATCAGTTGTTGTTGTTCTGTGTCACTGAGGAACTTCGAGACAGGAGAGTTGAGTGAGAGTCTGCCATCTGTCTCCTCAACCCGCAACCAGAGGAGCCCTTTGGCGCCGAGTCCCTTCGCCCGGTCGACGAGTTCATCAAGGCGTGCACGACTTAACGGACTTGGTGCGACCATAGCCTGGACGCTCGGTGCGGTGAGTGCCCTCACATTTGTATCGGAAAAGATGGCGGTTACATCATGCAGTTGGGCCCCAAAACGACGGTCTGGCTTGTCGGAGCCGTAGCGGTTCATGGCGTCACGCCAGGTGATAGTGTCGATCTCGATGGTGGTCTCGGGCCGAACTGCTTGCACGACTGCGCGAATGGCGTGCGAGACAAAGTCGAGGATATCGCTTTGGGTGACGAATGAGGCTTCAAGATCTAATTGCGTGAACTCGAACTGGCGATCAGCCCGAAGGTCCTCATCGCGTAGACAGCGCGCGATCTGGTAGTAACGGTCAAAGCCAGCGACCATAAGAAGTTGTTTGGCGATCTGTGGCGATTGCGGCAGTACATAGAAGTTCTGTGGTTGCGTGCGCGACGGCACCAAGAACTCTCGAGCACCCTCAGGAGTGGGGGTCCAAAGTAACGGTGTCTCGATCTCGGCAAAGCCCTGCTCTTCCATCGAACGACGGATTGCGGCATTAACGACTGACCGTAAACGGAGGTTGCGTTGCATCCGCGTCCTTCGAAGATCGATATAACGGTACCGCAAGCGTGTTGCCTCGTCAAGTTCCACTCGTTCGTCGAGCGAGAAGGGGATGGGCTCCGCCTCAGCGAGAACTCGGACGCTAGGATCACGAAGCTCTATTCGTCCGGTACTGAGCTGAGCGTTATCTGTGCCCTCCGGTCGCTCTGCAACGGTTCCAGTGATCTGCACAACCCATTCAGGGTGCAGGTTCTCACTCCGTGGTACCACACACTGCACGATGCCGGTGAAGTCCCGTACGTCTACGAAGACAAGGTGCTCGCCGTGTTCGCGGATTCGATTCACCCAACCGCAGACCTGCACAACCTCTCCGATGCGGGTCTCGTTGAGTGAGCTCGCGTAGGCCGTTCGGAGGCCGGCTGGTTCCGGCGCGGCAGCGTAGTTGTCCAAAGGTTGCATAGAACGAGTTCCCTCCAGTAGATCGATCTACCATCCTACGGCAAGTTTGTGCCTGTTCGCTTCGTGCACTTCACATGAGGAAGGATCACTACGAACTCCGCTGTGCTACGCAAGAGAGATACTTGACCCTGGTGGTAGACCTCTTGTCGACGATGAGTGGCGTCTCGATATCGAGAAGATGATGAGCCGTGACGAGTCGTGATCGGTGGAGACGGTATGGCACGTGGGTGACGAAGAGACATTAAGGGGAGCCAACCGTTGGGCCGGAGCCATCCGGGAGCGTTTGCGCGACCTATGACCGCATGGGACCGGATGCGTGCGGCCGGTTTTGTCTGTTGCGGTTTGGCTCTTGACGTTGTTGATTGTCCAGTTTATTACCCAATAACGCAGATGGGTAGCGTGGTATTGGGGCGATGTGTCGCTTGTCTTGTGTGGATGGTGTCGAGCGGCGAGTCGGCGCTCGACACCATCGGAATAAGATGAGGTCGTAGTGTGCGAGTGGATGAAGGAGACGATATGCCAATACGAGAAGCACAAACAACCTGGCGTGGATCACTGGAACAAGGGACGGGCACGGTGGCACTCACCAGCTCCGGTGTTGGCTCCTACGAAGTCTCCTTTCCGAAGCGAGCTGCCGATCACGCCGAGGGTACGACAAGCCCAGAGGAGTTGATCGCCGCTGCGCACACCTCGTGTTTCGCGATGCAGTTCTCAGCTCTGCTGGGGGAGGCTGGAGGAGAGGATATCCATTTAACGATTGGAGCAAAGGTTCATCTCGGTCCTGACCCAGAGGGCGGATTTCGAATTCCCCGCATTGAACTTGCGGTAGGCGGAGGAGCCAAAGGTATCGATGAGAGCGAGTTCCATCGAATCGCCGAGGATGCCAAGCGCACTTGTCCCGTCAGTAAAGCGTTAGCTGGCACCCAGATCGACTTGACCTTCGAGTAGTCAGCGTCCTTTGGGTCCAGCACTGCTGGCGTACGTCTATGCACGGACTTGGTGCGCGGACCTGGCACACGGTGGAGTTGCAGTGACTTGTCACCAAGGAGCGACACGATCGGGCCATCGATAGGGTCAGGCCATCGGTAGGGTCGGGCCATCGGTAGGGTCGGGCCATCGGTAGGGTCGGGCCATCGATGACACCACTGGGTGTTCGTGGCCACATGGTGGAGGACGTCCTCTGACCGGAGTACCGGAGTACCAAGCGGCGTGTGGTTGCAAAACAGCTATGAGAGCTTTTTGGCGTGAAGGTCTGCCTTCTAGGGTGCGGGGTATTCGACGGTGCATGGTCAAGACACGATGGGTCGGAGCGAGACTGATTGTGTTTCCGTGGCTCAATCGGACGTCCGGTCTGCGTTGATCTTCAGGAACTGCAATCGATGAGGAGTGGTGGGACCGAGCATGGCTTCGACGTTGAGTATCCCGTGTTGACACCGCAAGCTCCAGTGTCCACGGAGCGATCCCGTTGGGATGAGTGGGTCGGCGGCGATGAGTTGTCCGTAAGTTTGGCGCAGTGACGGGAAGTCTGGCGGTCGCCGCTCGTCGTCTCGATCGAGCAAGTAGGTAGGGAGCGCTGCCTCCTGGAGCAACGACTGTTGTTCGGGATTTAGGTAAGCGTTATTGACTGCTTCATAGACCTGTAGGAGTTCTAGAGAAGGCTGCTGAGTCGTGGCGATCACGAAACCCTCCTCGACGAGCAGGGTCAACCCTCTTCGAACCACATCGGTCAAAGGTGTATAGGTCCTGTTCGCCAGTGCAACGATACCGATTCCATACTCCGGGAGCCACTCCATGCGAGAACCATAACCGGGTAGTCCTCCGCTGTGGCCAACGACTCGACCAAGTAGCCGATGGTGCGCGACCATCAACCCGTAGCCGTAACCTTGGGCGATGAGATCGGGGCCTGTCAGTCGGGGCTGTACCATGACGCGGTGGATATCGGCCATTTCGCGAAGGGTGGAGCCCTTCACTGATGGAGCCAACTGCTGGGGGCCCACCCATGCGTTGAGGTGGAGAGCGACCCATCTTGCGAGATCTTCAATCGTCGACCCAAGGCCCCCCATGGGGCCAAAGGCTCCGTCGCCCAAGAGCGGTTCGACCTGCCACTGCCCGTCACAGAGGCTGTGACCCGAGACCACTCGAGTCGGGTCGGATGCCAACAGGTCCCAGGTGGTTGCGACCATGTTGAGTGGGTCGAAGATTGCCTCAGTGGCGACTGCAGAGAGGGGCACTCCGGCTGCTCGTTCGATGATCATTCCGACGATGGCATAGCCGAGGTTAGAGTACTCAAAGGCCGTTGCGGGTACAAGGTCAAGGCCGATCCCATTGGACAACACCGCAAGGAAGGCCTCTTGACTCAGTGCTAATTGACGATCAGCCCACGGATCGTCCTCCACCAGCCCAGACGACATGGAGAGGAGATCACCGATGGTGATCGGTGCGTGCGTATCAGATGATGCTGTGTGGAGGTTGAGTTCGGGGAGCCAGCGCATGACGGGGTCAGCAAGAGTGAGCTTTCCTTGGTCTCGAAGATGGAGGGCACACAGTGCCGTAAAGCTCTTGGTCATGGAGGCGATGCGAAAGATATCGGTGTGGGCGGGTGCGAGCTGACTGACAACGTTCTTGACTCCATGGGTGCCGTGGTGGACGAGCCCGCTGCGATCCACGATCCCCCAAGCCAGACCGGGTACTCGGTACTCTTCGAAGAAGCTGAGGAACAAGCGGTCAATAGAGAGGAAGCTTGAGGAGAGTATGGGGCCAGCGGTTGACGCGGCGAGGTCTTCGGCGGCGTCTGAGGGTCGAGGATGTTGGAACTCTGACATAGCAGCACCCTAGAGGCCCGAGTGCAAAGATGCCTTCATGGAACGGAAGGAGCATGTCGCTAGGGGAGGTCGTTGGCCTCAGTCAAAGAGCGAATCCTGGGTTGGTGGCGGGTTGAGGGAGCGTTGTATCACCGCTATGATGGCTTCGCCATAGCGGGCGACACGAGTAGTCCCCATGCCTTTGATACGAAGGAGATCGCTACTGTCTTGTGGTGTCTTCGTCGCGATGTCAGCGAGTGTCATGTCGGGGGCGATCACATACGCTGGCACCCCTTCGGTTCTGGCTTGCTCGCGACGCCATGCTTTGAGCTGGGTGAAGAGATTCAGATCGAGTGGGGTGGTGTCGACGGCCGGAACCGCCTCGTCGGTGACGACCTCCTCAATGAGGATGTCGTCCGTCTCCTCTGCAAGCCGATCGGAGCGTCGACGGAGTTCTCGATCGAAGTCGAAGATCTCAGGATGGAGTTGGAGCGCCATCGTGTTAAGACCCTTGAGATAGAGACCACTGAGACTTCGGAGCCGTGAAAGGGCGACATAACCCATTCCTGGAGTAAAAGATCGGGAGAGGTCGATCTCTGCCGCGTCGAGACTCATGCCTTGGCTCTTATGAATCGTGATCGCCCAGGCGAGACGCAGTGGCAGTTGCCGGATCTCTGCTTTTGTACTTCCATCCTCCTCAAGTACCCATGCATGCGGTTCGACACTCATGCGACGTGAAGTAGCAGCTAGCTCGACGATGGGCCACGGGCCGGAGAGATCAACCACTCGAGCGAGCGAGCCGTTGGCGTAGCGGAGATTCTGATCGTTCGCGACAAACATGACCTCTGCGCCTACCTTCAGGGCCAACTCATCTGGGGTAAGCACGCCACGGCGCATCGGTTCGACGATCGCTGGCGGTCCACGAAGCTCCATGGTGTAGGTGTGCACCTCTCCGCCAATGCGAGCGAGTCGCTGGGCATTCATGGCGTCGACATCTACGTTGTGGGAGTAGAGGTGCGTCGGTTCATGATCGCCATTCGGGACCATGCCGATGCGGGAGTTGAGGATAGCAAGATGCGTTTGACCAAGCGAGCCATCCCTCATCGCATGGAGCACCTCAGCGAGTTCGTCACCGGATTGTCGATGTTGTTCTGTTAAATAGCAGGGGAGGGGGTCGAGATCTCTCCACGCTGCGGACTGGAAGGCAAAATCGATCTCGCTCGAATCCCGATTGATCGGCGGGAGCTGGAACATATCACCGACAAGAACCATCTGCAGGCCTCCGAACGGTGCATCAGTGCCGCGAAGCGTCCGAGCGAGCTGGTCGAGCATGGTAAGGAAGTTGCCGGAGAGCATCGAAATCTCATCGATGATGAGTGCGTCGGTGGTGAGGTACCTACGGACGAGGCGATCTTTCGAAGAAAGGTTCGCAAGGTCATTGGGTGCGAGCTGATCTCGAATACCGATGCCAGACCAGGAATGGATGGTTGCACCACCGATCTGTGTGGCAGCGATGCCGGTCGAAGCAGTGACCGCCACGGTCAGCCCTCGACGCCGAGCGAGATGCACAAATTGGCGAAGCACATACGATTTACCAGCCCCTGGTGGACCAGTTAAGAAGACGGAGTCGCCTTTGATGAGTCTCGCGAGTGCCTGTGCCTGTCGCATGGTTGAGACCCTACCAGGTGACGATCGTGCATCCTTTGCAGATTGGTGGTCTGCGGGAACACGGCTGCGTAATTGGCTGGATGAGCAAGCGTTGGGTCGTGGTGCGATAGTTCTGCCTCCTTTCGACTCGGTGGTGTAGCGCTTTGCACGCGATGGGAACTCTGTAGGGACAGCTTCTACGCGCGTGGGGGAGAGTGCTCAGGGGCGAGCCAAGTGAGCTCTGGGTGCCGTGTGGTCAGCTGCCGGTTGTTGGGCAGACGAAACGCCGATGACCCGGTGTTGACTGACAGTTGTTGGTAGCAGGCGTGAATGAGTGCATCCGCCGAGACGCCGATGGGAGTCGATGGTGGCCGTCAGGGACATACCGCAGTGATTGGCCCTTCGACCGCTGGGGAGTGCGTGAAAGCAAAAATTAGAAGAATTCTAAAAATAGTGATACTCCAAAAACATAGGTGGTATAGTTGGATGACGTGGAGGCAAGATTGGTGACTTGCGAGAGTGGCGATGCGAATGTGGTTGGACCATCAGCTGCCTTGTGGCCCGTGGTGTCCCCGCGGACAGAAGACTCGTTCGTTCTTCCGGCGAGAGCAAGTCGACAGACTTCGTGGTTCGGCGGATTGAGACGAATCCCGCGGAGGGCTTGTCTCAATTTAGGCTTCATTCACTTGCGACCTCTGTCGAGACCAGGCTGGCCTAGAGAATGGAGCTGGCCATCGACGAGGGGTAGAACACAGACCACCGGTGCCACCACGCTGGCCAGTGATCACGATCCAGACGAGAGAGGGACTGGCGTTCGCAGCGGCAAGCCTCTTGAAGGCAGCGCTCACGCTTCGATGAAGCCGAGGCGCCCTACTCAAAGTTGTGCCGTCACCACAGACCATAGTGAGGGTTTCGACAGCGAAGCGGCACCAGTAGCGGTTTCCCCCACAGACAAGTAAACCCACAGACAAGTAAATAAGAGAGGATAGTCATGGCAGATTTGGAACATCAAGGGCAGTGCCCAGTCCTACCTACCGCAACCGCGATTGGTAGTCGGTCGAATCAGGATTGGTGGCCTAACCAATTGAATCTAAGAGTTCTCGAGCAGCATGCACGTTCGGTGAGTCCCTTAGGTGCCGACTTTACGTATCGTAATGCATTGAAGGATCTCGATGTGGAGGCGCTTCAACGTGATATCGTTGCGGTGATGGCCGATTCACAACCATGGTGGCCGGCTGACTGGGGTCATTATGGGCCACTCTTTGTGCGCATGGCGTGGCATGATGCGGGAACGTATCGAATCTCCGATGGACGTGGTGGTGCAGGGACCGGTAACCAGCGATTTGCTCCAATCAATAGCTGGCCGGATAACGCCAGTCTCGATAAGGCTCGTCGCTTGCTCTGGCCGATCAAACAGAAGTATGGGAAGAAGGTTTCATGGGCGGATCTCATCGTTTTTGCGGGCAACTGCGCGCTTGAGTCAATGGGATTCCGCACGTTCGGATTTGGCTTTGGTCGCGAAGATATCTGGGGCCCAGAGGAGGATGCATATTGGGGCCCAGAGGAGACTTGGCTCGGAGACGATCGCTATAGCAACGATCGTGAGCTTGCCAACCCCTTCGGGGCGGCACAGATGGGGTTGATCTACGTGAACCCGGAGGGTCCAAACGGCGATCCAAACCCACTTGCTGCTGCCCAGGATATCCGAGAGACCTTCGCTCGTATGGCCATGGATGATGTTGAGACGGTAGCACTGGTGGCGGGTGGTCACACCTTTGGCAAGACCCACGGCGCGGTTCCGAACGCAGAGCGCTATATCGGGCCCGAGCCAGAGGGCGCCCCGCTGGAGCAGCAAGGCCTTGGCTGGCGAAACCTCTACGGAACTGGGAAGGGTGCCGATGCATGGACGAGTGGCTTGGAGGGCGCTTGGACCGACGATCCGGTGCATTGGGACAACGGTTTCTTTGGCAACCTTTTTCGCTATGACTGGGAGTTGTCACGGAGTCCCTCCGGCGCTCAACAGTGGATCCCCAAGGATCCTGGTGCCAGCGATGCGGTACCCGATGCCCATGATCCCTCCAAGCGTCATTTCCCGGTGATGTTGACGACCGATATCGCACTCAAGGTGGACCCGATCTATGAACCGATAGCAAGACGGTTTTATGAGCATCCCGATGAGTTCGCCGATGCATTTGCGAGGGCTTGGTTTAAGCTGATTCATCGAGATATGGGGCCTGTCACTCGCTACATTGGTCCCTTGGTGCCGGCACAAACCCAGATTTGGCAGGATCCAATTCCGATGCCAAAAGACCCATTGGTCAATGCCGAAGAGATTGCTACGCTGAAGGCCATGCTAAGCGCATCCGGTCTTTCGGTCTCGCAGTTGGTGACCACCGCGTGGGCGGCAGCCTCCACATTCCGTGGGACTGATAAGCGAGGCGGTGCCAATGGGGCTCGTATCAGGTTGGCACCACAGAAGGATTGGCAGGTCAACAACCCTCCAGAACTAGCTCACGTGTTGGCGACGTTGGAGGACATTCAACGTGACTTTCACGCCACCCAGGCGGGGACCACGCGCATCTCCCTTGCTGACCTGATCGTTTTGGGTGGATGTGTGGGCATCGAACAGGCGGCAAGGAGTGCTGGGGTCGAATGTATGGTTCCGTTCACCCCGGGTCGTGCGGATGCCACTGATGAGCAAACTGACGTCGAGTCATTCGCGGTTCTCGAGCCACGTTTTGATGGATTTCGCAACTTTCTACTCGCTGATCAGAAGCTCCCTGCTGAGCATCTACTGGTAGAGCGGGCCGATCTGTTGACCTTGACCGCAACAGAGATGACCGTGTTGGTCGGCGGCATGCGGGTTCTGAACACCAATTTTGCAAACGCACCACATGGCGTCTTCACGACGAGGCCTGAGGTGTTGAGTAATGATTTCTTTGTCAACCTGTTAGACATGGCCACCGAGTGGCAACCATCGACGACAATGGACCAGGTCTATGAAGGGCATGATCGGGCGACGGGGGAGCCGAGATGGACTGCCACGGCGGTGGACCTGGTCTTTGGCTCGAACTCACAACTTAGAGCGATTGCAGAGGTCTATGCGAGCGACGATGCGAAGGAGAAGTTCGTAGGTGACTTCGTGGCCGCCTGGGACAAGGTGATGAATCTGGACCGGTTCGATCTACGCTAGCCAGGCTCGCCCCTCGCGGCAGCTACGAGTTTGCGATCCAATCGCCGAGACGCTGGACCTCGTCGGCCGTGTCGATGGAGATAAGGCCGACACAGCGAGGTGCCGCCCCTCGCGGTGCTCGCACCGGTAGCGGCCTCCCCCAATAGACCGGATGCAAATGAGTGGTAACGGGAACGATGCACCGTCAGTAGGACTGCCAAGGCTCATTTGGGGTTGCCTTGCAGACCTTGAGAAGGTGGGAACAGGAACGGCTTTGCAAACCAACCGACGGTATACCCGAAGTCCGCTGCCGTTGTGACCTCGCCAAAATCCAGACGATGAGGCTGAGGTCTGCAGGTCCGCCAGACTGAATCATCTCGGGTTTTGGCTTGGTAACGAGTCAAACGAGGCTGGGTCAAGCAGCAAGTGGACGGCAAATCTCCGTGAGTCGTCTTGGCAAAGATGCACGGAACGGAATGCCTTCGCACTGGACCGGAGGTAGCCCCCGTTAGATTCGCGAATATGGGCCCCGATAAGAACCAACCAGAGGCGATCTCTGGATCGATGTGGCGTCTTGCCGCCTCGGCTTTCGTTGTTCTCGCTGCTGAACCTTGCTTCGTGCTTGTGGACACTGCGGTGGTGGGCCATCTTGGTGCTGTGCCACTAGGGGCTCTGGGTATCGGGGGGACACTTGTGTCGTTGGTCGCCATGCTTGGCGTCTTTTTGGACTATGGAACCACGGGACGTGCAGCTCGTTGGTTCGGAGCCGGTCGTCGTGGTGATGCGATTGATGAGGGGATCGCGGCTACGTTCTTGGCTCTCGTTCTGGGTATCGTCGCCGTTGGGATCGGTGAGCTCTTCGCCGGACCACTCATTCGATTACTTGCTGGTGGAGCCGGCCCCACTGCCCGGGCCGCAGTGACCTGGTTCCGCGTAGCGGCCGTTGGGGTGCCTGGGATGCTTGTCGTGTTGGCCGGTAATGGATGGATGCGGGGAGTACAGGAGACGCGTCGTCCTGTCCAGATTGTGGTGCTGGCGAACGTTATCTCAGCGGTGGCTTCTCCGGTGCTCGTCTATCCGCTGAGGTTTGGTCTCGTTGGCTCTGCGATTGCGAATCTAGGTGCGCAAGTCATCGGCGGGGTACTCTTTCTTTTGGTGCTTCGAACTGAGCGACGCCCCTGGTCTCCACGCATGAACGTCGTGAAAGCGCAGCTGCGCACCGGAGGTGATCTCTTCATTCGCGCCGTCGGCTTTCAGGTGGCGGCCCTTGTCGCGGTGAGCGTGGCTGCTCGGATGGGGACTGCAAGGCTCGGCGCCTTTCAGGTCGGGTTGGAGTGCTGGGTGTTGACCACACTGCTTCTTGATTCGTTCGCCATCGCGGCCCAGTCGTTGGTAGGCGCCGCGCTGGGGAGAGATGATACCCGTGAAGCGCGACGATTGGCCTGGCAAGTCGCTCGCTATGGTGCCTACGCTGGAATTGCCTTAGCCATCGTGCTGATCCCTGGTTGGTGGCTCGTCCCTTTGGCCTTTACCTCGTCGTCACCGGTCCGCCAACAGATCCAGGTGCTGTGGCCGTGGCTGGTGGCACTACAACCAGTAGCGGGCGTGGTCTTTGCGCTGGATGGAGTTCTTGTCGGAGCCGGTGATGTTGGTTTCTTACGCACGATCACGCTCATTGCAACGATTGGCGTCTATGTACCATTGACGCTGATTGCGTTGGGATATGGCTGGGGATTGGGAGGTATTTGGGCGGGACTCGCGGCGTCGATCGTCATTCGTTTTCTCGGGATGATGCTCCGCACAGCGCGTGGAACTTGGGCGGTGCCAGGCACAAGGGATTCAGTTTGATCGGCGCATTCGACGAATCAGATGACCACGTTAGTGGTCAAGAACCGGCCAGGCTCGTGGCGGATATACGACTGACGAGATCGGTGATCTGCATCTGTCGGACCGCTGCGGGCGCTGGATCGACGCTCATGGCGGTACCAGGGTGGGGAGACGGACAGACTCGGTGCGTCCAGTATGCCATCGCGGACAAACGAGTTCAGGTGGAATGGCCAGGGAACGAGCGCTCTGATCGCGGGAGATAACAGGCCACCGCGTAGTGGAACCTCCTAGCCGCAGAGAGCGGTGCACCCAGATGTGGAGAGTGGCGGCACCCGAATTGATGGGTGTTCGTTTGGTTCAGATAGCGGTCGGTTTTCCGCTCGCGAGTCGATGATGGGAACCTCTTGGTCGATTGTGCGATGGATGGAGCTGTCGCCCCTCGTGCGGTTTCGACTCCGCGAGCCGTGGTCACGATGTATTATGTGGTCACGATGTATGACGCGGGCTGGCTGTCCGAGGTGGTAGGGGTGTGGCCTCTCAAAGCAGAATGCTTTGTCAAGCATGCCGTATCGGGAACGATCGGTGACCATTCGGCACAAGGACGAGCCCTTCGAATGAGGATATCAGACCATGCCTGAGTCTGATGATCTTCCATTCGAAGGGCTCGTCGTCTACAACAACTTGGTGCCGTTGCGGTGCACCGGTCGCGTCAGAGTGACGCAGCGATGCTCATGCGGTACGTGCTGACCTTGTTGCACTTGAGCGGTACATGAATGGGATGGACCCAGCACCAACCAGAAGATGCATCACAATCAATCCAATCATTGCCGTGGTAGATGTGGTTGCCGTCAGTGGAAGAGCGAGAGAGGCCAGCACCACTCCCACTGCGATCAGCGTCCAGAGGGTAGCTGCACGAGATACCCTTCGCTCCATGAAGGAGAGCAGCGCCCACCCTGCTAGCGAAACCATCAGGCTGACGCCGATTATTTGAGCAAGACCTAGTGTCGTTGCGGTCCCGGTACCGAAGCGGATTCCAAGGTGGATTCCAAGTACATGTACCTCGACCACCCACACAAGAACTGCCGCCAATACTGCATTATGAACGGCAAAGATCCTCATCTTGATGGGACTACTTACCTGCTCGCGATTCGCCACTATCGTCATCGACTTCCCCTCCTTCGGGTTTGTGCAAATGCCCACTGCATCGCTGGGCAATAACCTATTGGCAAGCGCTCTCATCGGTCATGACCCATGAGATGCGATTCTCGGTCCTCCAGGTGGAGCTCTCTCGTACTCCTCAGGGAGTAGGTGAGGGACCATCGTCAGTGGTAGTAGACAGACGAATTGGCGGCCTACGCTAGATAAGCAATGAATACTTTCTTCAAACTACGACAATCACGCCTCTGGTCCATTCCCATTGGCACCGGGTTCGTCGCCATCCTTGCGCTCGTTGGGGCCTGGTTTGAGGCTCATCCGCAGAATCATTATGCCGGCCTCCATCTTGTTACGCAACCACCACTTGTTGCCTTTGCGATTCCACTCGCAGCGGCTATGTCTCTTCTCTTTGTGCGTCGGCACTCTACGGCCGTCTTCTTCGTTACTATCGTCGCCGCTATCGGGTGGTCGGTGCTTGGGCAGCTGAACGGAGCGACTCTCGTTCCTATCCTCGTGGCCGGGTTTTGGGTGGCCCAGGAACACAGCTGGCGCAAGGCGGCTCTCCTTGGGTTGATCGGGACCATCGCGCTCTGGGTCGCCAACGGCTTTTTGGGGCCATTCGGGTTCATCGGTGGTCCTGGACTGACCATGTGGCCCGAGATGGTCGCCGCATTCGCGCTTGGCAGCGTCGTCTCGGCACGACACCTGTGGCGAGACGAAGCTCGGGCACGCCAGCTTGATGCCGAACGAGCGCGCGAGGAGGAGATCCACCTGATTATCAACCGAGAGCGCATGCGTATCGCCCGTGAGCTTCATGATGTCGTCGCCCACACAATGGCGATGATCAACATCCAAGCCAGCGCCGCTCAACTCCTTCTCGACAGTGATCCAAGCCGAGCCTCAGAAGCGATTGCCGAGATTCGCTCAGCGTCCAAGACGGGCCTGCACGAACTCAGATCCATCTTGGCGATTATGCGACCCCCAGGGCAAGACGAAGATCACGGCGAAATTGTCCCCGATCTGTCGGCGATCCGGAGGCTTGTCAAGGACTGGAATCAGGCAGGCGTACCCACTTCGTTGGTGGTTGAGGGCGAAGCCACTGAGCTTCCAACTGCGGTTGCGCTGGCGAGTTTCCGTATTGTCCAAGAGGCGCTGACCAATGTGGTCCGGCATGCCGAAAACCCGACCACCATCGTGACGCTTGCCTACACGCCTACTTCGTTAATGATCGACGTGCACAACACCACGACGAGTCCGAGCTCTACCTTCCGGGAAGGAGCCGGCACCGGTCTTGTCGGCATTCAGGAACGGGTGCGATCACTCTCTGGTACCTTCACTGCATCCCCTCTTGCGGATGGAGGTTTTCGGATCGAGGCGGTTTTGCCGCTGCATACAGAGAGAAACCGGGATGATCAGCCGACCTTTACGCTGAGCGATACCGGGCATTCTGGTGCCAGCGACGCTGACAGTCGCCGATGATTCGCCTATTACTCGTTGATGATCAGGCGCTTATTCGCGCTGGGCTGAGAGTACTTCTTGAGTCGGCCGACGATATTGAGGTGGCTGCGGAGGCGGCTGAAGGCGCCACCGCGATCGCTCTGTTGCGTGCACAGCCCATCGACGTGGTCCTAATGGATATTCGAATGCCGACCTTGGATGGGCTCGCAGCGACAAAAATCATTGCAGGCGACCCGGACCTCGCCAAGACCCGCATCATTGTGCTGACAACCTTCGCGGAGGACGAATACATTCTGGAAGCAATTCGCAATGGTGCCAGTGGCTTCCTTGTCAAAGATAGCGAACCCTCTGAACTTATCAATGCGGTTCGAGTCGTCCACCGGGGCGAAGCGCTACTCTCCCCGAGTGTTACGAGATCACTGATCGCCACTATCGCAAGTAGAAGTACCCCTGCACCCACGAGTCAGGCTGCACTCGATATCTTGAGCGATCGGGAACGAGAAGTGCTTGTGTTGGTTGGTTCTGGGCTCAGCAATACCGAGATTGCCGAGAAACTCTACCTCAGCCCGCTGACGGCGAAAACCCATGTAAGCCATATCATGTCAAAGCTCGCGGTACGCGATCGAGCCCAGCTCGTCGTGATCGCCTATGAGACTGGCCTGATTCGGCCATCCCTTTCGTGAGGATCCAACGGCCATGGGTGTTGGGAGTCGTTTGCGCCCAGAACCTGACGAGATACCCATGAGGTGTCTCTCTCACCAGAAGCAATAGTGCTGTCGGACAAGGAACGGGAGGAGGCATCTTGTCGTACTGGCGGAGCACCAGCGCCTCGTGATCATTGTGGACCGGAGCTCTAGGGCATCGTGAGCCTGGAGTGATCGCGATCTAGCGGGTTGGTCTGCTCGTTTGCCTAGCGGGTGAGTGGCTTATATTTCATCCGATGGGGCTTATCAGCGTCGGTGCCTAGCCTTCGATGGCGGTCGACTTCGTAGTCTGAGAAGTTGCCCTCAAACCAGCGGACTTCCGCCTCTCCCTCGAAGGCGATGATGTGGGTGGCGACCCGGTCGAGAAACCAACGATCGTGACTGATCACCACGATGCATCCGGGAAAACTGAGCAGCCCATCCTCCAACGCCCGGAGTGTGTCGACATCGAGGTCATTCGTTGGCTCGTCGAGGAGGAGCACATTACCACCACTTCGTAGCACCTTTGCGAGTTGGACTCGGTTGCGTTCTCCGCCCGAGATCTCTCCAATCTTCTTTTGTTGTGCACTTCCCTTAAAGCCAAAGCTCGATACATACGCTCGAGCATGGATCTCTCTGTGCCCGACGACAATTCTTTCAACGCCACCCGTGATCTCGTCGTAGACGGTAGTGGTTGCGTCCAAACTGTCGCGTGACTGGTCGAGATAGGTGAAATGGACCGTACCTCCGACCTCAATGGAGCCCCCATCGGGCTTGTCTTGGCCAACGATCATCTTGAACAGGGTGGTCTTACCAGCACCATTGGGTCCGATGACACCCACGATACCTCCCGGGGGAAGCAAGAAGCTCAGGTCCTCGATGAGTAGTCGATCGCCAAACCCCTTTGTAAGGCTCGCTGCATTGACCACCACATCACCGAGACGAGGTCCTGGTGGAATGGCGATCTCCAAAGAGTCGCCTCGTTGGTCGGCTGCCTCGGACTCCGCCACCAATTCATTGAAGGCGTTGAGCCGAGCCTTACCCTTGCTCTGTCTGGCTCTTGGCGACATCCGGATCCATTCGAGTTCGCGAGCGAGCGCTGCTTGGCGCGCCCGGTCTGCCTTCTCCTCGGTGGCAAGGCGAGCCTGCTTTTGTTCGAGCCACGAGGAGTAGTTCCCTTCCCAAGGCATGCCTCTGCCGCGATCCAGTTCGAGGATCCATGAGGCTACGTTGTCGAGGAAGTATCGGTCGTGGGTGATGGCGACTACCGTGCCGGCGTAGTCGTGTAGCGTGCGCTCGAGCCATGCTACCGATTCCGCATCAAGATGGTTCGTTGGCTCATCCAGGAGCAGAAGGTCAGGTTTGGCAAGGAGCAATCGGCATAGTGCGACTCGGCGACGTTCGCCTCCAGAGAGCGTGGTCACATCGGCGTCAGAAGGAGGGAGGCGAAGGGCGTCCATCGCCACCTCAAGCGTGCGATCAAGGTCCCAACCGTTGATGGCATCGATCCGAGTTTGGAGGTCTGACTGTTCCGCAAGGAGGGCATCAAAGTCGGCATCAGGAGAGCTAAAGGCCTCACAGACCTCGTTGAACCTGGTCAACAGGTCGCGTTGTTCGGCCAGGCCGTCGGCGACGTTACCGATGACATCCTTGGTTGGATCGAGTTGGGGCTCCTGTGGCAGATAGCCCACTGTGAACCCAGGGGTGAGGCGAGCTTCACCGCTAAAACCGTCATCGAGACCCGCCATAATACGCAGGAGGGATGATTTACCCGATCCGTTTGCCCCGATCACGCCGATTTTCGCACCTGGGTAGAAGGACAGGTTGATCCCTTTGAGGACTTCCTTGTCAGGTGGATAGAAGCGACCGATGTCGCGCATCGAGAAGATGTATTGAGGAGCCATGCCTACCAGTCTCGCTGGTGTCGGGTAGATCTCCTGCAGCTGGATCAAAACTCTTTGGGCATTAGCTCGATCGGAGAGGTGCGTTCCTCTCCCCACGAGGATGGACTGGGCATGCGGGGTCCAGTGCCGCACTTGGTGAGCGATACCCCGCGACATGAACGTCGTGGCTCGCGGATTCGCTGGTGAGATCGGTGAGATAGCTGAGATCGGCTACACGGCACAGAGCCCTGTTACCCGGCCAAGGGTGAGAGATGATCTGCCCACGTCGAGGCAACCCAGTCTCTAGAGTCGCTGGTCTCCGCCAACGAGGCGCTACGACGTTGCACTTGGGAACGCTCGGGATAACGGAAGATGGATGAGCCCGATGCGTACCGGGCCGCGTCCATAGAACTGCGCCAGCCAGTCGATCTGATCAGTTTTGATCATCTCGACACGGAGGTCACTGACCTTCCTATGACTCGAAGGGTATCAGCTGAACCGATTCATCGTGCCAATCCCTGCGGATGATCTTCAGTCAAAGTGACGTTACGCCGATATTGTCGCCATGAGGGAACTTGTCCTGCGGAGGCCGGACACCTGTGTGTCCTGTGGTAATAGCGTGGCTGCGGGGGAGCGTGCGGGATGGGATGCCGTGGCAAAGAAGGTGACGTGTCGATCGTGCCTCGATTCCAGGGCGGACACCGGGTTGGCATCGGAGCCTGCTTTAGCGGAACCTTCGGTGCCGGTAGTTGATCCTGGGGTGGCTGGTCGATCAGTCTCCCGGGAGGCAGAGAGAAGATCTGTTCGCCACCAGCGACAGGAAGAGGCACGCGTCACTGCTGACCGAGAGTGGCGAACACAGATCAAAGCCAAACACCCACTGGCGGGACGGCTTGTCGCTGCCGTGACGCCAAAAGCGCAGATACGAGCTGCACCTTCGCATGTTCAGGTCTGGGCAACCGGTGCCGTTGGCGAGGGTAAAGTCGGTGATGTGCTTGACGCGATTCCGGGGATCATCGTCCTCAACGACCGCCATAAGCCAAGGAGTCGTAGCAACATCGACCATATCGTTGTGACGTCATCCGGGGTGTGGGTGATCGATACGAAGGTCCGAACAGGCAAACGTCTTGAGTTCGTAGACAAGGGTGGCCTCTTCATGCGAGATCAACGACTCATCGTCGGTGGGCGGGACGAGACCAGACTGGTCGACGCCATGACCTGGCAGGTCGAGGCGGTGCAACGGGCCTGTGCCGATCTACTCGGTGAAGCGGTGGTGCGGCCAGCGCTCTGTTTTGTCGACGCCACCGTTGGCTGGTTTGATCATCGACCCTGGATGGTGCGTGGTGTGGTGGTGTGTTGGCGGGCCGTGCTGCCCCAACTCTTACTTCGACCTGGCCCACTTGGGCGTCGACGTATGGACGTGCTTGCCGAACGCATCGCCTCCAGACTCCCAACAGCATGAGATAGGATCCGTCTAAGACGGTTGCTCATCGGGCTTGTGTCAGCAGGCAAGATTGACGTCCTTGGCCAAGGGTTCGGTGGCGCCCTACAAGGGGAACCGTTACGCGGGGATGTGGCTAGTCTGCCTGCGTGGGGTGCACGAGAGGCAAAATGAGAGGGATTTGTCGATGTCCTTGACGGCGAACGTATCGACGGGGTTTCCAGGCGCATGGGTACGAGAAAGCCCTCGTTAAGGCCGGTTATGCGATCATTGCGGCTCCTCCACGGCGATGGCGTCTCGTGGTGTCGACCAGGCCTGCCAGGAGGGACGACCCAGTCTCAGAGTTCGCTACCGTCGTGGATTTGGTACCGCTGGACCAGGATCTGTTGGTCCGCTCGCCTCCTTTCTTTGGCTCCGTTGCTTTGGCGCGGTTGCTTTGGCGCGGTTGCTTTGGCGCGGCTGTTTGTGCATAGATGCTCCCTTGCCTTCGACGGGAATTGCGGTATGAATCATACGATCCATGATGGCCCCAGCCACGGTGCTTTCCTCAAAGCTCTCTTCCCGTGCCGAGAGGGATAACTGTGAGCAGATGATTGAACCGTTCTCCCCTCGGTCATCGAAGGTAGCCAAGATCTCGGTGGAACCCAGTGGTTCGATCGGTAAGGTCGGCGAGACCCCCCCCAATCATCGACGATGACTAAGTGGGTCCTCGCAAGAGGGCATGAATCGGTCCCATTCCCACGGGCTTTAGGAACTCAGCAGACGGTTCTCATGCTCGAAGTTCGGGAATTCAGGTGTCGAGGTTGATTCTAGAGTGACCGTTGCACCTGAGTGACTAATAGTGAGTTCACTCATAATGACGCACCCTTTACAAGGTTCTCATGCTCACTTGTCCAAGAGTTGTTCTTGCCTCTCCGAGTACGGCCAGCATTGTTACTGGTCTTACATCCTCTCTCCAGGTGATGAGTCAACCCATCATCTGAACTGTCGCCTGTACCCGATAAGGGCCCGGGAACGAACAGGGCACTGGCCTCAACTAGACCAGGACTGGTAGCCGACCAGTCACGGATATTGAGCCCAGCATTGGCATCGCGATCGGAACCCGTCAGAGTACTTGCTGGGAGGGGATGTTGTAGACCCTAGTCGGTATCAGCTCACCGCCGACGCTTTGGGCTCGGAATTCACTGGAACCAATGAGGTGGAGACAACAGGGTCCCAGTTGC